>NZ_MAQA01000114.1 GCF_001692445.1 Oerskovia enterophila | reverse complement strand
GGTCAGGCGGGGATGATGAGGCCTTCGCCCTGGGTGCGGGCGCGTGCGAGGCGTGCGTCGGCGTCTGCCCAGTTGACGAGGTTCCACCAGGCGGTGACGTAGTCGGCGCGCACGTTCTGGTAGTCGAGGTAGTAGGCGTGCTCCCAGACGTCGAGCAGGACGATGGGGACCAGGCCCAGGGCGATGTTGCCCTGCTGGTCGTAGAGCTGGACGATGATGAGCTTCTTGCCGAGGGTGTCCCAGGCGAGGATGGCCCAGCCCGAGCCCTGGACGCCTGCGGCGACCGCGGCGAAGTGCTTCTTGAACTTCTCGAACGAGCCGAAGTCCTCGTCGATGGCTGCGGCGATGTCGCCCGTGGGCTCGCCGCCGCCCTCGGGGGAGAGGTTGGTCCAGAACGCGGAGTGGTTGACGTGGCCGCCGAGGTTGAACGCGAGGTTCTTCTCGTGGAGGTTGACCGCGGCCAGGTCGCCCGAGTCGCGGGCCTCGGCGAGCTTGTCGAGCGCGGTGTTGGCGCCGGTCACGTAGGCCTGGTGGTGCTTGGAGTGGTGCAGCTCCATGATGCGGCCGGAGATGTGGGGCTCGAGTGCGCCGTAGTCGTACGACAGCTCGGGAAGGGTGTA
>NZ_MAQA01000113.1 GCF_001692445.1 Oerskovia enterophila | reverse complement strand
CGCCAGCCCCCCAGGAGCAGGGTCACCGTCCCGGGATGTCGCCCGCCCACCCGGCCGCCTGCCGCGTTCGTCGCGGGGCGGACGCGACGGTGAGCCCGATGACCAGCGCGGTCGTGTGCCCCACCGCCGTGAAGCTCCGCGCCAGGAACCCGGGGCCGACCCAGTACACGACGACGAACGCGATCCACCACCAGCGCCACCGGCGCGGCACCACCACCGTGAGGAACCCCATCACGGTCGCCATGACGTAGCTGACCCCGACGTCGTCGACCCTCGCGACGCCCGGGTTGACGAACCCGTGGAAGATCCCTGTCGTCAGGACCATGGCCGTGAAGACGGTCGCCCCGACGTGCCCCATGAACCCGACCGCGAGCGCCCCGAGCCGACCGACGAAGCGCTGTGCGTAGGCCAGCACCACGAGGAGCTGGAGCACCAGGAGCACCTCGCCCGCGCTCGAGATGACGAACGCGCTCGCGAGGAGCACCGAGATGGGGCGGTCGCGGAGGTTCGCGAGGTTGGTGCTCGTGTCCTCCAGGACCTGGTCGCGGGTCCCCTCGGGGAGGAACCACAGCACGGCCGCGACCACGAGGACCACGGAGCAGTAGGCGATCGCCAGGTCGGCCCTGCGGACGGTGCGCCACACGTCGGTCAGCGCGTGGCGCACGAGCTGCGGGGCGCTCGCGCCCCCCGTCGGAGCGTCCGTCATCTCGCCACCGTACGTCGGGGAGGGCCCGCGAGCGCCCCGCAGCTC
>NZ_MAQA01000112.1 GCF_001692445.1 Oerskovia enterophila | reverse complement strand
GGCCGTCCCCCCGGGACGGCCTTTTGTCATACCCGCCCGACACGAACCCCACCCCCTTGCCCCGGCCCGACCACGCCGGCCTGATGCGGGTCAGCGCGACGTTCCACCAGCACAGAGACTGCGCGGGCAGGCCGCCGCTCCAGCGGCGCCACGGGCGGCCGCGTGACCACGGCCCCTTCCGACGTCGGGTTCTCGGGGCTTTCGCCGTACCGATCCGTGAGCTTCGGTCCCTCCACGGGCTCGCACCCCTTGCCCCCTCCGACGCGCGCTCGACCCAGCTCGAGCAGCAGCCCCACGACGCGGGCACGGACATCGGGAGCCCCCGAGATCACGCCGACCCTGGCGCAACCGAGTACGCCCGCTCGCTCGCCGGCCACGCGACGCCCGACACGCGACCGCCCGGGGCCCTCAGGTCGGCCCCCCTCGCTCTCGCCACGTCCCACGACCCCCGCCCCGGCCGCGCAACGCACTGACCTGGGGCGATTTGGACTCTTGCCCCATCTTTCGGCTAGAGTCTGTGACGCGCCGAAAAACGCCGGAGAGATCCGGACGAGGTTCGGCAGTGCGGACGTGGCTCAGTGGTAGAGCATCACCTTGCCAAGGTGAGGGTCGCGGGTTCGAATCCCGTCGTCCGCTCGGACAAGTCTTCGGACTTGTCGGGTTCGAGTCCCTGGTGGAGTGGCCGAGAGGCGAGGCAGCGGCCTGCAAAGCCGTGCACGTGGGTTCGAATCCCATCTCCACCTCTCAGCAAGGCAGTATCCCTTGTGC
>NZ_MAQA01000111.1 GCF_001692445.1 Oerskovia enterophila | reverse complement strand
GTCGGGGCCGAGCTTGGCCATGTTCGTGCGGTGCACCTCGACCAGCGCCTCCTCCAGGGGCAGGTGCGCCTCGATCGCCCACCCGTGCTCGACGACGACCAGGTCCGCCAGGGCGTCCAGGATCTCCACGACGTCAGCGCCCGTGTCGTCACCTTCAGCGACCACGCGGGCGGTCGCCGCACGCACCTGCGCGCCGGCCTCGGCCCCGTAGACCGCCTCGGTGAGCTCGGCGAACTCCTCGGCGACCAGGCTGTAGCGCAGCTCCAGTCGCTCGAAGCGCGCTACCGGCTTGGTGCCGGGCGCGGTGGGGACCTGGAACGTCGTGTGGAACTCGCGCACCATGTCGCTGGTGGACGCAGGGGCGTGGGTGGTCTCGGTCATGCCAGCACCTATGCGCAGACGCGCGAGCGAGCGGACCTACGCCCCCGAGTACTCGATCTCGCCGGTGGGCCACACCACGCGCGCGATCCCGGCCCCGGCCAGGAAGCGGGTGCAGTTCGGGCAGGGCTCGTCGGTGACGTAGATCGTGGCCCCGGCACGCTCGGCGGGGGACAGGTGCAGGACGGCGTTCTCCTCGGCGTGCAGCGCGTCGCAGGTCGAGTCGCCGCCGGAGGAGTACGGGGCCCCGGACGCGACGGCGTCGTAGCCGAACCGCCCCCGCGGGCACGCACCTGCCGTGGCGCACCCGGGCCTGCCCGACGGCGCGCCGTTGTACCCGGTGCCGAGCACTCGGTGGTCCGGGCCGAGTGCGACCGCGCCGACCTGTCGCCGGGTGCAGTCCGCGCGGGAGGCCACGGCGTGCGCGATGCCCAGCGCCCACTGGTCCCAGTTCGGGCGCGGGCCGACCTGGCCGATCACCTTCGGGCTCATCAGGACCTGCTCTCAGCCGATCCGGTCGGCGCCAAGGGG
>NZ_MAQA01000110.1 GCF_001692445.1 Oerskovia enterophila | reverse complement strand
GGGCTCCTGCGCGCCGACGGCAGCGTCGCGTCCACGATCTTCGCCGAGATGACGAACCTCGCGGCGCGCACGGGCGCGATCAACCTGGGCCAGGGCTTCCCGGACGTCGACGGCCCGCACGCCATCAAGCAGGCCGCGATCCGCGCGATCACCGGCGGGCACAACCAGTACCCGCCGGGCACGGGAATCCCCGAGCTGCGCCGGGCCGTCGCGGACCACCAACGACGCCACTACGGCCTGGACCTGGATCCGGACACCGAGGTCCTGGTCACCACGGGGGCCACGGAGGCGCTCGCGGCCACCGTCCTGGCCCTCGCGGGACCGGGCGACGAGGTCGTGACCCTGGAGCCCTTCTACGACTCCCACGCGGCGGTCATCGCGCTCGCGGGGGCCACGCACGTGACCGTGCCGCTCCACCCGACCCCGGACGGCTTCCGCCTCGACCCCGCCCAGGTGCGTGCCGCCGTCGGGCCGCGGACCCGGCTGGTCCTCGTCAACACGCCGCACAACCCGACCGGGACGGTCCTGACGCGCGCCGAGCTGCAGGTGATCGCGGACGCGGCCCGCTCCGTGGACGCGATCGTCGTGACCGACGAGGTCTACGAGCACCTCGTGTACGACGACGCCGTGCACGTGCCCGTCGCGACCCTGCCGGGCATGGCCGAGCGCACGATCACCATCTCGTCGGCGGGCAAGACCTTCTCGTTCACGGGCTGGAAGATCGGCTGGCTGCACGGGCCGGCACACCTCGTGGAGGCCGTGCGGACGGTCAAGCAGTTCCTGACGTACACGTCGGGGGCGCCGTTCCAGCCCGCGATCGCCCAGGCGCTCGCCGACGACGACGCCCCGCGCGCGCTCGCGGCGTCCTTGCGCGACCGGCGGGACCTGCTGTGCGAGGGCCT
>NZ_MAQA01000109.1 GCF_001692445.1 Oerskovia enterophila | reverse complement strand
GTCCTCGACGAGGTGGCGGACGGTCTCCGAGGCGTCGGACTTGGTGTGCCCGATCAACCCGACCGGGCCACGCTTGATCCAGCCCGTGGCATAGACCCCCGGGACCTGCTCACCATCGATGTCGATCACCCGACCCTCACGGTTGGGAATGACACCCTTGAGCTCGTCGAACGGCACCTCGGGCAACGGCGACCCGAAATACCCCACCGCACGATAGACCGCCTGCACCGGCCAGTCCTGGAACTCCCCCGTCCCACTGACCGTCCCGTCACCGTTGAGCACCGTGCGCTCGGTGCGCAACCCCTCGACCCGCTCCTGCCCCAGCACCGCGACCGGAGCCTTCAAGAAATGCAGGTGCAACCGGCGCGAAGCCGTGAACTCGCTCGGATCCTTCAGCGTCCAGTCCGTCAACGTCTTGACGACCTGCTTCGTCTGGTTCGACGAATTGATCGCCGCCATCGACCCCTCGTCGAACTCGAAGTCCTCCGGATACACGATCACGTCCACGTCCGGCACATGACCCAGCTCACGCAGCTCCAACGGCGAGAACTTCGCCTGCGCCGGACCACGACGCGCGAACACGTGCACATCCGTGACCGGCGACGCCTTCAACCCCGCATACACGTTGTCCGGGATCTCCGTGGGCAACAGATCATCCGCATGCTTGGCCAAGATCCGCGCCACGTCCAACGCCACGTTCCCCGCCCCCAGCACCGCGACCTCACGCGCCTCCAACGGCCACGTCCGCGGCACGTCCGGATGCCCGTCGAACCACGACACGAAATCAGCAGCACCGAACGACCCCGGCAGATCGATCCCCTCGATCGGCAACGCCGCATCCCGGATCGACCCCGTCGAGAAGATCACCGCGTCATAGAACTGCCGCAGATCGTCCAGCTTCAGATCCACCCCATAATCCACGTTCGCCAACAACCGCACATCACCACGCGCCAACACCTTGTGCAACGCCACGATGATCTGCTTGATCCGCGGATGATCCGGAGCCACCCCGTACCGCACCAACCCAAAAGGCGCAGGCAGACGCTCGAACAGATCGATACTCACCTCGACATCCGTCTTCGACAGAATGTCCGCCGCATAGATACCAGCAGGACCAGCGCCGACGATAGCGACGCGCAAAGGACGGGAGCTGCTCACAGGAAAGAACGCCTTCCGATCGAGGAGGG
>NZ_MAQA01000108.1 GCF_001692445.1 Oerskovia enterophila | reverse complement strand
CTCCGCGGTCGTGTCGAGGGCCCGCGCTCCCCGCCCGGGCCCTCGACACGACCGCGGAGAACCCGTGGCCCGTCCGGCTGCTGTCGAGCAAGATCACGGCCTACATCGACAAGATGGCCCCCGTCTGGGTCGAGGGGCAGGTCGTCCAGCTCAACCGTCGCCCCGGTGCCTCCATGGCCTTCCTGACCCTGCGGGACACCGACGCCGACATGTCGCTCCCGGTCGCCGCCCTCGCCAAGGTCTTCGAGGCCGCGAGCACGCCGCTCACCGAGGGCGCGCACGTCGTCGTCCACGCCAAGCCGGTCTTCTGGCCCAAGCGCGGGTCGTTCCAGCTCCAGGCGAGCGAGGTGCGCACGGTCGGGATCGGCGAGCTGCTGGCCCGCATCGAGCACCTCAAGCGGGTCCTGGCCGCCGAGGGCCTGTTCGACGCGGCCCGCAAGGTCCCGCTGCCCTTCCTCCCGGCGGTCGTCGGCCTGGTGTGCGGCCGCGAGTCCAAGGCCGAGCACGACGTCGTGGTCAACGCCCGCGCCCGCTGGCCCCAGGTGCGCTTCGAGATCCGCGAGGTCGCGGTCCAGGGCACGGGGGCCGTCGCGCAGGTGAGCGCAGCGATCGCCGAGCTCGACGCGCGCCCCGACGTCGACGTGATCGTGGTCGCGCGCGGCGGCGGCGCGGTCGAGGACCTCCTGCCGTTCAGCAACGAGGCCCTGGTCCGGGCCGCGGCGGCCTGCCGCACCCCGCTCGTGAGCGCGATCGGCCACGAGACCGACACCCCGCTCCTGGACCTCGTCGCCGACTACCGCGCCTCGACCCCCACGGACGCCGCCAAGCGCATCGTGCCGGACGTGGGCGAGGAGCGTGCGCGCGTCCTGCAGGCCCGGTCCCGGATCCGCGCCGCGATCACGCACCAGCTCCAGCGCGAGCAGTCCCGTCTGGACAGCGCACGCTCGCGCCCGGTGCTCGCGGCCCCCGAGACCATGATCTCGACGCGCGAGCAGCAGGTCCTCACCGCGAGGGACCGGGCCCGGCGCTCGCTCGACGCGATCCTGCTGCGCGCGCACGGCGAGGCCGACCGGCTCGCTGCCCAGGTGCGCGCCCTGTCCCCCGCCTCGACGCTCGAGCGGGGCTACGCCGTCGTGCACGGACCGGACGGGGCGATCGTCCGCTCCCCCGACGACGTGAGCCCGGGCGGCGCGCTGCACGACCGCCTCGCCCAGGGCGCGATCGACGCCACCGTGCGCTGAGCCCGTCCCGCCACCAGCACCACCC
>NZ_MAQA01000107.1 GCF_001692445.1 Oerskovia enterophila | reverse complement strand
CCCCAGCGAGCCGTCGGGGCAGGGGGCAAGGCCGACGGCTCGCTGGGGTACGGGATCCTCGAGGCGAACGGCAGTGCCGAGGCGTTCGCGGGTGCGCGCGCCGGCGTCGACGCCGCGGCCTCGGTCGGACCCGACGGGCTGGGGGTCGCGGTCGGCGCCGAGGCGTTCGCCGGGGCCGAGGCCAAGGTCGAGGCGTCGGTGGGGATCGAGGGCGCCCAGGTCGGCGCCGAGGCGACCGGCTACGCGGGGATCGGCGTCCGTGCGAACGTGGACGTCAAGGCAGGCTGGGAGCACACGGAGATCGACATCGACCTCGGCGTCGCGCTCGGGCTGGGCGGTGGGGTCGGCCTGAAGGTCGACCTCGAGCCCAAGAAGCTCGTGGAGGGCCTGACCGACCTCCTGCCCTGGTGACCGGCTCACCGCACGGGCAGCAGGAGCGGCCCGTGGGGCCAGGGGCTCGCCGAGACGCCCGGGTCGCCGAGGGCCTGACAGACTGACACCCCCGTCCTGCCGTCGAGCAGGACGGCACCGACCGACACGAAGGATGGTTCATGAGCACCGTGCTCTCCTACCCCAGCGCCGACTTCCCTGCCCCCGTCCGGGTCAGCATCGACTGCCCGGAGGACTGGGCACCGCTCCCCGAGGTCGCGCTCCCGCTCGCCCTGGCCAAGGTCGTGGCCCCCGGCGAGTTCCGGCCCAACGTCATCGTGGTCGTGTCGCGCACGCGCAAGCAGTTCACGCTGGAGAACGCCGTGAGCGAGGTCGTGACCAAGCTGACCGGGCTCGCCGGGTACGCCGAGCTGGGGCGCGAGGAGCGGGAGATCGCGGGACACCCCGGCTTCCGGATCGAGGGCGCCTTCACGGACGCCGAGGGAGGGACCCTGGTCCAGGCCGTCCGCACGACGATCGTCGACCGTGGACCGGTCGTGGACCTGGTGCAGGTCACGGGCTCGTGCTCGGGAGCGCAGGCCGAGCAGCTGCTGGTCGAGATCCGAGCGATCCAGGAGAGCCTGAGGATCGAGGAGTGAGCGTCCCCGTGCCGACCGGCGGTCCGGCCGGGGTCGAGGACGTCGTCGCGGCCCTCCTCTCGCTCAACGCGGAGGACGTGCCCTACGAGGTCACGGCAGAACCGACGGACAAGGGAGTCGTCGTCACCGCGACCTGGAAGGGCTGGGACGTGCGCTGGCAGTCCTTCTTCGGTGCGGGGGCCGTCACCAAGACGTTCCGGCTCGTGGTCACGCTCGACGGCAGGCGAGGGACCTACGCGTTCACCGAGCTCCACGGCTCGTCGCGCAGGTCCGTGGGTGTCTCGGCCGGTGGCGTGCACGCCGAGGCGCGCAAGGACGGGTTCCGTGGCAAGACCTTCGGGGCGCGCTCCCTGAAGGTCGTGGTCGCGCCGCGGGTCACGGCCTCCGGTGAGCGAGGCTACGAGGTGTCGAACGTCGCGACCCTGTCGTTCACCCCCTCGACCATCAAGGTGCCGGTCTTCTCGACGCTTCGCTCGCTCGGGTGGCGCCCTCGGTTCGACAACGGGTTCATGCGGCGGTTCGAGGGCTGATCCGGCGGCGCGACCGTGGTGCGAGGGCAGGCCGAGCCGTCGTGGCCTCCCGTCGCGCCCTGAGTGCTCACGTCCCGGAACCGCGTAACGATTGCTCAGATCGCAAGACAGGGTTCCATCAGGCGAGATCGCCTGTCAGTGTGGAGGTTCACCTCAGTCGTACAATCGAGTGGTTCTCCCGTTGGCGGCCGCGGACCTCACCCGGACAGCCCGCGTGACCGGTCCGCCCCACTCCTGCGGACCGTTCGTCCCCCTCCTCGATCGGAAGGCGTTCTTTCCTGTGAGCAGCTCCCGTCCTTTGCGCGTCGCTATCGTCGGCGCTGGTCCTGCTGGTATCTATGCGGCGGACATTCTGTCGAAGACGGATGTCGAGGTGAG
>NZ_MAQA01000106.1 GCF_001692445.1 Oerskovia enterophila | reverse complement strand
GGCTAACAACCATACGAAGCGGACCCGAAGGTCCATAATCATGGCTACAAACCGAAAACATGACGTTTTCAATTCATACCAAATAAGAAGTCTCAACACGAACACACAACACACACCGAAGGTGCACGCCATGCGCCCATGCAGGACAATTGGCATTAACTATCAAGCACACTGTTGAGTTCTCAAGCAACCGACACGCACCGACTCCAACCCGTTTCCAGGCCTTCACTCGGGGCAACTTCTTAATCTTATCAGACTCTCCGGGGCCTTCCAACTTCATGATTTCTCGTGAAGCGAGCCTTCCAAGTCGGCCACATTCCCTACTCCTCGAGGACACGAATGTCCTCAGAAGTCTCAAGGAGGTTTGGCTCACCCGGGGGATCCAGCCACTTCGCGGCGGCTCCGAGGAGCTTCGCAGTGGTGTCTGTTCCTCCCTGCCGGGCTGACTCAGAGAACATTACTGGGGGAGGCCCCTCTGGTCAAACCCGCTCAGGGTGACCCCGGTCACCGCGTCGGCGTGCCCCGATCGGAGCGTCTCAGGCGCCGATACGCGCCGACGTCGGGCCCGGCGAGTGCGCAGCAGGACCGCGTCGCGCGCGATCGTCCGGTGCGCACGACGTGGAGTCCTTCCCCGCCGGCTCTTGGCGCCCAGATCCCTGGTGGCTGCCCCCGGCTCACGCCGGATGGGACTACGGTCGGCGAGGGCGGCCGGCCCGGCCCCGCGGACGTGGATCCGTGCGCGGCGGACCGTCGTCGACCTGCACGATGGGCTCCGTCCTGGCCTTGACCCTTCACTCCCCGAGGAGACTCCTTGATCCGCGTCCACGTTCCCTGCAGGGTGCAGGAAGCCGACCTCCCTCGGGCCCTCGCTGTCTACGAGGAGCTCGTCGCCGCCACCAGGCGCGAGCTCGGCTGCCTGTCGTACGAGCTCCTGCAGCGCGAGGACGAGCCGACCTCGCTGCTCCTCACCGAGGAGTGGGAGTCCCACGACCATCTGATGGCTCATACGCAGACCGAGCACTTCATCCGTCTCGTGGCAGAGCTGGAGTCACTCGAGGTAGCCGAACCTGCTGTGTTCTTCCGACGCATCCTGTAGCTCGAGGACGCTGTCGCACGGTCTGGGGACCACTCTCATCCAGCGGGGAGGTCTGACATGGCCTCCCAGTGGGCGCGGCGCTCGATCTCGGGTACGTCCGTGAGCGTGCTGGCGACCGCCGCGACATCCTCGACCGTTGCGGCGGGACCTGCGTCGACGGTGACCCAGTACCCGTCGCGGTACGTTCCGAACGTGAGCCCATCGGGGCGGGCCCAGCCTCCGTCGACGATGCGGCAGCGGTCGGCGAAGTCCGCGTAGGTCTGTCCTACGATCCAGCTCGCCTCGCCGGAGGACAGCAGCCAGCACGCGAAGCCGTCGGGGTCTTCCTCACCAGGGTCGCCCCACACCGACATCGTGATCGTGAGTTCCCGTCCGTCCCGGTCGACCCCGACTTCGGCGCCTTCTCCAGTGAGCGTGCGGAGGTCGGTCCGGGCGCCGGTCAAGGTCGTCGTCGCGCCAGGGAGCAAGTTGTCGTACATCGCTTCACGTGCCGCGACGTTGCTCGCTCTGGCTGCAGCGGCCTCCTGGGCGGCATCCGACGCGGCCTGCCAGCCGTACAGCACGGCGACGAGGACGATCGTGAGTCCGCCGAACAGCTTCGCCCACCTCGGGAGTGCAAACGTCGAGATCCCCGCCACGAGGGCGCCGATCACCACCGGCACCGGGACGCCGTAGCGCGGGTCGAGGGGGATCTCGCCCTGCGCCACGAGCTCCGCTCCGATCGCCGCTGGGACGAGCAGAGTGAGCACGAATGCCAGCCCGATCCGGCGCCGTCCTGTGGCTGCCCGCAGGATCGCGGCGTTGGCGAACGCGATCCCGACGAGCAGCAGAAGGCCGAGAGGAAGCATGACGGCCGGGGCGAACAAGACACCGACGACCAAGGCCGGGCCCACTGCGGCGCCAAAGGCGGCGAGGGCGCCGCAACCCAGTGGCACAGCGACGGCAGCGAGGCGGTCCGGCGGGGTGCCGGTGTCCTCGGCGGCGGGCCGTAGCGCGGTCATCCGCCGATGCTAGCGCCCGGCTGCGTGCGGATCCGATGGCCAAGCGGCGAGGACCCCACCGCCCAGTGGTACCGCGACGGTCCGGCATCGGGGTGCCTGTGTCACCAGCGGCTGGCCGTAGCGCGGTCACGGACGCTCCTCCGTCGGAGGGCCGACCTGAGCTGGTCGACACGACCGTCTGTCCGTCGACCAGCCCGACGCACGGCTGGTGGAGACGTCGCCACTGCTGCGTGCGGGCTGTCGATCAGCTGTCGAAGCGCTCCAGACATCGATGTCAGCGAGCCGCCTCGGGGTGGACCCACACCCGCCGCGTGCTGCCGCCCTCCCGGGAGAGTTGTCAGAAGGCGGCTGAGGTATAGCCCGGTGAGGTTCTGACACGCGGTCATGGCGGTGGTGTTGTCAGAAGGTGAGCGGGGTATGGGCCGGCGCAGTTCTGACGACCGAGCTCTGGGTACAGAAGTGCCCCGGGCACGGGGTGCTCGGGGCTGGGTGTTCATGGCCGACTGCGTTGGCGGGCCGGCGGTGCAGTGGGCCTTGTGGTGCCGGCGTGGCCGAGTGTTTGGGGGGTATGCCAAAGGCCCACCCCGTGTGGGGTGGGCCTTTGGTGAATGGTTGTCCGGCGGCGACCTACTCTCCCACCCCGTCTCCAGGGCAGTACCATCGGCGCAGAGAGGCTTAGCTTCCGGGTTCGGAATGG
>NZ_MAQA01000105.1 GCF_001692445.1 Oerskovia enterophila | reverse complement strand
CGGCGAGGTTCATCGTCCCATCGTGCCCGGTGGGACGGCGAGGAGCCAGGGGTGGTGGGGCCGGCACGGGCGGGCGCCGGCCGGTGATGCGTCCCGCTTGTCCGCCCCAGGAAACCACATGTTGCAGGTTTGTGCGCGTTTAGGCCCCGCTATTGACAAACTCCGTCACCACCCGCAAATCTGAGGACTGCCCGGGCGATCCTCGGGCCACGCAGTGAGTGCCACAGATGCCATGTCACGAGCGTCGATCGCCGCCGGTCCCGGCAGACCCCGGGCGCATCGCCGACCAGAGAGAAGGTCGCCATGCACGCAGTTCCACCACCCGTGAGCCCCGCCAGGGGGCTCCTGCCCGGACGCCGGCCGTCCGCTGCCCGACGGCGGACGGTCGCCTCGGCCACCGCCCTCGCCCTCGCGCTCGGCACGGCTGCCGGGAGCGTCGCCCTGACGGCTCCCGCCGCGGCCGACGCCACCAACGCCAAGCCCGCGGTCGTCCCCACACTCAAGGAGTGGACGGGAGGCAGCGGCTCGTTCGATCTCGACGCCTCGACCCGGATCGTCGTCCCCGCCGCGCTCGAGGAGATGGGCCGGCAGGTCGCGACGGACATCGCCGAGCTCACCGCCCGCACCGTCCCCGTCGCCCTGGACGCGGCGCCGGACGACGGTGACATCGTCCTCGTCGTCGATCCCGGGCTCGTCCATGCCGCGGGCGGCGAGCGCTTCGCCGAGGAGGGGTACGTCCTCGACGTCGACCCCGAGCGTCTCACCGTGACCGCACCGACCGAGCAGGGTGCCTTCTACGGGACCCGGAGCTTCCTGCAGGTGCTCGTCCAGAGCCCGGGTCGCGGCAGCGTGCCCGTCGGGGAGTCGGTCGACTGGCCCGACTACGCCTCGCGCGGGTTCATGCTCGACGTGGGGCGGCGCTTCTTCACGCCCGAGTTCGTCCGCGACTACATCTCGATGATGAGCTGGTTCAAGCTCAACGAGTTCCAGATCCATCTCATGGACAACGAGATCAGCCCGGCGGGCGGCAACTGGGCCAACGCCCAGGCGGGCTTCCGGCTCGAGTCGGACAACCCCGCGTTCGCGGGCCTCGCCTCGACCGACGGCGCCTACGACCGCGCGGACTGGCAGTCCTTCGAGGACACCGCGGCGGCTCACGCGGTGACGATCATCCCCGAGATCGAGGGGCCGGCCCATGCGCGCTCGGTCGTCCGGTGGAAGCCCGAGCTCGGGACGAACGGCGGCAACTCCGACCACCTGGACCTGAGCAAGCCCGAGGCGACGGCCGTCATGAAGTCGATCTTCACCGAGTTCGCACCGTGGTTCGAGGGACCCGACGTGCACATGGGCGTCGACGAGTACTACGCGTCGCCCGCGCTCTTCCGGGACTACTTCAACACCATGGCTGCCCACGTCCGCAGCCTCGGCAAGCATCCGCGCGCGTGGGGCAGCTTCACCCAGATGCACGGCAACGCGAACGGGTACGACCGTGACGTCACGATCAACTCCTGGAACGGCGGCTGGTACTCGATCGAGTCGGCGTACGCCGACGGCTACCGGTTCCTCAACACCGACGACTCGACGCTGTACGTCGTCCCGTTCGCGAGCTATTACCACGGCAACGGGCTGAACAACCAGTGGCTCTACTCGTCCTGGGCGCCCGACAAGACCGGGAACAAGACCGTGCCCGAGGGGGCCGCGGAGGGGGCCATGTTCGCGGTCTGGAACGACCTCGTCCACGCCGACTACTCGCAGCAGGACGTGCACGGCCTGGTCGAGCTGTCCTTCCCGACGATCGCGCAGAAGACCTGGGACGGGGCGACGCCCGAGCTCACGTTCGCGCAGTTCTCTGCCCTCACCCGCACCCTGGGCCTGGGTCCCGGCATCGAGGTGGTCGACTTCACGCGGGGCGGCCAGCTCGCGGGCGAGCTGAGCCACGGTGCGACCGTGACGGCCTCGTCCTCGGACGAGGGCAACGGTCCCGAGCACCTCACGGACGGCCAGACGACCACGCGCTGGAGCACCCGGTCGACCGAGCCTGCCTCGCTCACCGTGGACCTGGGGTCGGTGCAGACGGTCGGCGCCGTGGAGGCCGACTGGACCGCGGCGGCAGCGGCGAGCTACACGGTCGAGGTCTCGGTCGACGGGTCGACCTGGACGCGGGCGTCCCGGCACCGCAACGCGACCGGGGCGGGGGTGGACCGGGCGACGTTCGCCGCCCAGGAGGCCCGGTACGTCCGGCTGAGCGCGGTCGTCGGCGGTCCTGACGGGGTCGGTGCGTGGCGGCTGAGCGTCCTCGGCCGTCCGGACCTTGCCCTGGGTGCCGTCGCGACGGCCTCGGGCGTCGAGGCGGGGACGACCATGACGGCGGCCAACGTCGTCGACGGTGACCCCTCGACGCGCTGGTCGGCCGACTACGGCGCACAGCCGTGGGTCCAGGTCGACCTCGGCACGGCCCGCACGGTCGACGAGATCACGCTGCGCTGGGAGGCCGCGTCCGCGACGGCCTACCGTGTCGAGGTGTCGCAGGACGGCGCGTCCTGGTCGCCTCTGGTGACCAGGACCGGGCTCGCAGGTGGTGCGCGCACCGACGTCCTGACCGTCACGGCGACCACCGCGCGGTACGTCAGGGTGACGACGACGACCAAGAGCCTCAGCCCGTACCTGTCGCTCTACGACCTCGAGGTGCGGGGGGCGGCGCCTGCCGAGGAGGCACAGGTCACCGCCACCGCGACCGTGCGGTGCGTGGCAGGGCGGGCCCAGGTCTCGGTCGACGTCGTCAACGACGACGTGGTGCCCGTCGACCTCGTGGTCTCGACGCCGTACGGCAGCCGGAGCTTCTCCGCGCTCTCGCCCGAGAAGCGGGCGCACGCGGCGTTCAGCACGCGTGCCGTGGGTGTCGAGGGCGGCACGGCCGTCGTCGAGGTGGCCCCGACGGGAGCGTCCGAGCAGGCCGTGCCCGTCGAGGTCCCGTTCACCGGTGCCGACTGCGGCTGACGCCTGCCGAGCACGACGACCGAGGGGTCCGGCCCGCACGGGCCGGACCCCTCGGTCGTCGTGCCGTCTGCCCAGGTCCGACCAGGCCTGCCGAGGGCCGCCGGGCGGGCTCGGAGGGTACGAGGGCGTCGTCGGTGCGACGTCTGCCACCATGTGCGGGTGCACAAGCGACGCAAGGGGACGACGCAGAGCGTCGTCCTGATCATCCTGGCGGTCATCGCCCCCATCCTGCTGATGAGTCAGCGGCGAGGAAGGGGGTACTTCATCCACGACACCACGATCGCCGTGGAGCTGTTCGGTGCCCTGGCCCTCGTGGCAGCGCTCGGCATCGCGATCACGGTGCGCCGTGGGGGACCGCTCTTCGGGGAGCGGGCCGCGTTCGTCCTCCTGGGGGTGTTCACGGCGGTGGGGGCCGTGCTCGGGGG
>NZ_MAQA01000104.1 GCF_001692445.1 Oerskovia enterophila | reverse complement strand
ACGGCCACGTCGCTCGCGGACCGGCTCCACCTGGACCCCGGCACGCTCTCGCCGCTCGTCCGCCGTCTGGAGACCACGGGGTACCTCACCCGGTCGCGCAACGAGCACGACGGCCGGGTCGTCGACGGTGTCCTGCGCCATGCGTGTTCCTCCAGTCCGTGTCCAGGGTCGGGTGCGTCGCACCGGTGGGGTGGAACGCGGCGGGAAGCCGCGCGTCACCGCACCGGTGCAACGCTACCGGTCAGGACAGGATCTCAGGGGTTACCGACAGCGAGCTCGGGGACGGTGTCCGCATCCACCGTGCCGCCCGCGTCGACCGTCGCCCAGGCTGCGCCGCACGCGGCGCGGATCAGGTCGACGCCCTGGGGGCCCGTCAGCTCGAGCGCGCCGTCGGTCACGCGTGCAGCGGACGGGCCGCTCGTCCACCAGCCCTCGGCAGCCTGGACCGGTGCCTCGTGGGGCTCCAGGAGGCTCAGGAGGTCGGCGCCGATGTAGTGCGGGCGCAGGCCGGGCTCGGCGAGGACCGCGTCGCGGCCCCCGTTGACACCGGTCAGGACGTGCAGGCCCGGGTACCCGCCCGAGCGCGCACCGGCGAGGTCGGTGTCGAGACGGTCACCGACGACGAGGGGGGACGACGCACCCGCCCGCTCGACCGCGAGGTGGTACATGGTCGGCGAGGGCTTGCCCGCGCTCGACGGCTCGACCCCCGTGGCCACCTGGACGGCCCGCACGAGCGAGCCGTTGCCGGGCGCGAAACCACGGGCAGTGGGCAGCGACAGGTCGAGATTGCTCGCGACGTGCCATGCGCCCCGCTGGATCGCGTACGCGGCCTCGGCGAGCTGTGCCCAGCCGAGCTCGGGCGCGAAGCCCTGCGCGACCGCGACGGGCTCCTCGTCCGCGCTCTCGACGATCACGAAGCCCGCGTCGTGGACGGCGGTGAAGAGGCCCGCCCCGCCGACGACCAGGACCCGAGCCCCGGGCTCCAGCCTGGTCCGCAGGAGCGCGGCGGCGGCCTGAGCGGCCGTCATGACCTCGTCCGAGGACGTGGGGATGTCCAGCTCGGTGAGCTGGGAGGCGACCGACTGCGGCTCGCGCGAGGCGTTGTTCGTCACGAAGACGAGGCGCATGCCCGCGGCACGGGCCCCCCCGAGGCCGGTGGCGGCGTTCGGGATGGGCTCGTGGCCGCGGTAGGCGACGCCGTCGAGGTCGACGAGGGCCAGGTCGTAGCGTTCTGCGAGCGGGATGTCGCTCGCGATCAGCCCCAGGCTCACTTGGTCTCCTCGTCGTTCTCCGTGCCCGACGCCGCAGCGTCCGTCTCGTCCGTGGGCGCGGCCTCGGTCTCGGGGCCGTCGGAGGCCGACGACGTGTCGGTCGCGTCCTCGTCGGACGTGTCGGTGTCCGCCTCGGAGGCTTCGTCGGTCTCGTCGTCGATCTCGACGGCGTCCTCGGTCAGGTCGTACACGACCACCTCGTCGTCGAGCGACGTGCCGAGCGCGGCAGCCAGTGCGCGGGGGTCGACGTCCGCGAGGATCGCGGCGGCCTCCTCGAGACGACCTGCAGCCTCGAGGACGCTGGCGCGGGCCTGGAGGACTCGCAGTGCGAGGTCTCCCTGCGCCTCGGCAGCGGGGATCTGGTCGAGGACCGCCAGAGCGGCCTCGAACTCACCGAGGTCGGCACGAGCACCGCTCACGACGAGCGCGAGCTCGGTACGACCGTGCGCGTCGAGTGTGCTCGCCTCCTCGGAGGCAGCAAGGGCGAGGGCGCGCTCAGGGCGCTCGAGGCCCCGCTCGCAGTCGGCCATGATCGGGAGGTGCTCCGAGGACCCGTTGAGTCGGCGCACGGTGCGCAGCTCACGCAGGGCCTCGGCGTAACGGCCCGTCTGGTAGGCCGTCAGGCCGGCAGCCTCACGCACCACGTCGACGCGGCCGGCACGACGGACGGCGGCCTGAGCGTGCTCGTAGGCGAGCTCGGGGTCCGTGTCGATCAGCTTGCCGGCCATGACCAGGTGGCGTCCGACGACCGTCGCGTTCTCCTTGCTCAGGGTGCGCAGACGCCCGCGCACGTCACGGTCGAGGTCCGAGAACTGCACTGCCTCGTCGATCTCCGGGCCGGCATGACGTTGGTCCTGCGGGGGGCGCGACTGACGCTCACCCTGGTCGGCCGAACGCTGGGGACGGTCACCGTAGCTCTTGCGCTCGCCACCACCGGACTGCGGACGGTCACCGTAGGAGCGGCGCTCACCCGAGCCAGAAGACTGCGGACGGTCACCGTAGCTCTTGCGCTCGCCACCACTGTAGGAACCGCCGCCCGACTGGGGACGCTCGCCATAGGAGCGGCGCTCACCCGAGCCAGAAGACTGCGGACGGTCGCCGTAGCTCTTGCGCTCGCCACCACCGTAGGAACCGCCGCCCGACTGGGGACGCTCGCCATAGGAGCGGCGCTCACCCGAGCCGGAAGACTGCGGACGGTCGCCGTAGCTCTTGCGCTCGCCGCCGTAGGAGCCACCACCGGACTGCGGACGGTCACCGTAGGAACGGCGCTCACCGCCACCGGACTGGGGACGGTCGCCGTAAGAGCGGCGCTCACCCGAGCCGGAAGACTGCGGACGGTCGCCGTAGCTCTTGCGCTCGCCGCCGTAGGAGCCACCGCCCGACTGCGGACGGTCACCATAGGAGCGGCGCTCACCGCCACCGGACTGGGGACGGTCGCCGTAAGAGCGGCGCTCACCCGAGCCGGAAGACTGCGGACGGTCGCCGTAGCTCTTGCGCTCGCCGCCGTAGGAGCCACCGGACTGGGGACGGTCGCCATAGGAGCGGCGCTCACCGCCACCGGACTGGGGACGGTCGCCGTAAGAACGGCGCTCACCCGAGCCCGAAGACTGCGGACGGTCACCGTAGCTCTTGCGCTCGCCACCACCGTAGGAACCGCCACCGGACTGGGGACGGTCGCCATAGGAGCGACGCTCACCACCACCGTAGGAGCCACCGCCCGACTGCGGACGGTCGCCGTAAGAACGGCGCTCACCCGAGCCCGAAGACTGCGGACGGTCACCGAAGCTCTTGCGCTCGCCACCACCGTAGGAGCCGCCACCGGACTGGGGACGGTCGCCGTAAGAGCGACGCTCGCCACCACCGTAGGAGCCACCGCCCGACTGCGGACGGTCACCGTACGAGCGGCGCTCACCGCCACCGGACTGGGGACGGTCACCGTACGAGCGGCGCTCACCCGAGCCCGAGGACTGGGGACGGTCGCCGTACGTGCGGCGCTCGCCACCACCGTAGGAGCCGCCACCCGACTGCGGGCGGTCACCATAGGAGCGGCGCTCACCGCCACCGGACTGGGGACGGTCACCATACGAGCGACGCTCACCCGAGTCCGGACGACGGTCGCCGCCGGCGCGGGGCGGCTTGCCGCCCGAACCTTCGCGACGGGGGGCTCCCTGACCACGGCCCTGTGAGCCGGAGGAACGACCGGTGTCGCCGGACCGCCCTGCCCCGGAAGACCTACGGTCGCGGTCGTCGGCGTGACGTTCTGGGCTGTCGTTCACAGCGGTGTCCCTTCGATATGCACTGACGTTCATCATCCCACGAGCTGGGTCGTGGGGTCTTGCCCGGTAGGTCACAGGCACGCCAAAGGCCCACCCCGTGTGGGGTGGGCCTTTGGTGAATGGTTGTCCGGCGGCGACCTACTCTCCCACCCCGTCTCCAGGGCAGTACCATCGGCGCAGAGAGGCTTAGCTTCCGGGTTCGGAATGG
>NZ_MAQA01000103.1 GCF_001692445.1 Oerskovia enterophila | reverse complement strand
CCATTCCGAACCCGGAAGCTAAGCCTCTCTGCGCCGATGGTACTGCCCTGGAGACGGGGTGGGAGAGTAGGTCGCCGCCGGACAACCATTCACCAAAGGCCCACCCCACACGGGGTGGGCCTTTGGCATACCCCCGAACACCCAGCCCCGAGCGCACCTGTGCCCGGGGCATCTCCATGCTCAGGCGTTCTCACGACCAACCGGCTCGCCTTCGCCGCCCGGCTGTCACCAGCGTTTCGAGGCTCGTGGAGCGCCCGGGTGCGGCCGGCATCACCGAAGGCGCTCAGCTCCACCCGTACCCCGCGAGCCACCTCGTGATCTCGCGGTAGAAATGTGCCCGTGGCGCGGGACCTGACAGCGTGAGGTCATGGATCCCGCCGGCGATCCGCGCGATCGTCACAACGGGACCGAGGTGTGGAGCGCGTCGGGCGAGGAGCTCGACGTCGAGCACGATGTCCGCCTGGCGCATGTCCTCGCTCCAGCGAGGGCTGATGATGGTCCGGTCGGACGTGAGGACGATGATCGGACAGCTCACGGCAAGTCCCGCCGCCACCGTCGCGTGCCCCTCGATGATCCCTCGGAGCCATCCCGCCCGCACCGGGAAGGACGGGACAGGACGCCACTCGGGGTTGAACTCCCACCCGCCGCTCTCGAGATCCCGGAGCGTCCTGGCGTAGTAGCCCGCGTCGATGTTCGGCAGCGGCGCCTTGGGCTGGAAGCGTGCGAGCTGCCGGATTGCCGGCGCCGACACGGTCCGTACTGTCGACGAGCCCTGCAGCTCGAGCCACGGGCTGTTGAGGACGAGCCCACGGAGCCGCCCGGGGTTCCGGTTCGCCCAGAGGACGCCCGTCAGTCCGCCGGTGGAGTGCCCCAGCAGCATGACCGCCGCATGGGCCCCGAGCTCGGCATGGATCGTCGCGAGCGCCGTCTCGAGGTCCTCGTCGTACTCGGAGAGGTGCTCCATGTACCCAGGGGTCTGGTGGGGGCGCAGGCTGCGCCCGTACTTGCGCAGGTCGACGGCATAGAAGGCGGCTCCCTGGCCGTGCCAGTACTCGGCGAGCTCGGTCTGGAAGAAGTAGTCGCTCCACCCGTGCACGTACAGCACGGCGCGCGCAGGGCGCACGGCCTCCTCGGTCGGTGGGTCGTAACGGACCAGGGTCGCGACCACCTCGCCCTCGTCGTCGGGCGTGAGCTGGAGGGTGAGCTGCCGGTAGTCCGGCCCGAGGACGTCCTCCTGCCAGCGTCCGCGCTGCGGCCGGAAGCGCGGCTTCCGTGCTGCCGCGCCGCCGCGGCCGGCCAGGGGGGCAGGAGGTGAGGCGACGACCTCCGCCGCCTGGCGGAGCGCACCCAGGGAGACGGTCCGAGGGCTCACCGCCCGGGTGCGGCGTCGGACCGCGGCGATGCGTGGGGACCCTGTCCAGGCCTGGTCGCCGGCCGACCCGGACACCGGCCGTCCGGACCCCGCGCGCCCCTCGGCGGGCGTCCCGCCCCCCGACGTCGCGCTCGCGTCGCCGCTCGGACCGCCGCCCGAGCCCGCGCCCGCGCCTCCGGCCTCGTCGCTCATGTCGTGAGCACGATCTTCCCGTACTGCTCCCCGGCGTCGAGCCGTGCGAGGCCGGCAGCGGCCTGCGCCAGGGGAAGGACCTCGTCGATCGTCGGACGAACGTCGGTCCGCGCGAGGAACCGCAGCAGGGCGGCGAGGTCCTCGCGCGAGCCCATCGTGACGCCTCGGACGGTGATCTCCTGGAAGAAGATGCGCGAGAGCTCGGCGGGGCTCGCGTCCCCGGAGGTAGCCCCCGCGACGACGACCGTCCCGCCCGGTCGGACCGAACGCATCGAGTGCGACCACGTGGCCTGACCGACGGTCTCGATCACGGCATCGACCCGCGCGGGGAGCCGAGCCCCGGGCTCGAAGACCGCAGAAGCACCGTTCTGCAGGGCTCGCGCCCGCTTGGCCGACGAGCGCGAGGTCACGAACACCTCGACGCCGGCCGCGCTCGCGAGGCGCGTCGCCGCGCTCGCGACGCCGCCGCCTGCCCCTTGGACGAGCACCCGGTCACCCGGCGCGAGCCCCGCGACCGTGAAGAGCATGCGGTACGCGGTGAGCCACGCCGTCGGGAGGCACGCCGCCTCGACGAACGTGAGCTCGGGCGGCTTGGGGACCAGGTTCTTGGTGGGGACCGCGACCTGCTCGGCGAGGGTCCCCGCGTACTTCTCCGACAGGAGCGTCCGGGACTCGGACGGCCCCACACCGTGACCGTCGGCGCCGATCACGCCGTGGACGACGACCTCGGTCCCGTCGGGTGCGATGCCTGCGGCGTCGGTGCCGAGGATCATGGGCAGCTGCTCGGCCCGGAGCCCGACGCCCCGCAGGGACCACAGGTCGTGGTGGTTGAGGCTCGCGGCCCGGACGTCCACCACGGACCAGTTCTCCCGCGCCTCGGGGGCGGGCAGGTCTCCCACGGTCAGTCCTGCGAGCGGGTCCTGCTGGTCGAAGTGCGTCACGTAGGCGGCAAGCATGTGTCCAACCTACGGTCTCCCCGCGTGGAGCGCGTCCGAGCCCGGGGCGGGTCCGCTCTCCGTCCGCCCCGTGAGAAGGCGGGGCCCCGCGCGGCGTGGCGCGAGGCGGCGGTGCAGGTCAGCGGTGGATGCCGCCCGGCACTGGATGCCACCGGGGCCCGTAGCGCCGGGTGAAGACCGCGCCGCTCACCTCGACGAGAGACCCCGCCGCTGCCCGCACGGCGCGGGCGGTCTCGGCGGCCTCGTCGTCGTCCTCGGCGAGGTAGCGCACCGTGACGCGGGCCTCGCCGCTCACGATCCCCAGGTCGTAGGACTCGACCTCGGTCCGCTCGCGCGCCGCGGCGGCGGCCGCCGGCAGCACGGCTTCCGGGGAAGCGCCTGGACGCAGCATCCCGACGACGAGGCTCACCCGGTACGAAGTCACCGCTGCACCTTCGCACAGGCGGGGCCCGGGGGCCGAACCCGCGGCCGGTGGCGTCGCGCACGTCACTTCACCCGATAATCCTGCGGGATCGGAAACACGGCCTCGGCATACTGTGCCCATGCGCATCACCGCCAAGATCGACTACGCCGTCCGTGCGTGCGTGGAGCTCGCCGTCGCCTACGACGAGGGTTTCGTGACCGCCGAGCGGGTCGGGAAGGCGCAGGGCATCCCGGGGTCGTTCCTCCTGGGCATCCTCAACCAGCTGCGCAGGTCGGGACTGGTCGAGAGTCGCCGAGGTGCGGACGGTGGCTTCCATCTCGCGGCGGACCCGGCGCGGATCGCGGTCGCGGACGTGATCCGCGCGATCGACGGTCCGCTCGCGAACATCGCGGGGGTCCAGCCCGAGGACACGTCGTACGCGCCGTCCGCGGCCGCGCTCCAGCAGACGTGGGTCGCGCTGCGCGTCGCGATGCGTTCGGTCCTGGAGCAGGTCACCATCGCGGACATCGCGTCGGGCGAGCTGCCCGACGACGTCGCGCGCCTCGTGGGGGACTCGGAGGCCTGGGTCACGCGCCCGTTCGGTGACGAGGTCGAGCTGCGTGGTGGGGGAGAGGCCGAGCATCGTGGGTGATGCACGCGCCTGCCGGGGGTGACGGGTATGGCCGCCGGGGGTGACGAGCCGTCACCGTCGGCGGTTCGCGCGTTAACACTGCGCAACCTTGTCTCAGCCACCAGCCCAATCTGGACCGTTTCGGTCTAGTTCAGCTACCGTCGCTCTCATGCACACCGAGCTGACGCACCGCGCGCTCCGCGCCGCCGCGCCGGGCTGTTGCTGTCGTCCCGTCTGACCCGACGACACAGCCCCCGCGCCGACCCCACCGGCGCCCCGTGCACCCGCGACCACGTCGCGGCCCCCGAAAGCGACCCTCATGGTTGTGCCCTCTTCCGCACCCGCCACCGTGCACGCCACAGCGCCCACAGCGCCCACAGCGCCTACAGCACCCACCGGCCCACCGTCTCCC
>NZ_MAQA01000102.1 GCF_001692445.1 Oerskovia enterophila | reverse complement strand
CCCCCGCCCCTCGCACGGCCCGGTCCCGCCGCTCGGCGTCCACCTCGCCGGAGACGGCGTCGACGTGGCCGTGCTCGCGTCGCACGCGAGCGCCGTCGACCTGTGCCTGCTCGACGTCTCCCCCGACGGCGAGATCCACGAGAGGCGCGTCTCGCTCGACGGGCCGAGCTACGGCGTCTGGCACGCCCGTGTGCCCGGGGTGCGCGAGGGCCAGCGCTACGGCTTCCGCGCGCACGGCCCCTGGGACCCTGCGGCCGGGCTCCGGTACAACCCCGCGAAGCTGCTCCTCGACCCGTACGCGCGCGGGCTCGTGGGCGAGCTCGACGAGGACCCCTCGACGCGCGGGCACGTGACCGAGCGCGACGCGTCGGGCGTGCTCGTCGGCGACCCGGAGGGCCCGGCCGACCTGCGCGACTCCGCGACCCACGTGCCGCACTCGGTCGTCGTGGCCCCGCGCACGAACCACCCGCCCGTGCGCCGCCCGCAGGTCCCCTGGGCCGACACCGTGCTGTACGAGGCGCACGTGCGCGGCCTGACCATGCAGCTCGAGGCCGTGCCCGAGCCCCTGCGCGGCACCTACGCGGGGCTCGCGCACCCCGCCACGATCGCGCACCTCAAGGACCTGGGTGTCACGACGATCGAGCTCCTGCCGATCCACGCGTTCCTGTCCGAGCCGCACCTCGTGGCCCAGGGCCTCACCAACTACTGGGGCTACTCGACCGCAGGGTTCTTCGCGCCGCACGCGCCCTACGCGACGCGCGCCGCGCAGGAGGCCGGGCCGGGGGCCGTGGTCGACGAGGTCCGCGGCATGGTCCACCTGCTGCACGAGGCCGGGATCGAGGTCGTGCTCGACGTGGTGCACAACCACACGTGCGAGGGCGGGGTCGACGGGCCTCACCTGTCGTGGCGCGGCCTCGACAATCCCGTCCACTACCTGCACGACGGCGCGACGCCCGCCCGGCTGGCGGACGTCACCGGGACGGGCAACAGCCTCGACTTCCGGCGCGCCCGCGTGGTGCAGGCGACGCTCGACTCGTTGCGGTACTGGGCGCAGGAGATCGGGGTCGACGGCTTCCGGTTCGACCTCGCGGTGACCCTGGGCCGGGGGCCCGGTGGGTTCGATCCCGACCACCCGTTCCTCGTCGCGCTCCAGACCGACCCCGTGCTGAACGGGCTCAAGCTGATCGCCGAGCCGTGGGACGTGGGCCCGGGCGGCTGGCGGACCGGGCAGTTCCCGGCTCCCCTGGCCGAGTGGAACGACCGCTTCCGCGGGGCCGTGCGCCAGTTCTGGCTCGCCGACCCCCGCGAGGCCTCGCACGGGCGCCTCGGCCAGGGCGTGCGCGAGCTCGCGACCCGCCTGGCAGGGTCCGCGGACCTGTTCGGGCACAGCGACCCGCCGCTGATGCGCGGACCGGTCGCATCGATCAACTTCGTGACGGCCCACGACGGCTTCACGCTCGCCGACCTCGTCGCCTACGAGCACAAGCACAACGAGGCCAACGGCGAGGGCAACCGGGACGGCAGCGACGACAACCGGTCCTGGAACCACGGCATCGAGGGGCGGCTGTCGGACGAGGACGCCACGATCCGAGGGCTCGAGCACGAGGGCTTCGAACCCGGGCTCGTGATCGCTCCCCTGCGGCGACGCTCGATCCGCAACCTCATGGCCACGCAGATCCTGGCAGCCGGCACGCCCATGCTCACGGCGGGCGACGAGATGGGCCGCACCCAGCGGGGCAACAACAACGCCTACTGCCAGGACGGGCCGCTGTCCTGGGTGAGCTGGGACCTGTCGCCCTGGCGCAAGGACCTGCTCGCGACCACGACCCACCTGCTGGCGCTGCGCCGAGAGCACGCCGCGCTGCGCAGCGACGCGTTCTTCCACGGCAGGCCGCGGCATGCCGCCGAGGACGCCGTGCCGGACCTCGCCTGGTTCGACGCGGCAGGGCGCCCCCTCGACCACGACGCCTGGCACGACCCCGGCTTCCGGGTCCTGCAGATGCTGCGCACGGGCCCGGGCGAGGGGGACAAGGACGTGCTCCTCGTGGTCAACGGGGCGCTCGACACGGTCGAGGTCACGCCGGCCGCGGTCCCGGGTCGGGGCGAGGACGGGGCAGCGGGATGCGCCTGGGAGCTCGCGTGGGACTCCGACTGGGAGCACCCGACCGAGGGCGAGCACGGGGCCGATGGCCTCGAGGACGGCGGGGGCGGCGAGGACGGCGAGGGCGGCGAGGACGGCGAGGGCGGCGAGGGCGGCGAGGGCGGCGAGGGCACGGCCTCCGCCGACCGGGCTCCGGCCGACCAGGCCGACCAGGCCGACCCTGCCGACTCCCCGTCCGTCCTGCTCGAGCCCCTCAGCATGCAGGTCTACGTCTCGGCCGAGCGCCCCCTGAGGCCACCGAGGTAGAGGGCTGGCGTCGAGGTAGAGGTCCTGGGACCACTACCTCGACGCCTGGCCTCTACCTCGCGACCGGGCGCGGGGTCTAGTCTCTGCGCATGAGTGACAACGACGTCAGCATCCCCGACCCGACCGCACCGCGTCCCGCCCCCGGGAGCGCTCCCAGTCCCGGAGCGACCGACTCCGCCGAGGTCATCGTCGTCGGCGCGGGCCTGTCCGGGCTGGTCGCCGCGACCGAGCTCACCGCGGCGGGCAGGCACGTGATCCTCCTCGACCAGGAGCCCGCCGCGAGCCTGGGCGGGCAGGCCTTCTGGTCCTTCGGCGGGCTGTTCCTGGTCGACTCGCCCGAGCAGCGCCGCATGGGGGTCAAGGACACCCCCGAGCTCGCCCTCGACGACTGGCTCGGCTCGGCGCAGTTCGCGCCGGGGGCCGCGGAGGGCACGGGGCCGGACCGCTGGGGCTACGCCTGGGCCCGGGGTTTCGTGGACTTCGCCGCGGGGGACATGCGCTCGTGGCTGCACGGCAAGGGCGTGCGCTGGTTCCCGCTCGTCCAGTGGGCCGAGCGCGGCGGCTACCCCGCGGGCGGGCACGGTAACAGCGTGCCGCGGTTCCACGTCACGTGGGGCACCGGTCCGGGCATCCTCGAGCCCTTCGTCCGCGCGGCCCTCGACGCCAGGGAGGCCGGGCTGCTCGACATCCGCTTCCGGCACCGCGTGACCGAGCTCGTGGTGACCGACGGCGCCGTCACCGGGGTCCGGGCCGAGATCCTGGCCGACGACCCGGTCGAGCGCGGCGTGCCCTCGGTGCGCGACGTCGTGGGCGAGGTCGAGCTGTCGGCGAGCGCCGTCGTCGTCTCCTCCGGGGGGATCGGCGCGAATCACGACCTGGTCCGCGCCAACTGGCCCGCGGGTGCGGGCGTCCTGCCCGAGCGCATGCTCTCGGGCGTCCCCGACTCGACCGACGGGCTCATGCTCGGCGTCACGCGTGACGCCGGCGCGGCCCTGGTCCACGAGGACCGCATGTGGCACTACCCCGAGGGCATCGCGAACCACTCGCCCGTGTGGACCCACCACGGCATCCGCATCCTGCCCGGACCCTCGTCGCTGTGGGTCGACGCGCACGGTCACCGGTTGCCCGCCCCGCTGTTCCCCGGGTTCGACGCGCTGGGCTCGCTCCAGCACGTCACGGGCCGCGCCGACGACCACTCCTGGTTCGTGCTCAACAAGGCCATCATGGAGAGCGAGTTCGCGCTGTCGGGCTCGGAGCAGAACCCCGACCTGACCGGCCGGAGCGTGCGGCTGCTGGCCCAGCGGGTGCTGCCCGGGGCGGTCGGGCCGGTC
The DNA here is from genome assembly GCF_001692445.1 of Oerskovia enterophila. Classification (GTDB taxonomy): domain Bacteria; phylum Actinomycetota; class Actinomycetes; order Actinomycetales; family Cellulomonadaceae; genus Oerskovia; species Oerskovia enterophila. Next base: position 417 of record NZ_MAQA01000102.1, on the reverse strand, counting down.
GCCCGGTTCGCGGCCGAGTCCCCCGAGTTCGTGTGGGGCGCGAACCCGACCGAGCTCGCCGCCGGGATGAACGCCCTGACCGACGCGACCCCCGGCTCGCAGGGGCACATCGACGCGGTCGAGCTCGAGCGGCTGGTCCGGCTGCGCGACGACCAGGTGCGCTCGGGCCTCGGCAAGGACCACCAGGTCGTCGCGACCGCGATGGCCCGCAAGTTCTTCGTGGACCGGGTCATCCGCGTCTCCCCGCCGCGCCCGCTCACGACGCCCAAGGACGGGCCCATGCTCGCCGTGCGGCTCTCGGTCCTGACCCGCAAGACGCTCGGCGGCCTGCACACCGACACCGACGGTCGCGTGCTGCGCCCTGACGGCTCGGTGTTCGAGGGCCTGTACGCCGCGGGCGAGGCCGCGGCGTACAGG
>NZ_MAQA01000101.1 GCF_001692445.1 Oerskovia enterophila | reverse complement strand
CGCCGCACCGATTCGTTGTCAGAAGCGCACCGGGGTATGGCCCGGCCACGGGATGCTCCTCGAGACGGGGATCAGGTTCCCTGACAGTCTTGAAGATCCCGGTTCGTCACAGAATGGGAGCCGCCCCCGAGGCATTGGAGGCGATCCGGCGGGCTGGTGCGGGGGCTGTCCCCCGGATCAGCTGTCAGAACGTGGCCGGGCCATACCCCGGTGCGCTTCTGACAACGAGTCCGTGCGGCGGCACACGCAGATCAGCTGTCAGAACGTGGCCGGGCCATACCCCGGTGCGCTTCTGACAACGAATCGGTGCGGCGCGAGCGGTCCCGCCGGCACACCGCCACCTCGGGCTCAGTCCCGCAGGTACCTGAGCACCGCGAGGACCCGCCGGTGGTCCCCCGCGTCCTGCGGCAGACCGAGCTTGCCGAAGATCGACGTCACGTTCTTCTCGACCGCGCCGTAGGACAGGAACAGGCTCTCGGCGATCGCGGTGTTGGACCGCCCTTGCGCCATGAGCTCGAGCACCTCGCGCTCGCGCGGCGTCAGCCGTCCCAGGCCGTCGTCGAGGCGCGAGGCGCCCATGAGCTGGCTCACGACCTCGGGGTCCAGGACCGTCTGTCCTGCCGCGATCCGGGTCAGCGCGTCGAGGAACTCGCTCACGTCCGCGACCCGGTCCTTGAGGAGGTAGCCCACGCCCTCCGCGCCGCCTGTGAGCAGGTCGCTCACGAAGCGCGTCTCGACGTACTGCGAGAACAGCAGCACCCCGAGCCCGGGCGAGGACTCCCGCAGGGCCAGGGCCGCGCGCAGCCCCTCGTCGGTGAAGGTCGGGGGCATGCGGATGTCGATGATGACGACGTCGGGCAGCTCGCCCAGGACCGCGAGCCTCCCGACCTCCGCGACCAGCGCGTCCCCGTCCCCGACCGCCGCGACCACCTCGTGACCGCGGCGCGTGAGCAGCGCGACGAGCCCGTCGCGCAGGATGACGGAGTCCTCGGCGATGACGAGCCGCACGGTGTACCTCTTCTTGGTCGTGGGTCAGCGTGGTGCAGGACCGCCGCGCAGCCCGCAGGGGCGGCGGTCCGGGGTTCCGGGGCCGTGCTCGGTCCCGGGAACGGGTGGGGTCAGACCCTGCTCGGCAGGGTCACGGTGACCACCGTAGGCCCACCGACCGGGCTCACGAGCTCCAACGTGCCGTCGACCGAGCGGACCCGCTCCTCGAGGCCGGCGAGGCCCGAGCGGTGCCCCTGGGCGTCGGGGGTCGAGACCCGGGCCCCTCCCTGCCCGTCGTCGCGCACCCGCAGGCGCATCGTGCTGCCCTGCTCCTCGACGAGCACGTACACCCCGGACGCGCGGGCGTGCTTCGCGGCGTTGGTCACGAGCTCGGCGACACAGAAGTAGGCGATGGTCTCGACCGCGGGCGAGGGGGCGACGCGCGGGTCGACGTCGACCGTCACGGGCAGCGGCGAGCGCGCGGCGAGCGTCTCCAGGGCGACCGCGAGCCCGTTGTCGAGCGCGGGCGGGTGGATGCCCCGCGCGAGCTCGCGCAGCTCGACGAGCGCCTCCTTGGTCGAGGCGTGCGCGCTGTCGACGAGGTCGAGCGCCTCGGTCGCGTCGCCGCCCGAGGCGAGCTGCTCCTTGGCCTCGCCGAGCTGCATGGCGACCGCGACGAGCCGGGCCTGGGTCCCGTCGTGCAGGTCGCGCTCGATGCGGCGCAGCTTGGCGTCGGCGTCCTCGACCGTCCGGCCGCGGGACTTCTCGAGGTCCCGGACGCGCAGGCTCGCGCGCGTGGGACCCAGGAGGTTGATCGTGAGCAGGCGGAAGAGCTGGGCGAAGCCCCGGACGAGCTGAGGCCACAGCCACCACAGCACGACGCCCGCCGCCGCGAGCGCCGACTGCCGCATCGGGGTGTCGACGAACCAGTCGGTGCCCATCTGGGCGCCTCGGTGCCACGTGCCGTCGGCCGCCTCCTGGAGCGGGAGGAACTGCGCCCAGTACCAGTGCGTCATGGCGCCCACCGCGGTGAAGAAGAAGGTCACGCTCACGACGAACGACACGATCGAGAGCACGAAGCTCACGAGCATGAACGACAGCGCGCGCCACCCCGGCCCGTCGGACACGGTCGACCACAGCACGCGCCAGAACCCTCGGCGGCGCTCGTACGGGGCCGGGGCCAGGACGTCGATCGACAGCATGGAGCGCGCCATGGTCCGGTACATGCCGCCCCAGCCGCGGGCCCCGAGGACGAGCGCGCCCGTCACGAACAGCCCGACGACCGTCACGAGGATCCCGACCGTGAAGCTCACGGTGAAGATCGCGTAGGTGAAGGCCACGGGTGCGACGAACAACGAGAGCCAGATGTACCCGAACTCGCGCCACGTGCTCCGCGCGAAGGGGGCCCGCAGGAAGCCGACGTCCTCGCGGTGGTCCGTGTAGCGCGGGTCGACCGGCACCGGGACCCGGCCCGGGCGAGGCGGGCGGGCCGTCTGTCCGTGGGAGCCGGCGGGTACGGGAGGCGCCCCGGCCTGGGACGGCGCGGACGAGGACGGCTCGGCGGGCGCCACCGGGCCCGAAGGCCCGTCGGCGGGGCCGCCGGTGGGCGCGGCGTCGCCGAGCGGCTGGGGGGAGGTCACAGCAGACATGGTGTCAGGACTCCTGCATCTGGTTCGAGCGGTGCCACCAGTCTTCCTGACGCGCGCCCGCGCGCCCAGGGTGCGCTCCGCCGTCGTGCACGGGGGTTGTCCCCCGTGCACGGCAGCGCGCTCAGCGGGCCGTGGGGACCGGGGGTTCCTCGTGGGCCTCGGCGGTCCCCTGCCCGACGGCGGCGCTCGCCCCTTCCTCGGGCGTCGCCCTGGTCGCGCCGCGCGCGGGCGCGGACACCACCTGGATCGCGATGACCAGGACGGCCGCGACCAGGGCGATCACGAGGATCGTGCTCCCGCTCGGGTAGCGCGAGAACACCAGGACCGTCAGCGCCGCCGCGAGGACGAGCCCGACGAGGGGCCAGCGCAGCCTCGCGACCCAGATCTCGAACGGGTGCGGGGCGCGCCCGCCGTCGCCCGCATGGCCACGGCTGACGGCGCGCACGGCCCAGTTGAAGCCGCCGCGCACCGCGACGGCCGACCGGCTGGACCCTGTGAGGTAGGCCGCGAGCGCGACGACCAGACCGAACGCGAAGACGGCCCGCAACGAGGTGCGCAGCGGGACGAGGACCGCGTCGATCAGGGCCGTCGCGGCCGACGGGGACAGCGTGTCGGACGGGACCGCGCTCAGGTACAGGGACCGTCCGACGGTGATCCCGATCGCGAGCAGCGCCATGGCGACGATGTAGGCGACGCCGGCCAGGACCGTCGCGCGGCGACGCCCGCCCCGCGGCGCGGCCCACACCGCGCAGACCGCCACGGCCAGCGAGAGCCAGGGCAGGACGTTCGCGGCCTTGTTCAGGAACGCGACCGCACGCTGGGCCGTCACGACGTCGTCCGAGGTGAACAGCACGAACTGCGGGTTGATCGACGGGAGGTTCTCGACGAACGTGAAGCCGCGAGCCGACAGCCGCTTGCTCACCTCGTCGATCATGGGTCCGAGCGAGAGCGTGACCTGCCCGTTCGCGTCGGCCGTGACGGAGGTCTCCCCCTCCCCCGTGAGCACCGAGACGAGGTTCTTGTGCGCCTGACGGTTGGCGACGATCCACAGCTCCTCGAACGTCGGGGAGGTGACCATGCGGTCGACGGTCGAGCGGACGAACGACTCGCCCTGGCTCGCGAGGAGCGGGGCCAGTCCCATGACCTGCGGCGGGAGGCGCTCGGCGTTCTGCGTGAGGGTCGTCAACGCCTGGGTCGTGACCGACTCGAGGTCGATCCGCTCGAGGATCGCGTCGCTGACCTTGGTGCTGATCTCGGCCTGGATCGCCGGGTCCGAGCCCAGCGGGGTCACGGTCGCGACGTAGTGGTCGGTGTCGAGGATCTCGCCGCGCACGTAGCGGGCGAGCACCGAGCCCAGCATGAGGACCCCGGCCAGGACCAGGAGGACCGTCACCGCGGTCCAGCGGACCCAGTGGCGGTGGGGGGCGGCGACGGCCGCTCCGGGCGACGGTGGGGGTGCGGTCCGCTCGGCCCGCAGGCGCTGGACCTCGGCGCGCAGGGCCTCGAGCTCGGCTCGTTCGGGGTCGCTGATCGTGGGCTCGCTCGGGACGGTCGCCATCGTCTTCTCCTGTCAGCGCGGTGCTGGGTACATCCTCGCGCAGGAGGGAGGGGTGCGC
>NZ_MAQA01000100.1 GCF_001692445.1 Oerskovia enterophila | reverse complement strand
TCGACTACCAGAACGTGCGCGCCGACTACGTCACCGCCTGGTGGAACCTCGTCAACTGGGCAGACGCCGACGCACGCCTCGCACGCGCCCGCACCCAGGGCGAAGGCCTCATCATCCCCGCCTGACCCTCTGCGTCGCCCCACGGGCCGCACAGCCCCCTTCTCGGGGTGCCTGTGCGGCCCGTGCGTCGTCCGGGTACGTCCACAGCGCACCGATCTCGGCAGCGCGCCGACCAGCACGGCTCGACCGTCGGACGTGAACACGTCGAGGCGTCCCGTCCCGCTCGTCGCCGCCGCCGGCAGACCGGGACGGTGCATGCACCGGTCAGGGTCGACGAACAAGGCGCGCTCACCTGCCGGCCAGGAAGACGGCGACGCCGGTTCCTGTTCCCGCCTCCCCTCCTCGGACGACGGAGCTCGGAGGGAGGCTGCTCGGTCCGCGTGGTCGTGGGTGACCGCACCTGTCGCCCTCGCGGTCTCTCCGATGCTCTTCCTGCTTGCCTCCGGCAGACCACCAGGGTTCTCGTCCAGGTCGAGCAGCGCCCCTTCTCCTCGATCACACCGACACTCTTCCGGCGACGCCCCAGGGCAACGATCACGCCCTGGGGCGGAGCGCCGATCGCGCACGTGAGACTCGCCCTCGTGCAACGTGAGCAGGAGTCCGCGCTTCTTGCCGGGGAACGCCGACGGGCCCCGTCTCCCAGAGGGAGACGGGGCCCGTCGTGACGTTCAGTCGATCAGTGCGCGTGCTGTCCGCGAGAGAACTCGAAGACCCAGCCCACGAGTGCGACGGCGCCGAGGACGGCGCCGATGCCGAAGATCCACCAGCCCAGGGCGAGGCCCAGGAAGGCGATCGCCGCTGCACCGGCGATGGCCAGCGGCCACCAGCTCCAGGGCGCGTACACGCCCTGGTCGCCGGCGCCCTGCTCGATGAGACCGTCCGGGTCGTCCTCTGGCCTGGCGTCGATGCGCTTGGCCGTCAGCGCCAGGTAGCCACCGATCATGGCCGCGAGGCCGAAGGTCAGGAACAGCGCTGCGGAGCCGACGGGCTCCCAGTGGCTCCAGAACCCGTAGACGAGCGCGACCAGGAGGAAGAACGGTGCGAGGAAGAGGTGGAGCCTCGATTCGACCTTCACTTGCCGTCCTCCTTCTCGCCGTCGCGCGGCTCGTCGATGATCATGGTCGAGGTCGACGAGCTGGAACGCTCGGTGCCCTCGACGCGGTCCACGGCGGCTGCGGTCTCGCCACGGCGGTCGGCATCGCCGTAGACCTGCTGCAGGACGCTCGGGTTGGGCTCCGCGTGGTCCATGGCCGCGACCTCAGGGTGGTGCAGGTCGAACGCGGGGCGCTCCGAACGGATCCGGGGCAGGGAGGTGAAGTTGTGCCGCGGCGGCGGGCAGGACGTCGCCCACTCGAGCGAGGCCCCGTAGCCCCACGGGTCGTCCACGGTGACCTTGGGCGCGTTGCGCCAGGTCGTGTAGACGTTCCAGAGGAACGGCAGGGTCGAGGCGGCGAGGATGAAGGCGCCGACCGTCGAGACCTGGTTCATCCACGTGAAGCCCTCCTCCGGCATGTAGTCCGCGTAACGACGCGGCATACCGGCCACACCCAGCCAGTGCTGGACGAGGAAGGTCGCGTGGAAGCCGATGAACAGCAGCCAGAAGTGCAGCTTGCCGAGCTTCTCGTTGAGCATGCGACCCGTGAACTTGGGCCACCAGAAGTAGAAGCCCGCGAACATCGCGAACACCACGGTGCCGAAGACCACGTAGTGGAAGTGCGCCACGACGAAGTACGAGTCGGAGAGGCTGAAGTCCAGCGCGGGGCTCGAGAGGATGACTCCCGTGAGACCACCGAAGAGGAAGGTCACGAGGAAGCCGATCGACCAGAGCATGGGCGTCTCGAACGTGAGCTTGCCCCGCCACATGGTGCCGATCCAGTTGAAGAACTTCACACCGGTCGGAACTGCGATGAGCATGGTCATGAAAGCGAAGAACGGCAGCAGGACCGCACCGGTGACGTACATGTGGTGCGCCCACACCGTCACGGAGAGGGCAGCGATCGCGATCGTCGCGTAGACCAGACCCTTGTAGCCGAAGATCGGCTTGCGGCTGAAGACCGGCAGGATCTCGGAGACGATGCCGAAGAACGGCAGCGCGATGATGTAGACCTCGGGGTGCCCGAAGAACCAGAAGAGGTGCTGCCAGAGGATGGCGCCACCGTTCTCCGGGTTGAAGATCTGCGCACCCAGGCGACGGTCCGCGCCGAGCGCGAACAGCGCTGCGGCCAGCGGGGGGAAGGCCATCAGGACCAGGAGGCTCGTGACGAGCGTGTTCCAGGTGAAGATCGGCATGCGGAACATGGTCATGCCCGGGGCGCGCATCGTGATGATCGTCGTGATGAAGTTGACGGCACCGAGGATGGTTCCGAACCCGGCCAGCGCCAGGCCGAAGACCCAGAGGTCTCCACCAGCTCCTGGACTGAACGTCGTGTTCGACAGCGGCGCGTACGCGAACCACCCGAACGACGCGGCCCCCTGCGGGGTGAAGAAGCCGGCGGAGGCGATGAGCCCACCGAACAGGTACAGCCAGTACGCGAACATGTTCAGTCGCGGGAACGCGACGTCGGGCGCGCCGATCTGCAGCGGCATGATGACGTTCGCAAAGCCCGCGAACAGCGGGGTCGCGAACAGCAGCAGCATGATCGTGCCGTGCATCGTGAAGAGCTGGTTGTACTGCTCCTTGCTCTGCACGATCTGGATGCCGGGCTCGAAGAGCTCGGCACGGATCACGAGGGCCATGAGGCCACCGATGCAGAAGAAGATGAACGACGTGATCAGGTACATGTACCCGATCGTCTTGTGGTCGGTCGAGGTGACCCACTTGATGACGGTTCGTCCGAGCGTCTGGCGCTTCGGGGCGAGACCGGGAATGACTTCGGCCTGCGCGACCATCAGTTCTCACCTTCCGTGACGACGGGCTGGTTCGGGTCCTGGAGGCGGTTCAGGTCCAGCCCGAGCTCGCCGATCTGGCCCTTGTCCTCGAGCTTCTGCATCTGGGCGTCGTACTCCGCACGGGAGACCACGGCCACGTTGAAGAGCATGCCCGAGTGGTGCTCACCGCAGAGCTCGGCGCACTTGCCGGCGTAGACACCCTCACGCGTGGGGGTGACCTGGAACTCGTTGGTGCGCTCCGGGATCATGTCCATCTTGTAGAGGAACGCGGGGATCCAGAACGAGTGGATGACGTCGCGGGAGTCCAGCTTGAAGCGGACGACCTCGTTGACGGGCAGGTAGAGCGTCGGCAGCGAGGTCGCGGTGCCCGGGGCACCCTCGATCTCGTCCTCGGAACGGAGGTCTCCGACGTTGGCCTCGTGCTGGCCGGACTCGTAGACGTCGTCCGTGAGGTAGTTGAAGTCCCAGCTCCACTGCTTGCCGATGACCTGGATCTCGACGTCAGGGGTCTCGGAGAGATCCTTGATCGCCGTCATGTCACGGTCGGTGTAGTAGAAGAGCACGAGCACCATGACGATCGGCACAGCCGTGTACATGATCTCGAGGGGCAGGTGGTAGCGCGTCTGCACGGGCAGGACGTGGTCGTCCTTGCGCTTGCGGTAGGCGGCGACGCACCACAGGATCAGTCCCCACGTGATGACACCGACGATCAGTGCCGCGATCCAGGACCCGTTCCACAGCGATGTGATGCGGGCGGTCTGGTCGGTCACCTCACCGTCGGAATATCCGGGGAGAAATCCGCGCTGAACGGTCTCACTGGCACAACCGGACGCCACCGCAGCGACAGCGACAGCGGTTGCCGTCGCTCGCAGGATGGTTCGCCGTGTGCGGCTAGGGGATTGCGAGTGCAAGGGGGGCCTTTCACTTCAACGTCCGACAGGGGGGCTCGATCTCTCCACGAGGTCCCCGCAGAACCTTCGTCCTCGACCCACAGAGCCTAGCGCTTGAATGCCCTCCCGCGCGCCGTCAACGCGCCTTGTGAACGTGACCAATCCGCCAACTTTCCCCGAAAACACGGGGTTCGGCACACCTCTGACCGTTCTGTCAGATCGTCGCTTCGCCCGAGCCTCGCGCTACCGTGCAGACTGTGAGAAGCAGCCTCGGCACATTCGGCGCATCTCCAATGAAAGTCCGCCGATCGACGGGCCCGCGGAGCACTCCCCACCGTATTCCACGCCACTCAGGAGCACATGTGACGGATACCACCACTCCCCCGCGTCGGGTCTACCTCGACAACGGGGGCAGGGCGCTCCTGCACCCCCTCGCCCGCACCGCGTTCGACCAGGCGCTCGACGACGGCTGGGCAGATCCACGTCGACTGCACGCCGAGGCACGTCGCGCGGCCGTGCTGCTCGACGGCGCACGCGAGGCCGTCGCGGCGGGCCTGGGCGCCCGCACCGAGGAGATCCACTTCTCGTCCTCGCACACCGCGTCGCTGCACGCGGCGGTCGGTGCGGTCGCGCTCGGGCGTCGGCGGGCTGGACCGGGCATCGTCGTCTCGGCGGTCGAGCGCGCGGCCGTCCTGCACGCAGCCGAGCTCGCGACGTCCTCGGTCACCCCCACCGCCCCCGACCCCTCCACGA
>NZ_MAQA01000099.1 GCF_001692445.1 Oerskovia enterophila | reverse complement strand
GACGAGTGGGGCGGAGGGGACAAACCGGCCGTCTCGCCCCTTGCTGCAGCGAGTTGTCAGAACGTGGCCGGGCTATGCCCCGACCACGTTCTGACGACGGGTCCGCGGCCTCGGTGGCGTCGTGGGGCTCAGGGGCCGACCGATGCCGGACCGTCGTCCTGCCGGTCGGCCGATACCAGAGATGTCCCGCCGACTCGCGGGCGCGCGCTGTCCGTGCGCGCCGCGCCCGACCACTAGTCTCACCGGGTGGACTCGACGCGGCGCACGACCTGGCAGGAGCTCGCACCGCAGGTGCGCACGGACGTCGAGGAGATCCTGGGCAGCCCGGTGGTCTTCGCCACGAGCCAGGTCCAGGGCTACTCGCCCGGTAGCGCCGACCGCGTGCGCACCGCCTCGGGCGCGCGCGCCTTCGTCAAGGCCGTGAGCCGTTCGCGCAACGCCGACGCGTACGACATCCATCGGCGCGAGCTCGACGTGCTGCGCCGCCTGCCCGGCGCGGCCCCCGCGCCCCGGCTCCTGGGGGCGCACGAGAGCGACGAGTGGGTCGCCCTCGTCGTCGAGGACGTCGAGGGCCGGCACCCCGACCTGCCGCCCGAGCGTCGCGAGCTCATCGCGGTGCTCGGCGCCCTGCTCGAGCTCCCCGTGCTCCGCGACGGGTCCGGCGCCTCACCGTTCCCCGACGCGACGACCGAGCTCGCCCCCACGTTCGAGGGCTGGTCACGGCTGCGCGCCGACGACCACCTGGCGGGGCTGCCCGCCTGGGCGCTCGAGCACCTCGACGAGCTCGAGGCGCTCGCGGCGACGGCCGCGCAGGCCGCGCACGGCGACCGGCTCGTCCACCTCGACCTCCGCTTCGACAACGTGCTGGTCGACCAGTCCTCGCGCGTGTGGGTCGTCGACTGGCCGTGGGCCGGGACGGGCGCCCGCTGGGTCGACGCCCTGACCTTGCTGCTCGACGCGCGCGTCAACGACAGCACGGTCGACGTCGACGCGATCGCGTCCTCGCACCCGCTCTTCCGCGGGGCGACACGCGACCACGTCGACGCCTTCCTCGCGGGGCTCGCGGGCTACTTCTTCGACGCAGCGCGGCACCCCGCACCGCAGAACATGCCGACCTTGCGCGCGTTCCAACGGCGGCAGGGGTTCGTCGCGATCGACTGGTTGGCGCAGCGCCGGGCCTGAGGCACGAGGCGGTCGGCGGTGGCTCAGGCGTTCCAGGCGACCTCGACGTCGAGCACCCACGTCACGCCGAAGCGGTCCGTGAGCATGCCGTACAGCGGGGACCACCGGGCCTCCGCGAGCGGGACCTGGACCGTGGCCCCCTCGGCGAGCCGGCCCCAGTGGCCCCGCAGCTCGTCGGCGTCCGTGCCACGGACGGACACGAAGACCGGGAGGACGCCGGGCTCGTGGCGCGTGTGCGAGGGGACGTCGTAGGCCATGACCCGGAACCCGGCGTCGGAGGTGACCTGACCCCACATGATCTGGTCCGCCTCGGCGGGGTCGGTCACGGCGTGCGCGTCGGCGTAGGTCACGGTGGCGAGGTCCCCGCCGAAGACCGACCGGTAGAAGGCCAGGGCCTCGCGGGCGTCGCCGCGGAAGTTCAGGTGCGTCGTGGTGGTGATGGTCATGTCGGCTCCTCGGGTGGTTCGTGCTCGGGGCTCGTACCCCGACGAGGACCACTGTGCCGATCCATGAGGTCAGCTTCTGTCCTCATGGTTCGTAGCATGGACGCATGAACCAGCCCGCCGCGACCGCCTCGCGGCTGCTCGCGCTGCTGTCGCTGCTCCAGGCGCGCCGCGAGTGGCCCGGACCGGTGCTCGCCGAGCGGCTGGGCGTCGGCCTCCGGACGGTGCGCAGGGACGTCGAGCGGCTGCGCGGCATGGGGTACCGGATCACCGCCGGACGCGGCTCGATCGGCGGGTACCGCCTGGACTCCGGCGCCGATCTGCCGCCGTTGCTGCTCGACGACGACCAGGTCACGGGCATCGCTGTGGCACTGCGTGCGGCGCCCCTCGCGGGCGCCGGTGTCGAGGAGGCGGCAGCGCAGGCGCTCGCCACGATCCGCCGCGTCATGCCCTCCCGGCTGCGTCACCGCGTGGACGCGCTGCAGTTCACGACGCTCGCCACCGATGCTCCGGTGAGCACGGTCGGGACGGACGACCTCGTCCTGCTGTCCGGTGCGATCCGCGCGCGGGAGGTCGTGCGCTTCGACTACGGCGCGCCGGGCGCACGCGCCGGCGGCGACGTGCCGCGACCTCCCCGGCGAGCCGAGCCGCACCACCTCGTGGCCTCGCGCGGTCGCTGGTACGTCGTGGCCTGGGACCTGGGGGTCGCGGACTGGCGGATCTTCCGGGTCGACCGCATGGCGACCCGCCTGCACACGGGCCCGCGGTTCACGCCGCGCGAGGTCCCCGGGGGCGACGTCCAGGAGTTCGTCGCTGCGCGGTTCACCGGCCGGCACGCGAACGACTGGCCGTGCCGCGGGAAGGTCGTCGTCGACCTGCCGGCCCGGGACGTGGCGCCGTTCGTCGAGGACGGCGTGGTCGAGGACCTGGGGCCCGACAAGTGCAGCGTCGAGGTGGGGTCGTGGTCGTGGACCGCGCTGGCCTCGCTCCTCGGACGTCTCGAAGCCGATGTGCACGTCCTGCACCCGGAGGAGGTCCGGCTGGCCTTCGGTGAGCTCGCCCAGCGGTTCCAGCGGGCCTCGGACCCCGGCGACCGGCCCGACTGATCCGCCGGTGGCGACCTCAGTCGTCGAACCCGCGAGCGCGCAGGGCCTCGCCCAGCGCGTCGGCCTGCCGCATCGCGCCCACGACGAGCGGCACGGCGAACGCGCGGACGTCGCGCTCGTGCCCGCGCGCCCGCTGCGCGTCGCGGACCCGCGCTGCGAGGTCGGCGATCACGGGCACGCTGCGCAGCGCGAGGGCGAGCACCAGCGCGATGCGCTCGACGTCCACGCCCACGCGCCCCAGGGGAGCGAGCCCGCGCTCGATCGCCCCGAGCAGGTCGCCGACCCGCGTGGTGCACGTGACGAGACCCGCGAGCGCCACGAGGACCACGAGCCGCGCGCTGAGCACGGCCGCGGAGGTGAGATCCATGAGCCACCACTGGAGCGCGAAGAGCACGGGCACGAACACACGCAGGGGCCGCACCTGCCCCCACGCGGCGCGCCGGCCGACGCCGGAGAGCGCGTAGAGGCCTGCGACCGCGAGCGCGGCGAGACCCACGCCCAGCGGGGAGCGGACCAGCAGCAGGGCGAGCGAGCAGAGCATGAGGGCCGCGAGCTTGGGTCCGGCGGGGGCGCGGTGCAGCAGCGAGCGCCCGACGACGTAGGCTCCGGCCGCGTGGCCCGTCGCGCCCCGTGCTGTGCTCGTCGGGGCGGAGCGGGGCCCGCCTCGCGGGACGTCCGTGACGGCGGCCGGGCTCGACCCGCTCACGGCCGGTCGTCCAGGAGCCGGCGGTAGTACGCGATCGCGGGAGCGGGTTCGTCGTCGGCCACGACCTGACCCTCGTCGACCACGAGGACGCGGTCGTAGCCCGCCATGAGATCGAGGTCGTGCGAGACGAGCACGACCTGCTGCGGGATCTCGGCGAGCAGCGACGCGACGCGGCGCGTGTTGCGCAGGTCGAGCAGCGTCGTGGGCTCGTCGGCCACCACGAGGCGCGGCTCGCTGACGAGCACCGACGTGAGGGCGAGGAGCTGCTTCTGGCCGCCCGAGAGCAGGTGTGCGGGGTGGTCGGCGTGCCCGTCGAGGCCGTGACGCGCGAGCCAGTCGGCGACGAGCCGGTCGCGCGCGGGACGGTCGTGCTCGCTGCGGCGCAGCGAGTAGGCGACGTCCTCGGCCACGGTCGGCATGACGATCTGGGCGTCGGGGTCGGAGAACACGAAGCCCACGCGCCGGCGCACCTGGGCGCCCGAGCGGCGGGTGTCCAGGCCGTCGACCCGGACTGTCCCGTGCGTGGGCAGGACGAGCCCGTTGAGCAGCCGGGCCAGGGTGCTCTTGCCCGAGCCGTTGGCCCCCACGATCCCGATGCGTCGCTCGCGCAGCTCCGTGGTGACCCCGCGCAGGACGTCGCGCTCGCCCAGGCGCACGTGCACGTCCTCGAGCCCGACGACGCAGCCCACCTCGGGTGGCTCGGTCGCCCGGCCCTGTGCTCCTGCCGTAGCGGACCGCCGCACGCGCGGGCCCCTCACCGGACCACCTCGAACAGTCCTGCCACACCCAGGCCCCCGCCGACGGCCGCGGCAGCGAGCCCCAGCGAGCCCGCGGGTGCCTCCGCGCGCACGAGGCGGCTGAAGAGCCGGACGACCGAGACGGCGCCGCTCGCGCCCCACGGGTGCCCCAGGGCCAGGGCGCCGCCGTCCGCGCAGAGGCGCGCGTCGTCGTCGGGCAGGCGGAGCGCGTCGGTGAACGCCAGGACCTGCGCCGCGAAGGCCTCGACGAGCTCGACCGCCGCGAGGTCGCCCGTGGTGCGGCCCGTGCGGGCGAGCAGCTCGCGCACCGCCGGGACCGGGCCCCACCCGGGCAGGCGTGGGTCGCAGCCGCGCGTCAGGCTGCCCACGAGCCGCAGACCCGGCAGGCCCAGCCGTGCCCGCACGTGCTCGGGGACGATCGCGACGGTCGCGGCCCCGTCGCTGAC
>NZ_MAQA01000098.1 GCF_001692445.1 Oerskovia enterophila | reverse complement strand
GCCAAAGGCCCACCCCGTGTGGGGTGGGCCTTTGGTGAATGGTTGTCCGGCGGCGACCTACTCTCCCACCCCGTCTCCAGGGCAGTACCATCGGCGCAGAGAGGCTTAGCTTCCGGGTTCGGAATGGGACCGGGCGTTTCCCTCTCGCTATGACCGCCGTAACTCTATGGAGATGTTCGGGACCCCCGGTTACGTGGGGGTGTGCCCGTATCTCGGGAACCGCACAGTGGACGCGTAGCAAAAAGTTTGAGTGTTATCAAGTTGTCGGCTTATTAGTACCGGTCAGCTTCGGCAGTCTTTAGTCCTGCCTTCCACATCCGGCCTATCTACCCAGTGGTCTAGCTGGGAGCCTCTCCCCCTTGCGGGGATGGAAACCTCATCTTGAAGCAGGCTTCCCGCTTAGATGCTTTCAGCGGTTATCCCTTCCGAACGTAGCTAACCAGCCGTGCTCCTGGCGGAACAACTGGCACACCAGAGGTTCGTCCGTCCCGGTCCTCTCGTACTAGGGACAGCCCTTCTCAAGTTTCCTGCGCGCGCAGCGGATAGGGACCGAACTGTCTCACGACGTTCTAAACCCAGCTCGCGTACCGCTTTAATGGGCGAACAGCCCAACCCTTGGGACCTACTCCAGCCCCAGGATGCGACGAGCCGACATCGAGGTGCCAAACCATGCCGTCGATATGGACTCTTGGGCAAGATCAGCCTGTTATCCCCGGGGTACCTTTTATCCGTTGAGCGACGGCGCTTCCACAAGCCACCGCCGGATCACTAGTTCCGACTTTCGTCCCTGCTCGACCTGTCAGTCTCACAGTCAAGCTCCCTTGTGCACTTGCACTCGACACCTGATTGCCAACCAGGCTGAGGGAACCTTTGAGCGCCTCCGTTACATTTTAGGAGGCAACCGCCCCAGTTAAACTACCCACCAGGCACTGTCCCTGATCCGGATTACGGACCGAGGTTAGATATCCAGAGCGACCAGAGTGGTATTTCAACGTTGACTCCACACACACTGGCGTGCATGCTTCACAGTCTCCCACCTATCCTACACAAGCCGCACCGAACACCAATACCAAGCTATAGTAAAGGTCCCGGGGTCTTTCCGTCCTGCTGCGCGTAACGAGCATCTTTACTCGTAGTGCAATTTCGCCGAGTTCGCGGTTGAGACAGCGGAGAAGTCGTTACGCCATTCGTGCAGGTCGGAACTTACCCGACAAGGAATTTCGCTACCTTAGGATGGTTATAGTTACCACCGCCGTTTACTGGGGCTTAAATTCTGAGCTTCGCTCCGAAGAGCTGACCCGTCCTCTTAACCTTCCAGCACCGGGCAGGCGTCAGTCCGTATACATCGTCTTGCGACTTCGCACGGACCTGTGTTTTTAGTAAACAGTCGCTTCTCCCTGGTCTCTGCGGCCGTCAACGCTCGGGAAGCAAGTTCCGTCACGCATCGGGCCCCCCTTCTCCCGAAGTTACGGGGGCATTTTGCCGAGTTCCTTAACCACGATTCTCTCGATCGCCTTAGTATTCTCTACCTGACCACCTGAGTCGGTTTAGGGTACGGGCGGCTAGAACCTCGCGCCGAGGCTTTTCTTGACAGCATAGGATCACCCAATTCGCGCATACGCGCTATCTATCAGTTCTCAGGCTATGTGAACAGCGGATTTGCCTACTGTTCGCCCTACAACCTTGGACACGGTCAACCATCGCCGTGCTGGGCTACCTTCCTGCGTCACCCCTGTTAATACGCTTACCTAGTACCGGTTCGGGTCGCGCGCCGCTCTCGCGATGTCTCCCGAAGGAGACGGTGCGAGTTAAGGGCGCTTAGCATCACCGGGTTCGGTATGGGCGGTTCTTCGCCGGTAGGAGAATATCAACTCCTTGTCCATCGACTACGCCTGTCGGCCTCGCCTTAGGTCCCGACTTACCCAGGGCGGATTAGCCTGGCCCTGGAACCCTTGGTCATTCGGCGGACGGGTTTCTCACCCGTCTTTCGCTACTCATGCCTGCATTCTCACTCGTGTAGGCTCCACCGCTGGGTTACCCCGCGACTTCACTGCCCACACGACGCTCCCCTACCCATCCACACGCCTGGACCACGAAGGCCTAGCGTTTGTGTGAATGCCACAGCTTCGGCGGTGTACTTGAGCCCCGCTACATTGTCGGCGCGGAATCACTTGACCAGTGAGCTATTACGCACTCTTTCAAGGGTGGCTGCTTCTAAGCCAACCTCCTGGTTGTCTGTGCAACTCCACATCCTTTCCCACTTAGCACACGCTTAGGGGCCTTAGCTGGTGGTCTGGGCTGTTTCCCTCTCGACTATGGAGCTTATCCCCCACAGTCTCACTCCCGCGCTCTCACTTACCGGCATTCGGAGTTTGGCTGACGTCAGTAACCTTGTAGGGCCCATCGGCCATCCAGTAGCTCTACCTCCGGCAAGAAACACGCGAGGCTGCACCTAAATGCATTTCGGGGAGAACCAGCTATCACGAAGTTTGATTGGCCTTTCACCCCTAACCACAGGTCATCCCCCAGGTTTTCAACCCTGGTGGGTTCGGTCCTCCACGTAGTCTTACCCACGCTTCAACCTGCCCATGGCTAGATCACTTCGCTTCGGGTCTAGACCCAGCGACTCATTCGCCCTATTCAGACTCGCTTTCGCTACGGCTTCCCCACACGGGTTAACCTTGCCACTGAGCACTAACTCGCAGGCTCATTCTTCAAAAGGCACGCTGTCACCCCTGCTAGGGAGGCTCCAACGGATTGTAGGCACACGGTTTCAGGTACTATTTCACTCCCCTCCCGGGGTACTTTTCACCTTTCCCTCACGGTACTGGTCCGCTATCGGTCACTAGGTAGTATTTAGGCTTAGCAAGTGGTCTTGCCGGATTCACACGGGATTTCTCGGGCCCCGTGCTACTTGGGATCCCCTTCGGGAGGCCACGTCATTTCGTCTACGGGGGTCGCACCCTCTGTGCCGGGCCTTTCAATGCCCTTCGACTATAACGCGACTTTCTGACTCCCTGACCGGGTACCAGCCCGGTCTGAAAGGTCCCACAACCCCGCCCATGCAACGCCTGGTAGCTATCACACATGAACGGTTTGGCCTGTTCCGCTTTCGCTCGCCACTACTCACGGAATATCTCTTCCTGTCGGTACTGAGATGTTTCACTTCCCGACGTTCCCTCCACACACCCTATATATTCAGGTGCGGGTCACTGGACATGACTCCAGCGGGGTTTCCCCATTCGGAGATCCTCGGATCACGGTTCGTTTGCCAACTCCCCGAGGCTTATCGCAGGCTACAACGTCCTTCATCGGCTCCTAGTGCCAAGGCATCCACCCTGTGCCCTTAAAAACTTGACAACAAAAAATTGCAGAGAACAAAGATAAATCTTTGATCTTACAAAGATGCTCGCGTCCACTGTGCAGTTCTCAAGCTACGGACGATCCCACCCGCTCCCACGGCCTACCAACACAAGGTCGGCGGTTCACCCAGGAGACGCGATGGCCCGTTCAGAGCGACCCCACCCATGCGGGCGGTTCCCTCAGGACCCAACAGTGTGCTTGGCAAACCCCATCCCCCGTACCCGTGATGTTCCACCACCCACGCAAAGTGGACAGGTACTGACACGAACCGTCTTGGACGAAGCTCTTCGTTAATGTTCCACCCTTGAGCAACCATCCACCCACACGTTCGGTGAGCGCCATGGCCTCTGCACAACCAACCCGAGGGCCAGCTGTGAGTGATGCTCCTTAGAAAGGAGGTGATCCAGCCGCACCTTCCGGTACGGCTACCTTGTTACGACTTAGTCCCAATCGCCAGTCCCACCTTCGACAGCTCCCTCCACAAGGGTTGGGCCACCGGCTTCGGGTGTTACCGACTTTCGTGACTTGACGGGCGGTGTGTACAAGGCCCGGGAACGTATTCACCGCAGCGTTGCTGATCTGCGATTACTAGCGACTCCGACTTCATGGGGTCGAGTTGCAGACCCCAATCCGAACTGAGACCGGCTTTTTGGGATTCGCTCCACCTCGCGGTATCGCAGCCCTTTGTACCGGCCATTGTAGCATGCGTGAAGCCCAAGACATAAGGGGCATGATGATTTGACGTCATCCCCACCTTCCTCCGAGTTGACCCCGGCAGTCTCTTATGAGTCCCCACCATAACGTGCTGGCAACATAAGACGAGGGTTGCGCTCGTTGCGGGACTTAACCCAACATCTCACGACACGAGCTGACGACAACCATGCACCACCTGTACACCGACCTTGCGGGGCAACCATCTCTGGAAGTTTCCGGTGTATGTCAAGCCTTGGTAAGGTTCTTCGCGTTGCATCGAATTAATCCGCATGCTCCGCCGCTTGTGCGGGCCCCCGTCAATTCCTTTGAGTTTTAGCCTTGCGGCCGTACTCCCCAGGCGGGGCACTTAATGCGTTTGCTGCGGCACGGAACTCGTGGAATGAGCCCCACACCTAGTGCCCAACGTTTACGGCATGGACTACCAGGGTATCTAATCCTGTTCGCTCCCCATGCTTTCGCTCCTCAGCGTCAGTTGCGGCCCAGTGACCTGCCTTCGCCATCGGTGTTCCTCCTGATATCTGCGCATTCCACCGCTACACCAGGAATTCCAGTCACCCCTACCGCACTCTAGTCTGCCCGTACCCGATGCAAGCTCAAGGTTGAGCCTTGAGTTTTCACACCAGACGCGACAAACCGCCTACGAGCTCTTTACGCCCAATAATTCCGGACAACGCTTGCGCCCTACGTATTACCGCGGCTGCTGGCACGTAGTTAGCCGGCGCTTCTTCTGCAGGTACCGTCACTTGCGCTTCTTCCCTGCTGAAAGAGGTTTACAACCCGAAGGCCTTCATCCCTCACGCGGCGTCGCTGCATCAGGCTTGCGCCCATTGTGCAATATTCCCCACTGCTGCCTCCCGTAGGAGTCTGGGCCGTGTCTCAGTCCCAGTGTGGCCGGTCGCCCTCTCAGGCCGGCTACCCGTCGTCGCCTTGGTAGGCCATTACCCCACCAACAAGCTGATAGGCCGCGAGTCCATCCCAGACCGATAAATCTTTCCAGACACTCCCCATGCAGGGGCATCTCATATCCAGTATTAGACCTCGTTTCCAAGGCTTATCCCAGAGTCTGGGGCAGGTTACTCACGTGTTACTCACCCGTTCGCCACTGATCCGACCAGCAAGCTGGTCATCACCGTTCGACTTGCATGTGTTAAGCACGCCGCCAGCGTTCGTCCTGAGCCAGGATCAAACTCTCCGTAAATGTTTGCTATCAACCCCCGAAGAGGCTAACAACCATACGAAGCGGACCCGAAGGTCCATAATCATGGCTACAAACCGAAAACATGACGTTTTCAATTCATACCAAATAAGAAGTCTCAACACGAACACACAACACACACCGAAGGTGCAC
>NZ_MAQA01000097.1 GCF_001692445.1 Oerskovia enterophila | reverse complement strand
ATCCAGGGGGCCGGAGCTGCGGCCCCGCCCCCTCGACCGTGGCCGCAGCTCCGGCCCCCTGGATCCGCCGCGCAGCCCCCGGGCTCGCCTTCTGCGCGCTCGCGACCGTCGTCGCCTACCTCCTCGCGCAGGTGGTCCCGCTCTCGCCCCTCGTGCTGTCCCTGCTCGTCGGGGCCGTCGTCGGCTCGGTGCTCGGAAGCCTGCGCCGCGCGCACGGGGCGAGCGACGCCGTCGGGCGGACGACGCGTGCCGCGCGGTGGGCGGACGCCCTCACCGCCCGGACCCAGGAGGGGACGCGGTGGACCGCGATGCGCGTCCTGCGCGCGGGCGTGGTCCTGCTGGGGCTCCAGCTCTCGCTGCCCGAGGTCCTCGCGCTCGGCTGGCGCGGCCTCGCGGTCGTGGCGCTCACGGTCGCCGTGACCTTCAGCGCGACGCTCGCCCTGGGGCGCGTGCTGCGCGTCCCGCGCGTGACGTCGCTGCTCGTCGCGACAGGGTTCTCGATCTGCGGCGCGGCCGCGATCTCGGCCATGCAGGGCGTGGTCGGGGGAGGCGACGACGACGAGTCGCGCCGCGAGGCCGACGACGCCGTGGCGACGGCCCTCGCCCTCGTGACGATCTTCGGGTCGCTCGCGATCTTCGTCCTGCCGTGGCTCGCCGGGCTGCTCGGGCTCGCCGACGACCGCGCCGGGCTCTGGATCGGGGCGAGCGTCCAGGAGGTCGCCCAGGTCGTGACCGCAGGAGGTGCAATCTCCGCCGCGGCGCTCGCGACCGCGACCGTGAGCAAGCTGGCCCGGGTCGTGCTGCTCGCGCCGCTCGTCGCGGGCGCCGGGGTGCTGCGGGCGCGTCGGGAGCGCGTGGCGCGCCCTGCGGACGTCGAGGCCGCCACGGGGGCCCGTGCGGCCCGTAGGACGCCCCCGGTGCCCCTGTTCGTCGTGGGCTTCCTCGCGGCCGTGCTGGTGCGCAGCACGGGCCTGCTGCCCGCGTCCGTCGTGGAGGTGACGACCGTGGTCACGACGTTGCTCTTCACCGCGGCGATGTTCGCGATGGGCCTCGGGGTCGACGTCGCGCACCTGGTCCGCACGGGCCGGCGCGCGCTCGTGCTCGGGACGGCCTCGGCCGCGGTCGTGACCGGAACCTCGCTCGTTGCGGTGCTGGCGCTGACCTGAGCCTCCTCGCGCACGGTGGAGGAAGCTCTGTCGACGCCGAGGCCGGGCCCGGAGCAGAGGCCCGCGCATCGGCGAGGCGGCGCCCGGACGTCCCGGGCGCCGCCTCGGCGCTCGCCCTACCGGACCGTCGCGTCCCAGCGCCAGCGGGTGCGGCGCGCGAGGCCGGGCAGCTCGCGGCGGCCCGTCGCCCACACGAGGACCTCGGCCGCGGGGAGGCCGCGCGTCGCGTCCGGCAGGTCGGGGAAGAGCCGCGTCAGCACCCGTGCGCTGAGCCCCTCGGGCAGGGAGGGGGCGACGCCCGTGAGCCCTTCGAGGATGTCGCGCCCGTGCACGAGGATCTCGACGATCCCCATGGCC
Source organism: Oerskovia enterophila (assembly GCF_001692445.1). Taxonomy (GTDB): domain Bacteria; phylum Actinomycetota; class Actinomycetes; order Actinomycetales; family Cellulomonadaceae; genus Oerskovia; species Oerskovia enterophila. The sequence goes on along the minus strand of NZ_MAQA01000097.1, from coordinate 4,089 downwards.
GCGAACCCCTGCGGGTCCGAGAGCCCGTACGGATGGTAGGCGCGGGCCGAGTCCGGGCGGGCGCCCACCTGGGCCGCGAGCAGCTCGCCGCCCGCGCGGAGCACCTCGGCCATCCCGGCCGGGCCGGCCTCGCGCTTGACGTGCGCGATCTCGTCCTCACCCTTGGGGCCGGCGAGCGGCAGGTAGTCGAGCAGGGGGAGTCCCGCGACCTGGAGCGCGTAGGCCAGGAGGTCGTCGACAACGTGCTCGGCCGTGGCCCAGCACGACCACCGCACGGGCCCGGCCTGCGCGTCGAACGCGGCGTCCGGGTGGTGCGCCACGCCGTCGGCGAGCCAGCGCGCGGCGGTGCGGACGTCGTCGGGCGTGACGGGACCCGGTACGAGACGGACCGGCGAGAGGTCCGCGTCCTCGGGCTGCGCGCTCACTCGTCGACCATGCCCGCGTCGGTACCGAGGACACGGTCCGCTCGCCAGCACTCGGCCCGGTAGGGGAGGTCGATCTCGGTGAGCCCCGCGAGCGCGGGGTGCGTCGCCGCGAGGTGGTCGACGGCGTCGAGCAGCTCGTCGCGCTCGGCAAGAGGCAGCGTGAGCAGGTGGCTCCGGGTCGCGGCGAGCGTGCGCAGGCCCGCGGCGGGGAGGCGGTCCGCCCAGGGGAAGGTCGCGTGCACGAGCGGCGTGAAGGCCTCGTCGACCCCGTCGAGCGACGGTGTGCGGTGGACGGGCTCGAGCGAGTCGCCGCGGTGGATGATCTCGGTGAACTGCTCGACCCAGTCGACCGTGTGGTCGCGGACGTTCCAGACGACGCCGAGCCGCCCGCCGGGGCGCAGCACGCGTGCGATCTCCCGGACGGCGGTCGCGACGTCGAACCAGTGCCAGGCCTGGGCCACGAGGACCGCGTCGACGCTCCCGTCCTCGAGCGGGATGCGCTCGGCCGTGCCGGGCAGGACGTGGGCACCGGGCACGGCGTCCTGGAGCTGGGCGCGCATGCCGTCGGAGGGCTCGACCGCGGTCACGTGGAGGCCGCGCGCGACCAGCTTCTCGGTGAGCTTGCCGGTCCCGGCCGCGAGGTCGAGCACGTGGCGGGCCCCGGCGGGCAGCATCCAGTCGATCGCTGCGTCGGGGTAGGAGGGACGGACGGCCCGGTAGTCGCCGGCGCCCGCGCCGAACGAGGATGCGCGTTCCGCGTGGGACGCGCGCGGGATGCTGGCGGACGACGGCTCGGGAGGCGCTGCGGTGCTCATGTCTTCGACGGTGCCACGTCGGGAGGGCGTGGTCCACCGTTTCCGAGCGGTTGCATGCGACGTGTCGGACGCGGCGGTGCCCGACGGCGGCACGTCCGTTCCGGACGGAGGCTCACCGCGGGGCGCGGGAGGGATCGGGCAGGGGCTGACAGGGCAACCGAGGGCGATTTGGCCGGACCGGGACTCTCCGGTAATGTTTTCTCTCGGTGAGGCGCTCACCCGAAGCCCGGGAACGGGAAGAGGGCGCGGTGCCGATACCTCCTTGGGGTATGGTGTAATTGGCAACACAACGGTTTCTGGTACCGTCATTCTAGGTTCGAGTCCTGGTACCCCAGCGCAGAGCAAGTAGCGCATCGCGTCGGTCAAACCGACACGAATCGTGCAGTACAGTTCTCAACGGCACGGCGCCCCTCGGGGTGACGAGCTTAGGCCCCCATCGTCTAGCGGCCTAGGACGCCGCCCTCTCACGGCGGTAACACGGGTTCAAATCCCGTTGGGGGTACGTAGTACGAGGCCTGGCCATCGTCAGATGACCGGGCCTCGATGACGCTCGATCACTCTTCGGAGTGTGAGAGCGGTCCAGGCCCCCATCGTCTAGCGGCCTAGGACGCCGCCCTCTCACGGCGGTAACACGGGTTCAAATCCCGTTGGGGGTACCAGCGCAAAGCCCGATCATCGAGAAGATGGTCGGGCTTTCGTCGTTCGTGGGCCAGGGCGGCCTGCCGAGGAGCGACATCTCGGTGGTGCTAGGTTTCTGTGATGTTCGTCGAGACGGCCTGCAGGGTCTGCGGATGGTCCGATCCGGCGCTCCCGGAAGACCTGTGGCGCGGGGGGACTCCTCTCCACGTGATCTGCGACTGCTGCGGTTCCGAGAGCGGGGTCGAGGACATCTCCTGGCGCACCGCGCTGCGGGCCCGGAAGGCGTGGCTCGACGCGGGGGCGCAGTGGTTCGCGCCCGAGGAACGGCCGGCCGACTGGGACCTGACCGCTCAGCTCGTGCGTCTCAGGAGCTGATGACCGCCCGTCCTGCAGTGAGGTCCGTCACGCCCTCCGCAGGCTCGTCGCCGAGCAGCCAGTCCAGGGCGTCACGGGCCGTCCATGCGCCCGCGTGCCGCTCGGCGAGCCGGGAGGCACCGGCGACGTCGACCCCGAGCGTGACGAGCGGTGGCTCGACGTACCCGTCGGCGCGGGTCTGCCCCAGCCCGACGTTCGCTGCCAGCGAGTTGCACAGGCAGGACCGGCCGACGGTGTCCGCTGCATCGCCGCCCTTGCGCTCGTACATGTGGACCGGCTCGGCGGGGCACCGGTACGCGACCTTGCCGTCGTCCTTCTGCACGGGGGTGCGCAGGTAGCCCAGGTCGCACAGCCGGGGACGGGCGGCGGTGAGGCCGACGTCGGCGAGCGTGCCGGGGAGCTGCGCGACCTTGAACGGGAACCCCGTGGGTGACGTGAGGGCCTCGGTCCGGACGTCGAGCGTCCCGTCGCGCAACCGGGCCAGGACGTCGTCGCGCAGCACGGGGTCGAGTCCCGACTCGGCCGCGAGCGCGAAGAGGCTCCCGACCTGGACGCCGGCCGCTCCCGCCTCACGGGCGGCGACGAGCGCCTCGGGCGACCCCTGCGCGCCCGCGATCCAGAAGGGCAGCCCCAGGGCCGCGACCTTCGAGAGATCGGCCTGGTCGCGGGGACCGAACACGGGCTGGCCGACCTCGTCGAGGGTCAGGCGTCCGCGGGGAGGCGCGTTGTGACCGCCTGCTGGAGGCCCCTCGACGACGAACCCGTCCGGGCGGGTGCGGTCCTCGCGCACCAGGTGCTCGGCCAGGGCATGAGCCGAGACGATCGCGAGGAACGTCGGCCGGGACACGGCTGGCAGCGACTCTCCGAGGAGCGCCTCGGGATCGAAGTCGACCGTGTGGTTGCTCCCTCCGACGACCGTCACCGGGAACTCGACGTGCTCGTGCTCGGCGAGCTGGTCGAGCAGGTGCGGGACGTCCCGGGGGATCCCGGCCCCCGTGACGACGTAGTCGGCGCCCGCGAGCATCGACCCGTAGGCCGCGGCGGGGGCCGCCATCTGGATCTTCTCGAGAAAGTTGATCCCCACGCGCCCGTCGTGCCCCTCCTTGGCGAGCCACACCTCGACGAAGCTGCCCAGGACCATGAGCTCCTGCGCGAGCCGGGTCTGACGGAGCGCGAGGCGTGGCACCGGGGCATAGGGCTGGCCCGCGCTGCGTCCCTCGGGGCGGAAGTAGCGAGCGAGGACCCGCTGCGCGAACCGGGGGACCGGGAAGGCCGCGAGGGCCCGGCGCACCGCGCCGTCGCGGTCACCGTTCTGCAGCCTGCGCGCCAGCACCAGGTCGAGGGCCGTGCCGGACACGAGGCCGAGCTGCCCCGCGTGGGCGACCGCGGACGCGAGTCGCCAGGACGAGACCGCCATGCCCATCCCGCCCTGGATGACCCGCGGGAGCGGCGGGCACGACGACGGGACGGTCAAGGAAAGCGTGGTCACAGGTGGACCCTTCTCATGCCTGGTGCGAGCGCTGCTGCCACCGCCGAGCGGGTGGTTACTGCACCGTAGGTTGTGGGGCGGCGCGCAGCCAGGGTCCAAGGACCCGAAGGTTCGGGGACATCGACGAGACGCACCGCCGCAGTGGCGACGGTGCGGCGTCTCCCGAGGTCAGACCGGCGGCGGAGGGACCGGGGGCTCGGTGCGCCGCACGGGCGAATCGGTGCGGTGGTCGATCCGCACGAACGCCGCACGGTCCTCGTCCGAGACCTCCCAGGCCGGACCGTCCGCCTCGCCGTCGGTGCCGTCTGGGAGGTCCGCTGGAGGGGGCGGGGGGACGGTCCGGCCT
>NZ_MAQA01000096.1 GCF_001692445.1 Oerskovia enterophila | reverse complement strand
GTCATGGGGAGACACACGCTACTACCCGGCGGGCAGGGCGCGCGGGCGGGGACGGGGGCTGCGGCGTCGGGCACAGGTCCATTATCCGCCCGCGCGCCCTGCCCACCGGGTAGTAGCGTGTGTCTCCCCATGACCCCGTCGGACATCGTGCTCACCCTCCGCGCCGCAGGCTGCGTGTTCGCCGAGGACGAGGCAGACCTGATCGTCGCCGCCGCGACCTCCCCCGCCGAGCTCGACGACATGGTCTCGCGCCGGGTCTCGGGGCTCCCGCTCGAGCAGGTCCTCGGCTGGGCCGAGTTCTGCGGCCTGCGCATCCTCGTCGAGCCCACGGTGTTCGTGCCCCGCAGGCGTTCGGAGCTCCTCGCGTCCTCCGCCGTGGAGATCACAGCGGAGGACGCGACGGTCGTGGACCTGTGCTGCGGCACGGGTGCGCTCGGGGCGGTGCTGCGCGCAGCCCGTCCCGGCATCGACCTGCATGCCGCCGACATCGACCCTGCGGCCGTGCGCTGCGCGCGCCGGAATCTTCATGGACAGGTCTATGAGGGCGACTTGTACGACGCCCTCCCCGACCACCTGCGAGGACGGGTCGACGTGCTCGTCGTCAACGCCCCGTACGTCCCGACCGAAGCGATCGGGACCATGCCCCCCGAGGCCCGGCTGCACGAGGCCCGGGTCGCGCTCGACGGGGGCGCCGACGGGCTCGACGTGCACCGACGGGTCGCCGCCGACGCCGCGGCCTGGCTCGCCCCGGGCGGTCACCTCCTGATCGAGACCAGTGCGCGCCAGGCTCCCGTCGCCGTCGGGCTCTTCGAGCGGGCCGGGCTCGTCGCCCGGACCCTGACCGACGACGACCTCGGCGCGACCGTGGTGATCGGCACGAGCCGCCGGTAGCGGTCGCCCGGCCCGCACGTTCCCGGCCCGCACGCTGGGCCTGTCCGTGAGGCCCGCCCCGTAGACTCGGGGGAATGCAGTGCCCCCACTTCGACGCCCACGAGTGCCGTTCGTGCACCCTCATGGGGCAGGGCTACGCCGCGCAGCTTGCCGACAAGCAGCGGCACGCGGGCGACCTCCTCGCGGCGCACGAGGGGCTGCGGTGGGACCGCCCGTTCCCGAGCCAGGAGTCCGGCTTCCGCAACAAGGCCAAGATGGTCGTGGGCGGCACGGTCGAGCACCCGACGCTCGGCATCCTCGACGCGGGCGGGCGTGGCGTCGACCTCCAGGACTGCGGCCTGTACCCGGCCGACCTCCAGGCCGTCTTCCCCGTCCTCGCGGCGTTCGTCACGCGCGCGGCCCTCACGCCGTACGACGTGACGACGCGGCGCGGCGAGCTCAAGAACGTGCTGGTCACGCAGTCGCCAGACCGCGAGCTCATGGTCCGCTTCGTCCTCCGCTCGCAGGAGCCGGTGTCGCGCCTGCGCAAGCACCTGCCGAGCCTGCTCGACGCGCTGCCGCAGGCGCGCGTGGTGTCGGCCAACATCCTGCCCGAGCACAAGGCGGCGCTCGAGGGCGACCAGGAGATCCTGCTCACCGAGGCCGACACCCTGACCATGCGGGTCAACGGCATCGAGATGCACCTGCGCCAGCAGAGCTTCTTCCAGACCAACACCGAGGTCGCCGCGGCGCTGTACCGGCAGGGGCGCGAGTGGGTCGACGAGGCCGCGCCGTCGAGCGTCTGGGACCTGTACTGCGGCGTCGGCGGGTTCGCGCTGCACTGCGCGGCGCCGGGGCGTGAGGTGGTCGGGATCGAGTCGAGCCGTGAGGCGATCGTGAGCGCCGAGCGCAGCGCCGCGCAGGCCGGGTTCGACGACGTGACGTTCCGGGCCGGTGACGCCACGGCGTTCGCCCTCGCGGCCGAGCGGGTCCCCGACCTGGTGATCGTGAACCCGCCGCGGCGGGGGATCGGCGCGGAGCTCGCGGGCTGGCTCGAGTCCTCGACCGTGCAGCAGGTCGTCTACTCGAGCTGCAACGCCGAGTCGCTGGCCCGCGACCTCGCGGCCATGCCGTCGCTGCGCCCCGTGCGAGGGCGGGTGCTCGATATGTTCCCGCAGACCTCGCACTACGAGGTCATGGTCCTGCTCGAGCGCGCCTGAGCCCCGGGCCGTCAGCGGTCCAGGGCCGTGAGCCGCTCGGCGGCGGCGAGGGCCGCCGCGGCGAGCACGGCTCGCAGTCCCGCGACGTCGACAGGGATCCCGTCGGGGGTCCGGTCCGGGACGCCGGGGAGCAGGTCGGCTGCCGCGGGCGGTTCGGGGACGTCGGGTGGCGGGGGCAGCTCGCCCAGGACACGGGGGCCCGACGGCGTCGCTCCCGTCCCCGCGTCGCTCGCCGGGTCGTCGCCCGGGTCGGGCGACGGGTGGTCGGCCGTGCCCTCGCCGCCGGTTCCGGTGGGGCCGCTCGTGGCGGTGCGTGACGTGAGGTCGCCCGCCGTGAGGTCGCCCGGTGTCGACATCCCCCGCAGCGCGTCGAGCACCTGCTCGCGCGAGCGTCCGCGCAGCAGGAAGAGCACGAACGGGTCGGCGTCGAGCAGCCAGCCCGCCTGATAGCTGAGCGCCGCCGCGTGCAGGCAGGGCAGGTCCCAGGTGGGGCAGTCGCACGCGGGTTCGAGGTCGCCGATCCCGGGGAGCAGCGTGACGTCGGCGTCGAGGGCCGCAGCGACGACGTCGCGCGGCATCTCCCCGGCGAGCAGGGCAGCGAGCCGCCCGGACCGCGAGGCGAGGGCTTCGAGGAACCTGTCCCACTCGTCGTCGGACAACGGTTCGAGCGAGACGACCGTGTGGTACATCTCCCCGTCATCATCTTGTACGCGCGCCTGGACCGCGCCGGGGCTGACTGTGATCGGCCCGACCCGACCGGTGCGCGCGTAGGCGCGTCCCTTCTTGAGCGGGCCTGCGTCGAGCGCGAACTCCTCCATGGCGCGCACCCAGGAGCGCGCCCACCAGGACTGCCCCCGGCGGACGGCGCCCTGGGTCGCGGTACCGGTCGGAGGGAAGGCGGGGAAGCCCACGGCGCTCATGAGCGCCCCCTCTCGCCGGCGGCGGACGATCGCTCGTCGCCGTCGGCTCCCCGCCACGACACCAGCTCGGCCAGGTCGGCCGTGCTGAGCTCGGAGATCGCGCCCTCGACACCGCCCGGCGCCAGGACCGCGTCGGCGAGCTCGCGCTTGGACTCGATCATGCGGGCGATGTGCTCCTCGATGGTTCCCTCGCTGGTCAGGCGGTGCACCTGGACGGGCCGGGTCTGGCCGATCCGGTACGCCCGGTCGGTGGCCTGCTCCTCGACGGCCGGGTTCCACCAGCGGTCGTAGTGGATCACGTGGTCGGCCCGCGTGAGGTTGAGCCCGGTGCCCGCGGCCTTGAGCGAGAGCAGGAACACGGGCGGCATCTCCTCGGTGGCCTGGAACCGGGCGACCATCTGCTCGCGCTGGGCCACGGGCGTCCCGCCGTGCAGCAGCATGGTCGGGACGCCACGACGCGCGAGGTAGGACTCGAGGAGCCGGGCCATCGCGACGTACTGCGTGAACACGAGGATCGCGCCCTCCTCGGCCCGGACGGTCGCGACGAGCTCGGTGAACGCGTCGAGCTTGCCGGATCGCCCGGACAGCCGTGGTTCGTCCTCGTGCAGGTACTGGGCGGGGTGGTTGCAGATCTGCTTGAGGTGCGTGAGCAGCCCACCGATCATGGCGCGCCGCCCCATGCCCTCGGCCCGGTCGATCTCCTCGAGCGCCGACCGCACGGCGCCCTCGTAGAGCCCCACCTGCTCGGCCGTGAGCGGCACGACCTGGTCGGTCACGGTCTTGGGCGGCAGCTCGGGCGCGATCCCGGGGTCGGACTTGCGTCGCCGCAGCAGGAACGGTCGGACCAGCCGGGACAGCCTCTCGGCCAGCACGGGGTCGCGGGTCTGCTCGATCGGGTCGGCCCACCGGCGCCGGAACTGCCCGCGCGAACCCAGCAGGCCGGGGACGAGCCAGTCCATGACGGCCCACAGCTCGGTGAGGTTGTTCTCGACGGGCGTCCCGGACAGGGCCACGCGCGCTTCCGCGGGGACCGTCCGCAGCGCCTTCGCGGTGCCCGAGCCCGGGTTCTTGACGTGCTGGGCCTCGTCCGCGACGACGAGCCCCCAGCGGTGCGCCGCGAGCACCGGGTCGGCCTGCGAGGAGTCCGACAGGACCGTCCCGTACGTCGTGAGCACGAACCCGTCGGTGACCCCGCGCAGGTCGCGCGACGCGCCGTGGAAGCGCCGCACCGCGACGCCGGGCGCGAACCGGCGGATCTCCTGCTCCCAGTTGCCCAGGAGCGAGGCCGGGCACACCACCAGGGTGGGCCCGGCGCCCGCCGCCTCCCCGGTGGGAGCGGCGGCGTCGTCGGGCCGGGGGCGAGCGCGGTGCAGGTGCAGCGCGATGAGCGTGACGGTCTTGCCGAGGCCCATGTCGTCCGCGAGGCACGCGCCCAGGCCCAGCCCCGTCAGGCGTGCGAGCCAGCGCAGGCCGTCGAGCTGGTAGTCGCGCAGCGACGCGTGGAGCCCCTCGGGCGCGACGACGTCACGCGCCGGGGACGGGTCCTCGAGCTCGGCGCGCAGCCGGTCGAGCCAGGGCGTCGGGGTCACGGCGAGCTCGTGGTCGCCCACGCGGGCGACGCCGGTGAGCGCGGCCGCGACGGCGTCGAGCGCGGAGACGGGCTGGGGCGAGCGCCGCGTCGCGGCCGTGGCCGCGGCGGGATCCGCGAGGACCCAGCGCCCACGCAGCTGCACGACGGCGGAGCGCCCCTCCGCGTGGACGCGCGCCAGGTGCTCGCGCTCGTCCGCGGTGAGCCGCACGCCGTCGAGCGTCAGCTCGTGCGTGAGCGTCATGGGCGACGACGAGACGGACCGCGGACGGCCGTGGCCGGGGGAGCCGAGCAGTGCGGGAAGGGCTCGGCGCTCCTCGTCCGGGGCGTCACCGGGGACCTCGGTCGGGGAGAAGACCGCGACGGACCGCACCTGACCCGCGAGGTGGGCGGGCCACTCGACCGCGATCCCCGTCGCCGCCAGCGACGCGGAGCCCTCGGCGAGAAGCTCGCGGACGTCGGCCGGGGCGAGCACGAGCGAGCCCGGGACGGCCTGGTCGAGCAGCCCGTCGAGCGGGGGCCAGGCCACCGCTCCCGCGCGCAGCCGGACCAGGACGTCACCGATCGCCTCCTGGGCCTCGCGTGCTCCCTCGCCGGTCCGGGCCGACGCCCACAGGTCCGCGGCAGGGCGGGTCCCGGTGGGGCCGCGGACGATCACGGTCGCGAGCCAGTCGCACGTGGCCAGGTCCTCGTGGCGGTCGCTTTCGGGGGGCAGCGGGTCACCCTGGGTGGGGGACTCGGTCACCGTCGGCGAGGGGAGCGGTCGCCCTCGGCCTGCCGGTGAGTGGCCGTCGGCCGGAGACCCGTCGCCCTCGGCCGAGCGGGCACCGGCGGTGCGGTGCACGAGCGGCTCGAGCCGCAGGCTCACGGCCACCCGTGGGTCGAGGAGCGCCGTGGCGTCGTGCGCCCAGTCCGTGAGCTGGTCGGGAACCGGGGGCTCACCGGCTCCCGGCGCCGCGACCAGGCCGCGGGCCACCCCGCGAGGCACTCCGATGCTCGCTCCGGCCTCCCGGACGAGGGCGTCCGCCACGGCATCCATGGCGACCCGGACCATGGTGGCCCGCGCGCCTGCGTCGCTCCTCGGGCCCGCCCC
>NZ_MAQA01000095.1 GCF_001692445.1 Oerskovia enterophila | reverse complement strand
GTCGCCTGCCGAGGGAGACCGCCGGGTCGTCGACGGCGGAGCCGGGGGAGCGGGGTGGGGAGGCCATCGCCGACCAGCGTAGCCAACCCGGACTTCCCGCTGGGCGCGTCACGGTGAGCGGGCGTGACCACGGTGCGAGAAGCCGGACCCGCCGATCCAGCTCTGCACGGTGCGAGGCGTTGGCTCGCCTCACGGAGGCGGGCGTCCTCTCGCGGATCTCGACATCGCTGCGGCACGGGGTCTGGGTGGCCACGGAGGTGCTGGGCGAGATCGACGACCTCACACGGCGGCTGCGCCAGGTCCGACCTGGCGGCCGACGGCCTCGTGGCGCGCCGAGTCGCCTGGTAGGAAATAGTGTGCCAAGCGGATAGGTTCGTCCCATGGTCACCGACGCCGCCGACTCACCCCACGACGCCTCGACGGGCGGGGCGCGCCCGCCCGGCCAGGAGAATGTGCCCGCCGGCCCCCCGGTCGAGCAGACCGCGCAGGCGCTCGCCCCGCGCTACCCGCGACCGCCCGTGACGCGCGACGAGGCGGAGTGGGTGTGGCGTGAGCTCTCGGTCGCCGCGATGTACGCCTCGACCAAGCCGGAGATGGTGCGTCTGGCGGTCATCGTCGGGCTGACCCGTGCCACGGGCGCCCGGTACTCGGACCTGCTGCGCTGCACGGTCGACTCGCTCGACCTGGGTCCGACGGGCGCCCAGGCGGGGGAGGGGCGCGTCGTCGTGCAGCACGGCAAGCACCGCACGGTGCGCGAGCACCGCCTCGAACCGGGTGTCGTCCTGGTCCTGCGCCGCTGGATGGACGTCCGGGAGGACCTCTGCTCCGAGCTCGAGGGGTCGATCCCACGAGCACTGCTCCTGACCGTGCACCACACGCACGACAACGGTGTCACGGTGGCCAGCGGGCTGCCCATCACCAAGCAGGGGCTGGTGCTGTCGTGGCGCAGGTTCGTGCAGCGGACCAACGCGCGGTACGGCGGTGTGCGGCCGCCGCTCCCGACGCGCTTCGAGCAGGTCCGTCGGGCCTGGCACGCGGACTCGGAGGTCCTGGGCGAGCCCCTGGGGGCAGCGGGGGCGTAGGTCTTCAGGGGCCCCAGGTTCCACGGAGCCCGACGGCGGGCTCAGGCCGTGCGGTCGTCGTCCGCGGGGGAGCGGGGCGCCTCGGCGTCGAGCTCCTGGAAGACCGTGATCTGCAGGCCGGCCGGGGCCTCGAGCCGTGCGTTGAGCGAGTTCCAGGGCGTACGGACCGGCGGAGCGACGAGGTGTGCTCCGCCGTCGACGAGGGCCGTCGTGACGGCGGTGGCGTCGGACACCTCGAACGCGACGCGCAGCGGGGGAGCGACCTGCCGTCCCACCTCGACGTCGTCGATCATGCGCTTCTGCGCGGGGTTGGCGATCTCCAGGGTGGCGCGCCCCGCGTCGAGGATCGCGACGCGCGCGTCCCCTTCGCCCGTGAAGGCGGCCTCCTGGGGGAGTCCGAGCAGGTCGCGGTAGAACGTGAGGGCGGCGTCGTAGTCCTCCGCCTCGACGACGAGACGAAGCTGTCGCACGGGCGGGGCATCAGGTCGATCGGTCATGCGGCCACGCTATGCCGCACTCTGCTCCACTGCTTGTCCGGAACAAAATAGTGTGCCAAGCGTAGAGAACGCATCGACCCACCCAGGATCTCCGACTCACCACCAAGCCCAGACAGGCCAGGGCCCGACGTGCGAAGTGCCCCGGCCGAGGACCGGGGCACTTCGCACGTCGGGCAGGCCGGGCCGGGGGGAGTCAGGCCTCGTTCTTGGCTGCGGACTCGGCCTTGCGGGCTGCACCACGTTCGGTCGACGCCCCCGAGGTCGAGAGCTCGCCGCCCGAGGACTCCAGGTGCGCGCGGACGAACCAGTGGAACAGCTCGAGCTCGTGCAGGTGCCCCACGAGGAGGTCGTTGCTCACGGTGTCGACCGTCTCGGTGTCGGCCGCAGCCTTGCGGTGCGAGGCGATCACGCCCTGGTAGACCTCGTCGAGGGCGCCCAGGTGGGCGATCGTCGAGGCTCGGCCCAGGTGGTAGTCCTCCCAGGTGCGCTCGGCGACGATCGCGCCCGGCGTGCCGCGCGGCGGGACGCCCAAGGTCGCGATGCGCTCGGCCGTCGCATCGACCATGGCACGGACGGCGTCCACCTGAGGATCGATCATCTCGTGGACCGCGATGAAGTGCGGACCCACGACGTTCCAGTGGATGTGCTTGAGCGTGAGGGCGAGGTCGTTCAGCGAGTGCAGGCGCTCCTGCAGGATCGCCGCGACGTCCTTGCCCTCCTGGAGCGTGAGCGACGGGACGGTGTAGTCCGGCAGGTCCTTGTGGGCAGCCATGTGGTCCTCCTCGAGTCGGGGTGCAGGGCGGGCGACGTGCGCCTCGTCCCATCCTGGCCCGGTGCCCGTGTGCTCGCAGGTCCAGCGAGCACCCTCAACGCCACCAGGTCCTCGGGACCACGAGGACGGCAAGAGCACACAGCGCCAGCGCCGCCACGACCGTCAAGAACCCGTCGCCCTCGAGCCTCGAGGCGGCGAACGCGACGAGCGCGAGACCTTGGCAGGCCACCTGGACCGCGGCGGCGCGACGCAGGTCGAGCACGAGCACGCTCCGTTCGACCGCGCCCGTCCTGGGGACCCGAGCAGCCCACCAGGACGCACGGAGCATCAGGTGCACCAGCGGGAGGAGGACGAACACCACCGGGTCGAACGCCGCAGAGGCGCCCAGGAGCGCGGCGCCTCCCGCGAAGGCGATCGCGTGGGGGACAGGGGGTCGGGGGAACCGGGTGACCGCCGCCGCGAGCGCGAGACCGACCACCACGCTGCCGGCCAGAGACGAGAGCAGGCTGTGTGCGGTCAGCGTGGCGAACGCGACCGTGACGCCGAACAGCACAGCACGGAAGAGGAGCCCCGGCACGGTCGGTCCGGTGCCCACCTCCGTCGAGGGCCTGGTGGCTGCAGGAGCCGGGCGTACCGGACGGAGTGCGCTCATCGGGCCGTTCCTTGCTGGGCGTGTCGTTGCTGGCGGGCTGCGAGCTCCAGCGCGGTGCGCGCCGATCGTGCCGAGCGACCAGGCGTTCCTGGGTCGTCGCCCCCGATCGATGGCAGCCATCTGACCACGAGGATCCCTTCCCGGCGCAGGCTCTCGAGGCGCTGCTCACGCTCGATGTGCGTGATGCGCCAGGCGAGAGCGACGCCGGGGTCACCCCGCGGGACCTCGACCGTGGGCAGGATGTCGACCGCCACCACCGGATGACCGGTGCCGCGCCAGGTCTGGGCGATCGAGGCGCTCTCGTCGTCGAGGAACGTCGAGAACATGTACACGAGCGCCCCCGCCGGGATCTGCGGGGGACGCATGCGGCGGCCCGGGTCTCCGACGGGGTGGGCGAGCGCGAGCGCGTGGACGATCCGGCGGAGCTGACGCTTGCCGGCCGCGGGAGGCAGGGGGCGTCGGACCCACCCGAGGTCCTCGAAGCCGACCCGGTCGCCGCCGTCGAGCGCGGCCTGCGCGACCGAGACCGCGGCGTTGCGTGCGACGTCGAGGGACGTCGCACGGTCCATGGGCAGCGGATCGTTCCCGCGCCAGGTCGTGACGTCCGGCCCGACCTCGTCGCGCGAGTCGAGCACGAGCACGACCGTCGCCTCCGCGGTCGCCTGGGTACGCCGCACGTAGAGGGTCTCGAGGCCCGGGGACCGCCGGGCCGTCGCGCGCCAGTCGATGCGCCGGAGCCGGTCGCCCGGCGCGAAGGGATGGACGTCCCGCAGCTCGGTGCCGTCGCCGAGCCGCCGGGTCGTGTGCGGTCCGGTGAGCCCGACGAGCTGGTGCGGCAACGGGAGGCGACCGAGCGGCTGGGCCGTCGGCAGCACGAGGATCCCGGGGGCCCGCAGGTCGTCGGGCCGCGACTCGAAGCCGCCCTCGACGCCTGCCGCGACGTGGTCGACGCGGAACGTCCGGTGCGGGCCGGTGCGGGCCGAGTGCGTCGTGAGGTCGAGCGTCCTGGTCCCGTCCACGAGGACCGTGACGTCTGCGTCGTCGTTCCCCGGGCTGGTGACCCGCAGGCGGACGGGAGCGGCGCCGTCGGGCACGTCGAGGCGCAGCCGCGCGCGCAGCTCTCCCGGACCGGTCCCGCCCGCCTCCGCCGGGACGAACGTCGCACTGACCGCCCCGCCTCGCGGGCGAGCGGTCCAGGCCCATGCCGCGCTGAGCAGCGCGGGCGCCCCGAGGACCGCGATGTCGGCGCGGCCAGCGACGAGACCGGTGATCAGCAGGGCGAGACCGAGCACGACCCCGGCCGCGAGACTCGTCGTCTGCAGCCAGCCCGTCGGCTCTCCGCCCCCTGCGGGTGCCGTCATCGCGCTGCGCTGGCGACCGTCGCGGGGCCCGGGACACGGTCGAGGATGGCCCGGACGATGGTCTGCGGCTGGGCGTTCGACGCCCAGGCCGTGGGGGTCAGCGTGAGCCGGTGCGCGAGCACGGGGACCGCCACGCGCTTGACGTCCTCGGGGAGCACGTAGTCGCGGCCGTCGAGCGCCGCGACGGCGCGCGCGAGCAGGACGAGGGTCTGCGACCCGCGCGGCGAGGCACCGACCTCGAGCTGGGAGTCGGCGCGCGTCGCGGCCACGAGGTCGACGCAGTACGTGACCACGTCGGGGTCGACGTCCGTCGCCTCGACCCCGGCCTGCATCGCGAGGACCGTGGCGGCGTCGACCACCTGGCGGACCTCGGCCTGCTCCTGCCGGCGGTCGAGCCTGCGGCGCAGGACCTCGCGCTCCTCGTCGCGGTCCGGGTACCCGACCGCGAGCCGCACCATGAAGCGGTCGAGCTGCGCCTCGGGCAGCGGGTAGGTGCCCTCGTACTCGACGGGGTTGGACGTCGCGAGGACGTGGAACGGACGCTGCAGCGGGTAGGTGCTGCCCTCGATCGACACCTGGCGCTCGGCCATGGCCTCGAGCAGCGCGGACTGCGTCTTGGGCGCGGTGCGGTTGATCTCGTCGGCCAGGAAGAGGCCCGTGAAGACCGGCCCGGGACGGAACACGAAGTCGGTCGTGGCCGGGTCGTAGACCGAGGACCCCGTGATGTCCGCGGGCAGGAGGTCGGGCGTGCACTGGAGGCGGGCGAAGTCGAGCCCGAGCGCCGTGGCGAGGCTGCGGGCCGCGAGGGTCTTGCCGAGCCCGGGCACGTCCTCGAACAGCACGTGACCGCCCGCGAGGATCGTGGCGAGCGCGAGCTCGAGCGGGTCCCGCATCCCGACGACGGCCGTGCCGACCTCGTCGAGGATGCGGCGGCCGAGCGCGGCCACCTCGGGGACGCTGAGCGCGGGGGCAGGGGAGTCCGTCATCGGGTTCGCCTCTCGGTGGTGGTGATGGAGGTGGTGCTGGTGCTGTGGTCCGAGCCGTCGGTCGTTCGGCCGCCCGCCGTGCGGCGCTGCTCGGCGGACGCGCGTCCGGGGCCCGCGGAGATGCCGCTCACGCCTTCGACCGCAGTGACCCAGGCCCGCAGGACGGGCATGGTCGGCGGGCGCGGGTCGGTCGTCATCTGCTGGTGGACCTTGGGGCCGAGCAGGTCCGCGGCCGCGCGCTGCTGTGCCGGGTCCGTGCTGCGCAGGTCGATCCCCCGGTCGGCCAGAGCCGTGGCCGCGAGCGCCAGGACGCGTTTGTGTGCGCGTTCGCTGACTCGTCCGTCGTTGCCGTGCATGGCCCAGGTGAGCTCGGAGAGGTCGCGTCGGGCGCCGTGGCGGTTGCGGTCGGGCAGGGCGTGGTGCTCGGGGTCGGTGCCGGGTCGTGCGCGTCGGTGGAGGACGAGGAGGACGAGGGCGCCTGCGGTGAGGACGAGTGCGTGGGGGATGTCGAGCCCGATGACCGCGAGGGCTGTGCCGGCGGTGAGGACGAGTGCTGCTTCGAGGAGGAGGCGTCGGGGGGTGGTGGGTCGTCGGCTCATGGG
>NZ_MAQA01000094.1 GCF_001692445.1 Oerskovia enterophila | reverse complement strand
CCCCAGGACCTCCCCTCCCCCACGCCCGGACCCGACCTGCGGGCCGGTCTCGCCGCGCTGACGGAACGGGGGCTGACCCGGGTGCTGTGCGAGGGCGGTCCGCACCTGCTCGCGGACCTGCTCGCCGCCGACCTGCTCGACGAGCTGTGCGTGACCACGACCCCGGTGCTCGTGGGCCCGGGGCCGGGCCGGATCGTGGCCGGACTGCCGCCCCTCGTCCCGGGTGCTGCCACCGGCCCCACGGCGGGTGGCGAGATGCCCGCGAGCGCCGATCCGGTCCGTCCTCGGCTCGAGCACCTGCTGCACGCGGGCGGGACGCTGGCCGCCCGATGGGCGCTGCGCTGAGAACGTTGACTACTCTGGGCCTGTGACCGACACCATCCTCGTCCTGACCGAAGACACCCTCGCCGCCGTGGACGTGGAGCACATCCTGTCCCTCCACCCCGACGAGACCCTCGCCTACCGGGTCCTGGTGCCCGCCGACACCGAGCGCAACGTCGTCTCCGCGATCATCGACCACCTCAGCGTGGGAGAGCTCAAGGAGGCGTGGGACGAGGTGCTCGGCAAGGAGCCGTCGCGCGCCCAGGCCACGGCCACCGCGCAGGAGCAGCTCGACGCGAGCGTCGCAGAGCTCCGGGCCGCGGGCCGCGAGGCCGAGGGCGCCGTGACCGAGGACGACCCGCTGCCCGCGCTGCGCGCTGCGGTCGCCGCGGGCGACGTCCGCGAGATCGCGATCGTGACCTACCCGCACGCGGTCGAGGACACGTTCCACCAGGACTGGGCGTCGCGCGCCCGCGAGGAGCTGCACGTGCCCGTGCTGCACCTGTACTCGGGCACCAGCGAGCTGGGCTGACCTTCCCGCAGGCCGCAGCCGCACCGGAAGACGCGGCGAGCACGACGACGAGGGGCCGTCACCACCAGGTGGTGACGGCCACTCGTGCTGTCCGGCCCGCTCGTCAGGGTACGGAGAGGGTCGGTGCGGTCGGCACCGACGGTCTCAGTAGCCCGTCGTGGTCGGTTCCGGGTAGTGCTTCTTGTACTTGCGGTAGAAGTTCTGGGTCATCGCCTCGACGACCAGTCGCCTCTTGAGCCCCCCGTCCCGCGAGTACTTCAGGGGGTTCACCGCGTCGCCGCGGTCCTTGACCGCCTGCAGCCGGATCCGCAGCGAGGGGTCCAGGATGTACTTGAGCAGGAGCCGGAACGGCACCACCGAGTACAGGACCTCCTTCGTGGCCAGCAGAGGCTCGATCGACCTGCCGAGGACCCGGTCCTCGACGAGCGCGCGAGCGATGTTGGCCCCGGCCGCGGTCACGTAGTAGTTGTTGCGGCCGATGCGCGGGTTCACCTCGAAGTACACGTGGCGGCCCGTGCGGGGGTCCAGCTTGTAGTCGAAGTTGGCGAACCCGGTGTACCCGACGTTGTCGAGGAACCGGCTCGCGGCCTCCATGGCGTCCTCGTACGGCTCCGTGAGGATCGCCGCGGGGATGCCCAGCGTGCCCGGGGTGTGCTCCTCGAGGAGCACCCGGCCCGTGGCGAGCAGGGTGATCACGCCCCGCGTGTCCCGGTAGGCCGTGAGCGAGCGCATCTGCGTCTCGTCGCCCGGGATGAACTCCTGGACGAGGAACGTCCCGGGGTACCCCGCGGTGACGAGGTGCCCGAGCAGCTCGTCGAGCTCGGCGCGCGAGTCGACGTGGTGGATCTTGCGCTTGCCCGGGAACGAGACGTAGTGGTAGTCCGCACTCGAGGACGGCTTGGCGACGACCGGGAACTCGAGGTCGACGCGCAGCGCGGGGATCGCCGCGAGCCCGCCGTCCGCGACGAGCCGGGGCACGCTGACCGCGACCGTGCGCGGCGTGGGGATGCCGAGCCGGTCGCAGACCTCCGCGAAGCCCTCCTTGCTCGAGACCTGCTCGAGGACCTCGAGCGTGCAGTAGGACATGACGTACTTGTCCTCGAGCCGCGCGCGGTTCTCGACGATCGACCGGACGAACCAGTCGGCGTTCGTGAGCAGCACGAGCGTCTTGCCCGGGTGCTGGGCGGCGACGCGCTCGAGCGCGGCGACGAGCACCTCGGGGTCGTCGATGCCGGGCGTCACGACGTTCGTGACGAACGACGAGTCGGTCATGGCGCGCGTGGCGACGCTCGAGATCACGAGGGCGTCGGTCCCGTACTGCTCGTGGAACGCGCGGACCATCGCATAGACGCCGATGTCACCACCGACGCCGACAGGCAGGAGATCGGGGAGAGAAGTCCCCGTCATGCGTTGGACTCGCTGCGGTCGCCGGACCACTCGGTGTGGAACACGCCCTCCTTGTCGACGCGGTGGTAGGTGTGGGCGCCGAAGAAGTCGCGCTGGGCCTGGATGAGGGCCGCGGGCAGGCGCTCGGCGCGCACCCCGTCGTAGTACGCGAGCGAGGACGAGAACGCGGGCGTGGGCACGCCGTTGAGCGCGGCCTGGGACACCACGCGACGCCACGAGGACACGCCCTCGCCGACGGTCTGCGTGAAGTACGGGTCGGCCAGGAGCAGCGCGAGGTTCTCGTCGCGCTCGTAGGCCTCGGTGATGCGGTTGAGGAAGCGGGCGCGGATGATGCAGCCCCCGCGCCAGATGCGGGCCATGGCGCCGCGGTCGATGCCCCAGCCGAACTCCTCGGAGGCCGCGGCGATCTGGTCGAAGCCCTGCGAGTACGCGACGACCTTCGACGAGTACAGCGCACGGCGCACGTCCTCGATGAACGCGTCACGGTCCGTGATCTCCCACTGGCCCGCGTCGGCCGGCAGCACGCCGACCGCGGCCGAGCGCTGGGGCACCGAGCCGGACAGCGCACGCGCGAACGTGGCCTCGGCGATGCCCGTGATCGGGACGCCTAGGTCGAGCGCGTTCTGGACCGTCCAGCGGCCCGTGCCCTTCTGCTCGGCACGGTCGAGGATGATGTCGACGAACGCCTTGCCGGTCTCGGCGTCGACGTGCTGGAGCACGTCGGCCGTGATCTCGATGAGGAACGACTCGAGGTCGCCCTTGTTCCACTCGGCGAAGATCTGGCCGATCTCCTGGGCCGAGGCTCCGAGGCCCTGCTTGAGCAGGTCGTACGCCTCGGCGATGAGCTGCATGTCGGCGTACTCGATGCCGTTGTGGACCATCTTCACGAAGTGGCCCGCGCCGTCGGGACCGACGTAGGTGCAGCAGGGCACGCCGTCGACCTTGGCCGAGATGTCCTCGAGGATGGGGCCGAGGGTCTCGTACGACTCCGGGGCGCCACCGGGCATGATGCTGGGGCCGTTGAGCGCGCCCTCCTCGCCACCGGAGACACCGGTGCCCACGAAGTGCAGGCCCTTCTCCTTGAGCTCGGCCTCGCGGCGGCGCGTGTCGGGGAAGTGCGCGTTGCCGGCGTCGATGATGATGTCGCCCTGCTCGAGGAGCGGGACCAGCTCGGCGATGACGGCGTCCGTCGGGCCGCCGGCCTTGACCATGATGACGACCTTGCGGGGACGCTCGAGCGAGGCGACGAAGTCGGCCATCGACTCGGACGGGACGAAGTCGCCGTCGTCGCCGTGGTCGGCGACGAGCGACTGGGTCTTGGCGAAGGAGCGGTTGTGCACCGCGACCGTGTAGCCGTGACGAGCGAAGTTGCGGGCCAGGTTGCGGCCCATGACCGCGAGTCCGGTGACGCCGATCTGTGCGCGGGCTGTCATCTGCTGTGCTCCTCGGGGGTAGGTGCTGGCTCCGGCGAGCAGGAGTGCCGGGCGCCGGCGGGACATGCCGACGACGGGCGTCGGCGGACACTCCCGACAGCCTAGTCCGGCGATCACGATTCGATCTCCTCCGCGCGCCTAACCTCCACGATGTGGACATCTGCTCGTACTGTGCAGCGTGTGATCAAGTCCGGAGAAGCCGCGGCACCACCCGACTTCCTCCGCGCCCTGGAGTCCGTGGGGCGCCGGAGGCTACGCCCCGAGGTCCGCCTCCAGGAGGTGCCCGCGCCCGGCAGGATCGCCCCGTTCGCGCTCGCCCTCACGGGCGAGGTGACCGGTCAGGACGGCTCGGGCGAGGACCTCGCGAGCGGACGCTTCATCCTGCTGCACGACCCCGCGGGCCAGGAGGCCTGGCACGGCACGTTCCGCGTCGTGACGCTCGTGCGCGCGACGCTCGAGCCCGAGATGGCCACCGACCCGCTCCTGGCCGAGGTCGCCTGGACCTGGCTCGACGACGCGCTCGCGCACTCGCACGCCGACGCGGTGGCCGAGGGCGGCACCGTGACCCGCGTGCTCTCGGAGAGCTTCGGCGCGCTGGCCGGCCAGGCCAACGACGTCGACCTCGAGATCCGGGCGTCCTGGACGCCCACGTCGACCGACCTCGGGGCCCACCTCGAGGCGTGGTCCACGCTCCTGTGCACGGCCGCCGGGCTGCCCCCGTTGCCGGACGGCGTGACGTCGTTGCGGCCCCGACGCAATACCGTGGGTCCATGAGCTCGGCCCACACACCTTCCTTCTCCTCACGCCGGACCGCCGACCGCGGCCCCTCCGGCGACGCCGTCGACGTCGGCACAGCGCGCGACGCAGCCCCCTCGTCGACGCCCGACGGCGCAGACCCCGGTGCTCCGGTCCCCGCCGTGACCCCGCTGACCGAGCCGGCCGACGGCGTCGGTCCCGTGATCGACACTCCCGAGGCCTTCGCCGAGGTCGTCGCGGCCTACGCCGCAGCGTCCGGCCCCGTCGCCGCGGACGCCGAGCGCGCGTCGGGCTACCGGTACGGCCAGCGCACCTACCTGGTGCAGGTGCGCCGCGAGGGTGCGGGCACCGCGCTCATCGACCCCATCGCGATCCCCGACCTCTCGCCGCTGCGCGAGGCCGTGGGCGACGCCGAGTGGATCCTGCACGCTGCGTCCCAGGACCTGCCCGGGTTCGCCGAGCAGAACCTGTACCCCGCCCGGATCTTCGACACCGAGCTCGCGGCACGCCTCCTGGGCATGGAGCGCGTCGGGCTGGCCGCCGTGATCGCCGAGGTCCTGGGCCTCGGGCTCGCCAAGGAGCACTCCGCGGCCGACTGGTCGACGCGCCCCCTGCCCGAGGACTGGTTGCGGTACGCCGCGCTCGACGTCGAGGTCCTCATCCCGCTGCGCAAGATCCTCGGCGAGCGGCTCGAGGAGCAGGGCAAGGCCGAGTGGGCCGCCCAGGAGTTCGAGGCCGTGCGCACCGCTCCCCCGCCCCCGCCGCGCGAGGAGCCCTGGCGTCGCACGTCGGGCGTGCACGCGCTGCGCAACCCGCGCAGCCTCGCGGTCGTGCGCAGCCTGTGGGAGGCGCGTGACGAGAACGCCCGCCGCCGGGACATCGCTCCGGGACGGGTCCTGCCCGACCGTGCGATCGTCGCCGCCGCCCAGGCCATGCCCCGCTCGGTGCCCGAGCTGGTCAAGCTGCCCGCGTTCTCGGGCCGCAACACGGCCCGCCGGGCCGCGGCCTGGCAGCACGCGATCGACCAGGCGCTGGCCCTGCCCCAGGAAGCGCTGCCCAGCGCCCGCGGGCCGCGCAGCGACGCCCCGCCGCCGCCGCGCGCATGGGCCGACCGCGACCCCGCCGCGGCCCAGCGCCTCGACGCCGCGCGCGTCGTGGTCCAGGCGCTGTCCGACGAGCTCTCGGTGCCGATCGAGAACCTCCTGCAGCCCGACGCCCTGCGCCGCGTGTGCTGGACGCCTCCCTCACCGCTCGACACCGAGCACGTCGCGCAGTTCCTGCGCGGCCGCGGCGCGCGCGAGTGGCAGCTCGCCCTCGTGGCCGAGCCCCTGGCCCGCGCTCTCGCCGACCCGGCCTCGGTCGCACGCACTGCCCCGTCCCCGGAGAGCGCCTCGTAGGTCCCGGCGCACCGCTCGCCGACGCCTGCGCCCGCCGCCCACCTCGACCGATGTCCTGGAGACCGGTCGGGGCGGGCGGCGGGGGGACGCCGTCGTCCGGGACTTCCCCTCGCCGGTAAGGTCGGGGGCATGCTGCCCGAGTCCTCCTCCTTGACCGTCACGACGATCACCGACCGCGCCGCCTGGGACGAGCAGGTGCTCGCGATGGGCGGCCACCCGCTCCAGCTCTGGGGG
>NZ_MAQA01000093.1 GCF_001692445.1 Oerskovia enterophila | reverse complement strand
GTCTTCGCGTCCTGCGGGCTCAGCCCCGCCAGGGCCGTGATGCGCTCGAAGAGCGCGACGCCCCGGGCGCCTGGTCGTTCCGCGTCGAGGCGTGGTCCGACCCGTACGGCACCTGCACAAGGTATCGAGCGTGGGCCGTGAGCGGCACCCACAGAGCGGGTGTGGCGCCGAACCTCCACCCGCTCGTCGCCCGACGGGCGGGTGAAAGTTCATGCAAGCGTTACAGAGAGGTGGTGGGCAGGGGGTGTGCCACGACCGACTGTTGCGTACTGTCGGACCCGTGAGAGCGATCAGACGTTTCACCGTCCGCACCGTCCTGCCCGCCGAGCTGCACGACCTCGACGAGCTGTCCCTCAACCTGCGCTGGTCCTGGCACGCCCCCACGCGCGAGCTCTTCTCCGGGATCGACCCGCAGCTGTGGGACTCCGTGAAGCGCGACCCCGTGGCGCTGCTGGGCGCGCTCGGGCCGGACCGGCTCGCGGCGCTCGCGGCCGACCACGGCTTCGTCGAGCGCGTGCGCGCGGCCGCAGCGGACCTGCACCGGTACCTCCAGGACCCCCTGTGGTACCAGCAGCAGGTCGCGGGGGGCGAGGCGCTCCCCGCGGCGATCGCCTACTTCTCCCCGGAGTACGGCATCACCTCGGTGCTGCCGCAGTACTCGGGCGGGCTCGGCATCCTCGCGGGCGACCACCTCAAGAGCGCGTCCGACCTGGGCGTGCCCATCGTCGGCGTCGGGCTGCTCTACGGCGCGGGCTACTTCCGCCAGTCCCTCACGCGCGACGGCTGGCAGGTCGAGACCTACCCGCTGCTCGACCCGGACGGGCTCCCGCTGACCATCCTGCGCGAGGACGACGGCACCCCCGCGCGCGTCTCGATCGACCTGCCCGGCGGGCGCGTCCTGCACGCGCACGTGTGGGTCGCGGCGGTCGGCCGTGTGCCGCTGCTGCTGCTCGACTCCAACGTGCCGGGCAACGACGAGGCCGCGCGCAAGGTCACCGACCGCCTCTACGGCGGCGGCGGCGAGCACCGTCTCCAGCAGGAGCTGCTGCTCGGCGTGGGCGGTGTGCGCGCGCTGCGCCTGTGGTCGCGACTGACCGGGGCGCCCGAGCCCGAGGTCTACCACACCAACGAGGGGCACGCCGGGTTCCTGGGCGTCGAGCGCATCCGCGAGCTCGTCACGGGCGCGGGCCTCACGTTCGACGCGGCCCTCGAGGCCGTGCGGGCCGCGACGGTCTTCACGACCCACACGCCCGTGCCCGCGGGCATCGACCGGTTCGGCCGGGACCTCGTCTCGCAGTACTTCGGCGGGGACAACCAGATCCCCGGCATCGACGTCGAGCAGGTCCTCTCGCTCGGCGCCGAGGACTACGACGGCGGGGACCCGACGGTCTTCAACATGGCCGTCATGGGCCTGCGCCTGGGCGGGCGCGCCAACGGCGTCTCGCTCCTGCACGGCGAGGTCTCGCGCGGCATGTTCAACGGGCTGTGGCCGGGCTTCGACTCGCGCGAGGTCCCCATCACGTCGGTGACCAACGGCGTGCACTCACCCACGTGGGTCGACCCCAGGATGGCTGCGCTCGAGTCCGAGAAGCTGGGGCTCGACGAGCTCACGGCCGACTCCGCGTCGTCGGGCTGGCTGAACCCCGACGCCGTGACCGACGCCGAGCTGTGGAACATGCGCCGCGAGCTGCGCGGGCAGCTCGTCGACGAGGCCCGCAACCGGCTGCGCAGGTCCTGGCGCGAGCGCGGGGCCAGCCCCGCCGAGCTCGGCTGGGTCGACGACGCGCTCTCGCCCGACGTCCTGACCATCGGGTTCGCGCGCCGCGTGCCCACCTACAAGCGGCTCACGCTCATGCTGCGCGACCCCGAGCGCCTGCGCTCGCTGCTGCTCGACCCCGAGCGGCCCGTCCAGCTCATCGTCGCCGGCAAGTCCCACCCCGCCGACGACCAGGGCAAGCGGCTCATCCAGCAGCTCGTCCGGTTCACGGACGAGGCCGACGTGCGCGGGCGCATCGTGTTCCTGCCGAACTACGACATCGGCATGGCACAGTCGCTCTACCCGGGCTGCGACGTGTGGCTCAACAACCCGCTGCGCCCGCTCGAGGCGAGCGGCACGTCGGGCATGAAGTCCGCGCTCAACGGCGGGCTCAACCTGTCCATCCTCGACGGGTGGTGGGACGAGTGGTACGACGGCGAGAACGGCTGGGCCATCCCCACGGCCGACGGCGTCGAGGACACCGAGCGTCGTGACGACCTCGAGGCGGCCGCGCTCTACGACCTCATCGAGACCCAGGTCGCCGCGCGCTTCTACGACCGCGACGAGCGGGGCGTGCCGGGGCGCTGGCTCCAGATGGTGCGGCACACGCTCGCGACCCTGGGCCCCAAGGTCCAGGCCACGCGCATGGTCGCCGACTACGTGCACCGCCTGTACGGGCCCGCGGCGGTCGCCGGGCGCACGCTCAACGCCCCGGGCTTCGAGCCCGCGCGCGAGCTCGCGGCGTGGAAGCAGCACGTGCGCGGCGACTGGTCGCGCGTCCGGGTGGACCACGTCGAGTCGAGCGGCATCCGCGAGGTCCCGCAGGTCGGCGACCTCCTGACGGTCAAGGCCTACGTGTCGCTCGGCGACCTGCAGCCCGGCGACGTCGAGGTCCAGGTGGTCCACGGTCGCGTGACCGAGGCCGACGTGATCGAGACCTTCACGGCCGAGCCGCTCGAGCTCGCCGAGACGTACGAGGCGGGGCGGGCGGCGTTCGCCGGGTCGGTGCGGCTCGAGGCGTCGGGTCCGTTCGGGTACACCGTGCGGATCGTGCCCCAGCACGAGGGGCTCGCGAGCGTCGCGGAGCTGGGGCTGGTCGCGAACGCCTGACCGGCTGTGCTGCCGAGGTAGAGGCCTGCCGCCCAGACAGTGGGCTGCAGGCCTCTATCTCGACGTCAGACCTCTACGTCGCCGGGCCGCGAGGATCCGTCCGATCAACCGGTCCGGCTCGTCGAGGTCGGCCCACGTCACGCGG
Organism: Oerskovia enterophila; assembly: GCF_001692445.1. Lineage (GTDB taxonomy): Bacteria > Actinomycetota > Actinomycetes > Actinomycetales > Cellulomonadaceae > Oerskovia > Oerskovia enterophila. The sequence continues at coordinate 3,072 of NZ_MAQA01000093.1, read as the reverse complement.
AGCACGAGCCAACCGGCCTCGACGAGCGCGTCGTGCCGCCGCTTCTCCGCCATGAATCGCGTGGTCGCGTCACCGTCCGCGAGGGTCGAGTACTTCACCGCGCCGTCGAACTCGATCGCCACCTTGAGGTCCGACCACCCGAGGTCGAGCCGGAACGAGCCCGCCCACGTGCGTACCTGGACCTGGAGCTCGAGGGCGGGCAGACCCGCCGAGTGCACCAGCCATCGCACGACCGACTCACCAGGCGACTCGGACGCGGCGTCGGCCAGCGCGAGCACCCGGCGCGCCGACCGGACTCCCCGGCCCCCGGCCGCCTCGGTGAGGATCTCGCCGACCAGCACGGGGTCGGCCCCCAGGCGAAGACCGGAGTCGGCGACGACGAGGGCGCTCGCCCCGCGCAGCGTGCGTGCGCAGTCCACGACGGTGCGTTCGAGGGTCGTCACCGGGAGCCCGTCGATGACCGCGCGGTCACGCCCCGGGAGCCTGGTCCAGTGCCTGGCGACCAGATGGACCGGGTCGCCGCCCCGACGCACGACGCTGGGCGGGGTCAGCTGGGTGACGTCGGCCCGGTCCCGTAGGCGGTAGGTCCAGCAGCCCCAGAGGACCGCGGCCGTCGAGTGGCTGAGCCAGAAGGCGGTCGTGGCGTCGTGGGCGAACGCGGCCCCGCGGGCGAGCACCAGACGTTCGCGGCGACCGTGGCCAGGGGGGAGACTCGCGACGACGCCGCGTCTCACGCGGACGAGCCCACCGTCGGCCAGCCCAGCCCGCAGCTCGGCTCGGGCGAAGGCGGAGGTGGGGTGAAGCCGGGGGAGTGCAGGGCGGGACGTCGAGAGCATGCGCCCACTGTGGTGGCTCGCCGTCGCACGTGGAGGCGCACCAACGAATCTGTGGACAGGCGGGCACGAGATAGGGGGGTGTGGTCGAGGTAGAGGCCCACAGCCCTCTGTCTCGACGTCAGCCCTCTATCTCGACGGAACACGTCACCCTCGACGTCAGCCCTCTGCCTCGCGCCTCGACGCAGAAGCGCCCCCGAGCAGCCCCAGGTACCGCACCCTCGTCGCGAGCACCTCCCGCAGCTGCTCCCCGATCCCCTCGACGAACTCCTCGCGGTACACCGCGTCGACCTGGACCGAGATCGCGTAGTACAGACCGGTGAACGTCGCGATCGCGACCGACACCCGCACGAGGGTCTGCGTGACCACGAGCGGGCTCCCCGACAGGTCGAACGTGAGCAGCACGCGCTGCCCGTCGATGCCCCACAGGTCCATGACCTCGGGCGTCACGGTCAGTGTGCCGAGCGCGACGAAGAAGAGCCCCATGCCGGCGCTGACCACGAGCACCTGCAGGAGCTGGGAGACGCCGATCATCGCGGCCACGTTGAACCGCTGGCTGCGGGTCAGCGGCGGGAGCGCCGCGGCCCCCGGCACTCCGTCGGCGGCCGCGCGCAGGGCGTTCCGGGCCTCGGTCGGCAGGCGCAGCCCCACGAACAGCACGATGAGCCCGGCGAAGAACGTCCCCAGGATCACGCCCGCGGCCCCGCCGGTCCGGCTGAAGACCTGCCACACCTCGGCGTTGTAGAACAGGACGAGGGAGAAGACCATCAGCAGCGGCAGGAGCCGCACGAGCCGCACGAGCGACGCCCCGAGCTCGTCGACGATGCGCGCGAGCCCCCACCACAGCGACGAGCCGACGCCGTACGCGACCACGACCCACACGAGCCCCAGGAGCAGCAGGTTCCCGCCGGCCGTGACGAGCGCGGCCCCCCACTCGCCCCCGAACACCGCGGGCAGCACGGCCGGCACGAGCACGAAGAACGCGAGCTCGGGCCCACCGACGTCCTGCGGCAGCGTCGACCAGTGCCTGCCGCGCAGCACGTTGAGCCCCACGTAGGCCGCGGCGATCAGCACCGCGCCGCCGGCCACGGCGAGCAGGTTGCCCCACCACGTCCACCCGCCGTTCACGGCGCCCGTGAGCTCGAGCAGCAGCACGACGACGAGGAAGGGGGCCGACCGGCCGAACACGTCGCGGCGCGCCGAGTGGTCCTCGAGGAGCAGGGGCAGACCGTTGCGTCGCAGGACGCGTTCGCAGCCGGCGACGTCGAGCTCGGCCGTTCCCGGACCGCCGGCCGGGGGACCGGGGGGAGCGGCGCCGTCGGGCAGGTTCATGCCGGGAGCGTACCGGCAGCGCGGTCCGCTGGCCGGGCGGCCTCGCCGCGGCTACGTTCGCCTCATGCCCGACGACGTCGCTCGCCTCCCCGACCTCCCCCCGCCCTTCGGCAAGGTCGCGTGGGACGACGACGCGTCGGCCGGCGACTGGATCCGACCCCGGCTGGGGGAGTGGGGGACCGTCGGGTCGTGCGTCCCGTCGGGCTATGCCGCGTACGCGCGCATCCCCGACGTGCCCGCGTGGGCCGAGGAGGAGGAAGGGGTCGGGTCGCTCTACCTGGGTCGGAGCGACGAGTCGGGACCCGAGCAGATGGATCTGCTGATCGACGCCCTCGCGCCGTTCACGGGCGACCAGCTGTGCCACTTCGCGCTGTGGACCGGGTACGGGTGGCTGTATGACCACGCGGCACGGCCCGAGGACTCGACGTCGTTCGCCCTGCTCTCGTTCGGGATCGACGACGTGGGCGAGGGGGACGCGCCGGGGTCCTCGTTCGCGCTCGCGCAGGCGCAGGCCGAGGCCCGGGTGCGCGCGCTGCGGGCCGTGCACCAGGTCGAGCGCCCCGCGGCGCCGATGCTCGAGCTGCCGCACCGCGCCTACCACCTGTGGCACGGGCCGCTCGCGCAGGCCGCCGCGTTCGCGTCGCTCCACCAGTCGCCCACGTTGTGGTGGCCGCAGGACCGGTCCTGGTTCGTGTGCACCGAGCTCGACACCGTGGCCACCGACCTCGGGGGCAGCGAGGAGCTCGTCGCGGCGCTGCTCGAGGTGCCCGGGCTGCGCGCGTCGCGCGTGAGCCCGGGCGACCCGGTGCAGATGCCCGCGGACTGGTGAGGGCGCGGTCCGTCCTCGCCGGACGTGCGGCCGCCCCCGCCCCCGGACCTACAGGCTCCGCGCGAGCGCGCGCCCCAC
>NZ_MAQA01000092.1 GCF_001692445.1 Oerskovia enterophila | reverse complement strand
CCCCCGCCTCCTCCCAACAACCCGGTCCCGCGCGGGGTCCAGCCCATGCTCGACGGCGACACGGTCTACGTGCTGCCCTCCGAGGACGACCTGGTCAAGGGCGCGCCCCACAAGGTGCGCTCGGCCGCCAACGACCGCGTGGTCGAGTCCCTCACGCGCGTGTTCGACCAGTTCGAGATCGACGCCAAGGTCACCGGTTTCACGCGTGGCCCGACCGTGACCCGGTACGAGGTCGAGGTCGGGCCTGCGGTCAAGGTCGAGCGCATCACGAACCTCTCCAAGAACATCGCCTACGCGGTGGCCTCGGCCGACGTCCGCATCCTCTCGCCCATCCCGGGCAAGTCCGCGATCGGCATCGAGATCCCCAACACGGACCGCGAGACGGTCGTGCTGGGTGACGTGCTGCGCTCCTCGGTCGCGCGCCGCACCGAGCACCCCATGGTCATGGGCGTCGGCAAGGACGTCGAGGGCGGCTACGTCGTCGCGAACCTCGCGAAGATGCCGCACATCCTCGTCGCGGGCGCCACGGGCGCGGGCAAGTCGAGCTTCATCAACTCCATGATCGTCTCGATCCTCATGCGGGCCACGCCCGAGGAGGTGCGCATGGTCCTCGTGGACCCCAAGCGCGTCGAGCTCACGATCTACGAGGGCATCCCCCACCTCATCACGCCCATCATCACGAGCCCCAAGAAGGCCGCCGAGGCCCTCGAGTGGGTCGTGCGCGAGATGGACGCCCGGTACGACGACCTCGCGACGTTCGGCTACAAGCACGTCGACGACTTCAACACCGCGGTGCGCGCGGGCAAGGTCAAGCCGCTGCCGGGCTCGGAGCGCAAGATCGCGACCTACCCGTACCTGCTCGTGGTCGTCGACGAGCTCGCCGACCTCATGATGGTCGCCCCGCGCGACGTCGAGGCCTCGATCCAGCGCATCACCCAGCTCGCCCGTGCCGCCGGCATCCACCTGGTCCTGGCGACCCAGCGCCCGTCGGTCGACGTCGTCACGGGCCTCATCAAGGCGAACGTGCCCTCACGTCTCGCGTTCGCGACGTCCTCGCTCGCGGACTCCCGCGTCGTCCTGGACCAGCCGGGCGCCGAGAAGCTCATCGGGCAGGGCGACGCGCTCTTCCTGCCCATGGGGGCCGCCAAGCCCATCCGCGTCCAGGGCGCGTGGGTCGGCGAGAGCGAGGTCCACGCGGTCGTCGAGCACGTCAAGGCGCAGCTCAAGCCCTCCTACCGCACCGACGTCGCGGCCGCGGCGGCGACCAAGAAGCAGGTCGACGAGGACATCGGCGACGACCTCGACCTGCTCCTGCAGGCCGCCGAGCTCGTCATCACGACCCAGTTCGGCTCGACCTCGATGCTCCAGCGCAAGCTGCGCGTCGGGTTCGCCAAGGCGGGGCGGCTCATGGACCTGCTCGAGTCGCGAGAGATCGTCGGCCCCTCCGAGGGGTCCAAGGCACGCGAGGTCATGCTCACGGCCGAGGACCTGCCCGCGACGCTCGCGATGCTGCGTGGCGAGCCGGACCCGGGGGTCTACGACGGCCAGGGCGGCGGCGGTGGCGCGCCGGCGGGCAACGGCCGCGACTACTCGGACGGCGCCGACGGGCACATGCCGCCCGTCGCGAAGGAGTACCACGACGACGCGGGCGACGAGGCGGACTGGCGCGAGCGCTGAGCCTGCGGCCCCGTGCCTCAGTCCTGGTCGGTGGGCAGATCGTCCGGGGGGACGGCCTCGGCGGTTGCTCCTGCAAGGGCCTCGGTTCCCAGGCGCGGGGCCGTCCCCGTCGCGACCGGGGGCGTGAGCCGCTCGGCCGCAGCAGCGCCTGCGGCCGCCCTGACCCGGTCGTAGCGAGCACCGAGCTCGCCCGGCGCCAGGGTCGCGGTGCCCTGGGGGAGGATCTCCGGCAGGACGTGCACCGCGTGCTTGCCCAACCGGTCGACGGTCGTCGCGGTCCACTCGAACCCCGTGACGCGGGCGGCGCCATCAGCAGGCTGTGTCACGGTCGCCGTGACCAGGAGCCCCGACTCGGTCCCCGGGACGCAGCACGCGGAGTCCTGGTTGGACACGTAGTTGCCCAGGCCGTAGGCGACCCACATCCCCTGACCGTCCGGTCCGCCCGGGAGCAGCTCGACCGGCTGCGGGACGTGGGCGTGGTGGCCGAGCACCAGGTCGACCTGGCCCGACGCGGCGAGGGCCGTCGCGAGCTCGATCTGCTCCGTGGTCGGTGCCGTCGCGTACTCGACGCCTGCGTGCATGCTCACGACCACGAGGTCCGCGCCCGCCGCCCGAGCAGCCGTCGCACGGGCGACCATGTCGTCGGCGGCGAGCAGGGTCACCGACCAGGGGGCCGACGAGGGGACGGGCATGCCGTTGGTCCCGTAGGTCGCGGACAGGTGGGCGACGACGAGCTCTCGTCCTGCACGCTCGAGGACGTAGAGCGCGGGGCCGGCCGCCTCGGCGGCCGACCGGGCCGTCCCGACGTGCCCCAGGCCTGCGGCGTCCAGCGCATCGAGCGTGGCGACGACCCCGGGCAGCCCCTGGTCCACGGAGTGGTTCGACGCGGTCGAGCACCCGTCCCAGCCCTGCTCGCGAAGATCGGTCGCCAGGTGGGAGTCCGCGACGAACCTCGGATAGCCCGCGGGGTGCTCGCCCGGTGCCGTGAGCGGCACCTCGAGGTGGCACAGGGCCAGGTCTGCCCCCGAGACCCAGGCGTCGGTTCCTGCCAGGAGCGTGCTGAAGTCGTACCTGCCGGGCCCCGTACGGGCGGACGCGTGCACGGGGAGGTGGGGCAGCACGTCGCCTGCGGCGACGATCGTGAAGACGGCGTCCGGCTCGGGCGTGGGGCTCGGTTCGGCGGGAGCCGGCGCGGGGGTCGCCGACGCCTGGGCCGGGGGCACCGCACCGGGGTCGAGAAGGAGGGCTCCCGAGGCCGCGACGATGCCGGCGACGAGCCCGGCGGCAAGGAGCTGGCCGAGCCGACGGCGGCGTCGGACTGCGCGTACGTGACGTGTCACGCTGCGACCCTAGCCGTTCGGCGTGCGCAACTGAAGATTGCGTGATAACGGCGGCCCGTTGTGTGTGATCTTGTCCGAAGGGTCGGTTTCTGGGCGTGGTCGGTCGACCGCTCCCGGAGCGCCTAGGCTTGTCCCGTGGTCACAGCCGTCCCGTCTCCCTGGAACTCCGCGAACGCGGTCACTATCGCCCGGATCGCCGTGGTGCCGTTCTTCGCGTGGGCTCTGCTCGCCGACGGCGGGCACACGGTCACCTGGCGCCTGGTCGCGACGGGGTTGTTCGTCCTCGCGGCCGCGACGGACCGGGTGGACGGCTACCTGGCCAGGAAGTACAACCTGGTCACGGACCTCGGCAAGCTGCTCGACCCCATCGCGGACAAGCTCCTGATCGGGGCCGCGCTCGTCCTGCTGTCGGCCCTCGGGGACCTCCCGTGGTGGGTCACGATCGTCATCCTGGCCCGTGAGCTGGGCATCACGCTCATGCGGTTCGCGGTGCTCAAGTACACCGTCATGCCGGCGTCGCGTGGCGGCAAGCTCAAGACGGTCCTGCAGTCCGTGGCGATCTCGATCTTCCTGCTCCCTCTCGACCACCTGCCGTCGTGGATCTCCGTGATCGGCTGGATCGTCATGGTGGCGGCTCTGGTCGTCACGGTCGTCACGGGCGTCGAGTATGCGTTCCAGGGCTGGCGCCTGCGCCGGGATGCGCTGCGCGCGGCCCGCACGTCCGGGCAGGACTGAGCGGCTCGTCATGAGCACCCCGGGCGAGTCCGATCTCCGCGAAGCGGCAGACCTGCTCGAGGCCGCGACGGCACGGGGTTGGACCCTGGCGGTCGCGGAGTCGCTGACGGGCGGTCTCGTGAGCGCCCGCCTGGTCGCCGTGCCCGGAGCGTCCGCGGTGCTCCGCGGTGGGGTCGTCGCGTACGCGACGGACCTGAAGGAGAGCGTGCTGGGGGTCGACGGCGCACTGCTCGCCGAGCGGGGTGCGGTGGACCCCGCCGTCGCACGCCAGATGGCCCAGGGGGTCGCCCGGGTGCTGGGGGCCGACGTCGGCCTCGCCACGACCGGGGTGGCCGGTCCTGATCCCCAGGACGGCAAGGCCCCGGGACTCGTCTACGTGGCGGTCGCGACGCCCGAACGCACCGAGGTCCGCGAGCTCCGGCTCGAGGGCGACCGCGCGACGGTCCGCGACGCCGCGGGCCGGAACGTCCTCACCCTGGCACGGGTGACGATCAGCGGGTGAACTTGCCGTCCGGTGGGACGAGCAAGGCCGAGCGCGGGCGAACGCGTGGAGAGTTCGTGAACACCAGGCAACCGTGTGGACTTCGGCGTGGTGCGGGAACAACCTGGGTGGGAGCGACGTTGAACAGCACGTGATCGCCAAGAGGCCATTCAACAGATCAGCACATGAGACTGCCCCGGGTGCGGGGTACGGTAGGACGATCCCCACGCGAGGGGCGCGGGGAACGACAGGTCAGCGAACCACCACCGGAGCCAGGCAGGCTCCGACGGTCGCACGGGACACGGAAGGGGGCCGCCAGATGATTGTTCTTCGTCGAGAGATCGGGGACGTGCTGCGAGACGCTCGCCAGCGACAGGGCCGCACCCTGCGAGAGGTGTCCTCGGCCGCACGCGTCTCCCTGGGGTACCTCAGCGAGGTCGAGCGCGGTCAGAAGGAAGCGTCGTCCGAGCTCCTGGGCTCCATCTGCGAAGCCCTCGACATCCCCATGTCGCTGGTGCTGCGCGAGGTCAGCGACCGGGTCGCCGTGGCCGAGGGTCTGATGATCCCGGACACGATCCCCGCAGACTTCGCCGTCACGCTCATGGGTCGGGGAGCGGCTGCAGAGAGCGCGCGGCGCATGCGCGAGGACCTTCAGCCGGTCGGCTGACGGAGCCTCAGGGCTTCTGACAGCTCGGACAGTAGAAGATCGGTCGCTCGAACGGCGCTTCGTTCGCCCGGGCGACAGCGACGGGCGTGCCACATCGGTGGCACGCCCGTCGTGCTCTGCCGTGGACGTGTCGTCGGACCGTGCCCACCCCCTCCGCGACGCTGCGGAGCATCTGGCCGCGCGCGGTCCGCAGCAGCGCCTCCAGGTCGCGGTCGGAGACGTCGGACACCTGGGTCCACGGCCACAGGCCCTGGGCGAACAGGCTCTCGGCCGTGTAGATGGTGCCGAGCCCGGCGACCCCGCGCTGGTCGAGCAGGGCGTCGGCCAGGGGGAGTCCTCGGGACCCGGCGCTGGTCCGACCTCCCGCGGTCGCCTGCGCCGGGAAGCCGCCTGCCGCTGCCGCGCCGCGCAGGCGTGCGAGCGCGAGCAGGACGCCGGAGTCCGGGGAGCTGAGGAAGTCGTCCGCGAGGACGTCCGGGCCCAGGTGCCCGAGCAGGACGTGCTCGTCGCGGGTCCGGACCACGTCGAGCATGCCGAGCCGTTCACCGACGCAGGTCCACACCTCGTTCGCGAGGACCGCCCGGACGTCGGTGCCGCGCGCGCCGGCTCCGACCGTGCCCGTGCGGGCGACGCGCCACTGTCCCTCCATCCGCAGGTGCGTGTGCAGGGTCGTGCCGTCGTCGAACCGGGTCAGGAGGTGCTTGGCGTACGGCCGGACCTCGACGACGGTCCGGCCCGTGAGGTCGATGCTCGCCGCGCTGGGCCACCTCAGCTCGGCACGTTCCACGGCCCGTCCGCGCAGCGCCGCGTCGAGGCGTTGCGCCGTGATCTTGACGACGTCGCCCTCAGGCACCAGGAGCCCCTCGGCCGGTCATGCGCGCAGCCCCCGCGGGGTGGGACGGAAGCCCGCCTCCATGAGCGCAGCAGTCACGCCGAACGCGCGCGACGCGGTGCTGCCCGCTCCGGCGAGGGCGTCGATCCCGTCGATCCGCCCGATGACCATCTTGCCGAGCAGCCCGGCACGCGACGCGCGCGCGAGCTCGGCGCACGCCAGCGCGAGGCGGCGCGCCGAGGTCTCGGAGTCGTCGCCGAACGAGATCAAGGAGCGACCGCCACGCTCGACGTACAGGACCAGGTCGCCGCCCGCGAGCACGACGACGGAGCCCACCTTGCGTCCCGGCCGGTGGGTCGCGCGCGCTACGGCACGGGTGGGTTCGGTGCCCGGTGCGACGGCGAGGGCGGTCGCGGCCCCCACGGTCGCGGTCGCCGACGTGCGTGCCTCCGACAGGCCGCCCACCGCGGCCCCGCCCCGCGCCCCGCGGCCGAC
>NZ_MAQA01000091.1 GCF_001692445.1 Oerskovia enterophila | reverse complement strand
GGGGGGGGGGGGGGGGGGGGGGGGGGGGGGGGGGGGGCGGGGGGGGGGGGGGGGGCGGGGGGGGGGGCGGCGCCGGGGCCGGGCGCCGCGTCCCGACCGAGAGTCCGGAGCACCCGGCGCCCGGCCTCCTGACCGAGCGCCCTGTCGGGGCGCGCGACCGCCGTCACGGGCGGGGTCGACAGCCGCAGCACCGGTGCGTCGCGGCCCGCGACGACCGACAGGTCCCAGGGGACGACGAGCCCCGCACGGCGCGCGACGTCGAGGACGACGAGGGCGCCCTGGTCGTCCGAGGTGACGACCGCCGTCGGGCGCTCGGGGGACGCGAGCAGCCGGCGTGCGGTCGACGCGACGTCCTCGAGCGTCGTGCACGACTCGACGACCGCGACCCCGCCCCGACGCGCGACCTCGGCCCTCACGGCCTCGGCAGCGCCGCGCCCCGACCGGAGGTCGGCCGCGGACGCCAGCACCGCGACGCGGCGGTGCCCGAGGTCGGAGAGGTAGCGGCCGACCTTGGTGTCGGCCGACGGGTCGAGGGCGACGGTCTGCGTGGACGTGGACGTGGACGTGGATGTGGATGTGGGGGTGGGCGGACGCTGGGCCGCCGGCGGCGGGTTGCTCGGCGCGTCGCCCGAGCCGTCGCCCGGCAGGGCGACGTGGTCGACCAGGACCGCCACGGCCCCCAGGCGTTCGACCGCCGCGAGCCGGGGGTCCTCGCGGCGGATCCCCGTGAGGACCACGGCCTCGTACCGCTGCTCGGCCCACCAGTCCGCGATGGCGAGCGCCGCTGCGGCCGGGGAGCCCAGGAGGTGCACGGCCAGCGAGAGCCTCCCGTCGAGGACGTCCCGGAGCCCGTCCGAGAGCTCCAGATCCGTGGCCGTCGCCGCGGCGCCGACCGCGTCCCGCACCAGGACGAGCGCGACCGACCCGGCCGCGCCGCGCAGGGTCCTGGCCGCCACGCTCGGCCGCCACCCGAGCTCCTCGGCGACCTGGAGGACCCGCCGCCGGGTACGGTCCGAGACCCCCGGTCGTCCGTTGAGGGCGTACGAGACGACCGCGATCGACACCCCCGCCGCACGGGCGACGTCGGTGATGGTCGTGCGTCTACCAGTAGCAATCGGGCGTTCCGGACGTAAGAATGTGGCCACGGTCACACAGCATGCCCCCAGCCGGGGCGTGCTGCACGATCGGGCCGGCTCGACGGCGAGCCGTCAGGGGGGAATCAGGTACACGACGGGGTGAGCGCCATGGTCGATGTCACGACCCACCGACGAAACCTCACGATCGGTGTCCTCTCGCCGGTCGTGGGCGGCTTCTACTTCGGGAAGGTCCTCGCAGGGATCGCACGCGGCCTGCGCGCGGGCGGGCATCGCGTGGTCGCGGTCCAGACGTATCCGGCCGACCTCGACCGGGACGAGTTCCCCGACCAGCCGCCGCACCGGCCGATCGCCGGGCTCGACGCGATGGACGGGGTCATCGTGGTCACGTCGGCCGTCGAGCACGACGTGCTGCGCGCCCTCGACCGGTCGGGCAAGCCCCTGGTCGTCATCAGCGAGACCGTCGACGACCTGCGGGCTCCCGTGGTCACGCCCGACAACGCGGGCGGGGTGCGCGCCGCCGTCGAGCACCTCCTCCAGCACGGGCACCAACGGATCGGGTTCCTCGGGAACCCGCGCCAGCACGACCTGGCGGAGCGGCACGCCGCGTACGAGGCAGCGCTGCGCGCCCACGGGATCGAGCCCCGCCCCGAGTGGGTCTACCGGACGCGCGACAACCAGGAGGCCGCCGGCGCGGCGGCCGCCCGGGCCGCGCTCGACGAGGGGCTCGACACGACCGCGACCATCGCGGGCACCGACCGCAACGCGGTCGGCTTCCTGCGCGCACTGACCGACTCGGGGCTCGTGCTGCCGCGCGACCAGGCGCTCATCGGGTTCGACCACTCCGACGGCGGCGCGCGGGCACGCCCTCGGCTCTCGTCGGTCGACCCGCACCACGACCGCGTCGGAGAGCTCGCCGCCGAGCTCCTGCTCGCGCGCCTGCACGGCGAGCGGGTCGGGCCGGGTGAGCACCTCGCGGACGCGACCCTCGTCTGCCGCGAGTCCTGCGGCTGCGTCGACGGCACGCGGACCGACCTGCTCGTCGACGGGGTGCCGCGCAGCGCGGGCACCGCCGACGACGGTTCCGCGGCAGCGCGCCTCGCCGCCGTGGCGCGCGCCGTGCTCGACGACGCCGTGGTCCTGCGTGCGAAGCCGCGTCCGGGGAGCGCGGGGTCGTCCGGAGCGGGGGAGAGCGCCGTCGGAGGGTGGGTGCGGGCCGTCGTCGGGATGATGACCGACGCCGCTGCTGACGCGACCGTGCCCACGTCGCACTCCTACCGTGCGCTCGCCGACCGGACCGCGGTCCTGCGACCCGTCCCCGAGGCGCTCGAGCAGCTCGTGCCCGTGGTGCGCGCGCTCGAGGCGGAGCTCCTGGGGGGCATCAAGCGCCGGGGGACGACGGGACCGCTGGGTGGCGCGGCCCGCGCACGACCGCAGGGTCGTGCCCGGGCGCTCGGTGACGTGACGACCGAGATCCTCGTCGCGCTCTCGAAGGGGTGCACGCACGGGCTCCTCGTCCGCTCGGGCCACCTCGAACGGGCCATGGTCGACCAGTACGAGCTCGACCTCGAGCTCATGCACGCCGACAGCGCGTCCCTGCGGCACCTCGAGTGGCTGCCCCGAGGGCAGGCCGGCCCGGCGGCGATCGCGCTGTGGGTCCCCCCGGGCGGAGGGCCCGCGGGCGGTGTGCTCGAGGTCGCGGGGGTCCGGGGCAGCACCGTCGGTCAACGGCTCGTCGGCCACCGTTACCCTGCGGCCGAGTTCCCACCCAGGGCTCTGCTGAGCGCCAACGCACTCTCGTTCGTCATCCCCGTCGCGTTCGACGCGAGCGACTGGGGGTACCTCGTGATCGGCGGCCCCGTCGACACCCGGGCGACGAGCGCGCGCGAGAAGTACAACCACTGGGCGGCCATGCTCGCGGTCGCGCTCGACCAGGAGCACCACCTGGCCGCGCTGCGCGCCCAGCGGACCGAGCTCGAGGAGGCCGCACGTCGTGAGCGACGCCTGGCCGAGGAGATCAGCGCGAGCGAGGAACGCTACGCCCTCGCCTCGGTCGCGGCGTACGACGCGACGTGGGACTGGGACGTCGCGACCGGCACGGTCTACTTCTCGCCGTCCTGGCGGTCCATGCTCGGCCTGCCGGCCGACGACGTGCGGGCCGCCGACCCCGACGAGTGGATCGACCGTGTCCACCCCGAGGACCTGCAGGCCGTCCAGGTCGCGCTCGCGGCCCAGCTCGGCGGGGCCGGCGGGTCGCTCGACCTCGAGCACCGCCTACGAGCCGCCGACGGCCGCTACCTGCGCGTGGCCTGCCGTGCCGTGACCGTGAGCGACGGCGCTGGCTGCCCGACGCGCATGGTCGGGGTCATGACGGACCGGTCCGACGAGCGTCGGGAGGCCGCTCTCCGGGGGGTCTTCCTGCCCGATCGCTCGCGGCCCGTGTGACCCGTCCACCCTGCGCGTGACCGGCGTACCCCGGCGCGCCCCACGTGCTCGGTCTCGACGCCGCGGACGGTCGTCGTCCGTGCCGCGAACCGGTGGGCCCGGAACACCCCGGACCCGGGTGACCTGGGTGGACGTCGCGGTGTCCGGCAGGCCGGAGCCTCGCCATCCGGACGCCCCGAACCGTGCGTGCGCCGGATGAGAGACTAGGCGCCGTGACTGACTCGCGCGACGCTCTCGACACGGCCCACCTCGACCTGCCGGGGTGGCGGCACGTCTACTCGGGGAAGGTCCGCGACCTCTACGAGCCCGACCTCGCACAGCTCGGCGGGGCGCACCCCCTCGGTGACGTCGTCCTGGTCGTCGCGAGCGACCGCGTGAGCGCGTTCGACCACGTCCTGTCGCCGGGCATCCCCGACAAGGGGGTCGTCCTGACCCAGCTCAGCCTGTGGTGGTTCGACAAGCTCGCCGACCTCGTCCCCAACCACGTGGTGAGCACCGAGGCCAGCGCCATGCTCGGTGACGGCCTGGTGCCGGACGTCGTCGCCGGTCGCGCCATGATCTGCCGCCGCCTCGAGATGTTCCCGGTCGAGTGCGTGGCCCGCGGCTACCTCACGGGATCCGGCCTGGTCGAGTACCGCGTGGACCGTACGGTGTGCGGTGTTCCTCTGCCCGAGGGGCTCGTCGACGGCTCGCGTCTCCCAGAGGCGATCTTCACGCCCGCGGCCAAGGCCGAGGTCGGCGAGCACGACGAGAACGTGTCGTTCGAGGTCGTCGCCCAGACCATCGGGCTCGAGGCCGCGACCCGGCTGCGCGACCTGACGCTCGCGGTCTACTCGCGCGCCGAGGAGATCGCGCGCGAGCGCGGTGTGATCCTCGCCGACACCAAGTTCGAGTTCGGCGTGGACCCCGTCACGGGCGCGACCGTCCTGGGTGACGAGGTGCTGACCCCCGACTCGTCGCGCTTCTGGCCTGCCGACCAGTGGCAGCCGGGGCAGTCGCAGCCGAGCTTCGACAAGCAGTACGTCCGCGACTGGCTCGCGTCCGACGCCTCGGGCTGGGACCGCGCATCCGACGCCACGCCGCCGTCGCTGCCTGCCGACGTCGTCGAGCGCACGCGCGACCGCTACCTCGAGGCCTACGAGCGGATCACGGGCGACTCCCTGTTCTGAGCAGCTGTGCTGGTCTGAACCACGGTGCCGGGGCGCTCGCGGACGTAGCGGTGCCCCGTCGGTGACGTCCAGCGGACCGTGCCGTCGATCGCGAGCTCTGGGCGCCAGCCGTGCCGCGCCCGGACCACGTGGTGGTGCCGGCACAGCGAGATGAGCTCGTCGGGACCCACGTCCGTGGTCTCCTGCGTCACGCCCGGTCCCGGCGGGGACGGGCGCCTGACGTGGTCGAGGTCGCAGCGGAACGCGGGCACGGCGCACCCCGGGAACGTGCACGTGCGGTCGCGCGAGAGGACGGCAGCGATCACCTGGACCCCAGGCCCAGGGCGGGCTTCGAGCAGCGATTCGAACATGTGTTCGATCGTAGCGTCGGGGTCCGACAGTGACCTGCGGAGCCGTCGAGCAGTGCAGGCGGTGCGTCCTGTCTTGCTGCATGAGTCGTTGCGCGATATATATCGACCATGACTTCCGCTGCGAATGGCCCGCCGGGCGCCAAGCCGTTCCGCATGACCGAGCAGGCCTACCTGATCCTGCTCTCGCTCACGCCCGAGCCGCTCCACGGCTACGCCGTCATCCAGGCGGTCGCCGAGCTGTCGGACGGCGCCACGACGCTGGGGGCCGGCACCCTGTACGGCAACCTCGACCGGCTCTCGGGTGCGGGGCTCGTCGAGCCCTCGGGCGAGGAGGTGGTCGACGGTCGTCTGCGCCGCTACTACCGGATCACCGACGACGGCCGTCGCGCGGCCGAGCAGGAGACGGCCCGGCTCCGCGAGCTCGCCGCCAGGGCGCAGAAGGCCCTCGACCGGCGGGGCACGGCATCACGTCCGACGTCGGGCCGCCTCGCTGGAGGGCTGGCCTGATGCGCCGCCGCGACCTGACGCCCCACGAGAGCTTCGAACGGTCCGCGCGCTTCTGGGCGCGCGCCTACCCGCGCCGCTGGCGTGAGGTCCACGGCGACGAGCTGCTCGCGGTCCAGCAGGACGTGGCCCAAGCGGCTGCGGAGGCGACCGGTGCGCCCGTGCCCGACCGGCTGAGCGTCGGCGAGGTCCGTGGCCTGCTGTGCGCGGGGTGGGGACTGCGGTGGCGTGAGCGACCGCCGCTGTGGCGGTGGGTGCTGTACCGGTTCGGTCTGCGGCTGCCCGCGCGGTACTGGTGGTGGGTCGCCGACGACATCAGGGGCGCGTTCTACTCGGTGCGGGATGCGACCTGGACGCTGGTCCTGAGCTACGGCACGATGCTCACGACGATCGCCGGATACGCCCTGATCGCCGGCGAACCGGTCGCCGCATACTGGCCGGCCTTCTTCGCGTCAGGGTTCTTCTGGGCCTTCCTGGCCGTTCTCTTGCTGTTGGCGGGAACGCTGATGCGCGAGAGTCGCACTCGCAGTGCCTGGTACCGGCACGTCGTCTACGGCAACGTGCCCGAGCAGATGCGGTTCGCGGCCAGCCCGTCGTCGGAGCAGCAGGACCGCACCTGAGCCCTGAACCTGCGAGGCCGCACAGGACTCCTGAGGCGCGCTCCGCCGTCGGGCCGGGAGATCCCTGCGGTCGAGCACGAGGTTGCGGTCGTTCTGACGCGCAGAACGACCGCAACCTCGTGCTCGGCACCACGCTCGACCATCGGCCGGCCTCGCCCGGCACCTTGCCCGGCCCGACGGCGGAGCGCGCCTCAGGAG
>NZ_MAQA01000090.1 GCF_001692445.1 Oerskovia enterophila | reverse complement strand
GGCGAGCCACCGGCTCTCCTTCGCGGCGCCGCGAAGGAGAGCCGGTGGCTCGCCGGGATGCGGACCGCCCCCGTGCTCGTGGTGGTCCTGACGTCGCGCGACGCCTACCTCGCGCGGTACGCCGAGGACGACAAGGCGCGCGCCGCGGCTCAGTCCGCGGGCGAGGGGGAGTCGCCGTGGGACGTGCCGTACTGGCACGTCGACGCGGGCATGGCGTCGCTGCTCATGCTCCAGACGGCGGTCGACGAGGGGCTCGGGGCGTGCTTCTTCGGGGTCCCGCCCGGGCAGGTCGAGGCGTTGCGCGCCGAGCTCGGTGTGCCGCGCGAGCTCCTGGTCACCGGGGTGGTCGCGGTGGGGCACGCGGCGGACCCGGCTCCTCGGGAAGGCGCGGCAGGGCTGGGGACCGGTGCTGCGTCGTCGGGCGGGTCGCCGACGAGGCGCCCACGGCGACCGCTCGAGGACGTGGTGCACCGCGGCGGGTGGTGAGCTGCAGCGGGAGGTGAGGTGCTGCGGAGGTGACCGGAGGATCGGTCGCGCTCCACGGACCAGTTGTCAGAAGTGAACCGGGGGACAGCCCGGTGCAGCTCTGACAGCTCGTCGGGGTCAGCGCAGGTCGAGCCGCATGAGGACGCGCGGAAAACCGTTGAGCACCGAGCCGGTCGTCGCCGCCTGGGTGAACCCCGCGTCCTCGAAGAGCTTCTTGGTGCCCGCGTACGCCATGGTCAGGTCGATCTTCCTGCCCTCGTTGTCGAGCGGGTAGCCCTCGACCGCGGGCGCCCCGTGCTCGCGCGCGAACGCGACCGCGCCCTCGAGCAACCGGTGCGAGATCCCCGCGCCACGGTGCCCGGGCCGCACCCGCAGGCACCACACCGACCACACGTCGAGGTCGTCGACGTGCGGGATCTTGCGGTTGCGCGCGAAGCTCGTGTCGGCGCGCGGGTGGACCGCGGCCCAGCCCACGACCTCGTCCCCCTCGTACGCGAGCACCCCCGGCGGAGGGTCCTGACGGCAGAGCTCCTCGACGAGCGTCCCGCGCTCGGGGCCCACGAGCGCGACGTTCTCCTTCGAACCGATGCGGTAGCTCAGGCACCAGCACACGTTGGCGTCGGGCCGCTTGGGCCCGACCATCGTCCTCACGTCGGCGAACACCGTCGCGGGCCGCACCTCGATCCCCATGCGGTCACGATGCCACCCGCCGGGAGCGCCGGCAACGGAGCGTCGCTCACGCCGAGGTGCCGGACGAGCGCGACCGGTCCTACCGCACCCGCCCTGACAGGCGCGCGGCTCAGGTGTCAGAACTGGCCCGGTCCATGGCCCGGTGCAGCTCTGACAACTCGTCCCGTGCCCGCACGTCCGCGGGCAGCTCGGCCCAGTCGTCGAGCGTGTCGAGGTCCACCGCGGTCCCCGTCCGGTGCACGACGGCGGCGCGCACGCCCCGCAGGTCCGCCTCGGCCAGGTGGGCCTCGAGGCTCCCGACGCCGAACCGGAACGTGAACGGCGCGTCGGCGTCGAGCACCAGGAGGTTGGTGCCCGCACGCACCCGGTCGGTCGCGACCACGACGGGTGAGTCCTCGGTGAGCAGCGACTCGACGTCCTCGACCGTGAGGGCAGGGAGGTCTGCGTGGGCGACCAGGAGTCGCACGGGTCCCGCGGGACCGTCGACAGCTCCCGAGCTGCCCGAGGTGCCGACCACGAGCTCACGACCGACGTCGAGCGCGGCGTTCAGGCCGGGGCGGCTCGCAGGCTGCAGGACGATCTGGAGCCGGCCGGGGCCGTCCCCCTCGGCGCCGGGGCCGTCGCCCTCGGCGCCGGGTCCGTCGCCCTCGACGGGCGCACCCGTCGCCCTCGGCGAACCCGGGGCGTCGTCCAGGGGCGGCGGCGCGGGCGGCACCAGGCTCCCCAGCGCACGCCATGCGAACCGCGGGTCCGACGTCACGACCAGCACCCGCTCCACGGCCTCGCTCGCGAGCAGCGTCCCCACCACGTGCCGGGCGAGCACCGCGATCAACCGGCTGCGCTCGGCGGGGTCGAGCACCGCCGCGAGCCGCGACTTGCCCGAGAACCCGTCGCGCAGCGGCACCACGGCAACCACCCGCTGCCTGGCTGGGGACGCACCCGCCGCACCGGCTCTCCCGCGGTGCGTGGCGCCGTCGGGCGTCATGCCGATGCCGTGGCGAGGAGCTCGCGAGCCAGTCGTTCGCGTCCCTCCGCGCCACCCATGACCGTGTCCGTCACGAGCACCTCGAGGCCCAGCGCCTCGATCGCGGGCGCGAGGTCCCGGTCGGCCTCGTCGATGCACATGACGTCGACCAGTCCCACGTACAGGCGCGCGACACCCAGGGCCGAGACGTCGTGCCCCAGGCTCGCGAGCACCGACGCCGCCGGCCCCTTGAGCGCGCGGCCTCCGATGATCGGGCTCACCGCGACACGCCGCGCGGTCGAGTACGCGAGGGCCTCGCGGACCCCCGGCACGGCCAGGACCGGGACGATCGACAGGAACGGGTTCGACGGCGCGACGACGAGCAGGCCCGCACCGGAGACCGCGTCGAGCACGCCCGGCGCCGGGGACGCCTGCTCGGCCCCCACGAACGTCAGCCCCAGGACCTCGTCGCGGTGCTGGCGGGCGACGAAGTACTCCTGGAAGCCGAGCGGGCCGTCGGCCGTCTCGACCACGGTCGCCACGAGGTCGTCCGTCATGGGCAGCAGGCGTGCGCGGACCCCGAGCGAGCCGGTGATCTGCGCCGTGACCTCGGTCAGCGTGGCCCCGGCGCGCAGGCGCGCCGTGCGCACCACGTGGGTCGCGAGGTCCTTGTCACCCAGCGTGAACCAGGTGTCCTCGCCCAGGCGCCGCATGGCCTCGAGCGTCGCGTACGTCTCCCCGGCCAGGCCCCAGCCGCGCACGTCGTCGGCGAGCCCCGCGAGCGTGTACGTCACGGTGTCGAGGTCGGGGCTGATCGCGAGGCCGTGCAGCTCGACGTCGTCGGCCGTGTTGACCACGACCGTGAGGTCGGCCCCCGCGAGCTCCATGCCGTGGGCGAGCTTCGCGCCACCCACACCGCCTGCCAGGACCGTCACCCGCGCGTCGTTCACCACCGGTCGAGCATAGTGGGGCGGCCTGGGGCGGCCGGGCCCTGGTGCGGCCGGGCCCTGGTGCCGGTCCGCCGCACCGAGGGCGGCGACCCTCAGAGCAGCGGCAGCATGCGCCCCAGGTCCGGGACCGAGTCCGAGGTGTGGAGCGGCGCGAGCGCGCGGGCCAGGTCGTCGGTGTCGTACGGGGTGCGGCCCGTCGCGAGCCGGACCCACAGGCGCGGGTCGACGACCTCGAGGCTCCACCCGCCGCGCGTCACGACGATGCGCAGCAGCTCGGCCGCGACCAGGTCCAGGGCGCCGCGGTCGACGGCCTTCTCCGCGACCCCGGGCAGGCTGCGCTCGAGGTCGTCGGCGTGCACGACGAGCTCGATGAGCCGGGAGACCACCATGTCGCGCAGCGTGATGGGGCCGCGACGGGCCTGGATTACGGTCTCGGTCGGGGCGAGCTCGTCGAGGCGCGCGAACGCCCGGCGCGCGTAGCCCGAGACCGCGGTGAGGCGGTCGGCGGCGATCTCCTCGTCGAGCGCACGGGTCACCTGGGCGATCTGCTCGGCGCGCTCGGGGTACGTGCCGAGGTACTCGGCGAGGGTCAGGGGGTTGGTGCCGGGCGCGACGGGCGTCGCGGCCACGAGCGCGTCCATGGCGCGCCCTAGGTGCGACACGAGCTCGCCCACGGTCCAGCCCGTCAGGACGCTGGGCTGGTCGACCGCGTCGTCCAGGGTGTCGTCGAGCGAGCCGAGCCACCTCTCCAGGCGGTCCCACTGGGCGTGGAGGGCGGCGGTGGCCTCGGTCAGGTCTGCGGTCATGGGGACATCGTGCCTGGTCGGGGGCGCGGCGTCACGCACCGCGCAGGCCACGGGGACCGGAACGGCCGATGCGCGGTCCAGGTCCGGCCCGGCGCGAGGGGGCTTCTCAGACCTGCGCGCGCTCCGCCAGGAACTGCGTGACGATCGGTCCGAGCTGGTCGAACTCGATGAGGAAGCCGTCGTGCCCGAACTCCGAGTGCAGCAGCCGCAGGGGCTGCGCGCCCGGGACCTTCTGCGCGATGCGTGCCGAGTCCTCGGGGAGGAACAGGCGGTCGGTGTCGACGGCCACGACGAGCGTGCGGGCCGTGATCTGGCCCAGGGCCTCGTCGACGCCACCGCGGTCGCGGCCCAGGTCATGGGTCAGCATGGACTCGGTGAGCACGACGTAGGAGTTCGCGTCGAAGCGGCGCGAGAGCTTGTCGCCGTGGTGGTCCAGGTAGGACTGGACGGCGTAGCGCCCGTCCGTGAACGGGTCCTCGCCGCCCTGGGGCAGCCGGCCGAAGCGCTCGTCGAGCTCGCGGGCGCTGCGGTAGGTCGCGTGCGCGATCTGCCGCGCGATGCCCAGGCCCACGTGGGGTCCCTGGTCGTCGGGCACGTCGTAGTAGTCGCCGCCCCGGAACTGCGGGTCCGCACGGATGGCGCCGATCTGCGGGTGCGCCCAGGCGATCTGGTCTCCCGAGGTCTGCGCGGCCGACGCGATGACCGCGACCGACTCGACCGAGATGCCGGACTCGGGGCCGAGGATCGCCCACTCGAGCACGCGCAGCCCGCCCATGGACGCGCCGATCACGAGCGCCCACGACGAGATGCCGAGCGCCCGCGCGAGCTCGATCTCCACGGCGACCTGGTCGCGCGTCGTGATGCGCGGGAAGCGCCCGCCCCACGGCCGGCCGTCGGGGGCCGCCGAGGCGGGCCCCGTGGTGCCCTGGCAGCCGCCCAGGACGTTGGGTGCGACGACGAAGTACCGGTCGGTGTCGATCGGGGCGCCCGGCCCGACCATGGCCTCCCACCAGCCGGCCGACAGGTGGCCAGGGCCGGCAGGACCGACGACGTGCGAGTCGCCCGTCAGGGCGTGCAGGACGAGCACGGCGTTCGAGCCGTCGGGCGCGAGCGTGCCCCAGGTCTCGTACGCGACGCGGACGTCCGGCAGGCGCCCCCCGGCCTCGAGGTCGAACGTGCCGACGTCCGCGAAGAGGCGGGCTCCGGCGTCGTCCCCCTCGCGCCACGCGGCCGTGGCCGGCACGGGCGCCTTGGCCCGTGCGCGCGAGTCCGACCCGCGCCGCGCGTGCGGGCGGGAGGACGCGGAAGGGGGCGGGAGAGTCATTGCCGACCACTGTACGGCCGGGGCACCGGGGGCGCCCCGGCCGTCCAGAATCGCCATCGTGGGTCCCCGTGCCCTACTCCGCCACGACCGAGGCAGCGGCCGCGGCGTCGGCTCCCTGTGCGGACTTCGCGGCGATGAAGCCCGCCTCGAGGTCCGCGAGGATGTCGTCGACGTGCTCGATCCCGACGGACAGGCGGACGAGGCCGGGCGTGACGCCCGCCGTGACCTGCTCCTCGGGGCTGAGCTGGGCGTGCGTCGTGGACGCCGGGTGGATGACGAGCGAGCGGACGTCGCCGATGTTGGCGACGTTCGAGTGGAGCGCGAGCGCCGAGACGAACGCCTGGCCGGCCTCGGCCCCGCCGTCGAGCTCGAACGTGACGATCGCGCCCGCACCGCGCGGCGTGTACTTCTGCGCGTTGGCGTACCAGGGGCTCGACGGGAGACCCGCGTAGCCCACCGACAGGACGTCGTCGCGAGACTCGAGCCAGGCCGCGACGGTCTTGGCGTTCTCGACGTGGCGCTCGACGCGCAGCGACAGGGTCTCGATGCCCTGGGCGATGAGGAACGCGTTGAAGGGCGAGATGGCCGACCCGAGGTCGCGCAGGAGCTGCACGCGCGCCTTGAGGATGTACGCGAGGTTCGCGCCCAGGATGCCGTCCACGCCCAGGTCGCGGGCGTACACGATCCCGTTGTAGCTCGGGTCCGGGGTGTTGAAGCTCGTGAACCGCTCGGGGTCCTTCGAGAAGTCGAAGTTCCCGGAGTCGACGATCACGCCGCCGATCGCCGAGCCGTGCCCGCCGAGGTACTTGGTCGCGGAGTGGATGACGATGTCCGCGCCGAACTCGATGGGGCGCAGCAGGTAGGGCGTCGCGACCGTGTTGTCCACGATGAGCGGGACGCCGACCTCGTGCGCGGCGGCGGCCACTGCCTCGATGTCGAGGATGTCGGCCTTCGGGTTGGGGATGGTCTCGGCGAAGAACGCCTTGGTGTTCGGGCGGGCCGCGTCGCGCCAGGCCTGCGGGTCGTGCGGGTCGGTGACCCACGTGGTCTCGATGCCGAGCTTGGCGAGCGAGTACTGGAGCAGGTTGTACGTGCCGCCGTACAGCGACGGGCTGGCCACGACGTGGTCGCCCGCCTCGGCGACGTTGAGGATCGCGAAGGTGGTCGCGGCCTGGCCCGACGCGAGGAGGAGCGCGCCCACGCCGCCCTCGAGGTTGGCGATGCGGTTCTCGACGACCTCGGCGGTCGGGTTGCCGATACGCGTGTAGATGGGGCCGAGGTCCTTGAGGGCGAAGCGGTCGGCCGCGACGCCCGCGTCGGGGAAGACGAACGACGTGGTCTGGTAGATCGGCAGGGCGCGTGCCCCGGTGGTGGGGTCGGGCGTCTGGCCGGCGTGGATCTGGCGGGTCTCGAAGGACCAGCGGGGCTCGGTGCTCATGATGGCTCCTGGAAGGGGGGAGGGGAGCCGCAGAGGGGGCCGTTCCTGGC
>NZ_MAQA01000089.1 GCF_001692445.1 Oerskovia enterophila | reverse complement strand
GCCCCCACCGCCTCCGCCACGCCTCCGAAGGGCTGACAGTGACTGCCTCGACCGCCCCCGTCCGACACTTCCTGCGCGACGACGACCTCAGCCCCGCCGAGCAGCGCGAGGTCCTCGAGCTCGGCCTCGGATTCCGTGAGGACCGCTTCATCCGCACGCCCCTGCGCGGCCCCCAGGCCGTGGCGCTCATCTTCGACAAGCCCTCGACCCGGACGCGCGTGTCGTTCTCGGCGGGGGTTGCCGAGCTCGGTGGGTACCCGCTGACGATCGACGGCGCGACGAGCCAGCTCGGTCGCGGCGAGCCCATCGCGGACACCGCCCGGGTCCTGGACCGCCAGACGTCCGCGATCGTGTGGCGGACGTTCGGCCAGGAGCGCATCGAGGAGATGGCCCGGGTCGCGAGCGTCCCGGTCGTCAACGCGCTGACCGACGAGTTCCACCCGTGCCAGATCCTCGCCGACCTGCTGACGGTCGCCCAGCTGCGCGGCGGCGTCGGCGCCCTGGCCGGCACGTCGCTCGTGTACCTGGGCGACGGGGCCAACAACATGGCCCACTCCTACCTCCTGGGCGGGGCGACCGCGGGCATGCACGTGCGCATCGGCGCGCCGGCGCAGTACCTGCCGGACCCGGCGATCGTCGCCGACGCCGAGCGCATCGCCCGCGAGACGGGCGGCTCGGTCCTGGTCACCTCGGACGCGCTCGAGGCCGCGCGGGGCGCCGACGTCGTCGCGACCGACACCTGGGTCTCGATGGGCGACGAGGCGAGCGCCGCCGAGCGCGAGCTGCCGTTCGTGCCGTACCAGGTCAACGCCGAGGTCATGGCCGTGGCGGCCCCCGACGCCCTCGTGCTCCACTGCCTGCCGGCCTACCGGGGCAAGGAGAT
The DNA here is from genome assembly GCF_001692445.1 of Oerskovia enterophila. Lineage (GTDB taxonomy): Bacteria > Actinomycetota > Actinomycetes > Actinomycetales > Cellulomonadaceae > Oerskovia > Oerskovia enterophila. The sequence continues at coordinate 5,849 of NZ_MAQA01000089.1, read as the reverse complement.
CACGGCCGAGGTCATCGACGGTCCGCAGTCGGCCGTCTGGGACGAGGCCGAGAACCGTCTGCACGCCCAGAAGGCGCTGCTGACCTGGTTGCTGGAGCGATCGTGACGACCGGGGGCCTGGGGCCGGGCAGCGTGCCGACCACCAAGGCGGCACGCCACGCGCGCATCGCCCAGCTCGTCGCGCGGCACGAGATCCACTCGCAGGCAGAGCTCGCCAAGGCGCTCGCGGAGGACGGCGTGAGCGTCACGCAGGCGACGCTCTCGCGCGACCTGATCGAGCTGCGGGCGGAGAAGGTCCGCAGCGCGTCCGGCTCGCTCGTCTACGCGGTGCCGGGCGAGGGCGGGGACCGCTCGGTCCAGGTCGCGAACGACGCCGAGTACGTCGCCGCCCGGCTCGCGCGCCTGTGCGGCGAGCTCCTGGTCTCGGCCGAGTCCTCGGGCAACCTCGTGGTGCTGCGGACCCCGCCGGGGGCGGCGCAGTACCTGGCCTCGGCGATCGACCACTCGGTGTTCGTCGGGGTGCTCGGCACGATCGCGGGCGACGACACGGTCCTGGTGATCTCGCGCGACGTCGACGGCGGCGAGGAGATGGCCGCGCGTTTCCTGGCACTGAGCAACCCGGTCGGGCCGTCCGCCTCCTGACGGACGACGGCCTGCGGGCTGACAGACTGTGACAGGACACCAGAGGCCGTGACGCGCGCGGGGCTCTCCGCCCCACCTCGCGTCCCCACGGCCGCACACGCACGACAGACAGACAAGAACGACCCCGCCGACGACGAGGGCGACCCGCTCGCCCGGTCGCCGGCGGGGAGAACCCTCGAGGTCCTCGGCCGACGGCCGGGGCCTCGGCCGCCCGCGACGAGACGTCCGGGAGCGGCATCGACCTCGGTACCGGGAGCCTGAAGCATGAGCGACGACCTGAACGACAACACCCCTGCGCCCGGGGACGAGCAGCCGGCGGCCGCCGCACCTGCCGCCCCGGTCAGCCTGTGGGGTGGCCGCTTCGCCGGTGGCCCCGCCGAGGCCCTGGCGGCGCTGTCGCAGTCGACGCACTTCGACTGGCGGCTCGCGCAGCACGACATCGCCGGATCCCGGGCGCACGCCAAGGTCCTGGCCGCTGCCGGCCTGCTCGACGAGGACGAGCTCACGGCGATGCTCGAGGCGCTCGACGTGCTCTCGGCAGACGTCGAGTCGGGGGCCTTCCTGCCGGTCCTGGCCGACGAGGACGTGCACACGGCGCTCGAGCGCGGGCTCATCGAGCGCGCAGGGGCCGAGCTGGGCGGCAAGCTGCGTGCGGGACGCTCGCGCAACGACCAGATCGCGACGCTCGTGCGCTCGTACCTGCGCGAGGAGGCCCGCGCGATCGGCATCCTGGTGCTCGACGTCGTCGACGCCCTGATCGAGCAGGCCGAGGCGCACCCGGGCGCACCCATGCCGGGGCGCACGCACCTGCAGCACGCGCAGCCCGTGCTGCTCGCGCACCACCTGCTCGCGCACGCGTGGCCGCTGCTGCGCGACGTCGACCGCTTCATCGACTGGGACGTGCGTGCGGGGCGCTCGCCGTACGGCTCGGGCGCCCTCGCGGGCTCGTCGCTCGGTCTGGACCCGGCGGCCGTCGCGGCGGACCTGGGCTTCGACGGTCCGGTCGAGAACTCGATCGACGGCACGGCCTCGCGCGACGTGGTCGCGGAGTTCGCGTTCGTCTCGGCGATGCTGGGCGTGGACCTCTCGCGCTTCGCCGAGGAGATCATCATCTGGAACACCAAGGAGTTCGGCTTCGTCCGCCTGGACGACGCCTACTCGACGGGTTCGAGCATCATGCCGCAGAAGAAGAACCCGGACATCGCGGAGCTCGCGCGCGGCAAGGCGGGGCGCCTGATCGGCGACCTGACGGGCCTCCTGGCGACGCTCAAGGGCCTGCCGCTCGCGTACAACCGCGACTTGCAGGAGGACAAGGAGCCGGTGTTCGACCAGGTCGACACGCTCAAGGTCCTGCTGCCCGCGTACGCGGGCATGGTCCGCACCCTGACGTTCGACACCGAGCGCATGGCCTCGCTCGCGCCGCAGGGCTTCTCGCTCGCCACGGACATCGCCGAGTGGCTGGTCCGCGAGGGCGTGCCGTTCCGCGTGGCGCACGAGGTGGCGGGAGCGTGCGTGCGCGTGTGCGAGGAGCGCGGTATCGAGCTGTGGGACCTCACGGACGCGGACCTCGCCGAGATCTCGGAGCACCTCACGCCGGGGGTGCGCGACGTGCTGACGGTCGAGGGTTCCCTCGCGTCGCGCGACGCGGTGGGCGGTACGGCCCCTGCGCGCGTCGCGGAGCAGCTCGAGGAGGCGAAGGTCCGCTCGGCGGAGTACCGCTTCTGGGTCCAGGGCTGAGACCGCCGTGAGCGTGAGTGCGGAGGTCCTCGCGGACCTCGTCTCCCGCGTGCACGACGGCGCAGCCCGCCTCGGCGCGGGACGTCCGGCCGGTCCGGGCGTCCCCGCCGGGCCGGGGTGCCGGCTGGTCGTCGTCGACGGGCCCGCGGGCTCGGGCAAGACGACGCTCGCGGCACAGCTGGGCGAGGCGCTGTCCGCGCAGGTGGTCCACATGGACGACCTGTACGAGGGCTGGACCGGGATGACCGCGGGCGTCGGGCGGCTCGTCGAGCAGGTGCTCGACCCGTTGTCCGAGGGCAGGGCGGGGCGCTACCAGCGCTACGACTGGACGCTCGGCGACTTCGCGGAGTGGCACGACGTCCCCGTGGCCCCGTTCCTCGTCGTCGAGGGCTGCGGTGCGGGGGCCCGCAGGATCGCCGACCTGACGACCCTGCTCGTCTGGGTCGAGGCCGACGACGAGGTCCGGCTCGGGCGGGGTCTCGCCCGCGACGGCGAGGACGCGTACGACGCGTGGATCGACTGGATGGTCACCGAGCGTGCGGTCTACGCCGCCGAGGGGACGGCCGAGCGGGCCGACGTCGTGCTCGACGGGTTCGGCGAGCCGGCCCCGCGACCGGCCGTCCCGGCGGACGGCGTCGCGGACGCCTGACTCCGCTGCCGTGGCGCTCGGGCGTCTCGTGGGACGCACCGACGAAACATGCGGGGCGTAGATTGCGGGGGAGACCCGCGCCGAGCCAGGGAGGCCTCCCGTGCCCGAATCCCTCCGATCCGCCACCCCAGACCTCCGTCTCGTGCCCGACCCCGGCGAGCCCGCCCTGGACGTGCCGGCCCGGGGCTGGTTCGCGCGGTCGAGCCTCGAGGTCGCGCGCGACCTGCTGGGGTCGTCGATCACGCACCGCACGCCCGAGGGGGTCGTCACCGTCCGCCTCACCGAGGTCGAGGCCTACGACGGCGAGCGGGACCCGGGCTCGCACGCCTTCCGTGGCCGCTCGGAGCGCAACCGTGCCATGTACGGCGAGCCCGGTCACCTCTACGTCTACCGCCACCTGGGGCTGCACCACTGCGTCAACGTGGTGTGCGGGCCGCTCGGGCAGGCGTCTGCGGTCCTGCTGCGGGCGGGCGAGGTGACCGACGGCGCCGAGCTGGCCCGGGCACGTCGTCTCGCGGTCGGGGTGTGCGACTCGGACCGACAGATCGCGCGCGGGCCCGCCCGGCTCGCGGTGGCGCTCGGTCTCGACCTCGACCACTACGGGCTGGACGTGACGGACGTGGCGGGAGACGTCGTCGTGCACCGCGACACGCGTACGCTGCGACCCGCGATCGCGACCGGACCACGCGTGGGCGTGAGCGGCGACGGGGGAGACGCGAGCGTCTACCCGTGGCGGCTGTGGCTCACCGGTGACCCGACCGTCTCGGCCTACCGCCCCGCGTACCGCCGGACGCGCTGAGGCGCGCGGGTCGGCTGGTTCCGGCCCCGGACGTCGTCGGGGGCCGCGACGCGCGGGCGTCCACGCTGCAGGGGAAGTCGGTGCTCGGGGGCAGGACACGGCAGACTAGGACCTCGGGCGCGCGGGACGACGGCGCGCCCCACCCACGCCCTGCGCCGCACCGCGCGCGGGCACGACGAAGGAGATGCAGTGAACGACGTTCTCGACGAGTTGCAATGGCGAGGCCTGGTGGCGCAGTCCACCGACGAGGCCGCGCTGCGTGCTGCGCTGGCCGAGGGACCCGTCACGTATTACTGCGGCTTCGACCCGACCGCGCCGAGCCTGCACCACGGCCACCTGGTCCAGCTCATCCTGCTGCGCCACCTGCAGCTCGCCGGGCACCGGGCGATCGCGCTCGTCGGCGGCGCCACGGGCATGATCGGTGACCCGCGTCAGTCGGGGGAGCGGATCCTCAACACCAAGGACACGGTCGCCGAGTGGACCGAGCGCCTCAAGGCGCAGGTCTCGCGCTTCCTCGACTTCGAGGGCGACAACCCGGCCCGCATCGCGAACAACCTCGACTGGACCGGTCAGCTCACGGCGATCGACTTCCTGCGGGAGATCGGCAAGCACTACCGTCTGGGCACCATGCTCGCCAAGGACACCGTGGCGCGCCGCCTGAAGTCGGACGAGGGCATCAGCTTCACCGAGTTCAGCTACCAGATCCTGCAGGGCAACGACTACCTCGAGCTCTTCCGGCGGGAGGGCGTCACGCTCCAGACGGGCGGCAACGACCAGTGGGGCAACCTGCTCTCGGGCGTCGAGCTGATCCGCAAGGCCGAGGGCGCGTCGGTGCACGTCCTGACGACCCCGCTCATCACCAAGGCCGACGGGACCAAGTTCGGCAAGACCGAGGGCGGGGCCGTGTGGCTCGACCCCGACATGATGAGCCCGTACGCGTTCTACCAGTACTGGGTCAACGCGGACGACGCCGACGTGGTGGGCTGGCTCAAGATCTTCACGTTCCGCACCGCGGAGGAGATCGCCGAGCTCGAGCGTGCGGTCGCCGAGCGCCCTGCGGCGCGCGAGGCGCAGAAGGCGCTCGCGGCCGACGTCACCACGCTCGTCCACGGCGCAGCCGCGACCGAGGCCGTCATCGCCGCGAGCCAGGCGCTGTTCGGCCGGGGTGACCTGGGCGCGCTCGACGCGGGCACGCTCGCGGCGGCCGTGGCGGAGCTGCCGCGCACGACGGCGGCTGCCGGCGACACGGTCGTCGACCTTCTGGTGGGGTCGGGCCTGGTGGCCTCGAAGGGGGCGGCACGTCGGGCGATCGCCGAGGGTGGGGCGTACGTCAACAACGTCAAGGTGACCGAGGAGGACGCGGTCCTCGGCGCGGAGGACCTGCTCCACGGGCGGTTCGCCGTCCTGCGTCGCGGCAAGCGGACGCTGGCGGTCGCGGCTGCCGAGTAGTCCCTGGACGTGCGGGGCCCGGTGAGCTGTCGACCGGGTCCCGCGGGCTTCCGCGGGCGCGTCCAGCTCGCCGGCAGGACTGCGGTGACCGGCGTCACGACGGCACGGTTTGACCTTCCCGGCAACCTCCACGTAATGTTCTGGATGTCAGCCCGACAGGGAGGAACAGACACCACTGCGAAGCTCTTCGGAGCCGCCGCGAAGTGGCTGGTCCCGCAGGTTGGCTCCTCCGAGAAGTTCAGGTCCTGGATCTGGCGTCTTGTGAGGCAGATCAGCAGAGAAGGTCTCCGCTTCAGCGGTAGACACCAGCTCAGCGGTCTGGTAAGGTAGAGAAGTTGCCCCGAGTGAAGGCCTGGAAACGGGTTGGAGTCGGTGCGTGTCGGTTGCTTGAGAACTCAACAGTGTGCTTGATAGTTAATGCCAATTGTCCTGCATGGGCGCATGGTGTGCACCTTCGGTGTGTGTTGTGTGTTCGTGTTGAGACTTCTTATTTGGTATGAATTGAAAACGTCATGTTTTCGGTTTGTAGCCATGATTATGGACCTTCGGGTCCGCTTCGTATGGTTGTTAGCC
>NZ_MAQA01000088.1 GCF_001692445.1 Oerskovia enterophila | reverse complement strand
CCGCACGGCGGGCCACGTCGCGGGCCCCAGCAGCGGTCCTGGCAGAACCGGCCCCCGCCCCGGCCAGGTCTCGGGCAAGACCTCCGCGACCGGACCGCACGACCCGACGCTCCGCCGTCGGGCCTCCGCGTCACCCGGCGGCGCCGCCCGGCGCGACGTGTTCGTCGACGCCGTGCGCGCCCTCGCAACCCTCGCCGTCCTGAGCGTGCACTGGCTCATGCCCGAGGCCACGTGGGACGGCGAACGCCTGGGTATCGGCAACGCGCTGTCGCACGGCGGCGCGTGGACGCTCACGTGGGTCCTGCAGGTCCTGCCGCTGCTGTTCTTCGCGGCGGGCGCGTCCGCGGCGTACCAGCTCTGGCGCACCGGCACGGCCGGCAGGCCCGACGGCGCCGCTCACCTCCCGACCGCACGTCGCCAGGGTGTCGTCACGGCCGGGTGGGACGTGGTCCGTCGTAGGCTCCCGCGGATCTGGAGGCCCGTCGCGGCGTTCGTCGGTACGTGGGCCGCCGCGGTCCTCGTGCTGCCGACGCTCGGGGTCCCGCAGGAGGCCGTGCGGCAGGTCGCACGCATCGCGCCCCAGCTCCTGTGGTTCCTCGGGGTCTACCTGCTGCTGCTCGCGGTCACGCCGGCCCTGCTGCGCGCCTACCGGGCGTGGGGGTGGCGCCTGGTCGTGATCGCCGTGGCCGCGCCTCTGCTCGTGGACGCGGTGCGCTTCGGGGCGGGCGTGGACCAGGTCGCGGTCGTCAACGTCCTGCTCGGCTGGGCCGTGCCCTACGTCCTGGGGATCGCGTACGTCGACCTCGTGCGTCGCGACGCGCTGCCCTCGCGCCGAGCCCTCTGGCTCACCGCGGCGGCGGCCCTCGCGGCGATGGCCGGCCTCGTGGTCGCGGGCCCCTACCCGCTGAGCCTCATCGGGATGCCCGGCGACGCGATCTCCAACCTCGGCCCGCCCACGGCCCTCGCCGTGACCCACGCGGTGCTCCAGGTGAGCGTCGCGCTCGCGGTGCGCGACGCCGTCGTCCGTTGGGCGCAGGGACGCGGCGCGGTCCTCGTGTCGTGGGTCGCCGCGCGCTCGATGACGCTGTACCTGTGGCACCTGACCGCGATGTTCGTCGTGATCGGCGTGGTCCTGCTCGGGGTGGGGTCGCCGCTGCCCGTGGCCTGGAGCGCCGACTGGTGGGCCAGCCGACCCCTGTGGTTCGGTGCGGCTGCGCTCGTCCTGGGCGCCCTCGCGGCGGTCTTCGGCCGGTTCGAGGCCCCGGCGGCCCGGCCGACCGGTCCCGCGGCGGCCCGGGTGGCCGAGCGGGGCGAGCGGGCCGGCTACGGGGCGGTCAGCTCCGAGGGTCGGGCACCGAGTACGGCAGCCGGTGCAGCATCTCGCCCTGCTCGTGCGCGAGCTGCTGCCCCCGCTGCGCCGTGACCCAGTCCCGGCTCCGCCGCTCGGCGAGCACCGCGCACAGGAAGTCCTCGGGGGGCGTGCCGGGCGGCGGGCCGGGGGCGACGAAGCGCTCGATCTTGCCCGCGAGGTCCTGCCCGATCCGTACGCGCGAGGCCGGGTTGAGCGTGGCCGCGCGCCCGAGGAACTGACGCACCGCGAGGGCCAGGCCGTCGGGGAGCTTGCGCATGTCGGTGTGCGCGGCCCAGGCCGCGAGGTAGGGCGGCATGGCGATCGCGGCGTACGTCGGCCTCCCACCGCGGACGCGGATCGCGTACGTCCCGGCGAGCATGTCGCCCACGCGCTTGCCCTTGTCGTTCGACAACGACGCGATGAGCGCGACCGAGCCGAACGTCAGCCACAGCTCGCCCACGCCCACGAGCGCTCGGATGAACGCGTGCCGGAAGCGGACCGGGCCGCCGTCGTCGCGCACGACGCGGATGCCCAGGGCGAGCTTGCCGAGCGACCGGCCGCGCGAGAGGGTCTCGACCGTCGTGGGGATGCCGACCATCACGAGGACCAGGATCACCGCCCAGAGCGCCGGGGCGAACTCGGGGCTCACCGCGTCGAGCGCCGACCCGGCCGCGGCGAAGAGCAGGGCGAACAGCACGATCCCGATCGCCGTCAGATCGATCACGGCTCCCAGGGCGCGCGTCACGAACGACGCCGGTCGTGCGTCGAGGACCACTCCCTCGCCGGTCAGGATGCCGTCTTGCACTCGTGCTCCTCGGTCGTGCCTCGTCGAACCTCGTACCCCGTCGCGCGGACGGCCACGAGGCGGTCCGGCCCACTGTAGGTCAAGGGCGGTCCTGCGGGCTCCAGGTGTGGCAAGGTTGCCCGCGTGGACCTGGATGCCTTCAACGCCGTGCACAGCGCCGAGTGGTCGCGACTCGAGGAGCTGACCAAGAAGCGCTCGCTCGACGGTGCCGAGGCCGACGAGCTCGTCCGCCTCTACCAGTCGGTCGCGACGCACCTTTCCACGATCCGTTCGGCCGCCCCGGACCCGGTGCTCATCACGCGGCTCTCCGACCTGCTCGGGCGCGCCCGGACGCGCATCGCCGGGGCCCACGAGCCCGCGTGGCGTGACGTCGTGCGCTTCGCGACCGTCTCGGTGCCCGCGGCTCTCTACCGGATCCGGTGGTGGACCGTGACGATCATGGTCCTGTTCGTGGGCGTCGCCGTGGTCTCGGGATGGTGGGTCGCCACGAACCCGGACGCGCTCGCCTCGATGGGGACTCCCGCGGCGCGCGAGCAGTACGTCGACGAGGCTTTCGCGAGCTACTACGACCCCGGCGCCGGTTTCGCGTCGATGGTCTGGACCAACAACGCCCGGATCGCCGCGCTGTGCATCGCGCTCGGGATCTCCGGGGTGTTCCCGGCGTACATCATGTTCGCGAACGCGGTCGGCGTGGGGTCGACGGGCGGCATGATGGCGTACTACGGCGAGCTCGACACGTTCCTCACGCTCATCGCCCCGCACGGGTTGCTCGAGCTCACCGCGATCTTCGTCGCGGGGGCTGCGGGGCTCCGGCTCTTCTGGGCCCTGATCGACCCGGGGCCGCGCACCCGCGGCCGGGCCGTCGCGGAGGAGGGACGGGCACTGTTCACGATCGCGATCGGGCTCGTGGTGGTCCTGGCGGTGTCCGGGCTCATCGAGGGGTTCGTGACCGGGTCGGGCATGGCGTGGTGGCTCAAGATCGTGATCGGAGCGGTCGCGCTCGCGGCGTTCTGGGTCTACACGATCGTGCTCGGTCGGCGCGCGGTGCAGGCGGGCGAGACGGGCGACCTCACGGCAGACCACGCGGGGGACGTCGCGCCCGTCGCGGCCTGAGGCCTACCCGGCGCCGACTGCCACCACGTGCTCGGTCGCCTCGGGGGCCACGAACCGGAGCAGCTCGCCGCCGCGCTCCTCGAGAGCGGTCCGCTGGGCGGGCGTGAACGTGTGGCCGAGCGGGGTGACGTCGAGGTGCGCGACGGCGCCGGGCGACGTGGCCGGCCGCGAGCCGGACCGTCGGACCTTCCACGTCGCGGCGACGTAGCCGTCCACCAGGACCGTCCCGGGCACCTGGCCGTTGACGGTCGTGATCGCCTTGCGCCGCACGTCGTCCACGACGCGCGTGCGGTCGGCGTGACCCAGCACCAGGTTGTCGAACTCCGCGACGAGCGCGAGGGGCGCGGGGGCGTCCGCGCCGGGGCGGGGTGCTCCCGGCAGGTCGAGGAGCTCCTTGCCGTCGGGTCCGGTGAAGGTCGTGAGCTCGGGGCGCAGGTGCCCGACGACGTCGCGCAGCCCCGTCAGGCCCGACCACCTCTGGGCGTCCATGACCGTCGCCGGGCCGAACGCAGCGAGGTAGCGCCGCACGAGTCGCACGAGGGCCTCGAAGCGTTCGTCGGGGTCGCGGAGCGATCGGCTCGGGCGGCCGAACCAGGCGTCCGCCGTGGTCCACGTCGTCGTCGTGCCGGGGCCGCTCGCGCCCCACACCCCGCGCGGCGTGACCTGCACGAGCGGGAGGTAGCAGCGGGCCGTGTAGGCAAGGTGCTGAGGATGGACGTCGGGCCAGCGCTCACCGAGGAGCCGGCCCAGGTCTGTCGAGGTGAGCGGCGCCTCGGCCAGGAGGTCCTGCGCGGCCGCCGCGACGTCGCCGAGGTCCGTGCCGACCAACGCCTTGGCGTGGACGCTGCCCACGCGCACGCCGGACTCGAGCAGCGGGCGCAGCACGCCCGGGAGCTCGAGGGCGTCGTCGGCCGTGACGAGGTGGACGGTGCCGCGCATCACGGCGATGCGCGTGACCGAGCGGTCGTCGAACCTGTTCGCGAGGTGGTCGGTGCGGAACCCCTCGAGGCGCGACCACAGCCCGGGGTACGGGGTCGTGGGGACCTGCGACTGGAGCCCGACGAGGTGGTCGACCTCGGCGAGGGTCGGGGTGCTGCGCGGCGCAGGGGTCGTGGCGGGGCCCGCGGCAGCGGGAGTGGAGGAGACCGCGGCAACGGGCGCGGCTGGTGTCGTACTGGTGCGAGCGGGCGCGCCCGCCGCTGCCGGGTACGAGGCCGGGCGCGGTGCGAGCAGGTGCTGGCGTGCCAGCAGCGCGCGGTTGAGGTCGTCGAGGCTGAGCGTGGGCCCGTGGCGGCCGGCGGCGGTCATGGTGCCATCCTGCCGCGAGGGGCCGACACGCGGGACGTCTGCGGACGCGTGTCAGGACGCCGTGAGACCCTGCCCGGCAGCGGTCCTGCCGGGTCGCGGGGTCAGAAGATCAGGAAGCCGAGCGCGGGGATGACGAAGGTCGCGGACAGCGCGAAGATCACGATGATCGCGACCCGGCGGTTGCGTGCTTCACGGTCGCGCGAGGTGGCCGGTCGGCGCACGGTGCTGCTCCTTCGGTGGTGGGGCGGGACGGGTACCAGCCTAGACGGCGCCCTGGGAGCGCTGCGACGGGTCGTGTGACGGAGCTGTGAGGGCAGGACCGCGCAGGTCTCGTCAGGACCGGCGCGACCCCGGGGCCACGCCGGTCCTGACGGCGCCGTGGGTCACAACCGTCCGGCCGCCTTGAGCGCGAGGTAGGTGTCGGCGAGCCGGGGCGCGAGCTCCTCGGGCAGTCCCTCGACCACCTCGACGCCCTTCTGCGAGAGCACGGTCCGCACCGCGGTGCGCTCGAGCTCGACGCGTGCCGCGGCTGCGGCGTCGTAGACGTCGGCGGTCGAGCCCCGGGCAGCGCGCAGCGCTGCGACCTCGGGGTCGGCGACCGAGGCCACGACGACCTGGTGCTTGGAGGTCAGCTGCCCGACGACGGGCAGCAGGCCGGTCTCGACGGCTGCTGGGTCGAGCGTCGTGAGCAGGACCACGAGCGCGCGCTGCGAGAGGCGCTGGTGGACCGAGCCGACGAGTCCCGGCCAGTCGGTCTCGAGCAGCGCGGGCTCGATGGGCGCGAGCGCGTCGGCCAGGGCCGGCATGAGGCGGGGGCCGGCCGCACCCGCGACCCTGGCCCGCACGCTGCGGTCGTACGCGAACAGCTCGACGCGGTCGCCCGCCCGTCCGGCGAGGGCCGAGAGCAGCAGGGCCGCCTCGATGCTCGCGTCGAGGCGCGGCTCGTCGCCGATGCGGGCCGCCGACGTGCGCGAGGTGTCGAGCACGATCAGGACACGGCGGTCACGCTCGGGTCGCCACGTCCGCACGACCATGTCCGCCCGGCGTGCCGAGGCCCGCCAGTCGATCGACCGCACGTCGTCGCCGATGACGTACTCGCGCAGCGAGTCGAACTCGGTCCCCTCGCCGCGCACCTGGACCGCGGCGCGCCCGTCCATCTCGCGCAGCCGGGCGAGGCGGCTCGGCAGGTGCCGTCGCGAGGCGAACTCGGGCAGGACGCGCAGGCGACCGGGCACGTCGAGCGAGACCTGGCGGGCCGCGAGGCCGAGCGGTCCCACGGCCCGGACGGTGACCTTGTCCGCGAGCCGGTCACCGCGCCGGGTGGGTACGAGCACGGTCGTCAGACGCGCCGACTCGCCCGGGGGCAGGTCGACGGTGTGCCGGTTGACCTGAGGGCCCGCCGACGGGGCCCAGGCGTCCCGGACCACCGCGCGCAGGCGCCTCCCGGTCAGGTTCGTCACGACGAGCTGCGACGTCGCGCGGCCCGTGAGGCGGACCGAGCCCGGGACGCGCCGCTCGACCGCGACCCGTCGCGGGGAGGCCGCGAGGGTCACGTCGAGCGCGCACAGCAGCGCGACCACGAGCGCCCAGACCAGGACCGTGCCGTACGAGGGCACGACGAGGACCGCCACCACCCCGAGGGCGGCGAGCGCGACGGCGCGCCACGTCAGAGCCATGTCATCCCTTCAGGCCGCCGGCGCTCAGCGCGGGACCGGCACGGAGGCCAGCACCGTGTCGAGCACGCTCTCCGCGGTCACGCCCTCGAGCTCGGCCTCGGGGCGCAGCTGGACGCGGTGACGCAGCGTCGGGTGGGCCAGGGCCTTGACGTCGTCGGGCGTGACGTAGCCGCGACCGGACAGCCAGGCCCACGCGCGCGACGTCGCGAGCAGCGCCGTGGCGCCTCGGGGCGACACACCGAGCGACAGCGAGGGGGAGTGGCGCGTCGCGCGGCACAGGTCCACGGCGTAGCCGAGAACCTCGCGCGAGACCTGGACCTGGGCGACCTCGGCACGCGCGCGGTCGAGGACCTCGCGGCCCGCGACGGGGCGGACGCCCGCCGCGGCGAGGTCGCGCGGGTTGAAGCCCGCGGCGTGCCGTGCGAGGACCTCGATCTCCTGGTCGCGCTCGGGCAGCGGCAGGACGAGCTTGAGCAGGAAGCGGTCGAGCTGGGCCTCGGGCAGCGGGTAGGTGCCCTCGTACTCGACGGGGTTCTGCGTCGCGATGACGAGGAACGGGTCCGGCAGCATCCGCGGCGTCCCGTCGACCGAGACCTGGCGCTCCTCCATGGCCTCGAGCAGCGAGGCCTGGGTCTTCGGGGGAGTGCGGTTGATCTCGTCGGCCAGGAGCAGGTTCGTGAAGACGGGGCCCTCGCGGAACGAGAACTCGGCCGTGCGTGCGTCGTACACGAGCGATCCCGTGACGTCGCCGGGCATGAGGTCGGGCGTGAACTGGACACGCTTGGTGTCCAGGTCGAGCGAGGCCGCGAGCGTGCGCACGAGCAGCGTCTTGGCGACGCCGGGCACGCCCTCGAGGAGCACGTGGCCCTTGCAGAGCATCGCGATGAGCAGGCTCGTGACCGCTGCGTCCTGACCCACGACGGCCTTGCCCACCTCGGTCCGCACGGCCGCGAGGGCCGCGCGCAGGTCGGTGGCCGAGCGCGTGTCGTCCTCGAACACCGTGGCCGACGTACGAGCCCGGCGCGAGAGCCGGACGGGGCCCGCGATCACGTAGGCGATCACCGCGACGACGAGGACCACGC
>NZ_MAQA01000087.1 GCF_001692445.1 Oerskovia enterophila | reverse complement strand
GTTCTCGTCGGTGCTCCCGAGCCGGCTCCCCGACCCCAGCCCCACGCCCCCGGCGCGGGGCGCTGCGAGGAGCGTGACGTCGTCGAGCCCCGAGGCCGGGAGACCGATCCGGCGCCACGGGACGGTCACGAGCGACGCGAGCTCGCCGAGGTTCGGACCCGAGCACTGCGAGACCTTCGCGGGCGGCAGGCCCGCCCAGACCCCGGTGCCGCGCTCGACCGCGCGCGCGACCAGCTCCCAGCCCCTCTCGTCCCAGCCCGTGCCGCGCGCGGCGAGGTCGAGACCCACGGCGTCGGCACCTGCGAGCACCACGGGCGCGATGCCCACCCAGGCGGGCCCCACGTGCACGACGCTGCGCGCCCCCCAGCCGCGCACGGCGTCCAGGACCCCGGTGAGGCCCTCGACGATGTCCGGTCCTTCGACCGCACGCAGGCGCGAGTACCCCGAGAAGGTCGGCAGCACGCCCGCGTTGATCTGCCCCAGGAGCGGCTCGGACACCTGTACCACGAGCTCGGCGCCGGGCACCTGACGCTGCACCTCGTCGAGGTGCGCGCGCAGCCCGACGGCGAGCGAGCCCGCCAGGTCGGCCGCCGCACCGCGGTCCGAGAGCACGCGGTCGCCCCGCGCGAGGTAGAGCTCGGCCGCGAGCGTCCACGGCCCGACGACCGACACCGCGAGCGGTCCCGAGTACCCGTGGCCCGCGATCGCGAGCGCGCCGAGGTCCTCGCGCAGGAACGCCTGCGCACGCCGCTCGTCCATGCCGGGCCGGTCGGCGAGCTTCCAGCCGTGCGGGCCGATCTCGACGGGCAGGTCGGCGAGCAGTGTCGCGGTGCGCCCCACGCCGTCGGCCCCCGGCCCCCGCTGGGGCAGGCGCACGAGGAACGGGACGGGCGTGACCCCCGTGGGCACCTCGGCGAGGTCCCCGAAGATCATCTGCTGCGCCTCGAGCACGTCGGTGCCCTCACCGCCCGGCCACGGTCCGTGCCCGCTGACTGACGTCATGACGTGAGCTCCTTGCTGTGGTGTGTCGTGCTGAGAACTGCTCTGCCGGCCGCGCTGCACGGCCCGCCGGGGCGTGTCACGGGGATCTCACCCGCGCATCACCCGCACGAACCCTTGCGGCAGCCCTCTCTCCGAGTGAAGGGTGATGAGTATGCACCACAGACCGTGACGACGCGGTGGCCGTTGGACGACCCCGCCGGACGAGCGAGGCGGACATGAGAAGCAACCACGAGGCGGAGTCCTCGGTCGGTACGGCCCACGAGGCCACCGCGACCAACAAGGCCACCGCGATCGCCGTGCACACCCAGGCGATCCCGGGGAACCACGCGCAGGCCCTGGCGGCGCTGGTCGCCGCCGACTTCCACAACCACGACCCGGCCCCCGGGTCCTCGGGCGGGCTCGAGGGGCTCGTCGCGACCATGCACTGGTTCTCCGACGCGTTCTCCGACCAGCACGTCGAGGTCCTGCACGCCGTGGCCGAGGGCGACCTGGTCGCGCTGCACGTCGCGTTCAGCGCCCGGCACACCGGCTACTTCCGGGGCCTGGCCCCCACGGGCCGTCACTTCACGGTCCGCGAGATGCACATGCTGCGGTTCGCGGACGGCCGCGAGGCCGAGCACTGGGCGGTGCGCGACGACGCGTGGCTCGTGCGCGAGCTGAGCGAGCACCCCGTGGTGCCCACGAGCGCGGTCCTCGCCGCGACCCAGCCGGGCGCGGCCGTGGGGAGCGTCGTGCCCGTCGCGGTCTGAGAGGTCCGCACCGCACCGCCGAGCCACGACGGGCTCAGCCCGCGAGGCTCGTGGCGCGCGCGGCCCGGTAGGCCCGCTGCACGGTCGACTGCCCGATCACGCGCGTGCCCTGGTACACCACGAGCGACTGCCCCGCGGCCACGCCGCGCAGCGTCTCGCCCGTGAGCTCGACCTCCATGCCTGCGCCCTGCGCGGACGCCGCACCGCTCGGGTCCTCGGGCGCTCCTGCCCCAGGTCCGACGACGGCGCGCACCCGCGCCGGTACCGGTACCCCGTGGGCACGCACCTGCACGGTCGCCTCGAACCAGTCCGACGCCGCGGACGTCGACGCGTCCCAGCCCGCGCCCGCGAGGACGTCGTCCGCGAGCCACACCGACCGGTCCCCCACGATCCGGTCGACCGTGAGCAGCTCGGCGGGCCCCACGACGACGCGGTTGGAGACCGGCTCGACCTCGAGCACGTAGCGCGGCTTGCCGTCGGCCGCCGGACGGCCCAGGGCCAGGCCCTTGCGCTGGCCGACCGTGAACGCGTACGCACCCTCGTGCTCGCCCAGGACCTCGCCCTCGGTGTCGACGATCTCGCCCGTGCGCGCGCCCAGGCGAGACTTCAGGAATCCCTGGGTGTCGCCGTCGGACACGAAGCAGATGTCGTACGAGTCGGGCTTGTTCGAGACCGACAGCCCGCGCCGCTCGGCCTCCTCGCGCACCTCGTCCTTGGACGCGAAGCCCCCCAGCGGGAAGATCGAGCGGGCCAGCCGCTCTCGTCCCATGACCGCGAGCACGTACGACTGGTCCTTGGCCTCGTTGGGCGAGCGGTGCAGCTCGCGGACCGTCCGGGTCACGGGCTCGCCGTCCGGCCCGGGCTCCGTGACCTCGCGCGTGAGGACCTGCGCGTAGTGCCCCGTCGCGACCGCGTCGAACCCGAGCGCGGTCGCCTTGTCGAGCAGCGCCTCGAACTTGATGTGCTCGTTGCAGCGCACGCACGGGTTGGGCGTGCGCCCGGCCTCGTACTCGGACAGGAAGTCGGCGACGACCGTGTCCTCGAAGCGCTCCGAGAGGTCCCACACGTAGTACGGGATGCCCAGGACGTCGGCCGCACGCCGCGCGTCGCCCGCGTCCTCGATCGAGCAGCAGCCGCGCGACCCGGCGCGGAACTGCTCGCGGTTGCGGGACAGCGCCATGTGCACGCCGACCACCTCGTGGCCGGCCTCGACGGCCAGTGCGGCCGCGACGGCGGAGTCCACCCCGCCGGACATCGCTGCCAGGACTCTCATGCGGGCCTCCTCGTGGTGCTCGTGGTGGTGCTCCGGCCTGCGCCCGCCGAGGACGCGAGACCTGCGGCCTGCGCGCGCGCCACGACCTGGGGCAACGCGTCCAGGAGCCGTTGCACGTCGGCGTGCGTCGACGTCGCGCCGAGCGAGAACCGCAGCGCACCGCGCGCGTCCTCCTCGGGCACGCCCATCGCGAGCAGGACGTGCGAGGGCTGCGGGACCCCGGCCTGGCACGCCGACCCCGTCGACGTCTGCACGCCCGCCGAGTCCAGCAGGTACAGCAGCGAGTCGCCCTCGCAGCCGGGGAACGTGAAGTGGGCGTTGCCGGGCAGGCGCCGCGACGGGTCGACCAGGGGGTCCGGCCCGCGCAGGACCGCGTCGGGGACGGCCGCGCGCACGCCGCGCACCAGCTCGTCGCGCAGCCCGGCCAGGTGCTCGGCCCGCTCGGCGCGCGCCCCGACCGCATCGGTCACCGCGACCGCGAACGACCGGATCGCCGGGGTGTCGAGCGTGCCCGAGCGCACACCCCGCTCCTGCCCGCCGCCGTGCAGCACGGGCGTGAGCGGCAGGCCACGCTTGGCGAGCAGCGCCCCCACGCCCACCGGGCCGCCGAGCTTGTGGCCCGTGAGGGTCAGGGCGTCGAGCCCGCTCGCGGCGAAGTCGACCGGGACCTGACCCACGGCCTGCACCGCGTCGGAGTGCACGGGGATCCCGTAGGGGCGCGCGATCTGCACGACCTCCTGGACGGGCTGGATCGTCCCGACCTCGTTGTTGGCCCACATGACCGAGATGAGCGCGACCTCGTCCCCCTTGGTCGCGAGCTCGGCCCGCAGGGCGTCCAGGTCGAGGCGTCCCTCGTCGTCGACGGGCAGCAGCACGATCTCCGCGCCCGTGTGCTCGGCCATCCAGAACGCCGGGTCGAGCACCGCGTGGTGCTCGACCGCCGAGACGAGGATGCGCCGCCGTCGGGGCTCGGTCGTGCGACGCCCCCAGAACAGGCCCTTGACCGCGAGGTTGTCCGACTCGGTGCCGCCCGCGGTGAAGATCACCTCGCTGGGGCGCGCGCCGAGCGCCGCTGCCACGGCCTCGCGCGACTCCTCGACGACACGGCGCGCAGCCCGGCCCGCCGAGTGCAGCGAGGACGGGTTGCCGGTCGCCGTCAGCTCCGCGACGAACGCCTCGATCGCCGCCGGCGACATGGGGGTCGTCGCGGCGTGGTCGAGGTAGGCGCCGGCGCCGGGCGCGGCAGGGGTGGAGGTCATGGGGCGATCACAGTCGTCCAGTCTACGAAGGGTTCCTGGGGCTCGCTGTCACGGGGCTCCTGGAGCCACCGGCCGACCCGTGGGATCGCGCTGGACAGCCCAGGAAAACGCGATATCTTGACAGATGCCCGATCGTTCTCGGATCCAGGTCCCCGGCTCGTTCCACGCCGCAGACCGCCCCCGGGTACGCCTTCGCGCGGTTCCCCCCTCAGACTCCCCTCCTCACCCTGTGAGAGTGTCACGCCCCATGCCCGACGACGTCGCGACCACCGCCGTGGTCCGCTCACCGGAGGACCCGCGCGCCCACGCGAGCGACCGGCTGCGCTGGGCGCAGCTCCCCGCCGAGCTGCGTGACGAGATCGAGGCGACCATGAACGCCCGGGTCGTGGAGGAGGTCAGCGTCGTGAGCGGGTTCAGCCCGGGCATGGGCTCGCTCGTGCGTCTCTCGACGGGCGACCAGGTCTTCCTCAAGGCCGCCCGCACGCTCGACGCGCCCGAGTGCGCGGACCTGCACCGGGCCGAGGCCAAGATCTCGGTGCGCCTGCCCGCGGCCGTCCCCATGCCGCGCTTCCTGTGGGGCCACGGGGACGGTGACTGGATCGTGCTCGCGTACGAGGCGATCGACGGCTACCCGCCCCGCGTCCCGTGGGACCCCGCGGTGCTCGGTCGCGTGCTGGACACGCTCGACGACCTCGCGCGCGTCCCCGGCGCGCGCCAGATCCCCCTGCCGCCCGCGGGTCCCCAGCTCGCGTCGGCCACGATCGGCTGGGGCCGGGTCCAGCGCGAGCCGTACCCGCACCTCGAGCTCGTCTCGCCCTGGGCGGCACAGCACCTCGACCGGCTCGTCGAGACCGAGCTGGGCGTGCTCGTCGCGTGCGAGGGCGAGTCGATCGTGCACGGCGACATGCGGGCCCAGAACCTCGCCGTGACCGACGACCACGTCTACGTCCTCGACTGGCCCCACGCCATGCGCGGGGCGGGCTGGCTCGACCTCGCGCACCTGCTCGTCACGGTCGGCGCCCAGGGCGTCGAGGGAGTGTTCGAGCCCGTCGACGTCGAGATCCCGTGCGACGGCGGGCCGCCCGTCGTGCACTGGGACGACGCCGAGCGCGCCGGGGCCTGGCTCACGGCCGTGTTCGACGACCACCCGCTGGGTGCCGAGGTGCACCCCGAGGACCTGCGCTCGATCGTCGGCGGGTACGCAGGGTTCTCCCTGGACACCGCGCGCCGCCCCGCTCCCCCGGGCAGGCCGTGGCTCCCGGAGAGGGCCCTGAGCCAGGCGCTCGCAGGCCTCGCCTGGCTCGAGCACCTGGGACTCTGACCCGTTCCTGGAGCCGTGCTCCGCCGTCGGGCCCGGGTGACGCAGCCCGCAGCACTCCCCGGACGCGCGGACGCCCCGGCGGGCGAGCCTGCCGGGGCGTCCGTGAGCCGTGCGAGCGGTCAGCCCTTGTGCTCCCGGATGACCTTCGCCGCCTGCGGCAGGACCTCCGCGAGGTCGCCGACGACCGCGAAGTCGGCGATCTCGAACAGCGGGCAGTCCGAGTCGTTGTTGACCGCGACGATGACCTGCGACGCCTGCATGCCACCGCGGTGGTGCGGTGCCCCCGAGATGCCCGCGCCGATGTACAGGCGCGGCGCGATCGTCACGCCGGTCTGGCCGATGAACGTGTCGAACCAGCCCTCGTAGACCGCGTCGCGGGTTGCGCCCACGGCCGCGCCGAGCGCGTCCGCGAGCTCCTCGACCGGCGCGAAGTCACCGTCGGTGCCGCGCCCGCCGGCCACGACCGTGGCGGCCTCTGCGAGGCTCGGACGCCCGCCCTCGACGACCGGCTTCTCCTCGCGCGAGACGACCGTGACCCGCGTGGCCGAGGCCGGGACCTCGACGGGGAACCCGATGACCTCGGTCGCGACCGAGGTCTCGGCAGGCTCCGGCACGACCGAGTTGGCGCGGACCGTGAAGACCGCGACGTCCGTCGAGACCTCGCACGAGGTGTCCCACGAGCCCGCGAAGACCCGCTTGTGGCCCACGGCCTTGCCGTCCTCGGCACTGACCGCGGCCGCGTCGATCACGAGGCCCGCGCCGAGCTCGTACGCGAGGCGGGCAGCCGCCTCCTTGTTGGGGAACGTCGCCGAGAGCAGCACGACGTCGGCGTTCGCGCGGCGCACCGCGGTCGCGAGCGTCTGCGAGACGACGGCCGTCAGGTGCTCGGCGCCCGGGCTCAGGGACGTGGGCAGCTCGGCCTGGAGGACCGTGTCGACGCCGTAGGCGCCGAGCTGGGCGAGCGTCGTGACGCTCGGGCTGCCGAGCGTCACGGCCTTGGGGCGCCCGAGGCTGCGGGCGATGGTGAGGAGCTCGAGGGCCGCGGAGCGCAGCTGCGTCTCCGGGGAGTCGAGCAGGACGAGGACGTTGGTGGTCACGGTGTTCCCTCTCAGACCAGCTCGTTGCGGATGAGGAACTCGGCCAGCGCCCGGCCGCCCTCGCCCTTGTCGACGACGACCTCGACCTCGGGGCGCGGCGGGCGGGGCGTGGCGCTGAGGACGTGCGTGCGCGCACCGGCGTCGCCCACCGTGGCGGGGTCGACGCCCAGGTCCGCGAGGTCCCAGACCTCGATCGGCTGCGTGCGCGCGGCCATGATGAGCTTGAAGTTCGGGAAGCGCGGCCAGTTCGCGTGGTCCGTCACGGAGACCACGGCGGGCAGCGGCGCCGAGAGCACCTCGAGCGCGTCGTCGAGCTCGCGCGTGACCTGGGCGGTCCGCGCCTGGGCGTCGACCTCGAGCTTGCCCGCGAGCGTGAGCTGCGGCAGGTCGAGCTCGGCGGCGAGCAGCACCGGGACGACGGACCCCAGCCCGTCGAGCGCGGCCATGCCCGTGACGACCAGGTCGACCGGGCCCTCCTCCTCGAGCTTGCGGATCGCGGCGGCCAGGGTGCTGACCGTCCCGAAGTAGTCCGAGCCCGCGAGCGCCTCGTCGCTCACGCGCACCCCGCGTCCGACGCCCATCTGGTACGCCTTGCGGATCGCGGTGTCGGCCTCGGGGCCGGCCATGGTCAGGACGACGACCTCGGAGGACGCCTGCTCGTCCTCGGGCAGCGACTCGACGATCTTCAGGGCTGCCTCGATCGCGTTCTCGTCGAGCTCGTTGAGCGTCCCCTCCTCCGACGAGCGCACGACGCGGCCCTCGTCGAATCGGCGGTCGGCGTGGATATCGGGAACATACTTGACGGCGACGACGATCCTCATCGTGATGAGCTCCGTGGGTGGGCGACGGTGGACCCGGGACGAACCCGCACGCCAGGCCCCTTGCGAGGACGCGGCACAGTCGAAACCCTACCGGGCAGCGCGCCGCGGCCGGGTGAGATCTTGCGCACGACCACGTGCTGAGCACGAACCGTCCACGACCGGGCGTCACAATGGAGGGGTGCAAGCGCTTGCCCCCACCCCCCGCC
>NZ_MAQA01000086.1 GCF_001692445.1 Oerskovia enterophila | reverse complement strand
GGGGCAGGGGCCGCGGCGGGTGCGGGCGAGAAGCGCAGGGGGTCGATCGCCGCGACCGCGGGCGGCAGCGGCTGGCCGGTCAGGACCGCGTCGATCGCTGCTCCCGTCACGGGGGCGAGCAGCACGCCGTTGCGGTAGTGGCCCGTGGCGAGGACCAGGCCGGGGACGGTGGTGGGCCCCAGGAACGGCAGGTTGTCGGGCGTGCCCGGGCGCACGCGCGGGGTGACCTCGACGAGGGCCAGCTCGTCGAGCCCTGGCAGCAGGGCGCGCGCATCGCGCAGGAGCGCGAAGACGCCGCCCGCGGTCGCGCGCCGGTCGTCGGGGTGCTCCTCGCTCGTCGCGCCGACGACGACCTCGCGGTGCCCGTCGGGCCCGGGCGTACGCGGTACGACGTACACCGGACGCCCTTGCACGATCCCGCGCACCACGTGGTCGAGCGTGAACCACGCGGGGGCGTCGAGCCGCAGCGTCTGCCCCTTGACCGGACGGGTCGGGGCGCACACCTCGGGGACGTCCGCGAGCAGGTCCCCCGAGTCCGCACCCGCCGCGAGGACCACGGTCGCCGCCCGGTGCTCGACGCCTGCGTCGTCGAGCGCCCCGGTCACGGGAGAGCCGGGTCCGGACGCGCGCAGCAGCCGGACCGCCCGGCGGCGCACGACGGCGGCGCGCGGGTCCCGCGCGAGGGCCGCGGTCAGCGCGCGGTGCACCGCGCGGGGATCGACCTGATGGTCGCCCGGTGCCCAGAACGCACCGGCCACGCGCGGCCCGACGAGCGGTTCGCGCTCGCGCGCCGCCGCGACCGAGATCTCGGTCGAGTCGAGCCCCCAGGCCTCCTGGAGCGCGCGCACGCGGCGCCCGAGCGCGAGGTCGTCGCCGTCGTAGGCCAGCGTGAGCGTGCCGGTGGGGCGCAGCCCGACGTCGAGCCCCGCGTCCGCCTCGAGCTCGGCCGCGAACGCAGGCCACCGTGCTGCCGAGTCGGCGCCCAGGCGCAGTGCGGTCTCCTCGCCGAAGTCGGCCTCGGTCACGGGCGCGAGCATCCCGGCCGCGGCGTGCGTCGCGCCGTCTCCGGGCGCCGGGTCCAGGACGGTGACGCGCCGACCCGCGCGAGAGGCCCGCCAGGCCGCGGTGAGCCCCACGATGCCGCCGCCCACGACGAGGACGTCCGTGGCGCCGTCGGGCGTGGTGATCGTCGTCCGGTCGCCGGGCGCGGCACGCCCCACGAGGCCCGACGGCGCCGCGCCCCCCGGGCTCCCGTCGCGCCCGGGCGGACGCGCGGGCAGGGCGGGGTGGTCGGTGGACAGGGCTGCGCACATGCGCTCGCTCCCTTCGCTGGCATGACCCAGATCAGGTTCGACGGTCGGCTCTCGCCCTCTCAGCCCCGTGCGGGGCTCCCGTGCTTCGCGGCCACCCTACAACGCACGCCGGCCACGCTCGGGGCGTGCCCACGGGCTGCGCCGCGACCGTGTCCCGGACGGGCCGCGCCTATCCTGGGCGCCGTGACCACTGCTCCGACCGGCGACGCCGAGCCCCGACAGCACACCTCGCCCCAGCGCACCAGCCCCGCGGCTCCTGCCGGGCGGGCCCGCCAGGCGGCCGTCGAGCGCCTGCGGGCGGCCCGGCTGTACCTGTGCACCGACGCCCGCGAGGAGCGCGGCGACCTCGAGGACTTCCTGCACGCGGCGCTCGCGGGCGGGGTCGACGTGGTCCAGCTCCGCGACAAGGGGCTCGACGTCGCGCGCGAGCTCGAGCTGCAGGAGGTCGTCGCGCGCGTCGCGACCGAGCACGGGGCGCTGTGGGCGGTCAACGACCGGGCCGACGTCGCCCTCCTGACGGGAGCCCCGGTGGTGCACATGGGTCAGGGCGACCTGCCCGTGCCCGCGGTCCGGTCGCTCCTGGGCGAGAGCCCGCTGCTGGGCCGCTCGACGCACTCGCTCGCCCAGGCCACGGCCGCCGAGGCGGATCCCGAGGTCGACTACTTCTGCGTGGGACCGCTCTGGGCGACGCCGACCAAGCCGGGGCGCGACGCCGTCGGGCTCGACCTGCTGCGACAGGTCGCCGCGACGGCGCCGACCACGCCGTGGTTCGCGATCGGCGGTGTCGACGCCGCGCGGCTCGACGAGGTGCTCGACGCGGGGGCCGAGCGCATCGTCGTGGTGCGTGCGATCACGGGCGCGGCCGACCCCGAGCGGGCCGCTCGCGAGCTGCGCGGACGGCTGCCCGCCTGACGCGCGCAGTGATCCCCGTCGCACGTCGTGGACCGATGCCGGGGATCGGCGCCGAGCCAACTATCCTGGGCTGGTGACACCCACCCCCTCAGCCCCCCGGCCCGTATTGGTCGTCGACTTCGGCGCACAGTACGCCCAGCTGATCGCGCGTCGCGTGCGTGAGGCCAAGGTGTACTCGGAGATCGTCCCCCACACCTTCACCGTCGAGCAGATGCTCGCCAAGAACCCGGCAGCGATCATCCTGTCCGGTGGTCCCTCGTCCGTGTACGCGCAGGGTGCGCCCTTCGTGGACCCCGCGCTGTTCGACGCCGGCGTGCCCGTCCTGGGCATCTGCTACGGCTTCCAGGCCATGGCCAAGGCGCTCGGTGGCACGGTCGCGCAGACCGGCCTCAGCGAGTACGGCGGCACGGCCGTCGAGGTCTGCCAGGCCGGTGCGCTGCTCGCGGGCTCGCCCGACCAGCAGACCGCCTGGATGAGCCACGGCGACGCCGTCCACGCGGCCCCCGAGGGCTTCGAGGTCCTCGCGACCTCGGCCGGCTCCCCTGTCGCAGCGTTCGAGGACACCGGGCGTCGCCTCTACGGCGTGCAGTGGCACCCCGAGGTCAAGCACTCCCCGCTGGGCCAGAAGGCCCTCGAGAACTTCCTGTACCAGGGCGCGGGCCTCGCCGGCGACTGGACCCCGGGCAACGTCATCGCCGACCAGATCGCGCTCATCCGTGAGCAGGTCGGGGACTCCCGCGTCATCTGCGGCCTGTCCGGAGGCGTCGACTCCTCGGTCGCCGCGGCACTCGTCCAGCAGGCCGTGGGCGACCAGCTCACGTGCGTGTTCGTCGACCACGGCCTGCTGCGCGCGGGCGAGGTCGAGCAGGTCGAGCGCGACTTCGTCGCGGCCACGGGCGTCAAGCTCGTCGTCATGGACGAGAAGCAGCGCTTCCTCGCCGCGCTCGCGGGCCACTCGGACCCCGAGACCAAGCGCAAGATCATCGGCCGCGAGTTCATCCGCGCGTTCGAGCAGGCGGCGCGCGACATCGTCGCGGACGCGGGCGATCACGGTGGTGAGGTCAAGTTCCTCGTCCAGGGCACCCTGTACCCGGACGTCGTCGAGTCCGGCGGCGGCGAGGGCACGGCCAACATCAAGAGCCACCACAACGTGGGCGGCCTGCCCGACGACCTGCAGTTCTCGCTCGTCGAGCCGTTGCGGGCCCTGTTCAAGGACGAGGTGCGCGCCGTGGGCCGCGAGCTCGGCGTGCCCGAGGTCATCGTGGCCCGTCAGCCGTTCCCCGGCCCCGGGCTCGGCATCCGCATCGTCGGCGAGGTCACGGCCGAGCGCCTGGAGATCCTGCGCGCAGCGGACGCGATCGCGCGCGAGGAGCTCACGAAGGCCGGCCTGGACGACGAGATCTGGCAGTGCCCCGTGGTGCTCCTGGCCGACGTCCGCTCGGTCGGCGTCCAGGGCGACGGCCGCACCTACGGTCACCCGATCGTGCTGCGCCCCGTCTCCTCGGAGGACGCCATGACCGCGGACTGGACGCGCCTGCCGTACGACGTCCTCGCGATCATCTCGACGCGCATCACGAACGAGGTCAAGGACGTCAACCGCGTCGTGCTCGACGTGACGAGCAAGCCGCCGGGCACCATCGAGTGGGAGTGACCTCCCGCTGAGCCGCGAAGGGCCGGCCGCGCAGAGGAATCTGCGGGGCCGGCCCTTCGGCGTTCCTGGGCCGTTCTCGTCCGGGGTGGCCGGGAGCCCGACGGCGGAGCGCGCCTCGTGCGGACGGCCTGGCGGTCCTGCGGTACCTTGCCCGTCATGGACCCTCGCGCAGCCCGCCCTCGCCTCGTCGTGGACCGTTGATGCTCGGCCGCTCCCGGCGGTCGCAGGTCCCCGCGCTCGACGAGCTCGTGGTCTCGAGCGTCGAGGTCCTGGAGCTCGGGCTGCCGGTGACCCGGGTCGTCCGGTGGCGCGACGGATGGACGTACCTCGCTGCGGTCGAGCCCGACACGTCACAGCCCGTGCTCGTGCACTTCCAGGACGTGCTCGTGCTCGATCCCGGGCTCGCGAGGCTCCCGCTCCGTCGGGCGCAGGTCGCCATCCGGGCCATCCGCGTCGGCACGGTCGGGCCGTGGGCCGTCCTCGGGCCTTACACCACCCGGATCGTGGAGCAGATGCTGGGCGACGGCACGCTCGACCGCAAGCAGGACGGGATGCTGAGGGACCTTCCGGAGGACGGCAGCCCCGGGTCACGGCCGGACCCCGAGCCGTGGTCGCTCCGCGACGTCGTCGCCTGGAACGTGCAGCACCCCCGGACGTACCAGGTCCCCGAGGACACGTCGGGCGTGATCCCCGGAACCCTCGCCAAGCTCGTGTTCCTCCCCGACGAGGGGATCGGGGAGCGCATGTGGGTGCTTGTGACGGAGGTCGACGGCGATCGCATGGTCGGCGTGCTCGACAACGACCCGGCCGCCGTCGTGGGCCTGCTCGCCGGCGACCGGGTCGAGTTCGAGCGCCGGCACGTCCTGGACCTGGACACCCGACCCACGGGCTGACCGGTCAGTCCCGCGCGGTGCGCCCCACCCGCTCCTCGCGGTACGCCGCCGCCTTCTCGTACGCCTTCTCGACGTCGGCGAGCACGCTCGGCCATCCGCTCGACGGCCGGACCTCGCGGTTGTGCGCGACGATCCGGTCGAGCAGGCCGTCCTGCGTCACGAGCCGCACGATCTGGTCCGTCATCTCGGCGTCGTCGGCGGCGAGCAGCCCGTCGACGCCGTCCGTGAGCCGCTCGGCCACACCCGACTCCTTGCGGGTCACCACGGCGAGCCCCGCCGCCTGCGCCTCGAGCGCCGCGATGCCGAACGACTCCTGGACCGCCGGTGCCAGGAACACGTCGGCGCGCGAGTAGAGGCGCTTGAGCTCGTGCGCGCCGAGGCGCCCCGGGAGGCTGACCGTCGACGAGAGCCCGTGCTCCTTGACGAACCGTCGGGCCGCGTCGAGCTCGGGTCCCTCGCCCGCGATCGTCGCGAACAGCGCGTCGTGGGGGAGTCGCTCGACGGCCTGCCGGATCGACTCGAGCAGGGGGAGCACCCGCTTGCGCGGCGCGAACCGGGTCGCGGCGACGACGTGCACGGCCTTGCCCTCGCCGCGCGCGCCCCGCTCGACGCGCGGCACTGCCCACTCGTCGAGGTCGAGCCCGTTGTGCAGGATCTCGACGGGCACGCCCGGCCCCGCGATGCGTCGCAGCGGGGCCGCGGTCAGCTCGCTCACGGCCGACAGCAGGATCGGGAGACGGGACCAGCGCGTGACGCGGTCGAGCGCCGCGAACCAGCGTTCGGCCGAGCCCCACACGCTGTGCACGGTCAGGACCGCGGGCAGCCCGAGCCGCGCGACGGGGTGGAGGGACGCCTGCACCGACGGCGTCAGGACGCCCATGTGCAGGTGCACGACGTCGGGCCGTGACGCGCGCAGGCGGCGCGTCACGTGGTGGGCAGCGCGAGGGTGCACGGGGTAGCCACCCGGGATCCGGGCCGCGACGCGGTGGATCGTGACGCCGTCGTGCATCTCGGTGCTCACCCCGTGCTCGCCGCGCGCCGCGGGCGTCGTGGTGATCACCTCGACGACGTGGCCCGTCGCGGCCTGCTGGGCCGCGAGGCGGCTCACCTGGGTCTCGATGCCGCCGAGAAGGGGCAGGTAGCAGTCCGTCACATGGGTGATCCTCACCCCCGGATTCTCCCATCACGCGGTGTCCGACCTGCCCGTGCGTGCGCCGTTTCGACGTCGAACAGACCTTTCGTCCGGCGGAAACGACGA
Source organism: Oerskovia enterophila (assembly GCF_001692445.1). GTDB lineage: Bacteria > Actinomycetota > Actinomycetes > Actinomycetales > Cellulomonadaceae > Oerskovia > Oerskovia enterophila. Next base: position 2,465 of record NZ_MAQA01000086.1, on the reverse strand, counting down.
AACGTCGCTACGTTGACACCAAAGGTCCGGCTCGGGGAGGGATACCGCAATGTCCAGCACTGTCACGGTTCGGCCCGCGAAGGGCGTAGGAGTCATCGGACTCCTCAGCGTCATCGCAGGGATCGTCATGATCATCGCGGGTGGTGTCACCTGGGGTGTCGTGTCCTCGCAGCTGTCGGCCGAGGACATCACGGTGTCCGACGATGCGTCGTTCCTCGCGGGGGCCCACGTCAGCGGTCCGTTCTCCGCCTACGCGCAGGCCGAGGTCATCAACAAGCACGCGCTCGAGATGAGCGACGGCCAGACCTACGCCGAGCTCCCGCAGGACGACGAGCGCCGCGCCACGGTCATGAACGCGTCGTTCCTGCGCGCCTCGCTCTTCACGTCGGTCGTCGCGTTCGGCGTCGCTGCCCTCGTGATCGGCCTGGGCATCATGTTCATCCTCATTGGGATCGCGCTCCGCAAGATCGCGAGCGGTCCGGCGGTCGCGGTCGAGACGCCGGGCGGCTACACCTCGGGCGGCGGTCTCTCGTCGGCCGCACCCCCCGCGCACACCCCCGCGCACGCGGCGCCGGCAGCGCCCGTGACGCCCGCCCCGACGACGCCCACGACGCCGGCACCCACGACGCCGCCGGTCACGCCGCCCACCCGCACGTCGACCCACACGGCTCCCGTCGAGGAGCCCAAGAGCCCGGGCGTCCCCACGACCCAGGTCCCGCCGGTCGTCGAGCCCAAGAGCCCGGGCGTCCCGCCGACCGGCACCGACACGCCTCCCGCGACACCCCCGGCGGAGGGCACGCCCCCGCGCTGAGGCGCTCTCGCACGAAAGCACGACGGCGGCGCACCGGTCCTTCGACCGGTGCGCCGTCGTCGTGCTCACCTCTTCCGGTGCCGAGTGCATGGTTCGGCTGCGACACGCCGGGCGTGTCGCAGCCGAACCATGCACTCACGCGAGGACGGTCACCGGTGGGCTCGTTCACGGGCGCTGCGCCGGCTGCTCGACACGATCGAGCCGACCACGAGCACCAGGCCCGCGACGCTCAGCAGGGCGATGAGCGCGACGTCCAGGTCGTACGTCGCGCCGAGGGCCAGGGCGAGGATGCCCGCGCCCACCGCGACGATGATGAAGCCCCACACGACCGTGCCCACGCGCAGGCCCCGGTTGCGCGGGTCCTCGCCGGGGACCGTGCTGCTGGGAGCGAGGTTCGCCTTCTGCTGCGCCGTGGTGTTCCACTGCGCGGCCGGGTCGACCGCAGGGGCGGGTGCCGGGGCCGTTGCGGGAGCTGCTGCCGCCGGGACGACCGGCTCTGGGGTGACCGGCGCGTCCTGCACGGGGTAGGCCTGCGTGTGCGTCGGCGCCGCCTCCCAGACCGGCAGGGCCTGGGTGGGAGGCGTCACCGGGAGAGCCCGGGGGGGCTCGGCGACGGGCAGCGCCTGGGTCGCCTCGGTCCGGAACAGCTCGTCGGCCAGGTCCGCCTCGGACGGAGCGGTCGCCTCCAGGACCTGCGTCGCGTCGGGGTCGCCGTCGGCTTCGTCGGCCGCGGCTCGCGCCTCCTCGGTGGTCTCGCCCGGCGTGACCGCGAGCTCGATCGTCGGGTCGACCGGGGGGAGGGCCTGAGTCTCGTCGCTGTCGTCGGACTCGTAGGGGGTCTTCTCGGTGGTCATGATTCCTCCCGGATGGTGACGTCTCCCGCGGCGACGTCGACCTCGAGCAGGAGCACGGGGTCGGCGCCGTCGGAGACGGAGTCGGTGGTGAAGGTGTACGGGCGGGTGTTGACGCCGTTGACGCTGCGGCGCTCGCCGTCGACGGTCCAGGTCGCGTTGCCCGCGAGGACGCGGACCTCGGCCTCGACCGGGACGCCCGAGGGGACGATCACGGTCAGGTCCCCGGCCCGCAGGTCGACGGGGACGACGACGGGGTCCTCGCCGACCGCGCTCAGGTCGAGCCGGCTCAGGTCGACGACGGGGTCGCCGAACGTGAAGGCGAACCCGTTCTCCGCGTCCTCGACCGAGGTGACCGTGTAGGTCGAGTCCGACGCGCGGCCCTGGAGGTTCACGTCGAAGCGGTCGACCGAGCTCCAGCCGGCGATCGGGAGCGCGATGATCGTCGCGACGATCGCGAGGCCACCCAGGGCTCCGCTCGTGCGGCCACGCAGGCCCGAGATCACGACGCCGAGGCCGAGGAGGATGATCGTCGCGCCGATCCACGTGTAGAAGAACGGCACGTCGATCACGTCACGACGCTCGAGCAGCATGAGGACCGCTGCGCCGAGCAGGCTCACGCCGAGCGTGATCCCGACGATCGCGGTGCCCGGGCCGCGGGGGCGCCGGGCGGCGCGGGCGCGCTGCTCCTCGAGGCGGCGCAGCCGGTCGGCCTCGCGCTGGGCCTGGCGTCGGGCCTGCTCCTGGGCGCGCGCGGCCTGCTGCGCGGCGGCCTGCTGGGCGGCGTAGGCCTGGGGCGGGAC
>NZ_MAQA01000085.1 GCF_001692445.1 Oerskovia enterophila | reverse complement strand
GACCCGGGACTCCCGGCCCCCGGCCCTCCCTGCCCCGCAGCACGAGCGCTCGGCCCGCCGGGGGATCGCCCCGGGGCGTCGGGGTCGTGGCGCGCGTGCGCCAGGAGGGACTCGTGCGCGTGGGCGTCGGCGCCCACCTCGAGCCCTGCGAGGCGCCGCACGGTCGAGTGGAGCCCGTCGCACCCCAGGAGCCAGCGCGCGCTGATCCCGGCCGCGGTCACGGCCTCGGAGCGTTCGTCGATCTGCTCGACGCGGCCGCGGACGGTCGTCGCGCCCAGGGCGGCCGCGCGCTCGGCGAGCGCGGCGTGCAGCGTGGTGCGGCGCACGCCCCTGCCCTGGCCCTCGGTGAAGAGGTGGTCGGCGTGGCGGTGCGCGTCGCGGTAGCTGATGCCGCGCAGGACGTGGCCGTCGGGGTCGACGTCGAGGGCCTGGAGGGCGCGCAGCGCACCGGGCATGAGGCCTTCGCCGCACGCCTTGTCGACGGGGCCGTCGCGCGGCTCGACCACGACGACGTCGTAGCCCGCGAGCCGTGCCTCGATCGCGGCGGCGAGGCCGATCGGGCCGCCGCCCACGATCAGGACGTCGGTGTCGGTCATGGTGCGCCTGCGCTGGTCGACATGGGTGCGCCTGCGCCGGTCGTCAGGGGTGCGCCTGCGCCGGTCGTCAGGGGTGCGCCTGCGCCGGTCGTCAGGGGTTGCGCCTGTGCCCGTCTCACGAGCTCGCCCGGCTCACGCGTGCGGCAGCGCGTCGAGCGCGCGCTCCTCGGCGGGCAGCCGGAACCGCAGCAGCAGCACGGCGTTGAGCACCGTGAACACGAGCGCGGTGGTCCAGCACGAGTGGACGAGCGGGAGCGCGAGGCCCTCGACGACGACCGCGAGGTAGTTGGGGTGCCGGAACCAGCGTTGCCCGGGGTGCCGGGCGATCCAGCGGTACGGGCCCTTGTCGACCCACGGCAGCCCGGGGACCACGATCACGCGCGTGTTCCAGCGCGGCCCGAGCGACGCGATGCACCACCAGCGCAGCGCCTGGCTCGCGAGCACGAGCACGAACGCGGGCCACCCGACCCACGGGATGAACGGCCGGTCCGCGACGTTGACCTCGACCACGCACGCGACGAGCAGGCCCGTGTGCAGGGCGACCATCGCGGGGAAGTGGCCACGGCCCGTCTCGACGCCCCCGCGCGCGAACGACCACCTCGCGTTGCGCGCCGAGACGACGAGCTCGGCGAGGCGTTCGAGCGCGGTCGCCCCGAGCACGACGTAGAAGAAGGCGAGCATCAACCCTCCAGCGGTGACGCGGTGCGGCGCAGGAGCACGAGCTCGGCAGAGACCCCGGGGCCGAACGCCATGAGGACGCCGTGCTGCCCGGCGCCCTCGCCGGGCGCGTCGTCGCGCTGGGCGTCGAGCGTCGCGGCGAGCACGTGCAGCACCGAGGAGGAGGACAGGTTCCCGACGGCGGCGAGCGACTCCCGGCTGTGCCTCAGGTCGGCCTCGTCGAGCCCCAGCGAGTCGCGCACGACGTCGAGGATGCGCGGCCCGCCCGCGTGCACGACCCAGGTCCCGACGTCCTCGGTCGTCAGGTCGTGCTCGACGAGCAGCGACTTCACGTCTCCCGCGAGGTGGGCCGCGATGACCTCCGGAAGGCCCGCGGACAGCACGATCCCGAACCCGCTGTCGCGGATCGTCCAGCCCAGGTGGTCGGCGGTCTCGGGGTAGAGGCGGCTGCGGGTGTCGACGACCTCGACGCCCCGGGGCGGGGTTCGTGCCGCCGAGGCACGCTCCGCCCGGGTGCCACGTGCCCCCGGATCTCGCGTGGCGCCGTCGGGCAGCGTGGGCGGGCGGCCTGCCGGGTGCGCGTCCCCGACCATGACCACGGCCGCCGCGCCGTCGCCGAACAGCCCCGTCGACACGAGGTTCGCCATGGAGTCGTCACCGTGCTGGAGCGTGAGCGAGCACAGCTCGACCGACACGAGCAGGGCCACGTCCTGCGGGTGCCCGACGAGGTAGTCGTGCACGCGCGCGATCCCTGCGGCGCCCGCGACGCAGCCGAGCCCGAACGACGGCAGCCGCTTGACGTCGGTCCGCAGCCCCAGCCGCGTCACGAGCTGTGCGTCGATCGAGGGCGCTGCGATCCCGGTGACAGAGGTGAAGAGCAGGAAGTCGACCTCGCCGGGGTCGATGCCCGCGGCGTCGAGAGCGGTCCGGCACGCCTCCTCGGCGAGGTCCGTGCCGACGCGGATGAAGTGGTCGTTGGCCGCGCCGAACGACGTGAGCCCCGCGTACTCGTCGAGGGCCAGGGCCGTGTGGCGCGTCCGGACGCCGCTCGCGGCGTGGAGCCGGGCGAGCACGGCGCGCGTCGCGGGCGAGCGGGTCAGCAGGGGCCCGATCGTGTCCGTGATCTCGCTCTGAGGGTGCGCGGTGCCCGGCAGGGCCGGTCCGACCGCGAGCAACCGCGACATCCACGCATCGTGTCACGGGGACGCGCAGCCCGCGCGTTGCTAGCGTCGGGCGGGTGGAGACTTCGTGAGGACGCGAGCAGCGACGACGACGCTGCGGGGACTCGCGCTCGCGAGCCATGCGGGGCCCACGGTCCTGGTCACGGTGCTCGCGGGCTTCTTCGCCGTGGGCGTCGGGTCCGGCGCAGGCACGACGGCGCTCGTCACGGCCGCGGTCCTGTCCGGTCAGCTCTCGGTCGGCTGGTCCAACGACTGGCTCGACGCGCGACGCGACCGGGCGGTCGAGCGCGCCGACAAGCCCGTCGTCGCGGGGCTGGTCTCGGTGCGGCAGGTGCACGCGGCCGCGCTCCTCGCGGCAGCGGCCTGCGTGGTGCTGTCGCTCGCGACCGGGCTCGTCGCGGGGCTCGTGCACCTCGTGGCCGTCGCGAGCGCGTGGTCCTACAACGCGTGGCTCAAGTCGACCGTGTGGTCCTGGGCCCCCTATGCGGTCTCGTTCGGTCTCCTGCCGCTGTTCGTGGTGCTCGCCGCGCCCGGCGACCGGGTCGCGGCACCCTGGGCCATGGCCGCGACCGCGCTGCTGGGCGTCGGGGCGCACGTCGCGAACACCCTGCCGGACCTCGAGGACGACCGGGCGACCGGCGTCCGGGGGCTGCCGCACCGGCTCGGGCGGACGGGGGCCAGCGTGCTCGCGCCCGCCGTGCTCGTCGCGGCGGTCGGGGTCGTGGTGCTCGGGCCGCCCGGACCGCCGACCACGGTCGCATGGGTGGGCGGCGCGGTCTCGGTCGCGCTCGCGGTGTCCGCAGGCGTGGTCGCCGTGCGACGGACCACGAGCCGGTTGCCGTTCGCGCTGAGCATGGCCGTCGCGGCCGTGTGCGCGGCCCTGCTGGTCCTCGCGGGACCGGACGTCGCGCTGGCGGGGTGAGCGGCGCCGTCGGGCCCCGCGGAGGGGCTCCCGCAGGCGGGACCGGACGCCCAGCGCCGCCAGGACACCGGTCAGGACGTGTTGGGCGCTTTGACCGCCATGATGTGGCGGCCCATCACGAGGATCGGGACCGTCGCCAACGAGGCGGCCACGATGAACACCGCGTGCTCGACGTTCGCGGCGACCAGGACGTCCTCGCCACCCGACGTCAGGAGCACCACCGCGGGCGTCAGGAAGAGCGGCACGACCCAGAACGGGCTCCGCAGCAGAGCGCGGACCGCGCACCCCGTCAGGGCGAGCGCGACGAGGACCAGGACCACGGGGAGCTCGTCGAGCGTGTGCGCGACGACCGCGGCGAGCACCGTGCCCGCCAGGACGTCGACCACGCGCGAGCCCGCGCGCCGGAGCGTCCCCGTGAAGTACGGCTGGATCATCACGAAGACCGTGAGCAGCAGCCACCACCGGTTCCTGGCGTCGGTCCAGTCGTCGACCGTGTAGGTGATGAGACCGGCCAGGATCCCCAGGGTCAGACCGAAGTACGCGGACGCGGGACGCGGGACCGGGCGAGGGCCGGTGCCGCGCACGTTCCGTGCCAGGACGCCGCCCACGAACGTCGTCCACAGGCCGCCGAACGCGACGAGCCCCGTCATGGTGGCGACCGCTGCGGGCGAGCTCACCGCGCTCACCGTGCCCGACGGCAGCGCCACGAGCGGCGTCCCGAGCAGCGCGAACGCGGCCAGCGGACCGACGAGGCTCCCGATCCCGTGCCACCCGACCGCCGCGGAGAGGCCCACCGCGGCGCCGAGCACGAGCATGAAGAGGGCCGCACCGAGCGGCAGGTCCCGCAGGGCCGTGGCCGCGAGCATGCTCGCGGGGGTCAGGAGGCTCGCGGTCAGGGCCGCGCGGCGGTCCACCAGCAGCCCCAGGCCGGCAGGGAGCATCCCGAGGTAGACGAGCGTGCCGTCCGGGCGCCACGGAGAGAGCAGCAGGCCGACCGCCGGAGCGACGAGCACCAGCGCCAGGGCGATCCGCCGAGCCGTCATACGGTCACAGTAGGGCGGACCGGCCGGGACGGCGCGCGTTGGCCGGTGGTGGCCGGGCGGTGACCGGGTGGTGAGCGGTGACGCCCGGTGACGCCCGTCAGGTCGTGGTGCGTGACCGGGACGAGAGGATCCCGTGCCCCACCGCGAGGACAGCGACGGCGACCACGGCGGCCGCGGCCGTGAAGAGGGCGCGCTCGAGGTCGGCCGAGAGCAGCACGTCCTCGCCGCCCGAGGTCTGCAGGATCACCGCGGGCGTGAGGAAGAGCGTGAAGACCCAGTACGGGCGCTTGAGGTAGGCCCACGCGGCCGCTCCCGTGAGCACGAGCGCCACGGCCGACAGGATGCCCGGAGAACCGCTGAGGAAGTGGGCCACCAGGCCCGCGAGCACCGCGCCCGCGAGCGTGCCGCCGACCCGCGCGGCCATGCGCGAGAGCGTGGCCGCGAAGTACGGCTGGACGATCACGAACAGGGTGAGCAGCAGCCACCACGAGTTCGGGGAGTCGATCCAGCCCATCGCGACGTAGGTCGCCACGCCCGTGAGGATCGCGAGCGCGACCGCGAAGTACGTCGCCGCGCGCCGGGGGACGGCCTTGGGACCCGGTAGGTGCATGCCGCGCGTGAGGACCCCGCCGATCAGCGCGGTCCACAGCCCGCCGAACGCGACCCAGCCGGCCATGGCCGCGAGGGCACCGAACGACGTCGAGGCGCCGACCGTGCCCGAGGGCAGGGCCACGAGCGGGCCGCCGATGAGGGCGAACGCCGTCTGCGGGCCCACGAACCCGCCGATCCCGTGCCACCCCTTGACCGCCGAGAGTCCCACGCACGCCCCGAGGGCGGCCATGAAGAGGGCCCCCGCGAGGGGCCAGTCGCTCAGCGAGACGCCGATCGCCATGCAGACCGCCGTGAGCGGCCCGGCGACGAGCGCGGGGCCCCGGCCCACGAGCAGACCCACCCCCGCGGGCAGCATGCCGAGGTAGACGAGCGTGCCGTCGTGCTTCCACGGGGAGAGCATGAGCGCGACCATGGGGGCCACGAGCAGCAGGACGAGGCCGATCTTCTTGGGGCTCATCGCGCGGCCTCCTCGCTTGCCGGTGCCGCCGCCGGCGCTGTGGGCGCGGCGACCAGCGTCAGGCAGAACGGGTGCCCCACGGGGTCCGCGTAGACCCGGAACGGGTCGTCGGCGTGGCCCTCCTCGGCGGGGGTACCGGTCAGCGGCCGGGCCCCGGCCGCGACCGCGAGCGCGTGGCCCGCGTCGAGGTCCGGGACCGCGACGTCGAAGTGGACCCGCGCACCCGTCCGCCACGGGGCGACCGCGGCGTCCGACCGCTGGAAGGCCAGCCGCGGGCCGGGGCCGGGCGGCACGATCGCGAGCCACTCGTCGCCGTCCGGGTCCGACGTCTCGTGGCCCGGCACGTACTCCCAGCCGAGCAGGCGGCGGTAGAACTCCGCGAGGTCGCGGGGGACAGGGCAGTCGAGGGAGACCTCGAACAGGGCGAGGGGGCTCATGGCCCACACCCTAGGTCGGGCCGGTGAGTTCGGCTCGGCGAGGCGGGCCGACGGGGCGCTGCCGGGCCGGTGTCGCACGGGCGGGGGTCAGAAGGGCGCGCGCCCGCCACAGCCCGGGATCGCGACACCGTCGACGCGCATCTGCGCGCTCCAGCTCCACCCTGGGGCGATGCCCCGGAGGTCGTTCGCGGGGATCTCGATCGTCCCGGGACTCGTCGGATCCGCACCGAAGCCGGTGCCGTCGGTGTCGAGCGGCGTCGAGTACTCGAGCCGGCTGCCGTCGGGGCTCGTGAGGACGGCCTCGAGCGACACGTCGGCGTCGACGGGGAGGCCGCCGTCCCAGGCGATGGTGATCTCCGACCCCTCGCCCGTGGACGGCAGGGCGTGGGTGACTCCCCAGCGAGAGATGGTGCCCGCGCCGGTCGAGGTGAAGGTCGCCTCGCTGAGCTGCGGTACGCCGGGGCGCGTCGTCCGATCCCACGTGGTGCACGTGGCCGACGACAAGAAGCTGCCGCTCGTGGACGAGGTGGGGCCCAGCGCGAACAATGCTCCTGCGGTGCACAGGACGGCTGCGCCCGCGGTCACGACCTGTGCGCCAGGTCGCCCGGGTCGAACGAGGGGCGCGATCCACGGGTGCGGCTCGGGGGAGCGGGACAGCACGACGACCGTCGACAGGAGGCTGTCGGCGAACGTGCGGCGCTCCTTGTCCCAGAGCGGACGAAGGTAGCCGATGCAGAGGATCGCGTCGAGGAAGTGCGCGAGCCAGCGCAGGACCGTCGTCACCAGTCCGACCGGTCGCCCCGAGTCCCGGTTGACGACGACGATCCCCACCGCCCGCTTGCCGGGCGTCGCGCCGGTGTAGGCCTGGAGCACCGTCATCGCGATCACCGCGCCGAGCATCCACGCGCTCTCGGACCAGCGGAGGTCGCCGACCGCCAGGCCCAGGCTCCCGTCGTTGTCGAGGCCGGGGAGCATGCTCGGCGCGAGGCCGGGGCCGACGGAGACGAACATGAGCCCGGCCAGGATCGCGTTGTCGAGCAGGAACGCCACGACCCGCCGCGACCACCGTGCGTACTGGCCGAAAGGCGAGATGTCCGCGGGGTCGAGCGTCGAGAGCTCGTCCACCTCGTGGTGCGCTGCCGGCGTCGTCGCGATGTCCCCCATGGGGACGAGGGTCCCAGATCGGCTGCGAATTGTCAGGCAGCCCGTCGCGCAGCCCGACGTGCCCCAGGGGTCAGGCCACCGGGCGCGCCCCCAGGGTCAGGCCGTCGCGCCCACGGGGGCTGTGCGCGCCGACGGCTCGACAGACGGCTCGGCCGGCAGCTCGTGCAGGGCCGCGACGAGGGGCGCGAGCTCCTCGACCTGGCAGGCCTCGTTGAGCGCGTCCTCGAGGGCCGCGTCGTGCGTGGGCCGGGCCTGGCGCAGGAGCTGCTCGCCCTGCGGTGTCAGCTCGGTGTAGATGCCGCGGCGGTCGTCCTGGCACAGGATGCGCGTGAGCAGGCCGCGGTCCTCGAGACGGTTGACCAGGCGGGTCGTGGCGCTGCTGCTCAGGGCCGCGGCGCGTGCGAGCTGCTGCATCCGCATGTGCCAGCCGTCCTGGCGCGAGAGCGCGTCGAGCACGGTGTACTCGACGACCGAGAGGCCGTGGTCGGCCTGGAGCGCTCGTTCGAGCGCGGTGTCGAGGATGCCGTGCAGCGCGGCGAGCGTGCGCCAGCCCTGCGAGCGGATCTCGACCGCGTCGTCCCCGATGCCCATGCGTGCCTCCTGTGCCTGTCGTGACGTCGCTCTCAACTATACCGCTTGTGTGAACTACCGGCGCGTGCAACTATTTAGGAGGCGCCTGCAACTACTGCAAGCGCCGGTTGTTGCACACACGCTCAAGCGCGGGTGCCCTGAATCAGACAAGGAGCAGCGCATGCCGCTGGGTCTTCTCGCCCTCGCCGTCGGGGGCTTCGGGATCGGGCTCACCGAGTTCGTCATCATGGGTCTCCTGCCGGAGATCGCCACCGAGTTCGGCGTGACCGAGGCCGTCGCCGGCTACCTCATCTCGGGCTACGCGCTCGCGGTCGCCGTCGGCGCGATCGGCCTCACCGCCGCCGTGATCCGCCTCGACCGCAAGACGGTCCTCGGCAGCCTCATGATCCTGTTCATCGCCGGGAACCTGGTCTCGGCCCTCGCCCCCACCTACGAGCTGCTGCTCGCCGGACGCATCCTCGCGGCGCTGTGCCACGGTGCGTTCTTCGGCATCGGCGCGGTCGTCGCGGCCGACATGGTCGCGCCCTCCAAGCGGGCCGGGGCCATCGCGATGATGTTCGCGGGCCTCACGGCCGCCAACGTCCTGGGCGTGCCGTTCGGCACGTTCCTGGGCCAGCAGTACGGCTGGCGCTCGACGTTCTGGGCCATCACGGCCATCGGCGTGGTCGCGCTCGTCGGGATCCTGCTGCTCGTGCCGTCCACGCGCCGGGCGTCCGGCGCGCACGGCGCCGCACCGGCCCGCGCCGCCTCGACGACCCCCGCTGCGGGCGACCTCGCCCTCCCGGCCGGGGCTGCGCCGTCGGGCACCCCGTCCCTGCGGACCGAGCTCGCGGCCTTCCGCAACCCGCAGGTCTGGTGGTCCATGCTGGTCACCGTGCTCGGGTTCGGCGGCATGTTCGGCGCGTTCACCTACATTGCCTTCACGGTCACCGAGGTCGGCGGGTTCGCGACCACGAGCGTGCCGTGGCTGCTCGTGCTGTTCGGCGTGGGGCTGTTCGTCGGCAACTACCTGGGCGGCAAGGCCGCGGACCGCTTCCTGACCACGAGCCTGCTCGCGATCCTCGGCGCGCTGACCGTGATCCTCGCGGTCTTCGCGCTCACCGCGACGAGCCAGGTCATGACGGTGGTCTCGCTGGTCCTCATGGGGGCGTTCGGGTTCGCGACCGTGCCCGGCCTCCAGATGCGCATCATGGGCCACGCGCAGGCCGCCCCGACCATGGCCTCGGGCGCCAACATCGCGGCGTTCAACGTGGGCAACGCGCTGGGTGCGTGGATCGGCGGCCTGACCATCGCGGCCGGCCTCGGCTTCACCTCGCCCCTGTGGGTGGGCGCCGCGCTCACGCTGCTCGCGGTCGTGGCGCTCGGCGTCGCGACGCTCCAGGAGCGGCGGACCGCGGTGGCGCCCGCCCCGGCCCCCCACGTCAC
>NZ_MAQA01000084.1 GCF_001692445.1 Oerskovia enterophila | reverse complement strand
CGAGGGGGCCGACCGGGAGGAAGGGCCTGGCGGGGCAGCGCTCAGAGGCCCGGGCGCCCTGGTCGCCGGGCCGCCGTGCTCTCAGGCCAGGCGGGCGCTGCGGCGCGGGGTCGTCATGGCGCCCGTGATCGCGGCGATGATCTCCTCGTAGCTCGTGCCCGGTCCCGAGAAGCTGCCGTTGTTGCGCCCGTGGCGCAGCACCTCGATCCGGTCCGCGACCGCGCGCACGTCGGTCATGTTGTGGCTGATGAGGATCACGGCGTGGCCCAGGTCGCGCAGGCGCTCGATGTGGGTCAGGACCTCGGCCGTCTGCGACACCGACAGCGAGGCCGTGGGCTCGTCGAGCACCACGATGCGCGGGTCCCCGAGGAGCGTGCGGGCGATCGCGACGCTCTGGCGCTGCCCGCCCGACAGGTCGGAGACGAGCGTGCGCACCGAGGGGATGCGGGACGTGAGGTCGCGCAGGATGCGCCGCGCGTTCTCCTCCATCGCGGCCTCGTCGAGCCGCGGACCCTTGTGGAGCTCTCGCCCGAGGTACAGGTTCGAGACCACGTCGAGGTTGTCGCACAGCGCGAGGTCCTGGAAGACGGTCGCGATGCCCAGCGCGTGCGCCGCGGCCGGGGACGGGATGGTGACCGGGACGCCGTCGGACTCGATGATGCCCGCGTCCGGGGTCAGCACGCCTGCGATGACCTTGGCGAGCGTCGACTTGCCCGCGGCGTTGTCGCCCACGAGCGCGACGACCTCGCCTCGTCGCACCTCGAGGTCGATGCCTTCGAGCGCGCGGACCGCGCCGAACGACTTGTCGATGCCGTGCAACGACAGTGCGGGGAGGGCGGAGGTGCTGCTCACGTCGTGTCACCTGTTCGTGCTCGGGCGCCCGAGGGCGTCGGGGGGCCGACCACGTCGTCGTGGTGCGGCGGTCGTGCGGTCCCGCGCTGCGCGCGGGCCGTCGTCGGTCGGGTGGTGGGACTCATCCGGTCGCTCCCGACCGGCTCGTGCCACCGGGGTCCGGAGGCGTCGACAGCCCGACCGGGCCCGGGGCGCCGGGAGCCAGGCGGACGTCGCTCGCGACGTCGGTCGACTGGAGCGCGAGCGCGAGCGCACCCATGACCTCGGCCTGAGGGCCGAGCTCGCTCAGCACGACCTCGACGGGCGCGATCGTGTTGGGCACGAGGTGCCGACGGACGGCGTCGCGCAGGGGGCCCGCGAGGATCTCGCCGGTCTCGGCGAGCTCGCCCCCCACGACGATGACCTGCGGGTTCATGGCGCTCGCGAGCGTGGCGACCGCGATGCCGATGCGGTCGCCCGCGTCGGCCACGACGCGGCTGCAGCCCGGGTCGCCGGCCAGCGCCCGGGAGATGACGTCGCGCAGCGTGAGGTCGCCGTGGCTCGAGCGCAGCAGGGCGAGGAGCGCGTCGGAGCCGACGATCGTCTCGAGGCACCCGCGGTTGCCGCAGCGGCAGATGGGACCCGCGGGGTCGACCTGGACGTGCCCGATCTCGCCGGCCGTGCCCGCGTAGCCGCGGTGGACGTTCCCGTTGATCACGACCCCCGCCCCGGTCCCGTACGAGACCCGGACGAACACCGAGTCGCGGACGGCCCGGGCCGCGCCGAGCTCGGCCTCGGCGAGCGCGGCGAGGTTCGCGTCGTTGTCCACCACGACGGGGCGGGCGAGCCGCTTGGACATGACCTGCCCGACGTGCAGGTCGTCCCAGCCGCGCATGATGCCGCGCACCGAGATCATCCCGGTCGAGATGTCGACCGGGGCGGGCAGGGCCATGCCGACCGTGAGGAGCTCGTCGGTCGAGGCGCCGACGCGTTCGAGGAGGTCCATGACGAGGAGCGCGGCGCGGTCCAGGCCCGTGTCGACCCGGTGGTCGACGGGCAGGGGCATCTGCTGCTCGGCCACGATCGTGCGGCCGAAGTCGCCGAGCGCGACCTTGAGGTGGCGGTGGCCGAACTGGATGCCGGCCACGAGACCGAGCTGGCGCGCGAGCGTCACCTTGAGGGCGCGACGCCCGGAGCGCGAGGTGGGTCGGGTGTCGACGACCCCTGCCTGGGTCAGCTCCTTGACGATGGTCGAGACCGTCGCCGTCGAGAGTCCCGTCGCTTCGGCGAGCTCGACCTGGGTGAGCCCGCCGTAGCGCTTCACCGCATCCACGATGCGTGTTCGGTTCGCTTCTCGGAGTGAGGTCTGCGAGCCGGGCGTGGACCGGTCGTTGTTCACAGGAAGGAGCGTACACGCTCCCGAGGGCCGCAGAAGTGAGGCAGGACGGGGATTCTGCGGGTGCCCAGGGGTGGTACCGCTTCCATCGTGAGTTCGAGTCTCGAACACAATTAGGTCACGAACTGATTACTGCGCTTGACGCTCGAACTCAAGGGTGGCTAGTTTCACTGCAGTGCCGACCGAGGCCACGCGGATTCCCTCCGCGGCTCGGAGGCATCCCGGGTCTCACAGCTGAGGCCCGCCCCCTGGTTCGAAGACGAAAGGGAATGACGATGACGTCTATGCGCAAGGCGGTCGCCGCAGCTGCCGGGATGACGCTGCTGTTCGGTGCTCTCACGGCCTGCAGCTCGGAGCGTGCGGGAGAAGAGTCCGGTGGTGGCGAGACGGGGACCGACACGCCCCTGATCGGTATCGCGATGCCCACCCGCAGCCTCGAGCGGTGGAACAACGACGGCGCCCACCTCGAGGAGCTCCTCGGCGGCGCGGGCTACGAGACCACGCTCCAGTACGCGGACAACAAGGTCGACCAGCAGATCACGCAGCTGCAGAACATGATCAACCAGGGTGCGGACGTCCTCGTCATCGCCTCGATCGACGGCACGGCCCTGGGCCCCGTCCTCGACGCCGCGGCCAAGGAGGAGATCCCGGTCATCGCCTACGACCGTCTGATCAACGACTCCGAGCACGTCGACTACTACGCGACGTTCGACAACGAGAAGGTCGGTACGCTCCAGGGCGAGTTCATCGCCGAGCAGCTCGGTCTGGCCGGCGGCGCCGGCCCGTTCAACCTCGAGCCCTTCGCCGGGTCGCCCGACGACAACAACGCCCGCTTCTTCTTCAAGGGAGCCTGGGACGTCCTGAGCCCCTACGTCGAGAAGGGCCAGCTCGTCGTCCCCTCGGGCAAGGCGCCCGCCACGGTCGACGACTGGACCACGATCGGCATCCAGGGCTGGGAGTCCGCCAAGGCCCAGTCCGAGATGGAGAACCGTCTCAACTCGTTCTACACCGACAAGAAGGTCGACGTCGTCCTGTCGCCCAACGACTCGCTCGCGCTCGGCATCGAGCAGGCGCTCGAGGGCGGCGGCTACACCCCGGGCGACGCCTGGCCGCTCGTCACGGGTCAGGACGCCGACGAGGCCAACGTCAAGAACATGCTCGCGGGCAAGCAGGCCATGACGGTCTGGAAGGACACCCGCACGCTCGGTGACCAGGTCGCCACCATGGTCCAGCAGATCATCGACGGCGAGGAGGTCGAGGTCAACGACACCACGACCTACGACAACGGCGTGAAGGTCGTGCCGTCGTACCTGCTCGACCCGCAGGTCGTCACGCCGGACAACGTCCAGTCGTCGCTCGTCGACTCCGGCTTCTACACGGCCGAGAAGCTCGGCCTCTGACCGGTCCGCGCCGTGCCCGGCCCCGGGACCCACGTCCGGGGCCGGGCACGGCGCGCCCGAGGTGAGCAGGACGAGCGACGAGGTGGCGCGGTCGGCCGACGGCCGCGCCACCGTCGACAGGAACGGACGAGTGAGGAGCTGACCCATGGCCAGCGAGAGCAACATCCTCGAGATGCGGGGGATCACCAAGGAGTTCCCCGGCGTCAAGGCCTTGCAGGACGTCACGCTGGACGTGCGTCGGGGCGAGGTCCACGCGATCTGCGGGGAGAACGGGGCCGGCAAGTCGACCCTGATGAAGGTGCTGTCGGGCGTCTACCCGCACGGCACCTACGAGGGCACGATCGTCATGGACGGCGAGACGTGCGAGTTCCGGACCATCCGGGACAGCGAGGCCCGCGGGATCGTGATCATCCACCAGGAGCTGGCGCTCGTGCCGCACCTGTCGATCGCGGAGAACATCTTCCTCGGCAACGAGAAGGCCTCCGCGGGGATCGTCGACTGGCACCGCACCACGAGCGAGGCCGCAGCGCTGCTCGAGCGCGTGGGGCTTTGGGAGAACCCCGCGACCAAGGCCATGGACATCGGGGTCGGCAAGCAGCAGCTCGTCGAGATCGCCAAGGCGCTGTCCAAGCGCGTGGACCTGCTCATCCTCGACGAGCCCACCGCGGCGCTCAACGACGAGGACAGCGCCCACCTGCTCAAGCTGATCGACGAGTTCCGCAGCCACGGGATCACCTGCATCATCATCTCCCACAAGCTCAACGAGATCGCCGCGATCGCCGACCGCGTGACGATCATCCGCGACGGCGCGACGATCGAGACGCTCGACCTGCACGGCGCCGAGCCCGTGACCGAGGACCGCATCATCCGCGGCATGGTCGGGCGCTCGCTCGACAGCCGCTTCCCGGACCACGAGCCGACCATCGGCGAGGAGGTCCTGCGCATCGAGGACTGGACGGTCCACCACCCGATCGACACCGACCGGGTCGTCGTCGACCACGCGAACCTGCACGTGCGGGCGGGCGAGATCGTCGGCATGGCCGGCCTCATGGGCGCAGGGCGCACCGAGCTCGCGATGAGCGTGTTCGGCCACTCGTACGGCTCCAGGATCTCCGGCAGCGTCTACAAGAACGGGACCCTCGTCCGCACGCGCAGCGTCAAGGAGGCCATCGCCCACGGGCTGGCCTACGCGACCGAGGACCGCAAGCGGTACGGGCTCAACCTCATCCAGACCATCCGCGAGAACATCTCGGCCTCGGCGCTGGGCAAGGTCTCGCGCTGGGGCGTCGTCGACTCGCAGGCCGAGACCCAGGTCGCCGAGCGCTACCGCACCGACTTCCGGATCAAGGCCCCGACGGTCGAGGCCGTCGTCGGGAAGCTCTCGGGCGGCAACCAGCAGAAGGTCGTCCTGTCGAAGTGGGTCTACTCCGACCCCGACGTCCTGATCCTCGACGAGCCGACCCGCGGCATCGACGTGGGCGCCAAGTACGAGATCTACGCGATCATCAACGCGCTCGCCGACGCCGGCAAGGCCGTCGTCGTCATCTCCTCCGAGCTCCCCGAGCTCATCGGCCTGTGCGACCGTGTCTACGCGATGAGCCAGGGCCGGATCACCGGCGAGGTCGCGCGCGCCGACGCCACCCAAGAAGCACTGATGCACTACATGACCATGGACAAGGGAGTCACCGTCCGATGAACGCCGTCAGGGAATACCTCGGCCGCAACGTCCGCCAGTACGGCATCGTCGCGGCACTGCTCGTGATCGTCCTGCTGTTCCAGGTCCTCACGGACGGACGACTGCTCTACCCGAACAACGTCGCGAGCCTCATCCAGCAGAACGCCTACGTGATGATCCTCGCGATCGGCATGGTCATGGTGATCGTCGCGGGGCACATCGACCTGTCGGTCGGCTCGGTCGTCGCGTTCGTGGGCGGCCTGTGCGCCATCATGATGAGCCAGTGGGACCTGCCGTGGCTCCTCGCCGTGGTCCTGTCCCTCGGGGTCGGGGCGCTCGTGGGGATGTGGCAGGGCTTCTGGGTCGCGTACGTCGGCATCCCCGCGTTCATCGTGACGCTCGCGGGCATGCTCATCTTCCGTGGCCTGGCGATCGTCCTGGTCGGCACCACGGTCGCCGGCCTGCCGAGCGGGTTCATCGCGATCAGCAACGGCTCGGTGCCCAACTGGTTCGGGTTCGTCGGGAACCTCGACGTCGTGACCCTCGTGATCGGCGCGATCGGGATCGTGGCCTTCGCGATCGCCCAGTGGCGCTCGCGGACCTCGCTGCGTCGCCACGAGCTCGCGGTCGAGCCGCTGCCCGCGTTCGTCGTCAAGATCGTCCTGGCCGCGGTGCTCATCGGTGTCGTCACGTACTGGCTCTCGCTCAGCTCGGGCGGCACGCCGATCGTCCTGCTCATCGTGGGCATCCTCATCATCGCGTACTCGTTCGTGCTCAACCGCAGCGTGTTCGGTCGGCACGTCTACGCGATCGGCGGGAACCGGCACGCCGCGGTCCTGTCGGGCGTCAACTCGCGCCGGGTCGACTTCGGCATCTTCGTCAACATGGGTGTCCTGGCTGCGGTCGCGGCCGTCATCACGACCTCGCGCGCCGGGGCCGGCGTGGCCGCTGCGGGCATGAACTACGAGCTCGACGCGATCGCCGCGTGCTTCATCGGCGGCACCGCGGTCGCGGGCGGCGTGGGACGCGTGTCCGGAGCCATGATCGGTGCGCTCATCATGGGCGTGCTCAACATGGGGCTGTCGATCATGGCGGTCGACGCCGCCTGGCAGCAGGCGATCAAGGGCCTGGTCCTGCTCCTCGCGGTCGCGTTCGACCTGCTGAGCAAGAGGCGCGCCGCACTCTCCTGATCCGTCGTGGGGGAGTCGCGGTGGGGGGACGTCAGGACGGGCGCACACCCGTCCTGACGTGACCGGACCAGCGGGGTGCGTGCGGCGAGAGCCGCGCGCACCCCGCTGTGCCGTGCCCGGACGCCCGACGGCGGAGCGCGCCACGGGCGCGTGGGCGACGGACCTGCCCGCCGGGGGCGAGGCCACGACTGCCGAGGGCGACACGACCACCTGACGGGCGCTCCGCCGTCGGGCCTGAGCAGGCCGCGGCGAGACCGGGACCCGGCGTGATGCGGACCACCTGCCGCCGCCCACCGACGTGGGCTAGGATCGTGCACGTCGCGACTGGCGCACCCGCGCCCCGCACGCCGCCCTCCGGGGAGGCCGCGGGACGGACGGGGATGGTGGATCACCACCGGGGAGCGGCATGCTGTGTAGACGACGGGTCGTTCGCCTGGGCCCCGGGTCGCCCCCTGTGGGGACGTGCCCGGATAGAGCACGCCTCCCCACGAGACCGTCATCCGCAGACAGAACCCAAGGAGACGCATGAGCGCCCAGCCGGACAACGTCCTGAACCAGTCCCTGCTCGAGGTCGACCCGGAGATCGCCGCGGTCCTCGACGGGGAGCTCGCACGCCAGCGCGACACCCTCGAGATGATCGCGTCGGAGAACTTCGTGCCGCGCGCCGTCCTGCAGGCGCAGGGCTCCGTCCTGACGAACAAGTACGCCGAGGGCTACCCGGGCCGCCGCTACTACGGGGGCTGCGAGCAGGTCGACGTCGCCGAGAACCTCGCGATCGCGCGCGCCAAGTCGCTGTTCGGCGCCGAGCACGCCAACGTCCAGCCCCACTCGGGCGCGACCGCCAACGCGGCCGTGCTGCACGCCCTCATCAACAAGGGCGACAAGATCCTCGGCCTCGAGCTGGCGCACGGCGGCCACCTCACGCACGGCATGAAGATCAACTTCTCGGGCAAGCTGTACGACGTGTCCGCGTACGGCGTGGACCCGCAGTCGTACCGCATCGAGATGGACGAGGTCCGCAAGACGGCCCTCGAGACCCGCCCCGACGTGATCATCGCCGGCTGGTCCGCGTACCCGCGCCACATCGACTTCGCGGCGTTCCGCGAGATCGCGGACGAGGTCGGCGCCAAGCTCTGGGTCGACATGGCGCACTTCGCCGGGCTCGTCGCCGCGGGTCTGCACCCGTCCCCGGTGCCCTACGCCGACGTCGTGTCCTCGACGGTCCACAAGACCATCGGCGGCCCCCGCTCGGGCTTCATCCTGTCCAAGGAGGAGTTCGCCAAGAAGATCGACTCCGCCGTGTTCCCGGGCCAGCAGGGCGGCCCGCTCATGCACGTCGTCGCCGCGAAGGCCGTGTCCTTCAAGATCGCCGGCTCCGACGCGTTCAAGGACCGTCAGGAGCGCACGCTGCGCGGCGCGAGCATCATCGCGGACCGCCTGGCCCAGCCCGACGTCGCCGAGAAGGGCGTGTCCGTCCTGACGGGCGGCACCGACGTCCACCTGGTGCTCGTGGACCTGCGCCACTCGGAGCTCGACGGCCAGCAGGCCGAGGACCTCCTGCACGCCGTGGGCATCACCGTGAACCGCAACGCGGTGCCGTTCGACCCGCGTCCCCCGCGCGTCACGTCGGGCCTGCGCATCGGTACGCCCGCGCTCGCGACGCGTGGCTTCGGCGACGAGGAGTTCACCGAGGTCGCCGAGATCATCGCGGCCACGCTCAAGGCCGGTGCGGGCGCCGACGTCGAGGGCCTGAGCGCTCGCGTGCGCAAGCTGACGGCGGACTTCCCGCTGTACCCGGGTCTGTCGCAGTAGTCACCCGTGAGCCGCTGAGTGCGGAGCACTTGTCGCTGATCCGCCCGATCCGCGACGAGCACTCCGCACCCAGCGGCCTGTTCGTCCCCGCCAGACCCTGAGGAGCCCCATGACCGCGCAGATCCTGGACGGCAAGGCCACGGCCGCCGCCATCAAGTCCGAGCTCAAGACCCGCCTCGTCGGCCTCGCCGAGCGGGGCGTCGTGCCGGGACTCGGCACGCTCCTGGTCGGCGACGACCCCGGTTCGCAGTGGTACGTCGCGGGCAAGCACCGCGACTGCGCAGAGATCGGGCTGTCCTCGATCCGTGAGGACCTGCCCGCCGAGGCCACGCAGGAGGAGATCGAGGCCGCGGTCCGCCGCCTCAACGACGACCCCGCGTGCACGGGCTACATCGTGCAGCTCCCGCTGCCGAAGGGCATCGACACCAACCGCGTGCTCGAGCTCATCGACCCCGACAAGGACGCCGACGGGCTGCACCCGACCAACCTCGGCCGCCTCGTGCTGCGCGTCAACGAGGAGGTCACCTCGCCGCTGCCCTGCACGCCGCGCGGCATCATCGAGCTCATCGAGCGCCACGGGATCTCGCTCGTGGGCAAGGAGGTCGTGGTCGTGGGCCGCGGCGTGACCGTGGGCCGCTCGATCGGCCTGCTCCTCACGCGCCGTGCGGTCAACGCGACCGTGACCCTCACGCACACGGGCACCCAGGACCTGGCCTCGCTCGTCCGGCGGGCCGACGTCGTCGTGGCCGCCGCGGGCGTCAAGGGCATCATCACGCGCGACATGGTCAAGCCGGGCGCCGTCGTGATCGACGTGGGCGTCTCGCGCGAGGTCGACGAGGAGACCGGCAAGAGCCGCGTCGTCGGTGACGCCGACCCGGCCGTGGCCGAGGTCGCGGGCTGGATCTCCCCGAACCCCGGCGGCGTCGGGCCCATGACGCGCGCGATGCTCCTCGCCAACGTCGTCGACTCGGCCGAGCGCGCTGCGGGGATCACCGCCTGAGCCTGCGGTTCCTCGGGCACGTCAGGACGGGCGCGACCTGCGGGTCGCGCCCGTCCTGACTTTTCTGACGCCCTGTCGTGCTGCGCGCCCGAGCAGGACTAGTGTTCCGCCATGACCCCCGCGTCCCGGGCAGGGGGAGACGACGGCACCGTTGCCGTCGTCCCCGCCCCCCTCGTCGTCCCCCGTCCCGTGCGCCGCGCGCGCTGGAGCGCCACGGCCGCCTACGCGGCGCAGGGCTTCGGCTTCGCCGTGATGCTGACCAACGTCCCCACGTACGAGCGCTACCTGGGCATCGGCCCCGACGTCATCACGCTCGTGATCCTCGGGGTCTGCGTGTGCGCGGGGACGGGCAGCGCGCTGTCCGGGTGGTTCGCCGCCCGGTTCGGTTCGGCGCGCGTCGTGACCGGTGGGCTCCTGGTGGCAGCCGCCGGGATCCTCGCGGTCGGGCTGAGCGCGGGGGCCGGGCTGCTCGCGACGTTCTTCCTCGCGTTCGCGGTGTACGGCGTGGCGCTCGGGTCGGTCGACGCCTCGACGTCGATGCAGGGCATCGACGTGCAGCGCGCCTACGGGCGCAGCCTCATCGCGTCGTTCTTCGCGGCCAACGCCGCGGGCGGGGTCGTCGGGTCGCTCTCGGTGTCGGGGGCGGCGGGGCTGGGGATCGCGCTGCCCG
>NZ_MAQA01000083.1 GCF_001692445.1 Oerskovia enterophila | reverse complement strand
CCGCATGACCACCCCGCCCGCCCCCCGCTCCGGGGAGCAGCGCGCAGCGAGCACCGCCCGCGTCGTCCAGGCAGCCACCTGGGCCGTGTTCGCGGTGTTCTTCCTCAACGGTTTCAACTTCGCGAGCTGGGCCTCGCGCCTGCCCGCGGTCCGGGACGCGCTCGGGCTCTCCGAGGGCAGCATGGGCTTCCTGCTGCTGTTCGCCGCGATCGGCTCGCTCCTCGCGCTGCCGCTCTCGGGCATGGTCGTCCAGCGCGTCGGCGCCTCGCGCGCGGTCGTGATCTTCGCGACGGTCAACGTGGCGGGGCTCGTCGTGGCCGTCACGGGCGTGTCCCAGGGCTCGGTCGACGTGGTGCGGGTCGGCCTGTTCCTCTTCGGGATCGGTACCGGGGTCTGGGACGCCGCGATGAACATCGAGGGCGCGGCGGTCGAGCAGCGCCTCGGCAAGGCGATCATGCCACGCTTCCACGCGGGCTTCTCGTTCGGGACCATGGCCGGCGCCGGCGTCGGCGCCCTGGCCGCGCTCGCGGGCGTGCCCGTGCAGTGGCACCTCGCGGTGGCGCTCGCGCTGAGCCTGCTCGCGGTCCTGTGGTGCGTGCGGTCCTTCCTCCCCGCAGGTGCGGTCACGGACGAGGCCCTCGCTGCGTCGTCGGGCGACCTGCGGGACGACGCCGCGGGCGAGGACCCCGCGACCGCGGTCCACGGCAAGGGCGCGCGCAGCGCCCTCGCCGCCTGGAAGGAGCCGCGCACGCTGCTCATCGGCCTCGTGGTGCTGGCCGCCGCGCTGACCGAGGGGGCGGCGAACGACTGGGTCGGGCTCGCGGTCGTCGACGGGTTCGGCACGTCCGACGCGATGGGCGCCGTGGGGCTCGGGATCTTCCTCACCGCCATGACCGGCATGCGGCTGCTCGGGACGGGGCTGCTCGACCGGTTCGGACGGGTGGCCGTGCTGCGCATCTCGGCGGGCCTCGCGTTCGTCGGCCTGCTCGTGTTCGCGCTCGTGCCCAACCTGTGGGTCGCGCTCGTGGGCGTGGTGCTCTGGGGCATGGGTGCGGCGCTGGGCTTCCCGGTCGGGATGAGCGCGGCGTCGGACGACCCCACGCACGCCGCGGTCCGCGTCAGCGTCGTGTCGACCATCGGGTACTCGGCGTTCTTCGTCGGCCCGCCGCTCATCGGGTTCCTGGCCGAGCACATCGGCGGCTACCGCCCCGCGCTGCTCGTGATCGCGGTGCCGCTCGTGATCGGGCTGCTCGTGGTCAACGCGGCCAAGCCGCTGCCCACCGCGGCGGGCGGCACGGGCACCGGGGGCGCCTGACAACTCGCTCGACCGACGAGGGGTACGGAGCATGGGCGCGAGCGGGGCGAACTAGGCTGGAGCCATGACCGCCCCCTCTCCGCGCCGCGTGTCCGCCGTCGAAGCCGTCACCGAGGGTGCCGCGCCCGGTCCGGGCGAGGTGCTCGAGCAGCCCACGCTCGCCGACCTCACGACCCTGCGCGTCGGCGGCCCTGCGGACGCGTACCTCGAGGCGAGCACCGAGGCCGAGCTCGTCGACGCGGTCCGTGCGGCCGACGACGCGGGCGAGCCGCTCCTCGTGCTCGGGGGCGGCTCCAACCTGCTCGTGAGCGACGAGGGCTTCGGGGGGGTCGTGGTCCGCGACGTGCGTGCCGAGATCCGCATCGACGCGGAGGACACGTGCGGCGGCGGGAGCGTGACCGTGACCGCGGGGCAGGACTGGGACCAGCTCGTGGAGCGGGCCGTCGCCCAGGAGTGGGTCGGGATCGAGGCGCTGTCCGGCATCCCGGGAACCGTCGGGGCGGCTCCCGTCCAGAACATCGGAGCCTACGGCCAGGAGGTCGCGGGCGTCGTGGCCTCGGTGCGCGTGTGGGACCGCGCGGAGTCGCGCATCCGCACGCTGCCGCTCATCGACCTGGACTTCGGCTACCGCACCTCGCTCCTCAAGCGGACCATGCACGCCTCGCCCGACGGCGGCGACATCTGGTACCCGTCCCCGCGCTTCGTCGTCCTCGAGGTCAACCTCCAGATGCGGCTCGGGACGCTCTCGGCCCCGATCGGCTACCCCGAGCTCGCGCGCCGCC
The DNA here is from genome assembly GCF_001692445.1 of Oerskovia enterophila. Taxonomy (GTDB): domain Bacteria; phylum Actinomycetota; class Actinomycetes; order Actinomycetales; family Cellulomonadaceae; genus Oerskovia; species Oerskovia enterophila. Next base: position 8,677 of record NZ_MAQA01000083.1, on the reverse strand, counting down.
TGGGCGTCCAGGTGGGTGAGCGTGCGCCGAGCGCCGAGGTGCGGGCCGCGGTGCTCGAGCTGCGCGGGGGCAAGGGCATGCTGCTCGACGACCCGACGGCCCCCGACCACGACCGATGGAGCGCGGGCTCGTTCTTCACGAACCCGGTCGTCGCCGCGGACCAGGCCGACCTGCTGCCGCACGACGCCCCGCGCTTCCCGGTCCGGTCGGCGCTCCCGTCGCGCACCACGGGGCCGAGCCTCGGGGAGATCGACCCGACCCTGGTCAAGACCTCGGCGGCCTGGCTCATCGAGCACGCGGGCTTCACCAAGGGGTTCGGCGTGCACGGCCCGTCGAGCGCCGCGAGGCTCTCGACCAAGCACACCCTGGCCCTGACGAACCGAGGGGCGGCGACCGCAGCGGAGATCGTCGAGCTCGCACGCACCGTGCGCGACGGCGTGCTCGACGCCTACGGGATCGAGCTGGTCCCCGAGCCCGTGCTGGTGGGCGTCGCGCTCTGACGCACCAGGCTCCCGCCGGGTGCCGGCACCCGGGTCCCGGAAGTGCCGAGATAGAGGGCCCGCGTCGAGGTAGAGGGCTCTGGCCCACTGCCTCGACGCGGGCCCTCTACCTCGCGGACCGAGTGGCTGGGCTGGTCAGTAGACGATCACGGTCGTGCCGGCCGGGGCGCCCCACGAGTCCCAGATCCAGTTCATGGCCCCGTTGGCGACACGCACGCAACCGTGCGACGCGGGCGACGGAGGAACCGAGCCCGAGCCGTGGACCGCGATCCCACCGTTGAAGAACTTGGGGCGCCACATGCTCCCGAGCTCGAGCGAGGACTCGTAGTTCCCGTCGACCTGGCGCCCCACCTGGAACGTCCCCGCAGGGGTACGGGCGTAGTACGTCCGGCCCTTGGCCTCGTAGCGCTCGCCGTTGCCCGACGAGGCGTTGATGATCGCGGTGACGCGCCCGTCGTCGACCGCCAGGACGAGCTGACGGGCGATGTCGATCTCGATCACGTGGCCCGAGGAGCTCTGGGGCGTGGGCCGCACACCCTGGTCCAGTGCTGCCTGGGTCATGGGGCCGACCCGGCCGTCGCGGCCGATGCCCGCGGCCTTCTGGAGCGCCCAGACGGCCTGCTGCGTGCCCGGACCGAACGTGCCGTCCGGGCTCGCTCCGAAGTAGCCGAGGTCGGCGAGGCGCTGCTGGAGGGCGACGACCCGTTCTCCCGTGCTCCCGCGCACGAGCTCCTCGGTCGCGGGGTCGGGGGCCGGCGCGACGGGTGCGGGCTCGGCGGCCGGGGGAGCGGGCGTCTCGGCGGGCGGTGCCGGCTCGACCGGCGCCGGCGGCTCCGGCGTGGGCTCGGGAGCCGGGGTCTCGGTGGGCGTCGGAGCGGGGCTGGGCGTCTCGGAGGGAGAGGGCGACGAGGTCGAGGCGGGCGGGGCCGAGGTCTCGCCACCGCCCGGGCTCAGGACGTCGCACCCTCCGACGAGCAGCAGGGCGACGAGGGTCGCCGTGGTGGCAGTCCATCTCGTCCTGATCGATCGTTCCTTCGACATGCGCTCCCCCTCGATGCCCGGCGTCCTGCCGGAGAACTGGCACGACCACGTTCTCACGCCGCAGGCACAGGGCCTGCATCGCCCGCGCGCGGTATGCGCAATCGTTGTGAAGCGTCGGTCCTCAGCCGCTGTGCCGGCGCAGGAGCTCGCCTCGCACGAGTGCGAAGATCGCGTCGTCGTCGAGCCCCGCCTCGCGCACCGCAGCGACGAAGGTGCGTGCGGCCTGCCGGGCGACGACGTCGGTGGGGGCCACGCCGTCGGCGACGACCGTGCCCGCACGACGGTGCGTCGTGGTGATGCCGGCCGACTCGAGCTCGCGATAGGCGCGTGCGACGGTTCCTGCGGCGAGGCCGAGGTCGGCCGCGAGGGCCCGGATGGTGGGTAGGCGGTCGCCGACCACGAGGCGCTCCGCGGCGACGTGCGCGACGACCTGCGAGCGGATCTGCTCGTACGGGGGCACGCCCGACGCGAGGTCGATCTCGAGGTGCAGCCCTGCCGCGCCAGGCTGCTCGGTCCCGGCCACTCAGGCGTCCCGGTGGGTGAGGGGCAACGGCACGAGTACGAAGACCACCGACGGTGCGAGGTCGTCGAGGCGCGGCACGGTCAGCCCACCCCGGACGTTTTGTATCATCATGCCGACACAATGGCAGTCACCCCTCCCGGTGTCAACGGCTGCGTGAGAGGTCTCTCACGCAGCCCTCATCCCGGCATCACGTCGGGCCGCTTGCCTTGCTCTCATGGACACCGCCGCGCAGCTGCTCACCGGTCCCCGGGCCGGGGACCTCCTGGAGGCGGCGCTCGCCGTCGACCACGTCGCGCTGGGCTCGTGGCGCGTGCACCAGGTGCACGCGCGCCCGGGCGCCGAGGTGAGCGTCGGGTACGAGGTCACGGTGCGCGGCCGCGCCGGTGGGCTGCGGACGGCCGGAGGGCGCGACGAGTACCTCGTGGCGACCACGGCCGACCTCCCGCCGGACGTCGTCGAACGGCACGGCATCCTGCGCATGGTCGACGGCGACCAGACCGTCCACGTGTGGCGCCACCCCGTGGACCCCCTCCTGCCGGGGCTCGCGACGGCCTGCGACGCCGCGACGCTGACCGACCGGTGGCGCTCGATCGACCCGCACGCCCCGCTCGTCCTGGGGCTGGACCTGGTCGCCTACCGCCCCCTGCGCCGCGCCGTCCTGCGCGCACGGACGACCGCGGGAGACGTCTACCTCAAGGTCGTCCGCCCGGACCGGGTCGCCGAGCTCCGGCTGCGCCACGACCTCTTCCTGGTCGCCGAGGCCGCTCCCCAGGGATACAGCCTGACGGCGCCGCTCGCGGCCCCCAGGGTCCTGGCCTCGCTCGGCGAGGGCATCCTCGTCCTCGGTGCGCGCCCCGAGGAGACCATGGCCTCCGCCGTGGCCTCGACCCCCCGGCACGAGCAGGCGCTCACGGTCGACCCGCACGAGCTGCTCCGGGCCCTCGACGCGCTGCCCCCGGACGCCGTCCTGCTCGAGCGCCGCCCCGCCTGGGCCGAGCGCTCCGCGCACTACGCACGCTCCGCCGTCGGGCGCCTGCCCAGCCTCGCCGCGCGGATCGAGGCCCTCGAACGAGGCGTACACCGCATCGTCGAGACCCGTGACCCCGGTCCCGTGGTCGCGACGCACGGCGACTTCTACGAGGCCAACGTCCTCCTCGTCGGCGGAGCCGGCTGCCGCCGGGTGGCCGCGGTCCTCGACGTCGACACGCTCGGCCCGGGTCACCGCGTGGACGACCTCGCGTGCATGACCGGGCACCTCGCGGTCCTCGAGACCCTCGCGCCCCAGGTGTACCCCGGGGTCCAGGGACTCGTGGACCGCTGCCTCGCGGCGTTCGGCGAGAGCACGGACCCGGTCGGGCTGCGCGCGCGCACCGCAGGCGTCGTCCTCTCGTTGCTGCCCGGCGCACCGCGCGACGCGCTCGCCGAGGTCTGGCTCGCCGTCGCCGAAGAGCTCCTCGCAGGGGCCGAGGATCGTCTGAGAGTCCTCTCACCGACGGCTCCTCGGGCTCTCACGCCTCTGGCGGACTCTCGAAGGGACGGGGCAGCGGACCGGCTGCCCCTCGGCTGAGGAGGTAGGACATGGACGCACGCAGGATCTGGGTCGCGACCGGCACGCTGGGCGTGCTCGGGGTCGGGTTCGGCGCCACGATGGCCGCGGCGGAGGACGACGTCGGGCAGGACCCGGCTGCGGTCGTCGAGCGAGCGGCGGACGGCACGACGACGGCACGCGCCACGAGCGCGACGCCCAGCCCGTCGGACCTCGACCCGTCGAGCGCCACGACGAGCGTGACTGCCGGGTCGCCGACCTCGGCGGACTCCGCGAACACGGCCCCGAGCCCGGTGACTCCTGCGAGTCCCGCCTCGGCACAGACGTCCCCGTCGGCCGCCACCCCTTAGGGGGCGTCGACGGGGCGACCCGGCAGCCGGCGCGTCACCGGCTGCACCACGAGAGGGCGGGGGCACACGGTGCCCCCGCCCTCTCGCTCGTCGTACGGTCGGCCGGGCGGCGCGTGGTCGGCGCACGGCGGGCCTGGCCCATCGCGACGGCCTGTCGCGGCCCCGTCAGGCCGCCGGGTCCGCCAGCCGGTAGCCCATGCCGCGCACCGTGACCACGCGCTCGGGACCCAGCTTGTTGCGCAGGTAGCGGACGTAGACGTCCACGACGTTGGACCCGGGGTCGAAGTCGTACCCCCACACCCGCGAGAGCAGCTGCTCGCGGCTCAGGACCTGGCCCGGGTTGCGCAGGAAGGTCTCGGCGAGGGCGAACTCCCGGGCCGAGAGGTCGACCTCCCGGTCCTCGGTGCGGGCGCGGCGCGTGCGCAGGTCGAGGCTGAGCGACCCGTGCGAGAGCACGGTGACCTCGCCCGCGGGCTCGGTCCGCAGGCGCAGGCGGATGCGCGCCAACAGCTCCTCGAACCGGAACGGCTTGACCATGTAGTCGTCCGCCCCGCCCTCGAGGCCCGCCACGGTGTCGGTGACCGAGGACCGGGCCGTGAGGATGATGACGGGGATCGTGTTGCGGGCCGAGCGGAGCCGGCGCAGGACCGTGAACCCGTCCTGGTCCGGCAGCCCCAGGTCCAGGATCATCAGGTCGTAGTCACCCGTCTGCGCCAGGTCGTAGCCCTCCCGACCGGTCGTGACGGCCGTGCTCGCGAACCCGGCCGCGCGCAGCCCCTTGGACACGAACGACGAGATCCGTGTCTCGTCCTCGACGACGAGGATCTGGCTCACAGCGATGTCCTTTCACCCAGGTGTGCCGGGGCGACCACGGGGATCTCCACGGTCAGCGGAGTCAAGAGGTCGTGCCCGGGATGTTCCCGTGCCGGACCTGCCGGCGAGGGAGGGGAGGCCCGGTGCTCGTGGTCCGGCCCGGGCACGGGAGGGGTCTGGCCCGGGTCGAGCGGCAGGTCGAGCGTGAAGGTGGAACCGAAACCTCGGGTCGAGGAGACCTCGACCCGGCCGTCGTGCCCGCCCGCGATCGCGCTGACGATCGCCAGGCCCAGACCCGCGCCGTCGCGGAACGCGGGGTCTCGCTCGGCCTGCGCGAAGCGCACGAAGATGCGCTCGAGCTGGTCGGGCGAGACGCCGATGCCCTCGTCCCGGACCCAGAGCCGGATCCGGCCGTCACGCACCGCGGAGCCCAGGGTGATCTTCGATCCCGGTGCGGAGAACTTCACGGCGTTCGAGGCGAGCTGGAGCCACGCCTGGGTCAGGCGCTGCTCGTCGACGAGCGCGGTGGCTCCCGTGCGCGCGTCGATCTTCCACCTGCGGTCGCCCAGGAGGCGGGCCTTGTCGAGGATGTCGTCGGTCAGGCGCCCCAGGTCGGTCTCCTCGAGACGGACGAAGTCCGGGCTCCCGGCGGTCGCGAGCGTCATGAGGTCGTCGACGAGCCGGTGCATGCGGTCGAGCTCGTCGAGCGCGAGGCTGCGCGTGGCCGCCGAGTCCTCGGGGTCGCCCGGGTCCATGAGCTCGAGGTGCCCGCGGACGATCGTCAGAGGGGTGCGCAGCTCGTGCCCCACGTCGTCGAGGAGCTGGTGCTCGGCGTCGAACGCGGCGGCGAGACGGTCGAGCATCTCGTTGAACGCCTGGGTGAGCTCGGAGACGTCGTCGTTCCCCGTGACCGGGATGCGTTCGGACGTGTGGGTGTCGCTGATCCGACGAGCGGTCTGGCCGAGCAGGCGCACCGGGCGCAGCAGGCGACCCGCGACGAGCCAGCCGACCGCGCCGATGAGCAGGAGCGAGACCACCGCGATGATCGCGTACGTCCGGAAGACCCGGTCGAACTCGGCGTGCTCGGCGTCCCGGTCGTACGCCAGGACGAGCGCGGAGGGTTCCTTGCCGTCGGTCACGGGCACGACCAGCACCCGATAGCTGGTGGTGGGCGTCGAGATCTCGCGCAGGACGACCCGGTCGCCCGTGGTGAGGGGCTCCAGTGCGTCCATGAGCGCCTCGTCGTCCTCGAGCCGGAGCGGCACGGGCGACGCCGCGATCCACTGGGCGCGTCCGGCGCGGAAGCCCACCATGCCCTCGTGCGGGGCGGGCACGGTCTGTCGCATCGCGAAGTTCACCAGGTCGTCCGACGACGTGAAGCGCTCTCCCGTGGAGGGGTTGACGCCGTCCTGCGCGAGGGCCTCGAACTCCTCGAGCGAGCGCGTGAGGGACAGGGCCATCCTGTCGTCGACGTGCCTGCGCTGGGACGTGAACGCCACGCCGCCCGCGATGATCAGCCCCAGGGCCGCGAGGGCGAGGACCGCGCCGAGGATGCGGGCGCGGACCGTCAGCAGTCGCGCGGTCGTGCGGGGGAGGTGGGGCCCAGCGGGGTCGGGGGTCTGGGACATCATCCGTTCCCCGTGTCGGGGGTCCACATGCCGTCGTCGTACTCGTCCGACGGGCGGTACATGCCGTCGTCGTACTCGTCGCCGGGGTGGTACATGCCGTCGTCGTAGGGCTGCTCGTCCGCAGGCGGGACGCTCCCGCTGCGGGGAGGGGCCGGCTGGACGGGGACGAGGGGCCCGTCGTCGTCCGACCCCTCGTCGCCGGGCTCCGCGGGCTCGACCGGTTCCTCCTCGACCGACTCGACGGGGGACGGGACGGGCTCGGGGGTCACGGTCTCGACCGGGGCAGGGCTCAGGACGACCTGGTTGCCCAGGTCGCGGTCCGGGGGGCTCGCGGAGACGAGGGCCACGGCAGCCGTGCCGACGCCGAGGGCGCCCAGCACCAGGGCGCCCACCCACATCGTCGTCCGTCGCATGGCGCGAGTGTCCCGGGTCCTCATGAGAGGGGCATGAGAGCGTCGGTCACCCACGGGGCGCCTCTCCCGTGGGCGGTGCCTCGTCGGCGATCCACGCGTCGACACCCGCGAGCAGCCGCGCCGTGGTCGCGTGCCCGGCCCGGCTCGCCCGGATCGAGGAGCGTGCGAGGTCGGCCAGCTCCTCGTCCGAGAACCCGTGCTCGGTCCGCGCCGACTCGTACTGCGCCACGAGCCGCGAACCGAAGAGCAGCGGGTCGTCGGCCCCGAGCGCGACCTGCGCGCCCGCGTCGACGAGCGCCCCGAGCGGGACCTGCGCGCCGTCGTCGTACACCCCGAGCGACACGTTCGAGGCGGGGCAGACCTCGAGGGCGACCCCCCGCTCGACGACCTGCTCGAGGACCCGCGGATCCTCGACGGACCGGACCCCGTGGCCGAGCCGGTCCGGGTCCAGGTCCGTCAGGACCTCGCTCACGTGGTCCGGGCCGAGGAGCTCGCCACCGTGCGGGACCAGGGCGAGCCCTGCGCGGCGCGCGATCGCGAAAGCGGGCGCGAAGGCCGCGGTGTCCCCGCGCCGCTCGTCGTTGCTCAGCCCGAAGCCCAGGACCTCGCCCGGACCGTCGCCCACGTACTGCGCGGCGAGGCGCGCGAGCGTGCGCGCGTCGAGCGGGTGCCGCATGCGCGACGCGGCGACGATCACGCCCACCTCGGTCCCCGTCGCGGCGCTCGCCTCGCGGGCCGCGTCGAGCACGATCTCGACCGCGGGCGAGATACCGCCCACGAAGGGCGCGTACGACGTGGGGTCGACCTGGATCTCGAGGCGCCCCGACCCCTCGGCCGCGTCGTCCTCCGCGGCCTCGTGCACGATCCGGCGCATGTCCGCCTCGGAGCGCACGCACGCGCGCGCGGCGTCGTACAGGCGCTGGAAGCGGAACCAGCCACGCTCGGTCGCGGGCAGGCGCAGCGGGTCGCCGTCGAGCAGCGCGGACGGGAGCCGCACCCCGTACTGCGCCGCGAGGTCCCGCAGCGTCTCGGGCCGCATGGACCCGGTGAAGTGCAGGTGGAGGTGGGCCTTGGGGAGCTTCGCCAGATCACGCACAGGGGCAGTCTTCCATCAGCCGTGCCCCCGCACGGGGAGTTCCGGTCCCCGGCCGGGTGAGATCGGGGCCGGCCTCACGCGCCGGGCAGGATCCCGCGCTCGATCGCGACGGTCACGGCGCGCGTGCGGTCGTCGACCCCGAGCTTGGCGAACGCACGCAGCAGGTGCGTCTTGACGGTCGCCTCGGAGATGAACAGCTCGCGCCCGATCGCGGGGTTGCTCAGCCCGCGCGCGACCAGCGCGAGGACCTGCGACTCGCGGGGCGTGAGCCGTTCGCCCGCGCCGCGGACCGACGTCACGAGCCGGGTCGCGACCGTGGGGGCCAGGACGGTCTCGCCGCGGGCCGCGGCCCGGATCCCGGCCACGAGCACGTCGCGCGGCGTGTCCTTGAGCAGGTACCCCGTGGCTCCTGCCTCGACCGCACGCAGGATGTCGGTGTCGGTCTCGTACGTCGTGAGCACGACGACGCGGGGCCGCGCACCCCGCCCGTCGCCGGGGGAGCGGGGGCCGCCGAGGATCTCGCTCGTCGCCCCCACGCCGTCGAGCACGGGCATGCGCAGGTCCATGAGCACGACGTCGGGGCGCAGCTCGTGCGCGAGCCGCACGCCCTCGCGCCCGTCGCCCGCTTCACCGACCACCACGAGGTCCGGCTCGGCCGTGAGCATCCCGACGAGGCCCGAACGGACCACGGGGTGGTCGTCGACCACGAGGACGCGCACCTGGGGGGAGGTGGCGGGCGAGGAAGTGGTCACGAGGTGCTCCGGGGG
>NZ_MAQA01000082.1 GCF_001692445.1 Oerskovia enterophila | reverse complement strand
GATCGACATCGATGGTGAGCAGGTCCCGGGGGTCTATGCCACGGGCTGGATCAAGCGTGGCCCGGTCGGGTTGATCGGGCACACCAAGTCCGACGCCTCGGAGACCGTCCGCCACCTCGTCGAGGACGTCACGGGGGCAGCTGCCGCAGCCGAGGGCGTCGAGGCCGTCGAGGGCGACCTCGAGGGTGGACGCGTCGCGCCGCACGGCTCGCCCGACGCGATCATCGAGTTCCTGACCGAGCGGGGCGTGCACCTGGTCCAGTGGTCCGACTGGGAGGTCCTGGACGCCCACGAGCGTGCCCTCGGAGAGGCCCGTGGTCGTGAGCGCGTCAAGGTCGTGCCGCGCGAGGACATGATCCGCATCGCACGCCGCGAGGACGACGCCACGGCCTGACCCGAGCACCACGCACGGCGCCCCGCCCACCCGGGCCGGGGCGCCGTCGTCGTACCGGGACTGCGGCGCCGTGGGCCCCCTGGGCGCGTCGCCGTCCCCCAGCCGCGGCCCGCCGCGCGGCTCGTCGCCGCGAGGACCGAGCCCGACGGCGGAGGGAACCTCCCGCGTGCGCCGCGCGTTCTTCCGGTGGATGCTCGCACCACGGCATCCTGCGCGCGAGGGAAGGGGCTGGGAGTGGGTCACCAGCATTTCAACGGTCTGAAGACCGCAGGACTGTTCGGGATCATGTGGGTCGTGATCCTGGGGCTGTGGGCGGTGTTCGCCCGTTCGGCCGGCACGTTGTGGATCTTCGTCGCGATCGGTCTGGTGACCACCGCGTACGGGTACTGGAACTCCGACAAGATCGCGATCCGTGCCATGCACGCGCGGCCCGTGAGCGAGCTCGAGCAGCCCGCGATGTACAGGATCGTGCGCGAGCTCTCGACCGCTGCACGTCAGCCCATGCCCAAGCTGTACGTCTCGCCCACGCAGGCGCCCAACGCGTTCGCGACGGGGCGCAACCCCAAGAACGCCGCGGTGTGCTGCACCGAGGGGATCCTCACGCTGCTCGACGAGCGCGAGCTACGCGGGGTCCTGGGCCACGAGCTCATGCACGTGTACAACCGGGACATCCTCACGTCCTCGGTCGCCAGCGCGATGGCCGGCGTCATCACGTCGCTCGCGCAGTTCCTGCTGATCTTCGGCGGCAACCGCGACCGGGGCGGCAACCCGCTCGCCGCGCTCGCGATGGCCCTGCTCGCGCCGGTCGCGGCCATGGTCGTCCAGCTCGCGATCTCCCGGACGCGCGAGTACGACGCGGACGAGGACGGCGCCAAGCTCACGGGCGACCCGCTGGCTCTCGCGTCGGCGCTGCGGAAGCTCGAGCAGGGGACCGCGAGGGCGCCGCTGCCGCAGAACCGCGATCTCGTCGACGTCTCGCACGTCATGATCGCCAACCCGTTCCGTGGCGCGGGCGTCGCCAAGATGTTCGCGACGCACCCGCCCATGGCCGAGCGCATCAAGCGCCTCGAGACCATGGCGGGCCAGCAGGGCGGCATCACCCGCTACTGAGAGCCTGCGCCGAGGGAGAGCCCGGTCGCGGCAGAGGTCTGGAGTCTCGCCCCCGACCGAGTCCCCTCCCGCGACGTCCCGTTCACCTCGTGGTACCGGCCGGGGCGATCCCGCGCTCGGCCAGCCAGTCGCGCACCGCGGCCCAGACGTCCGAGCGAGGGTTCTGAGGCGAGAGATGGTCCTCGCCGGGGATCACCGCGAGCGTCACGTCGTCTCCGGCGGCCTGCGCAGCCTCGGCGTAGTCGGTCGCGACCGACGGCACGACCACGGCATCCAGGTCCCCGGTCACGACGAGCGTCGGGACACCGAGCGGGAGCAGTGCGGTGGGGGAGGCGAGGTCGTACCGGTCGTCCTGGACCTCGCTCGTCGAGCCGCCCATGAGCTCCTGCACGGCTCCTTCGACGGGCCCCTCGGCCCCGGCGGCCTTCAGGTCGTTCACGCCCGCCTGGGTGACCACGAGGTCGGGACGGACGAGCGGGTCCGCGCCGGGCGCGCCGTCGGGCAGGGTGTGCCGGGCCGCGAGCCACAGCGCCATGGTCCCGCCCGCGGAGTGCCCGACGACGGCCACGCGCCCCGGCGTGAGTCCCGCCTCCCCGAGGGCCTGGGGGAGGAGGTCGAGGCCCGCGGCGGCGTCCTCGAACGTGCCGGGCCAGCCGCCCTCGTCGAGCGGGTCGGGGGCGCCGACGCCGCGGTAGTCGAGGTTCCACACCACGATGCCGTCGTCGGTCAGGTCGCGGGCGACCTCGGTCTCGGACGAACGGTCGTAGACGGCGTCCCAGCCGCCGCCGTGGACGAGGACGACGACGTCGACGACCGGGAGCTCGGGAGCCTCGCCGCCGGACGGCGTACGCAGTTCTCCGGACTCCTCGGCGAGCTCGGCCGGCAGGATCAGGTCGGCCGTCTGCGCGGGGCGCGGGCCGTAGGAGAAGGTCGTGAGCACCGCGTCGTCGGGATCGGTCGGCCGGGACGGTGCGTCGGCCGCGAGGGGCGGGGAGGACGTCGGGTCGGGGGACGAGGCCGTGCAGCCGGCAGCCGTGAGCGAGAGGACGACCGCCAGGGCGAGCGCCGGCAGCCGGCGAGCGGGGCGTGAGGGGACGTGCGGGCCGTCCCGTCCGGGGAGCGCGCCCATCAGGCGCCCGACCTGTCGGCGAACGGGCCGGGGCGGGAGACCGAACCGTCGAGCAGGCCCTCGAGCGCGACCGCGACGCCGTCCTCGTCGTTGGACGCCGTGAGGTGCGTGACGGCGCCCAGCACGTCGGGATGCGCGTTCGCTACGGCGTACGAGGTTCCGGCCCAGGCGAGCATCGGCAGGTCGTTGGGCATGTCGCCGAACGCCCACACGTCTGCTGCCGCGATGCCGTGCGACGCGCACCAGGCGGACAGCGCTCCGGCCTTGGTCACGTCGGGCGGGAGCAGCTCGGCGAGCCCGGCCGCGCCCGAGTAGGCGAGCAGGGCCCGGTCGCCGACCGCGTCCAGCACGCGCTCGAAGAACTCGTCCTGCGCGGTGTCGTCGGTGCGTGCGAGCAGCTTCGCGACGGGAGCGTCGAGCGCACGCTCGACCGGTCCGCGCCACGCCTCGGGCGTGTCCTCGTCGTGCCGGAACGACGCGTCGAACACCGGTCCGTCGACCCGCTCGACGGCCAGCGCGACGCCCGGCACCGCGGCGCGCAGGTCGCGGACCACGCCACCCAGGGCGAGCGGCGCGAAACCGCGCGACTCGACGACCTGGCGCGTGCCGACGTCGTACACGCACGCCCCGCCCAGGCAGATGATCACGCCGTGACCACCGACCAGCGTGCCGACCTCCGTCAGCCAGCGCGGCGGGCGGGCCGTGACGAACACGACCTGTGTCCCGGCCTCGTCGAGTGCGGCCAGGACCTCGCGCGTGCGTTCGGAGACCGTGCCGTCCGAGCGCAGCAGGGTCCCGTCGAGGTCGGTCGCGACCACGCGGGGCGGGCGCAGGGGGCGGGTCATGCGAGGGCTCCCTGCCGCTCGGAGGTCGCGACACGCGCGCGTCGCGCGGGCTGGCGACGAGCCCTCGACAGGATCCACGAGCCGCCGTCGGCCCCCTGGAGCGCCGTGACCGCGCACGCCGACCGGCCGCCCACCACGAGCACGGGTTCCGCGGCCCACGCGCGCCACGGCGCTCTGCGCAGGGTCTCGGGGGAGACGGCGCGGGAGAGCTCCTGGTCGGCGAAGCGGGCCAGGACCGTGCCGAGCACAGGGCTCCGGACGGAGGCCACGACGAGGTCCGGTGCGTCAGCGGCCGCGAGATCCAGCCGCCAGCCGCTGCGAGCCGGGACGCACGTGGCGAGCAGGAGGGCCGTCGGCCCGCCCGCCTCGAGCGCGGCGGCCACGCGACCCTCCCGCGTGTGGCGGACCCGGCCCGCGAGAAGCACGACGACGGCTACCGCGACCACGGCGGCCACCCGCCAGGTCCAGGACCGCGGGTTCGTCGACGACGACATCGACAGCATCAGCATCGACACACCGAAGAAGGCGAGGGGCGTGAGGCGCGCCCAGAGCGCCTCACGGCGCCTGAGCAGGACCTCGATGCTGTCCGCGTCCACCTCGGGGCGCAGCGTCGGGCCGCCCGTGAACCCGACCCCCGCGGCGGCGGCGTCACCGCCGCGCGACCACGGCCCGCAGCCCGCCCAGGCGAGGGCCTCGGGCGACGAGAGCCGGTGAGTGTCCACGCCGCGAGTCTAGGTCCGCGTGGGAGCGACACGCCCGCACGTCGCGGGCGTGACCCGGCGCGACCCGACACGCGGACGGGCGCGCCGCCGTCGGGCAGGAGCCCGGCCGGCGACGCGCCCGTCGCGAGAAGGTGTCAGCGGTAGTTCGTGAACTGCACCGCGAAGTCCAGGTCCGCGCCCTTGAGCAGCGACTGGACGGCCTGGAGGTCGTCGCGCGACTTGCTCGTCGCGCGGACCTCGTCGCCCGTGATCTGCGTCTTGACGCCCTTGGGGCCTTCCTCGCGGATGATCTTGGTGATCTTCTTGGCGTTCTCGCCGGCGAGGCCCTCCTTGAGCACGCCTTCGAGGCGGTACTCCTTGCCCGACAGCTTGGGCTCCTTGTCGTCCGTGTCGAACGCCTTGAGCGAGATGCCGCGCTTGATGAGCTTGGTCTGGAAGACGTCGAGGATCGCGAGCACGCGCTCCTCGGAGTTGGCGATCATGACGATCTTCTCGCCGCTCCAGGCGATCGAGGCGCCGACGTTCTTGAAGTCGTAGCGCGTCTGGATCTCCTTGACGGCCTGGTTGAGGGCGTTGTCGACCTCTTGGCGGTCGACCTTGCTGACGATGTCCATCGATGAATCGGCCACGGTGCTCTCCTGACGCGGTAGGTGGGGTGGTCTGGGGTCCACGGTAGTGGGCGGGCGGCACGGATGCCGCCCCGGGCCCGGCGCGCGCTGCGGGTCAGCGCGTCGCGGCGAGGCGGGACGCGCGCATGGCGCGCAGGCCGTCGACGCTCAGGACGATGAGCGCGAGCCATACGAGCGAGAAGCCGGCCCACCGCGCGGGCGGCATGGGCTCGTGGAACACGAGGAGACCGACGAGGAGCTGGAGCACGGGGGCGAGGTACTGGAGCATGCCCACGAGGCTCAGCGGCAGGCGGCGGGCCGCCGCGCCGAAGAGCAGCAGGGGCAGGGCCGTGACGATGCCGCTCGAGGCCAGCAGGAGCGCGTGGCCCGTGCCCTCGGTGCCGAACGTCCCGACCCCCGTCGCGCCCAGGAAGACGAGGTAGCCGAGAGCCACGGGGAACAGCAGCGTGGTCTCGACCGCGAGCCCCGGGAGGGCCTCGACGTCCCGTCCGACCCGGTTCTTGACGAGCCCGTACAGCCCGAACGAGATCGCGAGGGTCAGGGCGATCCACGGCAGACGGCCCAGGCCGATCGTGAGGATGATCACGGCCGAGGCGCCGATCCCCAGCGCGACCCACTGGGCGGGCCGCAGCCGTTCCTTGAGCACGAGGACCGCGAGGAGCACCGTGACGAGCGGGTTGATGAAGTACCCGAGCGCGGCGTCGAGCACGTGCCCGGACAGCACGCCGTAGACGTAGACGGCCCAGTTCGTGGCGACCAGGACGGCCGCGATCGCGAGCAGCCCCACGGTCCGGCGCACGCGGAACACGGCCCGGTACGCGGGCAGCTTGCGCATCACGAGCAGCAGGAGCAGGCAGAAGAGCAGGCTCCAGACCACGCGGTGGGAGATGATCTCGAGCGGCCCGGCCGGCTGGAGCAGGGGGAAGAACAGGGGCATCGCGCCCCACAGGAAGTACGCGCTCGCGCCCAGGACCACGCCCAGGCGGTCGATCGGGGCGGGGGCTCCCGGGGCACCTGGACGGGGAGCGTCCGGTGGCGCGGAGAGGTCGTTCACAGGGTGCTGGGGGGCCTGGCTCACGGTCCACTGTAAGCGTGCGCGGGGTGTGTGCGCGGGGTCGATTTTTCACCAGGGCCCGATCGGCTGTACTGTTGCCACGCTCCCGCAGTTCGGAAGCGTCCTCTGGTTGCGCCTCGGTGCGGCCCGGTCGCGGTCGGCCAGCGAGAGTGCACAACCGAACATGGCAGGTTGCCCGAGCGGCCAAAGGGATCTGACTGTAAATCAGACGGCATAGCCTTCGTGGGTTCGAATCCCTCACCTGCCACGCACCTGAACGAGGCGCCACCCCCTGGGGTGGCGCCTCGTTCGCGTTGGCGGGGTCGCAAGGGGACGGGTCGGCGCGAGGTGCGTCGTGGGCCGGCGCGGTGCGCGCCCGTCCTGCCCGACGCCGGAGCTCGCCTCCGCCTCGCGACCCGCGGCCGGTGCGGCTCGGCCGGGGAGCGCCCGGGCGTGCCGTCCGGTACTCCTCGCGGCGCCCCTCGTCCGTTCCTCGACCTCGGTCCGGTGAGCGTGCTGCGCGTCGACGGCAGGCTGTGCGTGCGACGTGGGGGTGAAGTCGTGACATGTCGGACGCGTGCGACGTGTCGTGCAGGCATCGCGGCGCACGGTCGACAGGTCGAGAAATCGGCCTGATCACTGGGTTCCCGGGTGGTCGCCGAGGCCGATTTCGCACCACGGCAGAACCCGTGTAATCTTTTCACCGCTGCCCCGATAGCTCAGTCGGCAGAGCGTCTCCATGGTAAGGAGAAGGTCAAGGGTTCGATTCCCTTTCGGGGCTCTGTGAAGTGACGCGGGGTCGTCTCGCTGGAATACTGGCGACACGACCCCGCGTTCATCACGCGGCGGGGTAGCTCAGTTGGTCAGAGCGCACGGCTCATAATCGTGAGGTCGCGGGTTCGAGCCCCGCCCCCGCTACCACTTCCTGACATCACACCGTACGGCGGCCGGCGCCGTGCGGCCTAGCAAGCACGTAGCGCCCTCCGGAGGCGCGAGAGGTGGCACTACCGTGGCAAGCAAGAGCTCAGACGTTCGCCCGAAGATCACGCTCGCATGCGTGGACTGCAAGGAGCGCAACTACATCACGAAGAAGAACCGCCGCAACGACCCCGACCGTCTCGAGCTGGCGAAGTTCTGCCCGCGTTGCGGCAAGCACACCGCTCACCGCGAGACCCGCTGATCCAGCGGCTCCTCTGAGCAGCACCGACACGCATGGCGATCAACGCTGACTACGCCGGTCGTGAGTACCCGGCCACCGCCCCGTACTCCGTAGGCCGCGAGAAGATCCGCGAGTTCGCCAGCGCCGTCGGTTCGACCCACCCCGCGCACCACGATGTGGTCACAGCGCGGGGTTTGGGCTATCCGGACCTGATCGCGCCGCCCACCTTCGCGGTGGTCGTCGCCCAGCGCGCCGAGGCCCCGTTCATCCAGGACCCTGAGGCCGGCGTCGACTTCACACGGGTCGTCCACGCGGACGAGCGCTTCGTGCACCACCGACCCATCGTCGCCGGCGACGAGCTGGTCACGGTCCTGCACGTCGACTCGATCACGCAGCGGGCAGGCATCTCGATGGTCACCACTCGTGCCGAGATCGGCGCCCTGGCGGCAGACGGCTCCGGAACCGTCGAGCCCGTCGCGACCGTCACGTCCAGCCTCGTCGTCCGCGGGGAGGACGCATGACCGAGCCCACGGCTTCCCCGGTGACCACCGCGCGTCCGGACCTCTCCGCCCTCGCGGTGGGTGACGTCGTCGGGACGCGCGAGATCGCGGTCGACCGCGCTCGCCTCGTCCGGTACGCCGGCGCGAGCGGCGACTTCAACCCGATCCACTGGAACGACACCTTCGCGCAGAGCGTGGACCTGCCCGGCGTGATCGCGCACGGCATGTTCACCATGGGTGCCGCGGTGGCCCTCGTCGAGGACTGGGCTGGGGACCCGGGGGCGGTCGTCGACTACCAGACGCGCTTCACGCGCCCCGTGCCCGTGCCGAACCCGGGCGAGGCCGTGATCTCGGTGTCCGGAGCGATCGGGGCGATCGACGCCGAGGCCCGCATGGTCCGCGTCGACCTGACCGTCACGTTCGAGGGTGCCAAGGTGCTCATGAAGGCGCAGGCCGTCGTCCGCCTCTGAGCGGGCCCCGCCGCGCAGCCCTGCACAGCACGAAGGGTGCCTCTCCCGCACGGGAGAGGCACCCTTCGTCGTCGGTGGTGGGGTCGCGGTGACCTGTGGTGCGGCCGGGCTGGACCGGGCGTCTCAGGTGGCCGGCACGGGCCCGGTCGTGGTCCCCACGACGAGCGTGACGTCGAGCATCACGGTCTCGGGCTCCTTGCCCGCGAGGAGCGAGACGACGGCGCGGCCGAGCTCGGCGCCCTTCTCCGCGAGGGGCTGGTGCACGCTCGTGAGGGTGTCCGGGCTGAGCCACGGCAGGTCGAGCCCGTCGAAGCCCGCGACGGACACGTCCTCGGGCACGCGCAGGCCGAGCTCCTTGGCGCCCAGGACTGCACCCGCGGCGAGCAGGTCCGAGTGGGCGATGATCGCGGTCGGGCGCTCGTCGGACGGGACCCAGGTCCCGAGGATCTCGACCGCGGCCGCGTGCCCGTGCTCGACGAGCGAGGCCTCGGTCTCCCAGGAGATCAGGGGTTCGACGACGTCACGCACGCCCGCGAGCCGGTTGAGCGTGGGGGTGCGGTCGGCCTGGGCGAGGCGGTCGGCGTCGATGACCCCGCTGCGGCGGGAGTTGTCGAGCGGGAGGGTGATCTCGGCGATGCGGGTGTGCCCGAGGTCGACCAGGTGGCGCACGACCTCGGCAGTGCCCTTGCGGTCCTCGATGCCGACGAGCGGGGTCCCGGGCACGGGGTGCCCCTCGCCGATCACGACGGGGACGCCGCGGCGCTGCAGCGCGTCGAGGGTCGCGTCGTCGGTCCCGATGCCCCACACGAGCACCGCGACGTCCATCGCGGCGCTCTCGATGAGCGGGTCGACCGCGCGGGACGGGTCCTCGGACGGGATGCCGGGGATGAGGAGCACGCCCAGCCCGCTCGTGCCGAGCGTCGAGACGAGCCCGTCGAGGACCTGGACTGCGACGGGGTCGCGGAACGCGCGCTTGAGCTGGTCGCCGATCACGACGCCCACGATCCCGGACCGCCCCGAGCGGAGCTGGCGGCCGAGCGGGTTGGGGCCCGCGTACCCGAGCTCGGTCGCGGCGGCCATGACGCGCTCGCGCGTCTCGGGGGTGATGGGGCCGGCGCCGGAGAACGCGAGCGACGCGGTGGACACCGAGACGCCGGCGAGCGCGGCCACGCGGGCGAGGGTCGGACGGCCCGGTGGCTTGGGTACCTGCTCGGAATCGGTCATCGTTGCCCCTCTGCCGGTCTTCTGGACGAACTCGGATCCGCCGTGACGCACGGAAAAGGTGTTTGACGGCGCGGCCAGACTACCCGCAGACTTGTCACCATGTCTCGAATCGTTTCGAAGGCCACTCCCGACGCAGGTATCGAATCGATTCGACCAGCGCTCGACCCCGGCCTCTCCCGCGCCCGCTGGTCCCTCCTGGGGATCTTCCTGCTCAACGGCATCACCATGTCGAGCTGGCTCGCCCGCATCCCCTCGGTGCGCGACGCCCTGGGCATGACGCCCAAGGACCTCGGCTTCGTGCTGCTCGCCGGCGCGGTCGGCGCGCTCGTGACGGTCACGCTGGCCGGGCCGATCGTCAACCGCTTCGGCGGTCGTGCGGCCATGCTCGCCTCGACCGGCTTCTTCGCCGCGGCACTCGTGCTCCTGGGCGTCGGCCCCGCGACGGGCTCGGTCCCGCTGCTGGCCGCGGGCATCTTCCTGAACGGGGTCGCGTTCTCCCTCGGCAACGTCCCCATGAACGTCGAGAGCGCGAGCGTCGAGCGGCGCACGGGGCGCACGATCCTGCCGCAGTTCCACGCGGCCTTCAGCATCGGCGCGGTCGTGGGCTCGCTCGTCGGCGCTGCGTGCGCCGCGGGCGACGTCCCGGTCCTGGTGCAGTTCGTGGGCACCGCGGTCGTCGCGACGGTCTGGCGCCTCGTGAGCATCCCGATGTTCGTCCACGCGACGCTGCCCCGCCCGCGGGTCGAGGCGCGTCTGGGCGACGCCGGCCCCGACGGGGTAGAGGCAGCCGCGGTGCTGCACCCGCGCTCGCGTCGCGTGCGCCTGGGGGCGGCGCTCGGAGCCTGGCGCGAGCCGCGCACTCTGCTCATCGGCCTCGTCATCATGGCCGCGGCACTGTCCGAGGGTTCGGCGAACGACTGGCTCTCGCTCGCCGTGGTCGACGGGTTCGACCAGACCGAGGCGGTGGGGGCGGTCGTGTTCGGCGCGTTCGTCGGCGCGATGACCGTCATGCGCCTGCTCGGCACCCGCCTGATCGACCGCTACGGCCGCGTCACGGTGCTGCGCGTCTCGGGGGTCGCCTCGATCGGCGGCCTGCTGCTCTTCGGGTTCGCCCCGAACCTCGCCCTCGCGGGCGTGGGTGTGGTCGCGTGGGGCCTGGGCGCAGCGCTCGCGGTCCCGATCGGTATCGCCGCGGCCTCGGACGAGCCCATGCAGGCCGCGAGCCGTGTCTCGGTCGTCTCGGCGTTCTCGTCCATGGCCTCGCTCGCGGCCCCGCCGCTGCTGGGCATCGCGGCAGAGGCCATGGGCGCGCGCCACGCGCTCGTCCTCATCGTGGTCGCGATGGTCGTCAGCGTGCTGCTCTCGACGAAGGTCGCGCCGCTGGTCGCGGGGGAGCGCCCGGCACTGCTCGCAGGGCCCGACGGCGGAGCTCCCGTCCCGCCCACGGGTCGCCGTGCGGAGGGCTCCGGTGCGGACGAGGCGTCGCTCGACGACGACGCGCGACCCGAGGACGCCGGGGTGGGCGCACCCGACGCGACCGCGAAGCCTGACCAGGTGGTAACCCACCACGCGGTACCGTCGACCCTGCGCACGCGCCGCCGTCGTGCCGTGCGGCGACACGGCGCGACCGACCCTGCACCGTCCGGCTCGACCTCCCACCGACGCGAGGAGACCCC
>NZ_MAQA01000081.1 GCF_001692445.1 Oerskovia enterophila | reverse complement strand
GGCTAACAACCATACGAAGCGGACCCGAAGGTCCATAATCATGGCTACAAACCGAAAACATGACGTTTTCAATTCATACCAAATAAGAAGTCTCAACACGAACACACAACACACACCGAAGGTGCACACCATGCGCCCATGCAGGACAATTGGCATTAACTATCAAGCACACTGTTGAGTTCTCAAGCAACCGACACGCACCGACTCCAACCCGTTTCCAGGCCTTCACTCGGGGCAACTTCTTAAACCTACCAGACCGGCCTCTTCGTTTCAAACCCGGGCGAACCGGGTCAAAACTGGAAGATCGGCTCCGTCGTTCGTTCTGGAGGCGCGAGGCGACCAGCTCGAGTTTCGGATTCCAGCCCCGGGAACAGCCACTTCGCGGCGGCTCCGAGGAGCTTCGCAGTGGTGTCTGTTTCTCCCTGCCGGGCTGACTTCGAGAACATTACGGGGACGTGAACCCCCAGGTCAACCTGGCCGGAGGTGACCCCGGTCACCGCCCCTCGGCACACCGCGTCGGCGCGCCTCGGTCCGCACGACCTCGCTCCTCCGAGGGCTCCGAGCACCTCCCCGCTCCACCGCTCTCCCGCGCGTCGCCGACGCTCGCGGGGGACCGGCTGCGTGCACCCTCCACGCAGCCACGCTCATCCACCCTCGATCGCGCCCCGGTACCTCTCCCCCAGCTCGCGCACCGCGTCGCGCAGCTCCTGGGGGCCGACCACCTCGAACGGCACGTCGAACATCCCGACCCAGGCCGCGAGCCCGCGCCAGGACCACGAGCCGGCGACCAGTCGGGACCGATCGCGGCCGATCGCCTCGATGACGCCCTGGTCGCCGACCCAGGGCGCGAGCGCGTCGGCCCGCGCCTGCAGCACCACCTCGCCCTCGACGGGCCACCGCGGGCGGGAGAAGACGTGCGTGACGTACGTGGCGACGTCGGGCTCCTTGTCCCTGCCCTTCCGCTCCCGCTCGCCCCCAGCCTCCGAGCCCGCGCCCGGGGGCACCGCCGGCAGCGCCCGCGGCGCGAACCGCGGCCCCGTCGGGGTCCTGGGCGTCATGCGGTCCACGCGGAACGTGCGCCAGTCCTCGCGCTCGAGGTCCCACGCGACGAGGTACCAGCGACCTCCCCACGTCACGAGGTGGTGGGGCTCGGCCCGCCGCGGAGGCCGGAATGCCGCGTCGCCCGACCCGAGCAGCGGAGAGGACCCGCCGTCGTAGTCGAAGCGCAGCACCTCGCGCGCCCGCACCGCGCTCCCCACCGCGACCAGCACGGCCTGGTCGACGACCGGCCGCGCCTCGTCCCGCGCAGACCGGACCGCGGTCACCTCGAGCGCGTCGATGCGTCCGCGCAGCCGCGCGGGCATGACCTGGCGGATGGTCGCGAGCGCACGGCGCGCAGGTTCTTCGATCCCGCCCACGTGGGTCGTCTGGAGGGCGACCGCGACCGCGACGGCCTGCTCGTCGTCGAACAGCAGGGGCGGGAGCTCGGCGCCCGCGTCGAGGCGGTACCCGCCGTCGGGCCCCTTGGTCGCGCGTACGGGGTAGCCGAGCTCGCGCAACCGGTCGACGTCGCGCCGCACGGTGCGTGGGCTGACGCGCAAGCGGTCGGCGAGGGCCTCCCCGGGCCAGTCCCGCCGGGCCTGGAGCAGGGAGAGCAGGGCGAGGAGCCGGGCCGATGTCTCGAGCATGCTCCCAGCGTCGCACGAGGTAGCGGACAGAACCTGACCGCTACCCCCGACAGGGTGGAGTCATCACCCACTCCTGGAGGACACCGTGATCCACACCCGCTCCCTCACGAAGGACTTCGTCGTGAGCCGCCACGAGACCGTGCACGCCGTGCGCGGGATCTCGCTCTACATCGAGCCGGGCGAGCTCGTCGCCGTCCTGGGACCCAACGGGGCCGGCAAGACCACGACCCTGCGCATGCTCACGACGCTCATCGCGCCCACCGCGGGCAGCGCGACCGTCGCGGGGTACGACGTCGTCGCGCACCCCGCGCAGGTCCGTCACCACATCGGGTACGTCGGGCAGGGCAACGCCGCGGGCCACAACCAGCGCGCCGTCGACGAGCTCGTGACGCAGGGCGTCGTCTACGGCCTCGACCGTCGGTCCGCGCGGCGCCGCGCCGACGAGCTGTTCGAGGCGCTCGACCTGACCTCGCTGCGCACGCGCAAGGTCGCGGACCTCTCGGGCGGGCAGCGTCGGCGCCTCGACGTCGCGATGGGCCTGGTCCACGCGCCCTCGCTCCTGTTCCTCGACGAGCCCTCGACCGGGCTCGACCCGCACAACCGCGCCAACCTGTGGGAGCACGTCCTGCGCATGCGGGCCGACGCGCTCACCCGGGCGGGCGACCCCATGACGATCGTCCTGACGACGCACTACCTCGACGAGGCCGACACCATGGCCGAGCGCGTCGTGGTCGTCGACCACGGCGAGGTCATCGCGGACGACACCGCGGAGGCGCTCAAGACGAACCTCGCCGGGGACCGCGTGGTCCTCGAGACCACGGTGCCCGACGACGGCGCTCGCCTCGCGCAGCTCGTCTCCCGCGCCGACGGGGTACGGGAGGTCGAGACCGACGAGACCCCGGCCCGCGGCACCCAGGTCACGGCACGGGTCACGGACGGCCCCGCGCTGCTCCCGGCCTTGCTGCGCGCGGCCGACCACGCGGGCATCACCGTGACCTCGGCCCAGGTCCACCGCCCGACGCTCGACGACGTGTTCCTCGCGCTGACCGGGCGCAGCCTGCGCGAGTCGGGCGCAGCAGACAAGACCAGTACCTCGGGCGCAGCAGACAAGGCCAGTACCTCGGGCGGCGACCCGTCTGACGCCGCCGACCACGTCACCGCACGGACCAGCGAGGGCGCCGCGCTCTCCGGGAAGGACGCAGCATGAGCACCGTCGGAACCACGACCTCTCCCGCCCCGCCCGGCGGCGGGCCCGCCGGTCCCCGTCGGGCCGGCCCGGTCGGGGGCCGCCCCGGCGCGCGCCCCCGCGGCCGGCTCACCCACCTGGCCCGCGACACCAGCATCGTCCTGGTCCGCGAGCTGCGGCCCCTGCTCCACGACCCGTTCTCGGTCGTGTTCGGCCTGGTCCAGCCCCTCGTGTTCCTCGCACTGTTCGGGCCGCTGCTCGTCGGCACGCTCAGCGGGCAGGACGGCGGCGCGGCCGGGACGCTGGGTGGCAGCGTCTGGCAGTGGTTCGTGCCGTCGATCCTCGTGATGACCACGCTGTTCGGCACCTCGACCACGGGCGCGAACCTCCAGCAGGAGCTCAACACCGGGGCTCACGAGCGCATGCTCGTCTCGCCCCTGTCCCGGCCGTCTCTGCTCGTGGGGCGCGCGCTCAAGGAGATGGTGCCGATCGCGGCGCAGTCGGTCGTGGTCGTCCTCGTGATGCTGCCGTTCGGGTTCGAGCTCTACCCCGTCGGCGCGGTCCTCGGGCTGCTCATGCTCGCGATCTTCGGCGTCGGGGTCGGGTCGCTCAGCTACGCCCTGGCCCTCGCGGTGCGCAAGCAGGAGTGGATGTTCTGGCTCGTGCAGCAGACGCTGCTCTTCCCGCTCATGATCCTGTCCGGCATGCTGCTGCCCCTCGAGACCGGGCCTGGATGGATGCGGGCCGCAGCCCACCTCAACCCCCTGACCTACCTGGTCGACGCCGAGCGCTCGCTGTTCGCTGGCGACCTGACCTCGTCGGCCGCCGCCTGGGGCTGGGTGGCCGCGGTCGTGACCGCCGCCGTCGGGCTGGCCGTGGGGATCCGGACCATGGTGCGCAGCACGGACTGACTCCCCCCAGGACGGAGACGGGGCGGCACGCCCGCAGGCGTGCCGCCCCGTCGTCGGCGTCGTCGCCGGCCGGGCGTCAGGCGCGGTGGCCGGGCGTCAGGCGTACTGCTCGCGGAACGCGTCCGTGAGCGTGGGGCCGCCGTCGCCCAGGCGCCACACGCTCCACCCGTCCGCCGTCGCGGTCCCCGACACCGCGACCGCTGCCGCGTCCGGGTGACGGAAGCGGGCGCCGTCGTTCAGCTCGATGAAGCCGTCCGGGTACAGGACCGCCTCGAAGCGCTGCCCACGACGCGGGCGCGACCAGACGAGCGAGACCGGGGTCCCGAAGGCCCGAGCGAGCGCGTGGAGGTCGGGGTCGTCGTCCGGGTCGTCGTCGAGGGGCGAGGCGGACGTGGGAGGTGGGGACAGCACCAGGTCCTGACCCAGCGGGTCGATCGTGCTCAGGGCGTCGACCACGGGGACGTTCGCGGGCGGCTGGTAGGACAACGGGTCGTACGCGGGCTCCTCGGCCTGGTACGACTCGCGCGTCAGCACGGACTCCCGCGTCCGGATCGACTCGCGGGTCCTGATGGACTCGCGCGTCAGGATCGAGGACCGGCTGGGCGTGCGCGACGACAGGGCGTCGTCGGGCGGGCTCGAGTACGCCGACGACGACGAGTAGCGCCCCTGCTCCGAGGCCTCGTCCCCCGGGGGGCTCGCCAGCAGCGGGACGAGCCGTAGGTCGTCTCTGCGGCCCCGAGCTCCGTGCCGCGACGACGGTCGGCGCGCGAGCGCTGCGTGACGATCGGCAGCTTGCCCGTCAGAGCGCGACCCACCGCGACGCCCTCCGCGAAGTCGGCCGTGGCCGCCGCGGACCGGGTCCCGACCGCGGGACGAGGCGGCGCCGCGGGGACCGTCGAGCGTGACCGGCGCTCGGGGACCAGGGGCGAGACGTCGACGAACCGGCGGCCGTCGGCGCCGTGCATGACCCCGAGCTTGAGGACCGAGACCGACGACCCCGGCTGGCGCAGGAAGTCGAGGGCGTCCACGATCCCGTCCTCCGCGCTCGAGCAGATGACGATCAGGCGGGCCCCCGTGGCGCGCGACGTCGCCTGCGAGCGGGTCAAGGGGACGTTGTCGTAGAACGTCGAGACGTCCTGCTGGAAGCGCCCGGCGCCCCCGGCGTAGCGGCTCGCGAGCTCGGCGCGCGTGAGCTGGCCAGCCCGGCCCGCATGGTTCATGGCCCGGGTGAGCGTCTCCTCGGTCAGCTCGGCGACGACCTCGATGACCACGGGCAACCCGGCCGCGTCGAGAGCCAGGAGGTGCGGCTCCTCGACCGACGACCCCTGCCGCACGGGGAAGATCTGCTCACCGAGCAGGCCGTCCAGGTGACCGTCGACCACGCGCTGCGCGACCGTGCCGAACCCCCCACCCGCCGGCTGCGACGGGCGGACGAGAACTGGACGCTCGGCGTCCACCTCGAAGAGGGGCATCGTGGTCTCCTGCGACTTGTGACACGGCTCGTAACGCAGCCTCGAACGCTGCCCGGGACGGCGGCGTTGCCGCATAGCCTACGACGCCCGTGAGTGCACGCCGTAAACGCCCGTTTCACCCTGTGGGACGCGGGCGGTGCGTGACGCTCAGTCGCGCGCGAGCCGCTCCTCGACGCGCTCGACCTTGCCCGTCAGCTCCCCCGTGTGACCTGGGCGGATGTCCGCCTTGAGCACGAGCGAGACCCGGTGCCCGCCCGCGCCGACGGCCTCGGTCGCGCGCTTGACCACGTCCATGACTTCATCCCACTCCCCCTCGATCTCGGTGAACATCGACGTCGTCCGGTTCGGCAGACCCGAGGCGCGGACGATGCGGACTGCCTCGGCGACGGAGTCCGTGACGGACTCGCCGGCACCGAGCGGGGCGACGGAGAAAGCGAAGATGGCCATGCGTCCATCATGCCGCGTCCCGCAGGCAGCCCGGGCTTCGCGGCCGGTACCTGCCGGCCGCATCTTCTGACAGGCCCGGGGGCGCGCCGTAGCGTGGTCGCATGGTCACCAGACGCAGCACGCAGACGGTCGGGGACGACGCGGTCGTGGCCGCGACGGGGCAGCCCCGGGCAGCCTGGTTCGAGCTCCTCGACGCGCAGGGCGCGACCGGGTGGACGCACACCCGGATCGCGACCTGGCTCGTCGAGGACCAGGGCGTCGACGCGTGGTGGGCGCAGTCGCTCACGGTCGCCTACGAGCAGGAGCGCGGGCTACGCGCGCCCGGGCAGCGGGCCGACGGCACGTTCGACGTCTCGGTCACCAGGACGGTGGACGCGACGCCCGCGGCGGTCTACGCCCTCGTGTCCGACGACGGCGCCCGCGCCGCGTGGTTGGCTCCCGCTTTGGCGGAGGTCGGGGTCGCGGGCGACCTCGACGTCGTCGGGCGGACGATAGACCGGTCGGTGCGGCTGCGCTGGCCCAACGAGGCCGTGGGCGGAGCGACCGGGCGCGCGCGCCGTGTGCTCCTGAGCTTCGACGCCGCGAACCCGGGCGTGGCCGGAGGCTCCCGGACCCGGGTCGCGGTGAGCTACTCGGGGGTGCCGACGGTCGACGAGGTCGCGCCGCTCAAGGAGTTCTGGAAGGGCCGGCTCGACGCGCTCGCGGCGCTGCTCTGAGGGGCTCCCTCGCCGAAGGTGGGACGCGGCTCGCCGTCGTGCGGGCACGGCGCGCGCCGTGGACGGGTCGTCGGCCCTCGGGTGCGGGCTCACCGCGCCAGGCGTCCCCCGCTGCACGTAGCGTGGGCCTCATGCGAATCGGAGCACACGTCGACCAGGCCGACGCCGTCAACCAGGCACGAGCGATCGGCGCCGACCAGGTCCAGGTCTTCCTGGGCGACCCGCAGGGCTGGAAGGGCGCCGAGTTCACCTACCCGGGCGGGGCCGAGGCCCTGCGCGCGGACGCCGCGGCAGCGGACCTCGACGTCTACGTACACGCGCCGTACGTCATCAACGTCGCGAGCACCAACAACCGCATCCGCATCCCGAGCCGCAAGTCGCTCCAGAAGATCGTCGACGGCGCAGCCGAGATCGGCGCCAAGGGCGTGATCGTGCACGGCGGCCACGTGACCGCGAACGACGACGTCGCGGTCGGCTACGACAACTGGCGCAAGGCGATCGACGCGCTCGACGCCAAGGTCCCCGTCCTGATCGAGAACACGGCGGGCGGGGCCAGGTCGATGGCCCGCACGATCGAGAGCATCGGGCGGCTGTGGGACGCGATCGGGGCTGCGGAGGGTGGCGACCAGGTCGGCTTCACGCTCGACACCTGCCACGCCTGGGCGGGCGGGATCGACCTGAGCACCGCCGCGGACCGGGTCCGCGCGGTGACGGGCCGGATCGACCTGGTGCACGCGAACGACAGCCGGGACACGTTCGACTCGGGGGCGGACCGCCACGCGCACTTCGGCGACGGGCTCGTCCCGCCCGACGAGCTGGTCGCGGTCGTCGCCTCGGCCGGGGCGCCCGTGATCTGCGAGACGCACGGCGACATGGGGCCGGACATCGCCTGGTTGCGCTCGCGCCTGGGCTGAGAGGCCCGACGGCGCAGCCCGCCCCGGGTGGCCGGGTGCGGTGTGCGGTGGCACGAGCCCGGGCGAGCAGCGGAGCCGGCCGGTGCGGCGGGGCAGGCCGGGGCGTCCGTCCCTGGGTCGAGACGGACGCCCACCGCATGCTCGGCACCCCCGGGCCGCAGCTGCCGGAGCCCGGGCGCCCCCGAGGTCCGGCCCCGTCGGGTCAGCCCGTGTTCTGCAGGCCGGCCGCGACGCCGTTGACCGTGAGCAGCAGCAGGTGCTGCAGACCGTCCTTGTACTCGCCCTCGGCACCCGAGCGCAGGCCGCGCAGCGCGCGCAGCTGGAGCAGCGAGAGCGCGTCGACGTACGGGCTGCGCAGCTGGACCGCGCGGCCCAGGACGCGGCGGCCGGCCAGCGGCCACTCGCTGCCCGAGATCTTGAGGACCCACTCGCGCGTCAGGCGCAGCTCCTCGAGGATCTTCTCGGCCAGGTCGTCGCGGTCGCCGAGCGCGAGGTAGCGCTCCGCGATCCGCTCGTCGGCCTTGGCGAGCGACATCTCGACGTTGTCGATGAGCGTCGCGAACAGCGGCCACTCGCGGTGCGCCTCGCGCAGCCGCTCGAGGTCGCCGAACTCGCGGAGCGAGGTGCCCAGGCCGTACCAGCCGGCGAGGTTGATGCGGGCCTGCGACCACGAGAAGACCCACGGGATCGCGCGCAGGTCCTCGAGCGACTCGACCGACAGTCCGCGGCGGGCCGGGCGCGAGCCGATCGGCAGCAGGCCGACCTCCTCGAGCGGGGTCACCTCGGAGAACCACTGCGGGAACCCTTCGCTGCGGACCAGCGCGTGGAAGTGCTCGCGCGACGACGAGTCGAGCGCGGCGGCCACGTCGGCGAAGCGCGCGGTGGCCTCTGCGTTGCGGCGCTCGACCGACGGCGCGGAGGCGAGCAGCGTCGCGGCCGCGACCTGCTCGATGTGCCGGGCGGCGATCGTCGCGTCGCCGTAGCGGGCCGTGATGACCTCGCCCTGCTCGGTGAGCTTGAAGCGGCCGTCGACCGAGCCCGGGGGCTGGGCCAGGACCGCGCGGTTCGCGGGGCCGCCGCCACGCCCGAGCGCACCGCCACGGCCGTGGAACAGCGTCAGGTTGATCTCGTGGCGCTGCGCCCACTCGGCGATACGGCTCTGCGCGGAGTGCAGCGCGAGCGTGGCCGAGACCGGGCCGACGTCCTTGGAGGAGTCCGAGTAGCCGAGCATGACCTCGACCTTGCGGCCGTTCTCGGCGAGCCGGCGCTGGACCTGGGGCAGGTCGAGCGAGGCCTCGAGGATCTCGACGCTCGCCTCGAGGTCGGCGAAGGTCTCGAACAGGGGGATCGCGTCGATCACCGGGGCGTCGTCCGCGCCGTCGAACGCGTGCTCGGCGAGCTGGTAGACCGCGGCCAGGTGCTCGGGCTTCTGCGTGAACGAGACGATGTAGCGGCGCGCGGCACGGATGCCGTAGCGCTGCTGGATCGAGCCGATCGCGCGGTAGGTGTCGAGGACCTCGCGCGTGCGGTCGGACAGCTGGCCGTGCACGCCGTGCTCCGCGATCTCCGCGAGGGCTGCCTCGTGGACCTGCGAGTGCTGACGGACCTCGAGCTCGGCCAGGTGGAAGCCGAAGGTCTGGACCTGCCACACGAGCTGCTGCAGGTCGCCGTAGGCCGCGCGGGGAGCGCCCGCCGCGATGAGCGAGTCCTGGACGACCTTGAGGTCGGCCTCGAGCTGCTCGGGCGTCTGGTACGCGAGGTCGGCGTCACGCAGGCGCGTCGCCGCGACGCGACGGGCCACGACGAGCATGACCGCACGGTGCGGCTCGCTGGGCGACTCGGACGCGGCCTCGGCCGTGATGGCCTCGGAGAGCTGACGCTGCTTCTGCCACAACGATCGCAGGCCGTCGGAGGCGGGCGTCCCCTGCTCGTCGAGCGTGAGCGTGCGCCCGATCCGCTGGGCGGCCTGCTCGAGAGCCCGGAGCGCGTGGTCGGCCGCGATCGTCGCGGCCTGGCGCGTGGTCTCTGCCGTGACGTTCGGGTTGCCGTCGCGGTCGCCACCGATCCAGGTGCCCAGACGCACGAACGGCGCGGCGAGCGGGCGGTCGTGACCCGCCTTGTCCGCCAGGAGCCAGTCGTCGAGGCGACGGTAGACGGTGGGGAACACCGAGAAGAGGGTCGCGTCGAACACGCTCATCGCGGTGCGGACCTCGTCGAGCGGGGTCGGCTTCGCGGCGCGGATCGGGGACGTGCGCCACAGGCCGTCGATCTCGGCGAGGAGCTTGCGCTCGTTCTCGGCGAGCGACGCGCCGCCGGCCGGCAGGCCGTCGCGCTCGGTCAGCAGCGCCGACAGGCGACGGATCGAGGCGGACACGGCCCGCCGGCGGGCCTCGGTCGGGTGAGCCGTGAGGACAGGGCGGAAC
The DNA here is from genome assembly GCF_001692445.1 of Oerskovia enterophila. Lineage (GTDB taxonomy): Bacteria > Actinomycetota > Actinomycetes > Actinomycetales > Cellulomonadaceae > Oerskovia > Oerskovia enterophila. The sequence goes on along the minus strand of NZ_MAQA01000081.1, from coordinate 1,961 downwards.
TCGAGCCGCTGGAGCCGGGCGAGCGCCTCGGCGTGACCGACCTCGTCGGCGAGCTGCGTGAAGGCCTCGGGCAGCGTGTCGTCGACCACGGACGGGGCCAGCTCGGCCTCGCGGTCGTGCAGGACGCGCACCCGGTGGTGCTCCTCGGCGAGGTTCGCCAGGTGGAAGTAGACCGTGAACGCGCGCGCGACCTGCTCGGCGCGCTCGTGGCTGAAGCTCTCGACGAGGCGCTCGGCCTCCTCGAGCGCGGCGTCGGCGTGCTCGCCGTACGCGCGGATCGAGAGCTCGCGCAGCTGCTCGACGTCGTCGAGCAGCGCGGGGTCCCCCGTCTCCGTCAGGACCGTGCCGAGCAGTCGGCCGAGGAGGCGGACGTCGTCACGCAGCGGCGCCGGGACCTCGTGCCGGGCGCCCGTGCGGCCGTTGCCGTCGGTGGATTCGGGGGGAAGGTTGTCGCTCACAGGTCGGAAGCCTAAGTGCTCCGGGTCCCGGCGCGTCCACGCGTCTGCCTGGTGGTCGGTCGGGTCGGCAGGTGCGGAGCGCCCGGACCGTGCGTTCGCGGCACGCGGAGCGGTCGGTCCCCCGGGCAGCACGACGCCCGGGCGAGGAGACCTCGCCCGGGCGCGTGACGTCGTCGGGAAGGGCCCCTCCCCGTACCCGGTCAGTCCGTGTACGCGCCCTGCCACACCGTGTCGAACGGCGCGTGCGAGCTCACGCGCGCCTCGATCGCCTCGGTGACCATCTGCTTCGCGACGCCCACGGCGCGCTCGACGTCGTTGCCCTTGGCGAGCTCCGCGGTGATCGCCGCGGCGAACGTGCAGCCCGCGCCGCTCACGCGCTCCTCGCCCACCTTGGGGACCGAGAAGACCGTGATCTCCTGGCCGTCGAACAGGACGTCGACGGCGTCCGGGCCAGGAAGCTCGACGCCGCCCTTGACGACGACGAAGTCCGGGCCCAGCGCGTGGATGCGCTCGGCGGCCTCGACCAGGTCGTCGACCGACTCGATCGTGTCCATGCCGGACAGGATCTTGGCCTCGAACACGTTCGGGGTGATGACCGTGGCGAACGGCAGGATCTTCTCGCGCAGCGCGGTGTCGGTGTCGAGGGCCGCGCCCGGCTCCTGGCCCTTGCAGATCAGGACCGGGTCGAGGACCACGTGGTGCCAGCGCTGGCTCGCGAGCGACTCGGCCACCACGTCGATCGTCGCGGGCGTGCCGAGCATGCCGATCTTCACGACGTCGAGGTCGTACGTGCTGGTCGCGGCCTCGAACTGGTCCGCGATGACCTGCGGCTCGACCGGGACGAACCGGTGCCCCCAGTCGTTCTCGGGGTCGAACGACACGATGCACGTCAGGGTCCCGACGCCGTAGACGCCCAGCTCCTGGAACGTCTTGAGGTCGGCCTGGATGCCGGCTCCCCCGGTGGCTTCCGATCCGGCGATGACGTACGCGAGGTTGACCATGGTGCTGCCTGTGTCCTTCGAGAAAGGTGTGGTGGGCCCGGGCCGAGCCCCCTGGAAAGCCTACGCCGCGCCGGCCCGTCAGCACCCGTCGGTACCCGCCATCACCCGTCACCGCCCCGGCCGCACCACCTCGGCCTCGTACGCGAGGATCACGAGCTGGACGCGGTTCGTGAGCCCCACCTTGGTCAGCAGCGAGCGCACGTGGCTCTTGACGGTCGCCTCCGAGAGGAACAGCTCGTCCCCGATCTCCTTGTTGGACAGGCCGCGCGCGACGGCCAGGAGCACCTCGCGCTCGCGCGGGGTCGCGAGCTCGAGCCCCGACGCGCCGCCGGGGGCGCTCGCGACGCCCGAGCCCGCGTGCCAGTCGGAGAGCTCGACGTAGCGCTCGATGATCCGTCGCGTGACGCCGGGGTCGAGCAGGCTGTCGCCCGCCCGCACCCGGTGGACCGCGCTCACGAGCGACTCGGGGTCGGCGTCCTTGAGCAGGAACCCCGCGGCCCCG
>NZ_MAQA01000080.1 GCF_001692445.1 Oerskovia enterophila | reverse complement strand
GGTCGTGGGTGGGGCGTCGGCGAGGGTGGCGGGCGAGGGCACCGTCGCCGTGGGAGCCGCCGCGATGTCGCCCACGACCCGGAGCGTCACGGGTGACGCGGCGCTCGCGGTCGCAAGGTCCGCGCTGCGGACCGCGTACCCGTCCATGGCCGAGGCGTCGAAGCGGGGCACGTCGAGGAGCGAGCGGACGTCGTGCGCGAGCACGCGCCGCGCGGGGGTCCCGGTCGCGAGCGCGTCGAGGGCGACCTGCTCGGCGGCCAGCGGCGCGACCAGCGTCAGGACGTGGTCGCGGTACTCCTCGACCGAGTGCACTCGCCCGGCAGCCGTGTGGTCGGTGGGCGAGCGGCCCTCGGGACGGCTCGTCGAGCTCGCCGGCGGGTTGCAGCCCGGCGTGGACGTGTCGTCAGAACGTGGCCGGTCTGGAGCCCGGTGGGCTTCTGACAACTCGCCCGGCTCGGACGTGTCGTCAGAACGTGGCCGGTCCGGAGCCCGGTGGGCTTCTGACAACTCATCGGAGGCGCGCGGGTCCATGGAGACACCGTAGGCCGACGCGCCGGGCGAGGGGCCACGCGTGGCGACACGGCGGACGAGGACCGTCCGAGGAGCGGGCCGTGCCGCTCGTCAGCCGCGGGTGCCGCGCCGCCCGTCAGCCGCGCGTGCCTCGCCGCACCGGTCCCAGCGTGAAGAGCAGCGTGACGAGTGCCGTCACCGCGAGGGCCGCGAAGCCCAGGCCGTAGTCCCCGTTGAGCTGGTACACCGCGCCCATGATGAGCGGTGGGATGAACCCGCCGAGGCCGCCCGCCGCGCCCACGAGGCCCGTGACCGCGCCGACCTTGTCCTGCGGGGCCACCTTGGCCACGAGCTCGAACGTCGCGCCCGACGACGCGCCGAGCCCAGCAGCGAGCCCGAGGAACGCGACGGTCCCGAGCGGCACCAGGTCGGGCTGGAACGCGACGACCGCGGCGAGGACCGTCACGACCGCGAAGCACACGACCGACACGGGGATGCCGCCGAACCTGTCCGAGAGCGTGCCTCCCACGGGCCGCATCGCGACGGCGAGGACCACGAACCCCGCGGTCCGCGCGGCGGCGTCGGCAGCCGTCAGGTCGTAGGCGTTCACCAGGAAGGTCGGCAGGTAGACGCTGAACGCCACGAAACCGCCGAAGCCCACGGCGTAGAGCCACGAGAGCTGGAGCGTCGCGGGCAGCTTGAACGTGGCCCAGGTCCGCGCGAGGAAGCTCCCGTGCGCGGCAGGGACGCGGCCCGGGGCGTCGCGCACCAGGAGCCACGAGACGACCGCGTAGACGGCCAGGACGCACGCCACGAGCACGAACGGTGCGGTCTCGCCGTACGTGTCGGAGATCCGCACGGTCGTGAACGCCGAGATCGCGGTACCGCCCATGCCGATCCCGAAGATCCCGATCGCCGTCCCCCGCCTCGCCGGCGGGTACCAGGCGTTGACGAACGGGACGCCGACCGCGAACGCCGTACCGCCCAGGCCCAGGAAGAAGCCACCCAGGATGAGCATCGGGTAGCTGTCGGCGACGAAGCCGATGAACAGCACCGGCAGGATCGTCGCTGCGCTGACCAGCGGGAACATGATCCTGGCCCCGAACCGGTCCGTGAGCGCACCGACCGGGATGCGGCCGAGCGAGCCCACGATGACCGGCACCGCGACGAGCACCGACTGCTGCACGGCCGACAGGCCGAGCGCCTTGCTGTACGCGCCACCGAGCGGGCTGATGAGGGCCCACGCCCAGAAGTTCACCGCGAAGCCGATCGTCGCGAGCGTGAGCATCAGGGTCGCTGAGCCGCCGGGTGCGGCGCCCGTGGGCGTCGGGGTCCCGGCACCCCCTGCCGCGGGCGTCGCGTCCTTCCCGGGGCCGGGAGCCGCCGGCGGCGTCGCTGCTTCGTCGTGGTGCGTCACTGTGACTCCCGGGGTTCGGTCGCCCGTCCTTGGACGAATCGGTGGAGCTCGAGATTCCCGCGCGACCCACGCTAGCCGCGGGGGTGACGTGTCGCGCGGGCTGGCGGAGGCGCCGTCGGGCCCTACCGTGGTCTACCTGACCGCGGCCGGGCCGCTCGGTCCCCGCCCGCGCGGCCCGAGCGGCACCCGCGCCTCACCTGCCCGCACCGCACCACGAGAGCCCACCATGAACCTGCTGTTCCTCGGCGTGATCCTCCTGAACGTCTTCGCGTTCGCGCTCGTCCTCCTGCGCGCCCCGCTGTTCCGCACCGAGGTCTACCGGCCCATGCTGCTCAACATCGGGCTGTCGGTGCTGCCGGTGTTCGTGCTGACGTTCTGGATCGTCGGCGACCTGGCGCTCAGCGCGGCCGGAGCGCCGACGTGGCTCGTCGTGACCGTCGCGGCCGCCGGGCTCGTGGTCTGGCTGCTGCTCCTGCCCAACGCCGGGTACCTCGTGACCGAGCTCAACTTCAGCCACCGCAAGGACGGCGAGGACGTGCCGCTCTGGTACGACATCGTCGCGGTCCTGTCCCTCGCGATGTCCGGGGTCCTCAACACCGTGGTCAACATCTTCCTGGTGCAGATGTTCGACGCCGTGCTGCGCTACCCCGACGACCCCCAGCCGTTCGAGCGACCGGCGTCCTGGTTGGTGGTCGCGGTGGTCCTCGTGCTCGTCTCGTTCGGCATCTACCTGGGTCGGTACATCCGGTTCAACAGCTGGGACCTGGCGCACCCGGTCGGCTTCCTCCGGAAGTTCCTCGGCTACTTCCGCGCCCCGGGCAAGGTGCGCGACGCGGTGCTCTTCAGCGGTCTGCACACGGTGTTCTTCGCACTCATCTACCTGATCGTGATCGGCTCTCTCCTGGAGACCCTCACCGCTGTGGCGGGGTGAGCCACGACGGGGCCAGGCCAACCGGAATGAGCGGTCTCGGCGATCTGGTTCTTTTCTCCTGATAAGCCCTATGCTCACGTGCTGTGACGGCACCCGAGTACATCGAGACCACCCGACGACGCATGGTCGATGACGGCTGCGAGGTGGGGTGGGAGCAGGTCGGTCCCGTGCAGGCCATGGTCGGGTACAGGGCGAAGTTCGTCCCCGCCGCGATGTCCCGTACCCATGTCGTCACAGCGGTCGCGCACTTCGCGCCGTCCCCGCTGGACGTCGACCTCTACACGCGGGACGTCTCGACGTTCGCCAAGCAGCGCAGCCGCTCGCTGCGCGGCATGCAGTCGGGGGTCGGTGCGTTCGCGGTGATCGTCGCCGACGGCGTCACGCCCGAGCTCGTCGCCGCCGCCACCGTGAAGCCGCGCCTCGAGTTCGCGGTGATCGTCCAGCCCGTCGTCGTGGACCTCGCGGCCCGCCAGATCCACACGTTCCGGGGACGCCGGTTCATCGGCGCGGCGCTCAACGGATTCCTGCGGCGCACGCTCGACGCCCAGGTCCAGGCGCCCGTCTGACGGGCCGAGGTCTCTGCACCGAGGCGCCGCCGAACCGTCGCGGTCGGCTCAGCGGGGCGGCTCGTTGCCGGGCTTGGGCGGTGAGTACGGTGCCGGACCCGTGTAGCGCTCGCCAGGGTTCCGGGTCAGTGCGCGCACGGTGAAGGCCGCCGCGACGAGCCCTGCGCCCAGGTAGTGGGCCACCGACACGAGGGACGAGACCGGTTGGAGGATCGTCTGGAAGACGGCGCTCCCTGACGAGTAGACGAGCTCGGAGACGAGCGGCGGGAGCACGAGGTTGCCCACGACTCCTGCGACGATCAGTCCCACGCCCCACCAGAGGAGTGCGGTGGCGCTGAGCCTGGGGGGCATGGGCGGTCCTCTCGACGGGCGGGCCCGGCGGCGTCGCCAGGACGGGGCCGGCTCCGCCTCGACGCCGAGGTGGGGATCACCGGTGCGTGGACACTATCGGACGGGGTGCCGCACGGGGGTGCGCCGCGCGTCGAGGGCAGGACGTCAGGCCGACGGCGGCGCGACCGATCCGCGGATGACCAGGTGGAGCGGGAGGACCGTGCGTGCGGGCTCGAAGCCCGTGGCAGCCCCTCCTGTGCCGGCCGATTCCTGCGCCTCCCGGCGGGCCATGGCCCGCTCGAGCGCGTCGACCGCGGAGAGCGCGAGCGCCGCGACCGGCTGCTCGAGGGTCGTGAGCTGCGGGCGCAGCCACTGGCCGATGCGGATGCCGTCGCAGCCCACGACCGACAGGTCCTCGGGGATGCGGATGCCGTGGAGCTCGGCCGCGCCGAGCATGCCGACGGCCACGATGTCGCTGCCGACGAACACCGCGGTGGGCGCGCTGCCCGGTCGGGTGAGGTACGGGAAGGTCGAGGCGCCGAACTGCTCGGTGTACGGGCCGTGGCGGATCAGGTCGGGGTCGGCCGTCAGCCCGGCGTCGGCCAGCGCGTCGAGATAGCCGCGCTTGCGTTCCTGGGTCGTCGAGAGCTCGGACGGGCCCGCGACGTGCGCGATGCGGCGGTGCCCCTGCTGGATGAGGTAGCTCGTGGCCTGGTACGCGCCGCCGTAGTTGTCGACCGTGACGGTGTCCACCGCGAGGTCCAGGTCGATCTCCTCGTCGATCACCACGACCGGCAGGCCGTCCGCGACCGCGCGGGCCAGGCGCTCGTCGGTGCGGCTCATCCCGAGGTAGATGAGGCCGCCCAGGACGTCGGTGCCGCCGATGAGCGGGCTGAGGCCGCCGTTGCGCTCGCCGTGCTTGCCGGAGACGGCGACGACGAGGGGGATCTGGCGGGAGGCGGCGAGATCCGCACACTCCTCGGCGAGCGTCGTGAAGAACGGGTTGGTGAAGTCGGGGACGACCAGGGCGACGACGCCCGTCCCGCGCGCGGGCGATCCCTGCGGGGGCGTGACCGACCGGGAGCTGCGCGCGACCCGTCCCGGCGTGGCGCCGCGGTAGTCGAGCGCGGCCACCGCGGCGTCGATGCGTGCGGCGGTCTCCGGCTGGACGTTGAGCTGGCCGCGCAGGTAGCGCGAGGCCGTCGAGGTCGAGACTCCCGCGTGTTGCGCAACTTGCGTCAACGTCATGGTGTCCACCCCTCTGCTCGTGCGCCCGGCCGTCGGATGCTCCCAGAGCCTATCGCTGCGCTGGTCGTGGGCGCGTCCGGTGTCCAGGGAGCGCTGTGATCGTGCGGCATCTCGCGGGGCCCGAGAGGTGGAGGCGTCCGTCCGACGGGTCGCCGGTTGACACGAGCCTGACGCACACCTAGGTTGTTGCGCAACAGCAACACAACATTGCGCAACGTCGCCGATGTGCGGCCGAGCCCGAACCGTCTGAGGAGAACCGCATGAGCCGCGTGCTGCTTGCCGGAGAGTCGTGGATCAATGCCGCGACGGACTACAAGGGCTACGACGCCTTCCCGCACGCCCAGCTGGAGATCGGCTGCGCCAAGCTGCTCGAGGCGCTCGCTGCCGAGGGCCACGAGGTCACCCACCTGCCCTCGCACCTCGTCGCGACCGACTTCCCGTCGACGCTCGAGGAGCTCGACGCGTACGACGTCGTCCTGCTCTCGGACATCGGCGCCAACACCCTGCTCCTGCCGCCCGTCGTGTTCTCCGAGGGACGCCCCTTCCCGAACCGCATCAAGCTCCTCGCCGAGTGGGTGCGTCGCGGCGGCGGCCTCATGATGGCCGGCGGCTACCTCAGCTTCCAGGGCTTCCAGGCCAAGGCCAACTACCACGGCACCGCGGTCGAGGCCGTGCTGCCCGTCGAGATCCTCCCGTACGACGACCGCGAGGAGACCCCCGAGGGCATCGGCGGCGTCCTGACCGAGGTCGAGCACCCCGTGACCGCGGGCCTCGACGCCGAGTGGCCCATCCTGCTCGGCTACCAGAAGCTCACGGCCAAGGCCGACGCGACCGTCCTCGCCACGATCGAGGGACGCCCGCTCGTCGCCGTGCGCACAGAGGGCGAGGGGCGCACGCTGGCCTTCGCGTCCGACATCTCCCCGCACTGGGCCCCCCGCGAGTTCATGGAGTGGTCCGGCTACCCGAAGCTCTTCGGCCAGGCCGTGACCTGGCTCGCAGGCTGATGAGCGCCGTCCCCGGGGGGCTCACCACCCCCGAGATCACGGTCGTCGGCAGCCTCAACATGGACGTCCGGCTGACCGTCGACCGGATCCCGCGCTCGGGCGAGACCATCAGCGCGACCGGGCTCAAGCGCTCGCCCGGCGGCAAGGGGGCCAACCAGGCCGTCGCCGCCGCGCGGCTCGGCCGCCGCGTCGCGATGGTCGGGGCCGTCGGGGACGACGACGCGGGCCGCGAGATCACGGCCCGGCTCGTGGCCGAGGGGCTCGACGTCACGTCGGTCGCGGTGTCCGAGCACCCCACCGGCACGGCAGTGATCCTCTGGGAGCAGCCCGAGTCGACCATCGTCATCGAGGCGGGCGCCAACGCCGACGTCGACGAGTCGTTCGTCGACTCGCGCGACTCCGCGGTGCGCGCCGTCACCGACGCGCCGGTCGTGCTGTGCCAGTGCGAGACGCCGCTCGGCTCGCTCGCCGCGGTCACGCGTCTCGCGACCGGGACGACCATCCTCAACCCGGCCCCTGCGATCCCGGTCCCCGCCGAGATCCGCGACCGGTTCGACGTCCTGGTCCCCAACCGGTTCGAGCTCGCGACCCTCGCGGGAGCGGACGAGGCCCCCGAGTCCCTCGCGGACGTCGTGGCCATGGTGCGCGGGCTCGCCTTCCCGGGCGACGTCGTCGTGACCCTCGGTGCCGACGGCTCGGTCGTGGTCCCGCGTGACGGGCTCCCGACCCCCGTCCCCGCGGTGCGCGTCGACGCGATCGACACCACGGCCGCGGGCGACAGCTTCTGCGCAGCGCTCGCCGACGGGCTGCTGCGTGGCGAGGACCTCGTCGGGGCGGCCCGCTGGGCTGCCCGCGTCGCGGCCGTCACGACCACTCGCGACGGGGCGATCGAGTCCCTGCCGCTCGCCGACGAGGTCCCTGCAGCCCTCCCGGAGGACGTCGCACCGGGGCAGTGACCCGCTCGGCCCAGCACGACCCGCACGACCCGCACGACCCCCACCCAGCCCGACCACTCAGCGTCGACCCAGGGCTGGCCGTTCGATCGGTCCACCGATCCGACGTACCGTCGAAAGATGAAAGGCACGGCCAAGCAATGAAGCACACCACGCCGGAGACCGCCTCCCGCTCGGGAGGCGCCCAGACGGCCGCCCCGTCGCCCCAGCGCAGCAAGGTCAAGAGCACCGCGACCGCGCTCCTCGTCCTCGCGACCGTCCTGGCCGGGGCCCTGGGCCCCATGCAGGCGGCGGTCAACGGTCAGCTCGGCAAGACGATCGGAGACGGCCACGCGGCCGCCCTCATCTCGTTCGGCACGGGACTGGTCCTGATGTTCGTCATCGTGTTCGCGCGTCCCGTGACGCGTCGCGAGGCGCTCGCGATCCCGCGCCTCATCAAGGGCCGCACGATCCCGTGGTGGAACTTCCTCGCCGGCCTGTGCGGCGCGGTCATCGTCCTGTCCGAGGGCGTGACGGTCGGCGTCCTGGGCGTCGCGACGTTCCAGATCTCGCTCATCTCGGGTCTCGTCATCTCGGGCGTGATCTGCGACCGCCTGGGCGTCACCGCCTCGGTCAAGCAGCCGCTCACGTTCTTCCGCCTCGCGGGCGCGGTCCTCGCGATCGTCGCGACCGTCATCGTCATCTCGCCGAACTTCTCGGCCCCGCACACGATCGCCCTCGCGATCATGCCGTTCGTCGGTGGCCTCCTCGCCGGCTGGCAGCCCGCGGGCAACGCGGCCGTGGCCGACGCCACGGGCTCGATGCTGGTCTCGATCGGCTGGAACTTCCTGGTCGGCTTCACGGCCCTGGGCATCGCCTACGCGATCCGCGCCATGACCTCGGGTGTCGACTTCCAGCTCCCCGGCTCGTGGTGGATGTACCTGGGCGGACCGCTCGGCCTGCTCTCGATCGCGCTCATGGCGCTCCTGGTCCGCGGGCTGGGCCTGCTGCTCCTGGGCCTCGCGTCCACCGCGGGTCAGCTCGTGGGCTCGCTCCTCATCGACGCGGCCATCCCCTCGCTCGGTCACACGATCTACGCCGCCACGATCATCGGCACCGTGATCGCGCTGATCGCCGCGGTCATCGGCATGATCCCGTCGGGGAAGTCGCCGGAGACGACCGCGGACACCGCAGTGGCCGCCGCCGTCGGCGGTGGTGAAGCAGGAGAGGTGAGCCCGCGATGAACGTCACGCCGGTCGGGTTCGTCCAGACGGTCACCGGACCCGTCGCCGCGCAGGACCTGGGGCTGACCCTGCCCCACGAGCACCTGTTCAACGACCTCTCCGGTGTGCTCGACGCGCCGAGCTACGAGTTCTCCCAGGCCGTGGTCCGCGAGCCGGTGTCCGCGTCGGTCGCCTGGGCGCTGCGCCAGGACCCGTACTGCTGCGCCGACAACATCGCCGACAAGCCGGTCGCTGCCGTCGAGGCCGAGATCCGCAGCTTCGCGGCCCTCGGCGGCCGGACCGTCGTGGACGCGACGTCGAGCGAGTCGATCGGGCGCAACCCCGAGCGCCTGGCGGACGTCGCGAGCCGCACGGGCCTCAACGTGGTCATGGGGGCGGGCGCCTACCTCGAGAAGTTCGAGGGCGAGCGGATCACGGTACAGGCCGTGGACGCGCAGGCCGCGGCGATCTCGCGCGAGCTGTCCGACGGCGTGCGGGACACGGGCATCCGCCCGGGCGTGATCGGCGAGATCGGCGTCTCGCCGGACTTCACCGCGGGGGAGCGGGCGTCGCTGCGGGCCTCGGCCCTGGCGCAGCTCGAGCACCCGCAGGTCGCGATGCAGATCCACCTGCCCGGGTGGCAGCGTCGCGCGCACGAGATCCTCGACCTCGTGCTCGACGAGGTGGGAGTGCGGCCGGAGAAGGTCGTGCTGTGCCACATGGACCCCTCGGCCGAGGACCCCGAGTACCAGCGGGCCGTCGCGGAGCGGGGCGTGTGGCTCGAGTTCGACATGGTCGGCATGGACATCACCTACCCCAAGGAGGGCGTCTCGCCCGACCCGCACACGACCGCGGGCGCGGTCCACCGGCTCGTCGACCTGGGGTTCGCGGGGCAGGTGCTCCTGAGCCACGACGTGTTCCTCAAGCAGATGTGGGTGCAGAACGGCGGCAACGGCTTCGCGTACGTGCCGACCGTCTTCACCGAGATGCTCGCCCGGCGCGGCGTCGAGCGCGAGGTGCTGCGCCGGCTGACGCACGACAACCCGGCGGCGATGCTGACGGCGTGACCGGGTGTGACGGTGTGACCAGGTGACCGCGAGGTAGAACGTGCTGCGCGAGGTAGTGCGCGGTGCGTTCTACCTCGCGCAGCACGTTCCACCTCGGGCCCAGGCTTCCCCACCCCCGTTCCCTGTCCCAGGCTTCCAACCCGGCCCGACGGCGGGGCGAGCGTCGAGCGGTCGGCGCGCGACGTCGTCGGGCCGGTGGAAAACTCGGCCCATGCGATTCCGGACGACGATCCTCCAGAGCGGCAAGACGGCCACCGGCATCCCCGTGCCCGACGACGTGGTCGCCGCGCTCGACGCGGGCAAGCGCGTCCCGGTGCGCGTCACGCTCGGCGGGCACACCTACCGCAGCTCGGTCGCGCCGTACCAGGGGCGGTACATGATCGCGCTCAGCGCGGAGAACAGGGAGGCCGCCGGGGTGTCGGGCGGCGACGAGGTGGACGTCGAGATCGAGGTCGACGACGCACCGCGCGAGGTCACCGTGCCCGACGACCTCGCGGCAGCTCTCACGGCCGAGGCGCGTGCGGCGTTCGACGGGCTGTCGTTCAGCCGCCGGCGCGCGCTCGTCGAGCCGATCGAGGCCGCGAAGACCCCCGAGACCCGGCAGCGGCGGATCGACAAGGCTGTCGCGGAGCTGGCTCCCGGCGCGTAGGCCCCACGACGGAGATCCCGGGCAGGGTCGAGGCCGGGGCAGGACGACGGTCAGCCCCGGTCCCCGGGGGCCTCGCGCAGCTCGCCCTCCTTCGAGCCCGCCGCCCCACCCAGCAGCGCGAACGCGCTCTCCGCGGTGTCGACCAGCACCATCGGGTTCGCGAGCACGGCCGGGTCCGTGGCCGCGAGCTGCACCGTCACGACGTACGTGTCGCCCGCGGCGTCCTCCGCGAGCCACGAGCCCGCCAGGACGCCGGGCGCGCTGCCACCCTTGAACGCGACGTAGGGCCAGGCCTTCGCGTCGACCTCGATGCCGGGGTTGACCGAGAGCACCTCGCGCACCACGGGGTCCTGCTCGCCGCGGTCGTGCAACCAGACGTGCGCGGCGCACAGGTCCGACGACGTCGCGAACCAGTCGACGTCGTCCTGCCAGACGGGCGTGGTCACTCCCGCGGGGTCGACGGCGAGGGGCCCGCCAGGCAGCGCGTCGAGCATCGCGCGCCGTCCCGCGGTGTCGGCCGCCGCCCACCCGGTGGCCTGCGACGGTGAGCCCCAGGCGATCGCGAACGCGTCGCGGGTCGTGAGGAACGGGGTGTTGAGCGACGGGTCGGCGTGCCCCAACGTGGCCTGCGCGCGTTCGACGGCGTCACGCCCCACGGCCTGGACCAGCAGGTCGGTCGCGGTGTTGTCGCTGATCGAGATCATCAGCTCGGCCGCCTCGCGCACCGTGACCGCGGTGCCCGTGGGCGCGTCCTGGAGCTGCCCCGAGGGCAGGGACCGCACGTCGTCGGTCACGGTCAGCTCGTCGTCCCAGGTCAGCGTCCCGGCCTCGACGGCCTGCGACACGGCGCCCAGCACGTAGAGCTTGAAGATCGAGCCGAGCGGCAGCACCTCGTCCGGGTCCGAGCCGCCAGGGACCTCCTCGACCGCCTGGCACGTCCCGTTGTCCAGGACCCGGGCCACGAGCAGCGAGCTCTGCGCGTCCACGGCGTCGAGGCGTTCGCCCAGCTCGTCCCAGCTCGCCGCGGGCTCGCGGTGCGGGTCGTCGCCCGGGCCGAAGAACAGGGTCTCGATACGGCTGTCCGCGTCGACACCGATCTGCATCGTGAAGAACTGCCCGCTCGCCCCGACGATCGTCAGCGCGGCCTGCTTCTCGCCCGCGTCGACCACGTCGACCGAGACCGGCACCCACTCCCGGTCCGCGCGGAGCTGGTCCAGCACGGGCACGAGCTGCGCGGCAGGCACCTGGTCCAGGAACGACCGCGCGAACCGCCGATCGAGCGTCGCGGCGTCGGGGGAGGCGTCCGCGTTGAGCACCTCGAGCACCCAGGCTGCCGCCTTGCCGACCGTGCCGCCCGGCAGCGCGACCGCGGTCGGGGCCACGCTCGGCGTGGGCGACACCTCGGAGCCGTTCCCGGACGACGAGCACCCGGTCAGTGCGAGCCCCACGACGAGGAGGCCTCCTACGAGGGGTGAGCGACGGCGTCGGGCGGCAGGAGAGGAGGGCATCGAGACACCCTACGGAACATCCGTCACGCGGCGGGCGCTGACCCGCCGGAGCCGCCCGACCCCGACCTCAGGACGCGCGGGCCGCGAGGCGCGTCACGACGCGCTTGGCCTCGCGCCCCGCGAAACGGCGGGCGAACACGCTCGCGGCCGCAGCGGCCGCTGCGAAGGTGACGGCGCTGATGATGCTGACCTCGGGGTCGTCCAGGTCCTTGGGGGCGTCGTGCCCCGTGGCCTTGGCCCACGCGAAGCTCACGACCTTCTGCGCGACCCAGCCCGCGGCCAGCGTCAGGGCGACGGTCGCGACCTTCTCGGTGAGGGTCTGCTCGTTCTCGGCCATGTGGACCTCCAGATGAGGGTGGGCGGGCGG
>NZ_MAQA01000079.1 GCF_001692445.1 Oerskovia enterophila | reverse complement strand
CCCGCCCGAACCCGCCCCGTCCTGGGTCGTCCGCACCGCCGCCGACGCCCCGGGTCCAGACCGGACGCCCTCACCAGCACCACGGGTCGCGACGACCACGACGGTCCCGCCCCCTCCTGCCCGACGCACGCTCCGCCGTCGGGCACCTCGCACCAGGAGCACCACAGACCGGACCCCCGCACCCGACTCGGTGCCGAGGCGGAGGTCCGCGCCGTGCTCGCCCCGCGCCCCGGGGCAGGCACAGCACCCGCAGGACCGCACCGTGCACCAAGAGCTCTGACCCGACGAAGCCAGGAGTATCTGATGCCACTGCACCCTTCCACCCCAGCGACCCCGCCCGACCCGCGCACACCGGCGTGCGCCCGCCGCCGCCGCGGGTCGCGCACGGCCCTCGCGGCCGGGCTGTCCCTGCTCCTCGTGGCCCCGGCCGCGAGCGCCCAGGCGTTCGACCCGTTCCCTCCCGCCGCGACCGACGGGCCGGGGACGTTCTCCGAGCAGACCCTCGCGGTCGGCGGCACGGGGGGCTACGCGAACTACCGCATCCCCGCCCTCACCACGACGAACGACGGCACGATCCTCGCCTCGTACGACGGGCGCCCGTTCAACGCGGGCGACGCCCCGCAGCCCAACTCGATCCTGCAGCGCGTGAGCCGTGACGGCGGCGCGACCTGGGAGGCCACGACCGTCGTGGCCGCGGGGTACGGGACGAACTCTTCCCCCGACAAGTACGGGTTCTCGGACCCCAGCTACGTCGTGGACCGCGAGACCGGCACCATCTTCAACTTCCACGTGAAGTCCTTCGACCAGGGCTTCGGCGGGTCGGCCACGGGCATCGACCCGACCAACCGCCAGATCCTGCACGCCGCGGTCAGCGTCTCCGAGGACGGGGGCGAGACCTGGGAGGGCCGCGTCATCACCGAGGGCGCCAAGGACCCGTCGTGGGCCGGCATCTTCGCGGCCTCGGGCGAGGGCATCCAGCTGCGCTACGGCGAGCACGCCGGACGCCTGGTCCAGCAGTTCACGGCCCGCACGGGCGGGACCTACAAGGCCTACAGCGTCTACTCCGACGACCACGGCGCCACGTGGGCGCACGGCGAGGCCTTCGGCACGGGCATGGACGAGAACAAGTCGGTCGAGCTCTCCGACGGGCGCGTCATGATGAACTCGCGCGACTCGGCGGGCAGCAAGTACCGCAAGATCGCGTTCTCGAGCGACGGCGGGCACACCTATGGCCCCGTCACGCTCGACCGCCAGCTCCCCGACCCGACCAACAACGCGTCGATCTCGCGCCTGTACCCCGACGCCCCCGAGGGCTCGGCCGAGGCGAAGATGCTGCTGTTCAGCAACTCCAACAGCACCACGGGCCGCGAGAACGTGACCGTACGTCTCTCGTGCGACGACGGTGCGACCTGGCCGGGCTTCCGGGTCGTCAACCCCGGGTCGGGCGCCTACTCGACGCTCTCGCCGCTCGGCGACGGGCGCTTCGGGCTCCTGTACGAGACGCAGGGCATGAACGCCATCTCGTTCGCGAGCTTCGACCAGGCGTGGCTGAACGCGACGTGCGCCTCGACCGTCGTGCCGGACACGACCGTCGCGACGGGCGCCACGGTCCAGGTCCCCGTCCGCGTCACCAACCAGAACCAGGCGCCGCTGGCCGCCTCGCGCCTGACGATCGACGCCCCCGTGGGCTGGAGCGCGACGACGGTCGACGTGCCGGCGCTCGCGGTCGGCGAGACCGCCACGGTGCAGGTCGCGCTCACGGCGTCCGCGACCGCTGCGGCGACCACGGCTGCCAACCCCGTCCGTGTCCAGAGCGTCCTGACCGCGGCCGACGGCACGCAGGCGCGTGCGTACGGCTACGTGACCGTGACCGGCGGCCCCGCGGGGGGAGCCGTGACCTCGCTCGCGGTGTTCGGGAAGTACACGACCGACCGTGACGTCGCGGCCCAGCCGTACACGGTCGGCGAGCGCGTCCCCTACTCGTTCCGCGTCTACAACACCGGGACCACGGCCTACCGCTCGACCGCGACGGGCAACCTGACGAACCTCTCCCCGGGCTGCAACTGGAGCAGCCTGCCCGCAGGCGGCACCTACCTGTGCGCGCTCGCGTACCGCGTGGTGACGGCAGGCGACCTCGCGGACGGCTTCTTCGTCCCCGAGACCCGCTGGTACATGAACGCGGACCAGGCCTCGTCGGTCGCGCTCACGGGCGAGCCCGTCGACCTGGTCGACCGCCGCCCCTCGCTCGCGGTGACGGTCGGCGAGCCCACGGTCGAGGACACCGACGGGACCGGCTCGGTGAACGCGGGCGACGTCGTGGTCAACCAGGTCACGGTGCGCAACACCGGCAACGTGCGGCTGACGGGCGTCGGGGCCACGGGCCTGTGCACGCTGCCCGAGCTCGCGGCAGGAGCCGAGGCCTCGTGCGGCACGGTGCGACGCACCCTCACCGCGGCGGACGTCGCGGCAGGCTCGCTCGCGGGCCGGACCGTCACGGTGGACGCCGTGAACGGCGACCTCGCCGTGACCGGACGGGTCGACGTGGCGCCCTACGAGCTGCCTACGGCTCCCGTCTCCCCCGTGGCCGTGGACGTCGCCGCGAGCGCCCAGTGCGTGGCGGGCAAGGTCCAGCTCACGGGCCGCGCGGTCAACGCCGGGGACGAGGCGGTGGACGTCACGATCCGCACGAGCGCGGGCTCCAAGTCGTTCGCGAGCGTGGACGCCGGCCGCAGCGCGTCGCAGCGGTTCGCGACCCGTTCCGCCTCGGTCGCGGCCGGCGAGGTCGCGTTCGACGTCATGGCCGATGGGGCGACGGCGACCCTCGTCGCACCCTACGACGCGACGTCGTGCTGATCGGCGGCTGATCCGCGACTGGCCCACCTCGGGGTGCGGCGCCCTGCCTGGCGCCGCAGCCGCACCACAGACCTCGGCCCTCGTCCCCATGCCGGTGGGGACGAGGGCCGAGCCTCGCGCGGCACTGTCGCTAGGAGAGCACCACGACGACGACGGCGCACTAGCTCCCTGCGAACGCAGCCCGCAGCGCGGGCATCTCGAGCTTGATCATCTGCATCATGACGCCCATCATCCGCGCCACGGCCTCCTGGTCGTCGGACTGAGCGAGCTCCTCGAACTCGACCGGCACGACCTGCCACGACAGCCCGTAGCGGTCCTTGAGCCAGCCGCACTGCGACTCGGTGCCGCCGCCCGAGAGCAGGGCGTCCCAGTAGTGGTCGACCTCGGCCTCGTCCTCGCAGCGCACGATGAACGAGACGGCCTCGCTGAACGGGAACAGGTGGTCGGGGCCGCCGTTGATGAGGTTGAAGGGCTGGCCCTGCAAGGTGAAGTCGATGGTGACGAGTGTGCCGTCGGGCATCTTCAGGGAGTCGCCGACGGTGCTGTCGGGGAACACCGAGGTGTAGAAGGCCACGGCCTCCTCGAGTCCTCCGTTGAACCACAGGCTCGGGACGATCGGTCTCATCGCACTCCTCCTCCCGCGCGGCGCGCGGTGCGTCGCGCTCTTCAGGTTCGACCGGCAGGGACCGGCGAACTCATCGGTCGGCGCACCCGGTCAGGCGCGGCGGCGCGGCGGGCGCGTCAGGCGGCGGTCCGCAGGAACGTCCGCAGGGCCTCGACCACGAGCAGGTGGTCGTCGCGCTGGGCCAGGCCGGACACGGTCACGACGCCGATCACCCCGACGCCCTCGACCCGCAGCGGGAAGGCCCCGCCGTGGGCCGCGTACTCCTGGAGCGACAGCTCGTGCTGCGCCGTGAACGTCGTCCCCCTGGCCTTGGCGCGCAGCCCCATGAGGTACGACGACGCGCCGAACCGCTCGACCACGCGCACCTTGCGCTGGACCCAGGAGTCGTTGTCGGGCGTGGTGCCCTCGGTCGCGGCGTGGAAGACCTGCTGCGGCCCGCGGCGCACGTCGATCGTGATCGGCAGGGACCGCTCGGCCGCGAGCTCGACGAGCAGGCAGCCGAGCCGCCACGCGTCGTCGTGCGTGAAGCGCGTGAGCACGAGGTCGCGTTCGTGCTGCTCGGCCTCGGCGACGAGGCGGGCGAGGTCGGGGTTCTCGGGCTGGTCGTGAGTCATGGCGTCAGCCTGGCACGCCAGGGCTCGTCACGCCGAGGCCTTCTTGCGCGTCGTCTTCTTCGCGGGTTCCTTCGTCGAGGCGGGCGCCTTGGTCGAGGCGGCCTTGCCGCCCGAGGCGCGCGACGCCGTCGGGCGCTCGCTCTTCTTCTTCGTGGTGCCCGACGACGCAGCCTCCTTCGCGGGCTTCTCACCCTTGGCGTCACCCGACTTCTTGCCGCGCGAGCTCTCGACGCTGCGGCGCAGCGCCTCCATGAGGTCGATGACCTCGGCGCCGTCGCCGCCCTTCTCCTCCTGCTCGCCGAAGGTCTCTTCGGTGCTGAACGTGTCCCCTGCTTCGATCTTGGCCTCGATGAGCTGGCGGAGCTGGGCCTGGTAGTCGTCCTGGTACTCCGCGGGCGTGAAGTCGGCCGCGAACGACTCGACGAGCTGCGACGACATCGCGAGCTCCTTGGCGCTGACCTTCGCGGGCTCGTCGAGCGTCGGGAACGCGGCCTCGCGCACCTCGTCGGCCCACAGCAGCGTCTGCAGCACCAGCACGTCGTCGCGCACGCGCAACGCCGCGAGCCGCGTGCGCTGGCGCAGCGCGAACTTCACGATCGCCGTGCGGTCGGTCTCCTCGAGCGTGCGGCGCAGCAGCACGTAGGCCTTGTTCGAGGACGAGTCCGGCTCGAGGTAGTAGCTGCGGTCCAGGAGCATGGGGTCGATCTGGTCGGTGGGCACGAACTCGACGACCTCGACCTCGCGGCTCCGCTCGGCGGGCAGCGACCCCAGGTCCTCGGCCGTGAGCACGACCGTGCGCTCGCCGTCGTCGTACGCCTTGTCGATGTGCTCGTACGCCACGACCTCGCCGCAGACCTCGCACCGTCGCTGGTAGCGGATCCGACCGCCGTCCTTGTCGTGCACCTGGTGCAGCGGCACGTCGTGGTCCTCGGTCGCCGAGTACACCTTGATCGGCACGTTGACGAGACCGAACGTGATGGCACCCTTCCAGATGGCCCTCATGTCTCCATGGTGCTCCCGGGGCCGGGGGCTGGCGAGTCGTCAGACCATCTGGAGCCGGTGGTGCGGCCCCGCGGGCAGCTCGACCCCGATCACGTCGCCGACGGCGACCGTCCCGCCCCTGTGGGCGGCGCCCGGCATCATGGGCGCATGGCCGGCACCAGGTACGAGTTCGAGGCGGAGCTGTGGCGCTGGACCGCACGCAGCGACACGTGGGTCTTCGCGGCCCTGCCCACCGACGTCAGCGACGAGATCGCCGACTCCCCGCTGCCTCCGGCCGGGTTCGGGTCGGTCAAGGTCGAGGTCACGCTCGGCGGCTCGCGCTGGTCGACGTCGGTCTTCCCCGACGCGGAGCGCAGGACGTTCGTGCTGCCCGTCAAGGCCGCGGTGCGTCGCGCAGAAGGGGTCGACGTCGGGGACACCGTGCGGATCGCGGTCGAGACGCTGATCTAGCCCGCGACCCCTGAGGCTCCGCCGGTGTCCTCGGAACCGGGAGCGTCCGTGGCGCCTTGTCCTCCCGGGGTGCCCCGCAGGTAGGAGTCGAGCAGGTCCCACGAGGGCGCGAAGGGGCTGGCCCCCTTGCCCTCGGGGTGCTCGGTCGCGGTGTCGCGCGAGTGCTGGAGCACCTCGTCGTGCAGTCGCTCCATCTTCTCGTCGAGCGCGGAGGCCGCGAGCGAGGCCTCCTTGAGCTCGTCGAGCAGGCGCTGCGGGACGGCCTTGTCGTACTTGTAGTAGATCTTGTGCTCGAGGCTGGCCCAGAAGTCCATGGCGATGGTGCGGATCTGGATCTCTACGACCACGGGCTGCACGCGGTCTGACAGGAACACGGGCACCTCGACGATCAGGTGCAGGCTCTTGTACCCGTTGCCCTTGGGGTGGGAGATGTAGTCGCGCTCCTCGAGCACCACGAGGTCCTGCTGCGCCGCGATCATGTCGCGGACCTTGTAGATGTCGGACACGAAGCTGCACGTGACGCGCACGCCCGCGATGTCGAAGATCTCGGCGCGCAGGGCCTCGATCGTCAGGTCCACGCCCTTGCGCCGCGCCTTGGCGAGCAGCGACTCGGGCGACTTGAGGCGCGAGGACACGTGCTCGATCGGGTTGTACTCGTGGGCGTAGGCGAACTCGTCGCGCAGGATGGTGATCTTGGTCATCACCTCGTCCATGCCGAACCGGTACGTCATCATCAGCCGCGTGAAGTGCTCCCGCAGGGCCCGTAGCTCTGCCCCGACGTGGGGTTCACCGCTCATGAGTTCCTCGCTGCTCGTGCTGACACCGACCATCTACCGTCGCACACCGCGCAGCCCCGGAGGGACCACGTCCGCCGTCGCCCCCGGGCCGTCTCACGTCGTGGCGCGGGCCGAGGCAAGGGGCACTGCCCGGTCGCAGGCCCAACGGCCCAGTTCTCCGGGACCTACGTCCTGACCTGCCGGAACACTGTTGACGCTGTGTCAATAGCGGTCCTAGCGTCGGTGTCATCAGCTCGGGAAGGAGCCCCAGATGACCGACGCCACGAGGCCCAGACGACGCCGTTCGGCGCCCGAGGTGCGGGCCGAGGAGATCGTCCTCGCGGCGCGCGACCTCTTCGCCGAGCAGGGCATCGCCCACACCTCGACCAAGGACGTCGCCGAGCGGGCGGGCGTCGCGCGAGGGCTCGTCTACTACTACTTCCCCGACAAGGACACGCTCGTCGACGCGGTGCTCGAGGGGTACGTCACCGAGTTCGTCGAGGCCGTGCACGCGTGGGACGCGGCCCGCGAGCCGGGCAACATCGACAAGGCGCTCGTCGACTGCGTCGCGATGTTCCGCACCCACCTGCGGTCGGTCGACCCGCTGCGCGACGACCTGCAGCGCGCCGAGCACACGGGGCTGTACAACCGGTTCCTCGACCGCGCCGTGCGCGCGGTCGTCGAGTGCGTCGAGGCCACCACGGTCGAGGCCTACGCGGCCCGGCACCAGGTCCGCATCGAGCACGTGCCCGAGACGTTCTACGTCCTGGTCTACGGCCTCGTGGGCCTGGCCCGGAACTGTCCCGAGGTCGACGACGCGGTGCTCGTGACGATCGTGCGGCAGGCGCTGCACCTCGAGGGGGCGCGGGCCGATTCCGAGTGACGCGACAGCACGGACCACACCGGTGCGCCGGGGTCCGCGCCCGTCCACCTGGCGCACCTCCCCCACCCGCCGGGACGACACCTGCCGTCCCGCCGTCCTGAGAAAGGGAGCGACGTGTTCCTGTTCGACTCCATCCCCTGGCAAGCCGCCGTCATGTGGTTCGTGGTGCTCGCGGCCCTCGTCGGCCTCAACGAGCTGGTCCGCTGGTCCAAGGCCGCCGCGATCGGGATCTTCATCGTCCTGCCGGTCCTGCTGACGATCTTCGTGTGGCCGCACACCGCGGGCGCCGGGTCGTCAACCGGCACCTGGTTCCACTGGGTCAAGGTGTACTCGGCCCTCGCGGGTTGCATCGGCTTCATGCTCATCCGCTACAACCCCCGCATCGCGGCCATGAAGTACGCGTTGCTGTTCCCGCCGGCGATCCTGGGCCTCAACATCCTCGAGGCCGTGATCCGCGACTTCCAGGTCTCCGGCATGCACGGCATGGTCGACGGCGTCTTCATGGTCGGCGGCTCGTGGAACATCATGAACGGCGTCGCGGGCATCCTGAACCTGCTGACGATCTGCGGCTGGGCCGGCATCTACATCACCCGCGACCGCTTCAAGGACATGGTCTGGCCCGACATGATGTGGTTCTGGATCATCGCGTACGACCTGTGGAACTTCGCGTACGTCTACAACTGCGTGGGCGACCACGCGTTCTACGCGGGCGCGGCGCTGCTCATCAGCTGCACCATCCCGGCGTTCTTCCTGCGCAAGGGCGCCTGGCTCCAGCACCGCGCTCACACGCTCGCGTTCTGGATGATGTTCACGATGGCCGTGCCGACGTTCGTGTCGGACTCGGCGTTCGCGGTCGACTCGTCGCACAACCCGACGGCGCTGTTCGTCGTGAGCCTGGTCTCGCTCCTCGCGAACGTCGCGGTCGCGGTCTACCAGGTCAAGGTCATCGTGACCAGGCGGCGCAACCCGCTGCGCGACGAGCTGTTCACCGACCACCGGTCGTACCAGGAGCTCGCGAAAGACCGTCCCGCCCCGGGCCCCGTGGCGGCGACCGCGGGCAGCGCGGCGACGGCCTGAGGTCCCGCTCTGCGCTCACGACGACGGGTCGCCCGACACGCTGTCGGACGACCCGTCGTCGTGAGTGGGAGAGCCCACCGACTCACCAGAACCATCGTTCGGTGCCGTCGGGCGAGCAGATGGAGAGGCGCCCACGATCGGTAGCGAAGCGCCGCGCGGCCACCGCCTGGACGATCGACGACAGCTCATCCTTCGAGACCCGGACGCTCACGTCCGTCAGCAGGACTCGAACCACCTCCCAGCCCTCCGCAAGCCGCAAGACATCCATCGACAGATCACCGGACGCGTCGTCATCGAAGCTGACCACCAGTTCTTCTTCGCCGTCATGAACCCATACTGATTCGACCCCAGGGACCAGCGACAGCTCACCTGGAAGATCCACTGACGCTCCTCATCCACAGCCGGACGAACTCAGATCCTTGACGCCGAAGTGCGGTCCCCGCGGAGAAGGTCCGCGCCGCGAATCCGCTTGCCCCACCTGCGTTCCTGCTCGCGTCACGGAGAGTCTCGCACGTCCTCGGAGTGCACGAGCTCTCTCCCGGACGGCGAGATGCAGAGGGACCTCCGGCCGCGGCCGGAGGTCCCTTCGTGCGCGGTGGGTCTACCGCTGGCGGTGCTGCGGCCCGCTGGTCGCGTCCTCGAGGGGCCCGACGGCGTCGCTCGCCTCGTCCTCGTCGGTCACCAGGAGCTGGCCCTCGGCCAGGGACTCCGCGGCGATCTCGTGCTCGACCGAGGTCGCGAGCGGCTTCTCGTGGACGAAGCACAGGGCGATCGCCGCGATGATCGCGAGCGGCACCATGTAGAGGAAGAGCGGCACGAGCGCCTCGTTGTAGGACTCGATCACGAGGACGCGCACGCCGTCGGGCAGGGACTGGACCAGGTCCGGGGTGAGCGAGCCCGTCCCTCCCGCCGAGCCCGTGCCCTGCGGGAACTTCTCCGCGATGAGCGTGGTCAGGCGCGAGATGAAGACGCTGCCGACCACGGCCGAGCCCAGCGTGGCGCCGACCTGACGGAAGTAGTTGTTGGCTGCGGTCGCGGTGCCGACCTCGCGCAGGGGGAACGAGTTCTGCACGATCAGCGTGAGGATCTGCATGCTGCTGCCCAGCCCGATCCCGATCACCCCGAGGAACACGCAGATCATGGGGGTCGGGGTGTCGGCCTTGACGGTCGAGAGCAGGGCCAGGCCCACACCCAGGATCAGTGACCCGACGATCGGGAGGACCTTGTACTTCCCGGTCCGCGAGACCATCTGCCCCGTGACGACCGAGGTGACGAGCAGGGACCCCATCATGGGGATCATGAGCAGGCCCGCGACGGTCGCGCTCGCGCCGGTCGCCATCTGCAGGTACGTCGGCATGTAGCCGATCGCGCCGAACATCGCGATCCCGGTCGCGAGGGCCGCGATGGTCGTGACCGTGAAGTTGCGGTCGGCGAACAGGTGCAGCGGGATGATCGGCTCGTCGGCACGCTTCTCGACGAGCACGAACGCCACGGCGGCCACGACGGCCAGCGCGATGAGCCCGAGGATCGTCGCCGAGCCCCACGCGTACTGCGAGCCGCCCCAGGTCCCGACCAGCACGATCGCCGTGGTGGCCACGGCCATGAGGGCCATGCCGAAGTAGTCGTGGCGCACGCGCTCGGGGCCACGCTGCTTCTTGGGCAGGTGCAGCAGGAAGATCGCGGCGAGCGCTGCGAGGATGCCCAGCGGGATGTTGATCCAGAACACCCAGCGCCAGCCCGGCCCCTCGGTGAACCATCCGCCGAGCAGCGGGCCGGCGACCGAGGAGACCGCGAAGACGGCGCCCATGATCCCCATGTACCTGCCGCGCTCGCGTGCGGGGATGACGTCGGCGATCGCGGCCTGCGACAGGATCATGAGACCTCCGCCGCCCAGGCCCTGGACCGTGCGGCCCACGATCAGCATGTTCATGTCGCCCGCGACGGCGCCGATCACCGAGCCCGCCATGAACAGCAGGATCGCGGTGATCAGGAGGGGCTTGCGCCCCAGGACGTCGGAGATCTTGCCGTAGATCGGCATGGTGATGGTCGAGGCGAGGATGAAGGCCGTGATGACCCAGCTCATGTGCTCGACGCCGTTGAGCTCGCCCACGATCGTCGGCAGCGCGCTCGAGAGCACGGTCTGGTTGAGGGACGCGAGCAGCATGGTGACCATGAGGCCCATGAAGAGCAGGACGATCCCGCGGTCCTTCTGCGCGACCGGTGCTGCGGGCGCTGCCTGGCCGGGCGCGGTGGGAGCCGCGCCTCGCGTGGGTGCCGGCGTGCTGCCGGCTCGGGTGGGGTTGGTCATAGCGTGGCCTCGAAGACCTCTCGGAAGATGGTGATCGCTTCGCTGATCTCGGCTTCGGCGTCGGCGTCGCTCAGGGCGGCTCCGGGGTCGCGCGAGTACGCGAAGCGCATGATGGTGCCGGCGAGCATGAGGAGCGCTCGCGCGGTGTCGGGGCTGTCGGGCAGGCCCAGCGACGCGAGCTCGCTGAACCCCGTCCCGTCCTCGGCCCGGTCGGACAGCAGGTCGTTGACGAGCCCCTCGACCTGGGAGACGTAACCCATGGCGTGCCGCCGCAGCTCGGGGTGCTCCCGCACGAGCGCCTTGCGCTCGGCGAACGGCACGCCGGGGTGCAGCGTGGACCGCAGGATCGAGAGCAGGAACCGCACGACCCGCTCGAACGCGGGCCCCTCGGTCTCCGCCCGGAAGGCTGCGAGCGCCTCGTCGGAGACGCGCGGGGGCACGAGCCCCAGGATCGCCTCTTCCTTGGTCGCGAAGTAGTTGAAGAACGTCCGCTGCGAGACACCCGCCGTGGCGGCGATCTCCTCGACGGTCGCGTGCTGGAGCCCCTTCTCACGGACCAGCGCGGCGGCCGCCTGATGGATCGTGAGCCAGGTCTCGGCGCGCTTGCGGTCGCGGAGGGACGTCGGAGCGTTGTGCATTACTGCACTATATGCAGCACTGCAAAGGTTGCACAACTGCACCTTTGCGCAGCGGGGCCCGCTGAGTGCGGAGCGGCTGTCGCCCGACGGACAGATCGACGACAGCCACGCCGCACTCAGGCGCGTCGTCGCCGCGCTCGCCGGCTCCGGTTCACATCCCCATTCCGCCGTCGACGGGAAGGCCCGCGCCGTTGACGAACCGTGCCGCGTCCGACGCGAGGAACACGACGGCGTCCGCCATGTCCTCGACCGTCCCCAGGCGTCCGGAAGGAGTCAGGTCGACCACGGCGCCGACCGCCTCCTCCGCCGAGCCGTACAGCCCCAGGGTCGCCATGTCGTTCGCGAGGCCCGCACCCATCGCGGTCGGCACGAGGCCGGGGTAGACGCAGTTGACCCGGACGCCGTAGCCGAGCTTCCCGCTCTCCATCGCGGCGACCCGCGTGAGGCGGTCGACCGCGGACTTGGTGGCCGAGTAGACGGAGATGCCGGGGAACGCGATCGTGGCCGCGACCGAGGAGACGTTCACGATCGCGCCGCCGGACCCCGCCGCCCCACCCGGGCGCATCGCCCGCAGGCCGTGCTTGATCCCGAGCGTGGTGCCGAGGACGTTCACCTCGAGCATCCGCCGGACGTCGTCGGGATCGACCTCGGTGAGCAGACCGGAGATCTCGATGCCCGCGTTGTTCACCAGGATGTCGAGGCCACCCAGGGCGTCGACCGTCGTGGCGATCGCCCGTTCCCAGTCCGGCTCCGCCGTGACGTCGAGGCGGGTGAACGCATGGTGCCGGCCCCCGCCTGACGGCAGTCCGGCCGCGACCTGCGCCCCGCTGTCCTGCAGGTCTGCGATCACGACGCTCGCGCCCGCCGCCGCGAGCGCGCGGGCCATCCCTTCGCCGAGGCCCTGGGCCCCGCCGGTGACGAGGGCCCGGCGCCCGGTGAGGTCGAACACGGTCATGGCGTCTCCTGTGGTGTCGGCAGGGCGGCCGGGACAGGGAGGACGAGCCGCCCGCGGGCCGCTCACCGCCGCCGAGACGGCCGAGAAGTGGTGCGGGTCACATGCTCGTCGAGTCCCCGGTGCCCGTCAATCGCTCGCTTCCCGCCCACCGACCGACGCCCCCCCCAC
>NZ_MAQA01000078.1 GCF_001692445.1 Oerskovia enterophila | reverse complement strand
CCCCGGCGCCTGCCGAGACGAGCACCGCCGGGACGGGCGGCGCGGGTACCGGGACGGGAGGCGGCGGCTCGGCCGGTGCGCCGCCGTCGGGCACCGCGGTCACCGCCACGGGCGACGTGCCGGTAGGTGGCGCGGTGTCGGTCCAGGTCGACGGTGCCCCCTACCTCGTGACGCAGCCCGAGGAGGGGACGTTCGAGGCCTTCAGCGCGATCTGCACGCACCAGGGCTGCACGGTCGCGCCGGGCGACGGCGAGCTCGACTGCCCGTGCCACGGCTCCCGCTTCGACCTGAGCACGGGCGACGTGATCGCCGGTCCGGCGCCCACGCCCCTGCCGCGTCTCGCCGTCACGGTGAGCGGCACCGACGTCGTCACCGCCTGACGGGTCGCGGGCTCGTCCGGCGGGGAGCGGACCTCTGCGAGAGGCGGGCGCACCGACCGCCTGCCGGACGTCCACCCGTCCCTCACGGACGGCTTCGTAGACTGTCCTGGTGACCACTCCTCTTCTCGAGTCCCCGGACGACGCACCCCAGGCGGGTGCCTCCACCTCGCAGCCCCGCACGCACGCCGCGGCGCAGGTGCACCTCCCGGTCCGGTCCGAGCACGCGGGGATCGAGCCGTACGGTGCCCCGCAGCTCGACGTGCCCGTCCTGCTCAACGTCAACGAGAACCCCTACGCGCCCTCGGCCGAGGTCGTGGCGACCATAGCGGCCGACGTCGCGACAGCCGCCGCGACGCTCAACCGCTACCCCGACCGCGACTTCCTGGGCCTGCGCCAGGACCTCGCCGACTACCTCGCGGGGGAGTCGGGCGTGCGCGTGGCCCCCGAGCAGGTCTGGGCCGCGAACGGCTCCAACGAGGTCATGCTGCACCTGCTCCAGGCCTTCGGCGGCCCCGGGCGCACCGCGCTCTCGTTCGCGCCGACGTACTCGATGTACCCCGAGTACGCCCGCGACACCTCGACCGCCTGGGTCACCGGGCGGCGCGCGGAGGACTTCACGCTCGACCCCGAGGCCGCACGCGCCGCGATCGTCGCGCACGCCCCCTCGGTGATCCTCCTGGCCAGCCCCAACAACCCGACGGGCACGGCCCTGACCCGCGAGGTCGTCGAGGCCGTGTGCGAGGCGGCGCTCGCGGTCACCCCGCACGGCGCCGAGCCCGGCACGTCGGCCGTCGTCGTGGTCGACGAGGCCTACGGAGAGTTCCGCCGGGCCGGGGTGCCCTCCGCGCTCGAGCTGCTCGAGCGCTACCCGAACCTCGCGGTCTCGCGCACCATGTCCAAGGCGTTCGCGCTGGCAGGCGCCCGCGTGGGCTACCTCGCCGCGTCGACCACGCTGGTCGACGCGCTGCGCGTCGTGCGCCTGCCGTACCACCTGTCGGCCGCGACCCAGGCGGTCGCGCGCGCGGCCCTCAAGCACTCGTCCTCGCTGCTGGCCCAGGTCGACGCCCTGCGCGCCGAGCGGGACGCGACGGTGACCTGGCTGCGGGCCCAGCGCCCCGCTGCTCTGGGCGGCGCCGCGCTGCAGGTCGCCGACTCGGACGCGAACTTCGTCCTGTTCGGCACGTTCCCGGACCGCCACGCGGTCTGGCAGGGCCTGTTGGATCGAGGCGTCCTCATCCGGGAGACTGGTCCCGAAGGTTGGCTGCGGGTGTCGATCGGCACACCGCAGGAGATGACGGCGTTCAAGGACGCCCTGGTGGAGGTGGCAGGACTGTGAAGCGCACCGCGCGCATCGAGCGCGCGACGTCGGAGTCGAGCGTCCTCGTCGAGCTGGACCTCGACGGGACCGGCAAGACGGACATCTCGACGACCGTCCCGTTCTACGACCACATGCTGACGGCCCTCGGCAAGCACTCGCTCATCGACCTCACGGTCCGGGCCACGGGCGACACGCACATCGACGCGCACCACACGGTCGAGGACGTCGCGATCACGATCGGCGAGGCGCTCAAGATCGCGCTCGGCGACAAGGCGGGCATCTCCCGCTTCGGCGACGCCATGGTGCCGCTCGACGAGGCGCTCGCGCTCGCGGTCGTCGACGTCTCGGGGCGTCCGTACCTCGTGCACGAGGGCGAGCCCGCGGGCCAGGAGTACCACCTGATCGGCGGGCACTTCACGGGGTCGCTCACGCGCCACGTGCTCGAGTCGATCGCGCACCACGCCGCGATCTGCATCCACGTGCGCGTGCTCTCGGGCCGCGACCCCCACCACATCGTGGAGGCGCAGTTCAAGGCCCTCGCCCGAGCGCTGCGGTTCGCCGTGGCGCCCGACGCCCGGGTCGACGGCATCCCGTCGACCAAGGGCGCGTTGTGAGCCCCGAGCCCACGACCCCTGCACAGCCCGACGGGTCCGAGCGCGGCCACGAGCTCAGCCACGGACCCGTCGACCAGCCCCACGGCGACCACGCGCCGCGGACGACCGAGACGGACGACATGAGCACCCCGCAGAACCCCGAAGAGCCCGAGCTGGACCTGGTGATCCCGGACGACATCTCGAGCCTGCTCTCCCCGACCTCCGACCCCGAGCTCGCGGTCCTCGTGACCCAGATCGCGGGCGCCGAGCCGCTGGCCGCCGCCTGCTCGCTCGCGCAGCTCGAGATCGACGCCGTGCCCACCGAGATCGGGGCCCTGGCCGTCCTGCACGACCTGACGGGCGACGCCCCGCAGCGGGCCGCGGCCGCGGTCTCGACCCTCGTCAAGGGCGTCCCGCTCATCCTGCTCACGCGCCGCGGCGAGCAGCTCAGCGCGACGCGCTGGCAGGACGGCGTCGAGGGCGACGTGCTCGCCCCAGGGCTCGTCCTCGGCGGCGCGCCCGAGGAGCTCGAGGACCTCGTCACGGGCCAGACGACCGTCGCGGAGCTCTCGGGCGTCGTCCCGAGCGCGGGGATCTCGCGCTGGAAGGCCATGCGCCTGCTCACGTCGACCGCCCGCAAGGCGCGCAAGAAGTGAGCGCCGGACCCGCGGTCGTCGTCCTCGACTACGGCTTCGGCAACGTCCGCTCGGCCGTCCGCGCGCTCGAGCGGGTCGGGGCGCAGGTCGAGCTCACGGCCGACCGTGCCCGCGCCTCGGAGGCCGACGGGCTCGTCGTCCCGGGCGTCGGCGCGTTCGCCGCCGTCATGGCCGGGCTCAAGGCCGTGCGCGGCGACCAGATCGTCGAGCGTCGCCTGGCCGGCGGCCGCGCCGTGCTCGGGATCTGCGTCGGCATGCAGGTCATGTTCGACGAGGGCGACGAGCACGGGACCCTCACCGAGGGGCTCGGCGAGTGGCCCGGCATCGTCGACCGCCTCGACGCGCCCGTCGTCCCGCACATGGGCTGGGACACCGTCCAGGTGCCCGAGGGCTCGGTGCTCTTCGACGGCATCGCGGACGAGCGCTTCTACTTCGTGCACTCGTACGCGGCCCGTCGCTTCCCGCTCGGAGTCGACGAGCCCGTGGGGCCCGCGTTCCGCGCCCCGCTCGTCACCTGGTCCGAGCACGGTGGCCCGTTCGTCGCGGCCGTCGAGAACGGCCCGCTGAGCGCGACCCAGTTCCACCCGGAGAAGTCGGGGGACGCCGGTGCGGCGCTCCTGGAGAACTGGGTCCGCTCGCTCTGACCCGTCCCGGGCGGTGTCCTGCGACCCTGCCCGCTCCCTTCATCCCGTCCATCGTTCTCGTGCATTCCCTCGGAAGGACCCCCTCATGACCGATCGTCTCGTCCTGCTGCCCGCCGTCGACGTCGCCGCCGGGCAGGCGGTGCGCCTCGTCCAGGGGGAGGCCGGCTCGGAGACCTCGTACGGTGACCCGCTGTCGGCGGCTCTCGACTGGCAGGCCGGGGGCGCCGAGTGGGTGCACCTCGTCGACCTCGACGCGGCCTTCGGCCGTGGCTCGAACGCCGAGCTGCTGGCCGACGTCGTCGCGCGCCTCGACGTCAAGGTCGAGCTCTCGGGGGGCATCCGCGACGACGAGTCGCTCGCTCGCGCCCTGGCGACGGGGTGCTCGCGCGTCAACCTGGGCACCGCCGCTCTCGAGAATCCCGAGTGGACGGCCAAGGTCATCGCCGAGCACGGCGACGCGATCGCCGTCGGGCTCGACGTGCGCGGCACGACCCTCGCGGCGCGCGGCTGGACCCAGGAGGGCGGCGACCTCTGGGAGGTCCTCGAGCGTCTCGACGCGGCCGGCTGCTCGCGCTACGTCGTGACCGACGTGACCAAGGACGGCACGCTGCGCGGCCCCAACGTCGACCTGCTGCGCGAGGTCGCCTCGCGCACCGACGCGCCCGTGATCGCCTCGGGCGGCATCTCGAGCCTGGCCGACCTCGAGGCGCTGCGTGCGCTGGTCGGCGAGGGCATCGAGGGCGCGATCGTCGGCAAGGCGCTCTACGCAGGCGCCTTCACGCTGCCGCAGGCCCTCGACGTGGCAGGCCGTCCGTGACCTCGGACCCGCACGCCGGTCACGCCCACGCGTCCGACCACGGCGCGGCGCCGTTGTCGAAGGGCAAGGCGCTGCC
Source organism: Oerskovia enterophila (assembly GCF_001692445.1). Taxonomy (GTDB): domain Bacteria; phylum Actinomycetota; class Actinomycetes; order Actinomycetales; family Cellulomonadaceae; genus Oerskovia; species Oerskovia enterophila. The sequence goes on along the minus strand of NZ_MAQA01000078.1, from coordinate 9,815 downwards.
GCCGTCCTCCGGGTTCTCCGGGGACGACGGCTCGGCCGACCCGGCGCTGACCGCGGTCCTCGCAGCGTTCGTCGAGGGCGGGGCCAGCCTGACCCAGGTCGTCGCGCAGCTCGGCCGCTCGCGCCTGCTGATCCCGATCCTCGCCGAGCTCGTCACGGCGGGCGAGGGTGAGCACGGGCAGAAGGTCGACAAGGAGGCCGCGGCCGGCGTCGTCGCGCTCGAGGCCCCCGACGGCCGGCGTGCCCTCCCGGTGTTCTCGAGCGTCGCGAGCATGGCCGCCTGGCGGCCGGACGCCCGCCCGGTCCCCGTGGACGCGCCGCGGGCCGCGCTGTCGGCCGTGAGCGAGGACTGGTCGCTGCTGGTCCTCGACCCCTCGGGCCCGGTCACGGTCCTGATCCCTCGTCCTGCGGTGTGGGCGCTCGCGCAGGGCAAGGAGTGGGCTCCTGCCGTGGCCGACGGTCAGGTCGTGGCGGACGTCGCCGACGCGATCGCGGGTGCGGTCTCGGGAGTCGAGCACGTCGCGGCCGTCCGTGCCGAGACCGGACGCAGCGCCGAGGTCGCGGTCGTCCTCGCGATCGACTCGGGCCTGGACCGGCGGGGCCTCGATGCTGTCCTCGCCCAGGTCAACGCGGCCCTCGCGGGCAGCGACGTGGTCTCCGAGCGCGTCGACTCGCTCGAGCTGCGCATCGGCCGCGCCGACTGACCCACCTGCGCTGCGCCGTCGGGCATCCTGCGAGGACGCCCGACGGCGCGGACGCGCCCGCGCGGTCCGGTGCGTCCGCCGGCTCGCCCGGCGGGACCGCCTCAGCGGTGGCGACGTCCCAGGACCCAGCCGCCCACCAGGGCGAGCACCACGGCCACGGCCTGCCCACCCAGGATGACCTTGTTGAGGTCGAGCGCGGGATGCCACCGCGCACCCTCCGGGCCCACGACGTACACGCCCAGCGGGCGCACGCTCATGCCGTAGCCCCCGCCGCCGCCGGCTCCCTCGCCGCCTGCGTCGGGGGTGGCGGCCGGGCTCCCGTCGCCCGGCGCCTGCGCGCCGTCTCCCAGCGAACCCACTCCGTAGCCGTAGCCCGTGCCGGTACCGCCCCACACCTTGGCCACCGGCACCACGAGCGTCCCGTCGCGCTCGTAGGCCTCGCCGAAGACCTTGCGCACCGAGAAGGCGTCGTTCGCTGCGCGCGTGACGAACGTGGGGTCGGGCCGTCCTGCCGTGCTGGCGTCGTTGCTCATGCTTCGCAGCCTACGAGCACGCGGGCAGGGGCGCGAAGGCCGAGGTGTCGTCGAGCATCGACCGCAGCGTCGAGACCGGGACGAGCAACGAGGCGTTGCTCGACTTCGCGTACACGACGCCGATCACCTCGCCGTCCGCGTTGAGCGCCGCGGAGCCCGAGCTGCCGGGCTCGACCTGCGCGTCGGTCACGAGGACCTCGCCGAGGTTCGAGTGCAGCGGGTCCGTGGTGGTGCCCACGACGGTGCCCTGCGTGACCGTGAGCTGTCCGCCCTCGGGGTAGCCCACGACGGTCACGGCCTCGCCCTGGACCGGGTCCGCCGCGGCGAGCGTCGGGGCCGAGGGCAGGTCGTCGCTCGTGCGCACGATCGCGAGGTCCGCGAGGCCGGCCGCGCTGGCCGTCTCGACCTTGATGTCACGACCGTCGTACGTCAGCACCTGGAGCGACTTGGAGCCCTCCACGACGTGCTTGTTCGTGATGAGCGTGCGGTCGTCGAGCGCGAAGCCCGAGCCCGTCGAGAGCGACGAGCACCCGACGTTGCGGATGCGCACGGCCATGCGCTTGACCGCGTCGAACCCGTCCGGGGAGAGGTTCTCCGAGCCCACGGGCTCCGCCTGCTGGGCGAAGCTGGGCACGACCGAGCTGGGCATGGGCTCGGGGAGCTCGGGCAGGACGCCGCAGCCCCCGACCAGCGCCGCGAGCAGCGGGACGGCAGCGAGCAGCGCGGCCGGTCGCGGTCGACGGTGCTGCCCGTCGGCGCTCCGCCTCACTTGTTGAGCTCCTTCTGGAGCTCGGTGTTGGCGTCGGTCGCTGCCTTGCACAGCCCGTCGACCTGGGTCGCGAAGCGCGCGAGGTCGTCGGGGTTGTAGGCGTCGCGGTTGTTGAGGTAGCCGATGAGCTCGTCCTGGGCCGTGGTGCACTGCCCGAGGGCCGCGGCGACCGTGCCCGCGGCCTCGGAGATGCGGGCCTGGTAGTCGAGGTACTGCTGCGAGGCCACGTTCTCGTCGCCGAGCTGCGCCTTCTCGTTCGCGAGCTCGGTGATGCGCTCCTGCGTGGTCGCGAGCTGGGTGCGCGCCGACTCGAGCTCGGTGTTGGCGCCGTCGAGGTCGGCCGTGAGCTGGGCGACGTCCTCGCCCAGGCCGCGCGCCTCGGACTCCCACTGCGCGCTGCGGTCCTGCCAGCTCAGGGTCGTGACCAGGAGGTACGTGCCGAGCCCGAGCGAGGCGAGCAGCGCGACGCTCAGGACGACGATCGCGACGGTCTTGCCGCGCCCTGGTCGGGAGCGCCGGGCGCTGCTCGTCGAAGCGCTGCCGGGAGGACCCGCGGGGCTCGCCCCGGGCAGCGTCGCCGCGGCCTGGTAGGCGGACATCTGCGGGGATGCGTCGTCGGCGGCCAGGGAGTGTGCTGACGTCGGGGTGTGCGCCGGCGCCGGCGGGGCGCCGGGAGGAGCGGGCGGGGGAGGACCCGCCGGGCCGCTGGGCGGGGGCACGACGCCGTGTCCCCCGTGCGCGCTGGACGGCGGGGGAGGCGTCGGCTGCCCGCCCGACGGGGTGCTCAACTGACCGCGCCCGTGTACTTCTCGCCCGGGCCCTCGCCCAGGGCGTCGGGGTAGACCGAGGCCTCGCGGAACGCGAGCTGGAGCGTGCGGAGCCCGTCGCGCAGCGAGCGCGCGTGCTGGTTGCCGATGTCCGGGGCGGACGCGGTCACGAGGGCGGCGAGCGCGTTGATGAGCTTGCGCGCCTCGTCGAGGTCCAGGTGGCCCTTCTCGGCGGCGTCCTCGGCCAGGCCGCACTTGACGGCGGCGGCGCTCATGAGGTGGACCGCGGCCGAGGTGATGACCTCGACGGCCGCGACGTCCGCGATGTCCCGGGTGGCGTCCTGGGTGGTGGGGTCGTTCTCGGTTGTCATGGCTCCATCCTTCCAGAGCGCGGGCCGTGCGGGGACCCCGGGCGGCTCGTCACCGGCTGGGGCCAGGCCCAGGGGGACGCGGACGGCCGGGGTGAGCGGCGCCGTCGGGCCCGGTACCTCTCATCGAAGCAAATAGTGTGCCAAGCGCGAGGTGGCCGGAGTGCGCGCCGCCCCGGGCGGGCGGCGGGCCGAACGCCCGGAGGCCGGGCCCGCTGAGCGGACCCGGCCTCGGGGGTGGTGCACAGGCGTCCTGCCCGACGACGTCGCGCCGGTCAGGAGCGCGGGGTCAGGAGTGCGCGGGCTCGGACGTGACGCCCGGCTCGTCGGCCGCGAGCGGGGCGGCCTCGAGCGCGATGCGCAGGGCAGCGCCGAGGTTCGCGTCGACGTTGGTCCAGTACTGGATCGCGCGCTCACGGATCGCCAGGCTCTGGACGCCGCCGACGGCCCCCGTGATGGTCTCGAGGAAGCGGGCCTTGGCCGCGTCGTCGAACACCTCGCGGTAGAGCGTGCCGGCCTGACCGAAGTCGTCGTCCTCGGCGTGCAGCGTCGCCGCGGCCCGCGTCAGCTCGCCGTCCGACTCCCACGACCCGACCCCGGCGCGAGCCTCGTCGGCCACGGGGCCGCCCAGGCTGTTGGGGGCGTAGACCGGCGTCGAGGGCGCGTTGAACCCGTGACGCTGGGCGCCGTCCTGCGAGTAGTTGTGGACCGGTGCGGCGTGCGGCGCGTTGACCGGGATCTGGTTGTAGTTGGTGCCCACGCGGTAGCGCTGCGCGTCCGGGTAGGAGAAGACGCGGGCCATCAGCATCTTGTCGGGGCTGATGTCGATGCCCGGGACCGTGTTCGCCGGCGAGAACGCCGCCTGCTCGATCTCCGCGAAGAAGTTCTGCGGGTTGCGGTTGAGCGTGTGCGTGCCGACCTTGATGAGCGGGTAGTCGGCGTGCGGCCAGACCTTCGTCAGGTCGAACGGGTTGAAGCGGTAGGTCTTGGCGTCCTCGTACGGCATGACCTGGACGTGCACGTCCCAGGACGGGAAGCTGCCGGCCTCGATCGCCTCGTACAGGTCGCGGCGGTAGTAGTCCGCGTCGGCGCCCGCGATGAGCTCGGCCTCCGAGCCCTCCATCTCGACGTTGCCCTGGTTCGACGTGAAGTGGTACTTGACCCAGAAGCGCTCGCCCGCGGCGTTGATCCACTGGTAGGTGTGCGAGCCGAAGCCCGGCATCTCGCGCCACGAGCGCGGCAGGCCGCGGTCGCCCATGAGGTAGGTGACCTGGTGGGCCGACTCGGGGGACAGGGTCCAGAAGTCCCACTGCATGTCGGCGTCACGCAGGCCCGAGCCCGGCAGGCGCTTCTGCGAGTGGATGAAGTCGGGGAACTTGATGCCGTCGCGGATGAAGAAGACGGGGGTGTTGTTGCCGACGATGTCGTAGTTGCCCTCGGTCGTGTAGAACTTCACCGAGAACCCGCGCACGTCGCGCCAGGTGTCGGGGGAGCCCTGCTCGCCCGCGACGCTCGAGAACCGCTGGAGGGTCTCGGTGCGCGCGCCCGGCTGGAACACGGCCGCCTGCGTGTAGGCCGAGACGTCCTCCGTCACGACGAACTCGCCGAACGCGCCGCCACCCTTGGCGTGGACGATGCGCTCCGGGATGCGCTCGCGGTTGAACTGCGCGAGCTTCTCGACCAGGTAGCGGTCGTGCAGCGCGGTCGCGCCGTCCGCCCCGGAGGTCAGGGAGTGGGCATCGCTCGGGACGGGCGTGCCCGTCTGCGTGGTGGTGAAGGGGGTGTTCGTCATCGTCTTCTCCTTCAGGTGAGGGCTCTGTGGGCCCGGTGCCTGCTCGTGGGTAGGGGGCGGTAGGGACAGGTGCTCCGGGGGAGCGGTCAGGGGCTGGGGATGGCTCGGCGGGCTGCCGTGGTGCGGTGCCGGGCGTCAGTCCGCGCAGTCGGGGCACAGGCCCCAGTACGTGACCTCGGCCGTGTCGATCGTGAAGCCGTTGTTCCCGCTCGGGGTCAGGCACGGGGCGTGACCCACGGCGCAGTCGATGTCGGCGACCGCACCGCACGAGCGGCACACGACGTGGTGGTGGTTGTCGCCCAGCCGGCGCTCGTAGCGTGCGGGGTGGCCGGCGGGCTCGATCCGGCGGAGCAGGCCGTGCTCGGTGAGCGCGTTCAGGACGTCGTAGACCGCCTGGACGGACACCGACCCGAGGACCTCGCGGGTGGCCCGCAGGACGTCGTCCGCGTCGGCGTGCTGCTGCCGGGTCACGACGTCGAGGACCGCCAGGCGCGCAGCCGTGACACGGAGCCCGCTGTCGCGGAGCTCGGTCTCGTGGTCCGCGGGGCGGAGCGTCTTGTCGGTCGGCACGGTCCTACTCTAACCACACTTTCTGGAAGAGTTCCAACAATGGAGGGTGTCCAGTGCGTGTCGGGACGATGAACCCTTGTGGTGGTCGCAAGGTCCGGCGTGGGATCCTGGGCGGTGCTCGGGCGGCTCCTTCGCGCCGTGCCTTCGCGCGCGCGTGGGGCGGCGGCGTCCGGACGCGGGAGGCGGGACGGTCCGTGCGGGCTGGTCGCTCCTGGTCGTCACAGGACCCCCCGCCCGTGCGTGCTATTGTTGGTCGCTGACCGACCCGTAGGTTCTTGTCGAGGCTCCAGCAGGTGCTTCGAGAGGTGGACTACGGGTGCGCAAAGTGGATTCCATCCCACCTGAGCTTCAACTGCTGACGATCGTCACGACAGAGGCCGGGTCTCGGTCCGGAGCGTCGCCGTTCTTCACGGAGACGCGACGGTGTGTTCGTCGCACCCGCGACGACCCGATCGATGGCCTCCTCCCTGCGCTCTGGGACGGGGGCCTTTCCCGTTCCTGGTGGTCTACCGACGACTTCCTAGGAGCATCACATCAGCGAGCCTCGCATCAACGATCGGATCCGTGTCCCCGAGGTCCGACTTGTCGGCCCAGGTGGGGAGCAGGTCGGCGTCGTCCGCATTGAGGTCGCCCTGAGCCTTGCCCAGGACGCTGACCTCGACCTGGTGGAGGTCGCCCCCGACGCACGCCCGCCGGTGTGCAAGCTCATGGACTTCGGCAAGTTCAAGTACGAGTCGGACATGAAGGCCCGTGAGGCTCGCCGCAACCAGGCGAACACGGTCCTCAAGGAGATCCGTTTCCGTCTGAAGATCGACCCGCACGACTACGGCACCAAGAAGGGCCACGTCGAGCGCTTCCTCGCAGCGGGCGACAAGGTCAAGGTCATGATCATGTTCCGCGGCCGTGAGCAGTCGCGCCCGGAGATGGGTATCCGTCTCCTGCAGCGCCTCGCGGAGGACGTCGCGGAGCTCGGCTTCGTCGAGAGCTCGCCCAAGCAGGACGGGCGCAACATGATCATGGTGCTCGGCCCGGTCAAGAAGAAGGCCGAAGCCAAGAACGAGCAGCGTCGCCGCGCCCAGGAGGCCGAGCCTCGCCTGACGAAGTCGGCCGCCAAGGCCGGCAGCGTCGAAGCGCCCGAGGAGATCGAGGACGGCGTCGAGGCGCCGTTCGAGGAGATCGAGACCGGCGTCGAGGTGCCTTTCGAGGTGCAGGTCGCCGAGGCCGCAGAGATGGTCGCGTCGGCCGAGGCCGCAGCTGCGGTCAAGGCCGCTGCCGCTCCCGAGCCCGCACCGGCGCCCGTCGCCGAGGCTGCTCCCGCGGCAGCTCCCAAGGCGGCAGCGCCCCGCTCGTCCGCCCCCAAGGCTGCGCCCCGCACCTCGGCACCCAAGGCTCCCGCAGCCCCCAAGGCGGCTGCTCCGGCCGCGCCGGCCGCTGCGCCCAAGCCCGCGGTGGCTCCCAAGCCCGTCGCGGTGCCCAAGCCGGCCGCGATGCCCAAGCCTCCGGCTCCCCGGCCGGCAGCGCCCAAGCCCGGTACGGCTGCGAAGCCCAAGCCGGGTGGCAAGCCCAGCTGACCAACTGACACCGAGCCAGGCCCACCGGCCCCGGCCCGAACACGTCGGGTCCCTCCCGGGATCTCGACCAGACAAAGGAGAAACGGCAGCCATGCCGAAGAACAAGACGCACTCCGGCGCCAAGAAGCGGTTCCGCATCACCGGCAGCGGCAAGGTCATGCGCGAGCAGGCCAACAAGCGCCACCTGCTCGAGCACAAGTCGAGCACGCGCACGCGTCGCCTGTCTGCTGACCAGGTCGTCGCCCCCGCAGACGTCAAGAAGATCAAGAAGCTGCTCGGTAAGTGATCTGCCTGGTGGTCGCGCCCCGGCGCTGATCATCGCTGAATCCCTACCTGAGCCCCGAACTGCAAGGAGCATCACGTGGCACGCGTGAAGCGGGCGGTCAACGCCCAGAAGAAGCGCCGTACAACTCTCGAGCGCGCTGCGGGTTACCGCGGCCAGCGTTCGCGTCTCTACCGGAAGGCGAAGGAGCAGGTCACCCACTCCCTCGTCTACTCCTACCGTGACCGCAAGGCGCGCAAGGGCGACTTCCGTCGTCTGTGGATCCAGCGCATCAACGCTGCGTCCCGCGCCCAGGGCCTGACGTACAACCGCCTCATCCAGGGCCTCAAGGCCGCTGGCATCGAGGTCGACCGTCGCGTGCTCGCGGACCTCGCGGTCAACGACGTGACCGTCTTCAACGCGCTCGTCCAGGCCGCCAAGGACGCGCTGCCTGCTGACGTGAACGCTCCGAAGGCTGCTGCCTGATCATCGAGCAGCGACTCTTCTCACCGGACGCCCGCACAGTGAACGATCTGTCCTCAGGTCGCCCCGTACCGTTCTCCCATCGTGTTCCCGAGGTCTCGAACCCTCGGAGCGACCGGGTCAAGGCGGTGCGGGCACTGTCCGGGCGTTCGGCGCGTTCGCGCCACCAGCAGTTCCTCGTCGAGGGGCCGCAGGGAGTGCGCGAGGCCGTCCGGCACGGTGCCCACCTGGTGCGCGACGTGTACGTGACCTCCTCCGCCGCCGAGCGCTACGCGGAGATCGTCGACGACGCCCTGGACCAGCGCCTGTACGTGCACCTCACGACACCCGAGGCGTTCGAGGCCATGAGCCAGGACGCTCAGGGCATCCTGGCCGTCGTCCGGGTCGAGGAGCTCACGCTCCACGAGGTGCTCGCGCGCGGCCCCCGGCTCGTCGCGGTCCTCGCGACCGTCCGTGACCCGGGCAACGCCGGCACGGTCATCCGCGCAGCCGACGCGGCCGGGGCGGACCTGGTGGTGCTCGCGGGCGAGAGCGTCGACGTGCACAACCCCAAGGTCGTGCGCTCGACCGCGGGATCCCTCTTCCACCTCCCGGTCGTGACCGGTGCGGGTCTCGAGGAGACCGTCGACGCGCTGCGCGCCGCCGGGCTCTCGGTCCTCGCGGCGGACGGCGCGGGCGACCACGACCTCGACGACCTCCTCGACGTGGCGGGCAGCGCTCCCAGCGGCACCCCGGACCTGGCCCGACCCACGGCGTGGGTCTTCGGCAACGAAGCCTGGGGGCTGCGCCCTCAGGACCGTGAGCTGTCCGACGCGGTCGTGAGCGTCCCCCTCCGTGGTCTGGCCGAGTCGCTCAACCTCGCGACGGCGGCCACGGTGTGCCTCTACGCCTCGAGCCGGGCGCACCGTCCGCGCGTCACGGACGAGGCCCCGTGAGGGGACGGTCGGCGAGGCTCTTCGCTGCCCTCTACCCCTCGGACGAGGCGCTCGACCACCTGGGCCTGGCGCTGTCGGCCCTCGGCGCGGTGGCCCTCGACGACGGTCGGCCGTCGCTGCGCTGGACGCCGCGCGACCTCATGCACCTGACGGTCGCATTCTTCGGCGAGGTCGCCGACGGGGCGGCCGAGGACCTGGGGCGCGCCCTCGACGAGGTCGCGGACACGACCGAGCCCCTCACGCTGCACCTGCGCGGGGCCGGCACCTTCGAGGACCGCATCCTGTTCGCCGGGGTAGGTGGCGACGCTGAGGCGCTGCGCCGCCTGAGCGCCGCGACCGCGGAGGCGGCCTCCGACGTCGGGCTGCGGCTCGACCGACGGCCGCGCCAGCGCGCCCACCTGACCGTGGCGCGCGCCTCTGGGCCGCGCACGAGCGGGCGGCGCAAGACCGACCCGCGCCCCACGAGCCCCGGGCTCGCGGAGCTCGCGCACGCCCTGGCGGTCTACGAGGGGCCACGGTTCACGGCCGACGCGCTGTGCCTGGTCGAGTCGATCCCCGGGGCAGGGCGCAGCGGAGGCCCGTCGTACGAGGTCGTGCGGACCTCGCAGCTCGGCGTGCGTCGCTGACGAGCCGCTGACGAGCCCGGGTCAGCCCTGGGCGCCGCCCCAGACGAACGCCGCGACCATGAAGCCGAGCAGCAGGCCGTATACGCGTGTCCAGGCCCGCAGGGCGCCGGGCACGGGGACGGCGTCCGTGCGCCGGCGGGTCGTGGCGTACCGGACGACCCAGGCGACGACCGTCGCGACCGTCGAGACCCCCAGGGCCATGCCCCCGATCCCCACGGGCAGGAACACCGCCGCGTCGTCGAGCGTCAGCCCGCGCGCCGAGCACGTCCCGAGGTAGGCCGCGCCCACCACGGCACCCAGCACGAGCATCCACCGGGCCGTCCGCCAGAACCCGGCGGGCGGCTCGTCGTCCGTCGTCGGGCGAAGGGCCGTCCGCGCGGCCGGGTCGGCGTCGCGCACGAGCGCCTCGACGCCCGACGGCGGAGCGTCCGGCGGG
>NZ_MAQA01000077.1 GCF_001692445.1 Oerskovia enterophila | reverse complement strand
CGTGGCGGCCGGGTTCGAGGTCGTCGTACCGCGCGGGACGTACTTCGTGGTCGCGGACGGCGCCCCGCTGGGCTTCGACGACGGCGTCGAGCTGTGCCGCCGGCTCCCGGGCCTCGCGGGCGTCGTGGGCGTGCCCGTGAGCGCGTTCTGCCGCGCGCCAGGAGCGCCGGTTGACGAGTCGCACGGCCCGACGACGGCGCGCTCCCTGGCCTCGCGGGTCCGCTTCACGTTCGTCAAGCGGGAGGACGTGCTCCGCGACGCGATCGGGCGCCTCGGCGCAATGCGTGAAGGCCGCTAGACGCGAGGCCTGACGACGCGCGCGTACGCTCCGAGCGTCCGGCTCGCGTCGTACGGGACGTCAGCAGACGCCCGGTAGCCGCTCCTCGACCACCGGGGGCGCGACCGGAGGCGCGACCTCGCCAGTGCCCGCCCCGGTACCAGCTCCGGGATCGGTCCCCGCTGCCGGGTTTGTACCGGCCGCCGGGTCCGTACCGGCCGCGGGGTCCGTGCCCTGGACCGCGCCGGTGTCCGGCACCACGTCGGTGGGGGCGGGGGTCTCGTGCCCGGGCGGCGGCTCGTCGGCGGCCATGCGGTCCCAGATCGCCTGGGCGTCCTTGGTCCACACGACGCGGTTCTTGTCCGTGGGTGCCTCGACGACCGGCAGCTCGGTGAAGACGATCTCGTTCATGTCGAGATCCTTGAGCGAGAAGGCCAGACCGGCGAGCGAGTCGAGGCCCGCGAGCTCGGGGTTCGCGCTGATCGAGGAGAGCACAGCCTTGATGAGGGCGTAGAGCTGCGGGGTGTCGGTGATGATGTTCTTGGACAGGAGCTCACGCATCATCGAGTCCAGGAAGGCCTGCTGCCGGGCGATCCGAGCCAGGTCGCTCCCCATCTCGAGCCCCATGCCCGTGCCCTTGCGCGCCCGCAGGAAGCTGATGGAGGTCCGCCCGTCGAGGACCTGCTCTCCCGCGGCGATGTTGAGGTCGCGCGAGTGCGGTCCACCGACGACCGGCTCGGAGAAGCACATCCGCACCCCTCCGAGCGCGTCGACGACGCCGATGACCCCGGTCATCTTGACCACGACGTGGTCGGTGATCGTCAGCCCGGTCAGCTCCTGGACCGTCGTGATCGTGCATGCCGCAGCGCCCACCATGTCATCGACCCCGCCGGACCCGATCTCGAACGCCGAGTTGAACATCGCGTCGTTCTGCTTGCGGGTGGTGCCGCCGTCCGAGAGGTTGCACGACGGGATGTCGACGAGCGAGTCGCGCGGGATGGAGACGACCTCCATGCGCGTGCGGTCCCCGGAGACGTGCACCACGAACGTCGTGTCGGAACGCATGCCCTCCTCGGCACCCGCGAGCTCTGCGTTCTCCTCGTCGCGGTAGTCGGTACCCATGACGAGGATGTTGAGAGCCTGACCCGCGTACGGGTCGTTCGGGTCGGCTGGGGGCTCAGGGGTGGAAGGTCCCTTGACGAGCCCCGAGACGTCGCTCACGGTCACCGCGCTCTGGAAGTCGACGTACATCGCGGTCGCGGCCGTGCCGGCGAAGACCAGGCTCCCCGTGGCGACCATTCCGACGATGCGAAGGGCCTTGTGCGAGCGCAGGGAGCGCGCGTGATGAGGGCCGCTCTTCGAGGCGGTCTTCGGGCTGGGCATGGGAAGAGCCTAGAGGCACCAGAAGGGTGCGGCATTCGTGTCGTGCAAAGGAAGTGTGAAGTGTCCCGTCGACGTGAGGGCGTACGGCGGCCCCGCGACCCGTCAGGTCGGCAGGTGCCAGCCGCCCTTGCGGAAGGCCGGGGTGGCCAGACCGAGCACCAGCAGGGACGCCACCACGGCGCCGAGCATGACCGCGCTCATGGCCACCTCGTCTCCCCCGAGGACGCCCACGAGGGGGCTCACGAGGCCTGCGACACCGGCCTGGAACGCCCCGATGACTGCCGCTGCCGTGCCGGCCCTCTCGCCGTGCCGCGTGAGCGCGAGCGCTGACGCGTTGGCCGGGATGAGCCCCTGGAGCGCGAGCGTGAGCCAGAGCGCCGCGAGGAGACCGATCAGCCCGCCCGCCCCGGTGAGCGCCACGACGAGCAGCCCCACGGCGAACACCGACTGCAGGACGAGGGCCGTGCGCAGGATCCGGATGGGCGCGACCCGGCGCACCAGCGAGGCGTTGACCTGGGCGGAGATCACGAGCCCGATCCCGTTCACGGCGAAGAGCGCCGCGAACTGCCCGTGCGTCAGGCCGTAGCCCTCCTGCAGCACGAACGGGGAGCCGACGACGTAGCTCATGAGGACGGCCATGCCGAGCCCGGGCAGCACGGCCAGGGCCAGGAAGTGGCGGTCGCGCAGCAGGGTCCCGTAGCCACGGAAGACGCTGCCGATCCCGCCGGTCTGGCGCCGCTCGGTCTCGAGCGTCTCGGGCATGAAGCGCAGCACGATCAGGGCCAGGATCACGCCGAGCACCGCGAGGACCCAGAAGACCCAGCGCCACGTCCCGTGCGAGGCGATCAGCGAGCCGAACGTGGGCGCGAGGAGGGGCGCGAGCCCGATCACGAGCATGAGGCGCGACAGGATGCGGGCCGCGTCCGACCCTGTGAACCGGTCGCGGATCACGGCGATCGAGACGACCTGGGCCGAGGCGTTGAAGAAGCCCTGGAGCACGCGCAGCGTGATGAGCCACCCGATCCCGGGCACGACCGCGCACAGGATCGAGGTGACGACGTGCAGCGCGAGCCCGATGATCACGGGCGCACGGCGTCCGTACCGGTCGGAGAGCGGTCCGATCACCAGCTGTCCCAGGGCGCCGCCGACGAGCATCCCGGCCAGGGTGAGCTGCGCGAGCGCAGGGCTCGCGTCAAGGTCGGTGGCGACGTCGGGCAGGAGCGGCAGGTACATGTCGACCGTGAAGGCCGGGAGCGTCGCGAGCGCACCGAGGAGGAGGACCCACTTGACCGTGGAGCGGCCGGACCTGCGGGCCGGGGTGCCGACGGTGCTGCGTCCGGCGTCGATGGGCGGCGCCGTCGGGGCGGAGGCAGGTCCTGCCGGTGGGGTGCTCATGGGAGCCAATCATAACGATTCGATGATTGCCCCGAGCCACCGCCACGAGGCGGTAGCCCTCGCGGCTCCGTGGCGCGGGGCGAGCGCGGCGTCCCGGCCGGACGCCCCAGCGGGTACTGGACGCCTAGGGTCCCGCGAAGAGCCAGGCCGCACCGAGGGGGGCGAGCGCGAGGAGCGGGACGGTCCAGGTGATCAGGGACGAGACGCCCCGTGCACCTCGGTCTGCCGCTTCCCCAGCCCCCTCTCCCGCGACCGGCAGCGGCGAGACGACGGGGTCGTCGAGGGCACCCTGGCGGACCTGGACGACGCTCCAGACCGTGCCCGCGACGAGGACCAGCGCCCCCGCGGTCGCAACCGGCACCGCCGGGAGGACGAGGACCTCGCTGTCCAGCAGGACGGCACAGACCCCGAGCGATCCCGTCAGCAGCGTGAGGACGAGCCAGGAGACCACCGGCCGGTCGAGGATGTGCCGCAGCACCGTCGAGCTGTGTCGCGCGAAGAGCAGGAGCACGACGCCGAGCGCCACGACCATGAGCAGCATCCCGACCGTGAGGCCGACGGTCGCGCCCGCCGCACCCGTGCGCCACGCGTCGACGGCGGCGCCACCTCCCCACCCGAGCACCAGCATCCCGAGGACCTGACTCCCCACGGGCCCCAGGACCGTCACCATGTCCCACCGCCCTGCGGGCTGCACGGGCAGGTCGAGGCTGCGCGCGTAGGCCACCGGGTCCCCGAACACCTCGGACGCCTTCTCGCCGCTCTCGGCGCAGTGGGACTCGACCTCTGTGAGAGCCGCCCCGAGCACGTCCCCGGGCACGTCGAGCAGGCGCAGCTCGATCACGAAGCCCTCGGCCCACTCCTCCTCGACGTGAGGCGCCAGGCTTCGCTCGATCTCGTAGCGCGCGGCTCTGCGCCTCTCGCGCAGGGGGGATGTCTGAGGGGTGCGGGACATCAGGTCTCCTCGGTCTGTGCTGGTCGGTCGGCGGGCTCGGTGCGGTCCGGTCCGACGACAAGGTCATGGGTGGTCTGCACGAACGCGTCCCACAGCGCGGCGCGCTGTGCGAGCTCGGCGCAGCCCGCCGGGGTCAGGTCGTAGTACTTGCGCCCGGGTCCGCCGTCGCCGGCCCGCCACTCGACGGTCACGAGCCCACCGGTCTCGAGGCGCCCCAGCAGCGGGTAGAGCGTGCCGCCCTTGATCGCGCCGAGCCCGGCGTCGGCGAGACGCGCGGCGATCGCGTACCCGTAGGTGGGGCCGTCGGCGAGGATGCGCAACACGCAGACGTCGAGGACGCCGCGCAGCCACTCGCTGGGCCAGGTGTTCTCGGACATGACTAGATAGTGTCGCGAACTAGTCAGGCTGTCAATCTAGTTGGGTCACCATGCCCGACGGCGCCGCTCGCCCCGCCGACGACACGGCGGCCGAGCGCAGCGTGGGTGGCGCGAGGCATCCTGGGAGACATGTGCGGACGCTATGCCTCCTTCCGGGACGCCCAGGACCTGGCCGACGAGTTCGCGATCGCCGACCTCGCCGACGACGCGCGCCTCCTGCCGCCCTCCTGGAACGTCGCCCCGACCGACCCCGTGCGGATCGTGGTCGAACGCGCGGCCAGGGACACGGGCGAGGTCCGCCGCTCCCTGCGGGTGGCCCGGTGGGGACTCGTGCCGAGCTGGGCCAAGGACCCGGGCGTCGGAGCCCGGATGATCAACGCCCGCGCGGAGTCGCTGCTGGACAAGCCCGCGTTCGCCAAGCCGTTCGCGGCCCGCCGCTGCCTGGTGCCCGCCGACGGGTACTACGAGTGGCGCCGCATCGAGACTCCCCCGGCTCCGGGATCGACCGCCCGCAAGCCCAAGGTCTCCAAGCAGCCCTTCTTCATCCACCCCGAGGGGTCCGCGGTCGCCGCGTTCGCGGGGCTCTACGAGTTCTGGCGCGACCGCGCCAAGGCCGACGACGACCCGGACCGCTGGCTCGTGTCGACGACCGTCGTGACGACCGCCGCCGCGCCGGCGCTCGCGTCGATCCACGACCGCATGCCGCTGACGCTCGCCCCTGACCTGTGGGACGCGTGGCTCGATCCTGCGGTCGGCAAGGACGAGGCTGCCGGTCTGCTCGTCGCCCCCGAGGTACGCATGACGGCGCAGGAGGTCGCACCGCTGGTCAACAGCGTCGCCAACAACGGGCCCGAGCTGGTCCTCGCGGTCTGAGACCCGGGGCGGCGTTCCGGCGACCACGGGCGTGCACTGGGACGCGGACCGTCACCGATCCGCGCCGCGATGCCGAAGGGCGGTCAGCCCTTGTACGCCCACTGGAGGCGCACGGGCTCGATCACCCCGAGGCCATGGACCTCGCGCTCGGGCTGGGCCGTCAGCGCGAACCGCGAGTCCCGCGACAGGAGCGCGGCCGTCTCGCGGTCGATCAGCACGGTCGCCGGCTCGGCGATCTCGGTGAGCCGCGACGCGAGGTTGACCGACGGGCCGAACACGTCACCGAACCGCGAGAGCACCCTGCCCCAGACGAGGCTGACCCGGACGGGCGGGACCTCGACCCCCTCGCCGGCCCGCTCGGCCTCCTCGGCGAGACCGAGCGCGACCTTGGCACCCGTCGCGACGTCGTCGGCGACGTACAGGACCGCGTCGCCGATGGTCTTGACGACCCGACCGCCCGCGGCGGTGATGACGTCGCGCGCCCGGGTCTCGAAGAGCTGGACGAACTCGGCGAGCTCGCTCGACCCCAGACCCGCCGTCCGCTTGGTGAACGACACGATGTCGGCGAACCCGACGGCCCGCGGGAGCGGCAGCGCCTGGGAATCCGTGACGTCGCCCGCGCGCGCGTCGGAGAACTCGACCGTGAACCGCGCGGCGACGGCCGCGAGCTGGCGGCGCCAGGCGTGGCTCAGCTGGGTCTCCAGCACGGGCGCGAGGTCCGGGAGGCGGTCGAGCACGAGCAGCCGGGCGCTCGTGTCGTCGAGGTCGAACCGCTTGGTCATGTGCTCGACGAGCGCCTCGACCTGCCAGAGCACGAGCCGTTCGGTCGTGTGGCCCATCGACCGGATGAGGGTCGTCAGCGACCGGTCGTCGAACTGCTCGCGCTCGGCGACCGAGTAGATCTGCTCGAGGGCGACCGCGTCGTCCTCGGTGAACATCTGCTCCTGCTCCTCGGTGATCGGGAGCCCGAGCGCCTGCCAGTACGAACGCACCTGCTTCTCCGTGAGCCCGGCCCGCTCCGCGAGCCCCTCGACCGTGAGGGCACGGGGCCCACCCAGGAGGGCCGCGTCGACGTCTGCCTCGACCGTCGCCCGCTCGAGGACACCAGGGCCGTCCGCTCGACTCTCCTCGGCTGCCTTCGTCGTCTCGGTGGTCTCTTCGGCTGCCTCAGGGATGTCGTGCGTCACAGACAGATCCTAGTTCAGCGCGGCCGTGCGCCTCGGCCCGCTCACCCGGCGGGAGCACCGACGGGACCGCCGACAGGCCCCGAGGAGGCCGTCCCGCCGGTCACCGAGGAGGTCCCCGAGCCGGCCGCGGATCCCGAGCCCAGGCGCAGGTGGTGCACGTCGCCGCTGTGCAGCGAACGGACCGTCCCGTCGTCGCCGCGGACGAGCAACGAACCGTCGGGGCCGAACCCGTCGGCCTCGCCCGTGACCTGTCCCCCGCCCGTGAGATCGACACGCACCTGCGCGCCGATCGTGCCGCTGACCTCGACGCACTCCGCGACGAGGCCCGCGACCTCGGCGTCGCCGCCCGCGTCCTGCCACCGACCGAGCGTCAGCGCGAACGACTCCTCGAGCGCGGTGAGCAGGACCTCGCGGTCGGTCGTGGCCGCTCCCGCCAGGGCGAGCGACGTGGCCGAGGCGACCGGAAGCTCGCCCTCGCCCTGCAGGACGTTGAGCCCGACGCCCACGATCGCTCCGCCGTCGGGCAGGAGCTCGCACAGGATGCCCGCGACCTTGCGGTACGTCCCCCAGCCCTCGATCTCCTCCGCGGCCTCGCCACCGGCAGCGGCGCCCGGCCCCGGGACGAGCACGTCGTTGGGCCACTTGACCACGGCCTCGACGCCCGCGGTCGCGCGCAGGCACCGGACCGTCGCGAGGCCCGCGAGCAGCGGCAGCCAGCTCAGGCTCTCGCGCGGCACGTCGGGCCGGACCAGGAGCGAGCCCGTCAGCGCGGTCCGCGCGGGCGTCTCCCAGGTGCGCCCCGCACGTCCCCGTCCACCGACCTGGTGCTCGGCCACGAGCAGCGCGGGCGCAGGCCACGCCTGCGGGTCCGCAGCCACGGCCGCGGCCAGCTCGGTGTTGGTCGAGACGGACTCCTCGACGACCTCGAGACGCTCGAGCGGGCCGTGCGGGACCACGAGCAGGTCCCGCAGGAAGTCGGGGCGCAGCGCGGGGCGGTCGGCAGTCGTCATGCCCCCATCATGCACGGACGCGCCCGGGTGACGGCAGCACCACCCGCACGACGACGGGCACCGCCTCGCAACGGATTGTGGGAACCCTCCAACGCCGACGCGGACGCCGGTGCGATCCCCCGCACCCGCTTGGTCCCACCCACCAACTAGGCTCGTCTGCGTGAACGAACCTGTCGCCGGCACCACCCCGGCCCCCACCGGTCAGCTCATCGGCACCGCAGCGAAGCTCGCCGACCTCGACCGTCGGCGCGCCGAGGCGTCCGTCGCGCCCGAGGAGACGGCTCGCGCCAAGCAGCACGCCCGGAACAAGAAGACGGCCCGCGAGCGCATCGAGGCCCTGCTCGACGAGGGCAGCTTCGTCGAGCTCGACGCGTTCGCCAAGCACCGCTCGACCAACTTCGGGCTCGAGAAGAAGCGGCTCGCGGGCGACGGCGTGGTCGTGGGGCACGGGACGGTCGACGGCCGTCAGGTGTGCATCTACTCGCAGGACTTCACGGTCTTCGGCGGGAGCCTGGGCGAGGTGCACGGCCAGAAGATCACCAAGGTCCAGGACCTGGCGCTGCGCACGGGCGTACCGCTCATCGGGATCTCCGACGGCGGCGGCGCACGCATCCAGGAGGGCGTCGCGGCCCTGACGCAGTTCGCGGAGATCTTCCGCCGCAACGTCGCGGCCTCGGGCGTCATCCCGCAGATCTCGCTCATCCTCGGCCCGAGCGCGGGCGGGGCCGTGTACTCCCCCGCCCTGACCGACTTCATCGTCATGGCCGACCAGACGTCGAACATGTTCATCACGGGCCCCGACGTGATCCGTGCGGTCACGGGCGAGGACGTGGGCTTCGAGGAGCTCGGCGGGGCGCGCACCCACAACGAGCGCTCGGGCGTCGCGCACTACATGGGCACCGACGAGGACGACGCGATCGACTACGTGCGCCACCTCATCGGCTACCTGCCGCAGAACAACCTCTCGGACGCCCCCGGCTTCCCGCCCGAGGACACCGAGCTCGAGGTCACGGACGAGGACCTCGAGCTCGACACCCTGGTGCCCGACTCGGACTCGCAGCCGTACGACATGCGCACCGTGATCGAGCACGTCCTGGACGACGGCGACTTCCTCGAGGTCCAGCCGCTGTTCGCGAAGAACGTGCTGATCGGGTTCGGGCACGTCGAGGGCCAGTCGGTCGGCGTCGTGGCCAACCAGCCCCTCGCGATGGCCGGGACGCTCGACATCGACGCGGCCGAGAAGGCCGCGCGGTTCGTGCGCACGTGCGACGCGTTCAACATCCCCGTCCTGACCCTCGTGGACGTCCCGGGCTTCCTGCCGGGCGTCGACCAGGAGCACCAGGGCATCATCCGTCGCGGCGCCAAGCTCATCTACGCGTACGCCGAGGCCACGGTCCCGCTCGTCACGCTCATCACCCGCAAGGCGTACGGTGGCGCGTACATCGTCATGGGCTCCAAGCAGCTCGGCGCGGACGTCAACCTCGCGTGGCCCACGGCCCAGATCGCCGTCATGGGCGCGGGCGGCGCGGTCAACATCCTCCAGCGCGGCACCCTCAAGGCCGCGGCGGACGCGGGGCTGGACGTCGACGCCGAGCGGGCCCGCCTGGTCGGGGAGTACGAGGAGGCCATCGTGAACCCCTGGGACGCGGCCGAGCGCGGCTACGTCGACGCGGTGATCCGTCCGTCGGAGACCCGCGTGCAGGTCGTGCGCGCGCTGCGCGCGCTGCGCACCAAGCGTGCGAGCCTGCCCCCCAAGAAGCACGGGAACATCCCGCTGTGACCTCAGCACCGCACGACGACGCGAACCACGAGACGAACCGCGAGGACGACATGCCCGACGAGCACACGAGCGACAGCCACGAGGGCCACGAGGGCCACGAGGGCCACGACCACCCGGACAACGGTCACGACAGCGTGTCGCACGGCGCCGAGCCGCTCGGCCCGGTCGACCAGGCGCCGCTGCACGCCGCGGTCGACGCCCTGGCCGCGGCCCTGCACGACTACATCGGCACCGCGGTCGGCGTGCGCTCCGAGTTCGGCGCGTCCGAGGCCGACGAGGACCCGCGCGTCCTGGCTCTCGAGGCGCGCATCAGCACGCTCAACGCCCAGGTCTACGACGCGCTGCACGGTTCGCTCGGCATGCACCCGGACCTCACGTCGCTCGTGTGGGCCTCGGACGAGGAGCTCGGCGCGGGCGCCGACGCGGACGCACCCCCGGCCCCTGAGGTCGCCGAGCCCTTCTACCTGGGCTTCGTCGTGGGGCCGGGCTCGACGCCCGACGCCTCGCTCGACTCGGTCATCGACTTCCTCGACAACGCGGGCGAGCAGGTCGTCGCGGCCCTCGCCGAGGCCGGCTTCGACATCCCCGAGTGGGCCGCGTCGCGCGGCGAGGCCGCCGACTTCGAGGGGTACGGGGACGCGGCGGACGACCCGACGGACGGCAACCTGTGAGCGGGACCCCGGAGGCGTCGTCGGGACGTTCGCTGCGCGTGGTGCGCGGCGCTCCCGACGACCTCGAGGTCGCGGCGCTCGTCGCCGGCCTCGCCGCGGCCGCGGCGGCCGCGCACGTGCCCGACGACGAGGCGCCCCTGTCCGAGTGGACCAACCGTGCGCGCGGTCTGCGCGGGACCGGGGCGGGCGCGACGGCCAAGAGCTTCGGCGGCCGCTCGGGTCGGCACAACGCCGACTCCTGGCGGTGGAGCCTGCAGTCATGAGCCAGTCCACGACCGTCCTGGTCGAGCTCGCGGACGGCCCCGGGGCCGTCGAACGTCCGCTCACGGCCGATGGCAGCGGGCCCGCCCTGCCGCCGCTCCCGGCCCGCACCGGCTGGCGCCGGTGGGCGTGGATCGTCCCGACCGTCCCGGCGGTCGCGCTCGTCGCCTACCAGCAGCTCGCCCCGTCGCAGGGCTGGCCCCTGCCGGCCGCCGTGCTGGGCGTCCTGACCGTCCTGCTCCTGCTCGTCGCGGTCCTCGCGCTCGCGCGCTACCTCGACGACCGCGACGCGCAGCGCGAGACCCGCGCACGCGACGCCCTGCTCACGGCGGCCGAGCGCACCACGGGCTCGGTGCTCGTCGACGTCACGGCCGGGGCGGACCAGGTTCCCTCCGGATCCGCACGCGAGCTGCCCGACGGCGCCGCGCACGTGAGCGGTCGGCTCACCTTCTCGGTCGACCACGTCCCCGTCCGGGCACCGTTCACGGTGCCAGTCCCCGCCGGGACGGACGGCCCCCGCTCGGGCGACCCCGTCGCGGTCTGGTACCCCCGGGGCACGGAAGGACGCCCACGCGTCGTCCTCGTGCGCTACCAGCGCGCCTGGGCCGACGACCTGCTCGCGGCGATGCACCCGGAGCGGACCGGCGTCGACGATCCGGACGACACGGGTACCACGCAGTAACCTCTACCGGGTGACCTCACCCACCTCGCCGGCCGAGCCCGGCACCCCCACCGCCCGGACCCCCCGCACGCCCTCGGCGATCGACGCGATCGCCGACGCGTACGTGCTGACGGTCGCCGACCTGAACCCGCTCGCAGCCACGGCCATGGGCCTCACGGGTTACGACCACCGCATGACCGACCTGTCGCCCGCCGGGTACGAGGCCCTCGCGGCCGCGGACCGGGCCGTGCTGGCCGAGCTCGCGGACGTCGAGCCCGTCGACGACGTCGACCGCGTCACGCTCGCCGCGATGCGCGAGCGCATCGGTCTCTCGCTCGAGCTCCACGAGGCCGGCGAGGACCTCTCGCTGCTCAACAACATCGCGTCCCCGCTGCAGGAGCTGCGCGACATCTTCGACATGATGCCCACGGGCACGGTCGAGGCCTGGGAGAACGTCGCGGCCCGGCTCGCCGCCCTCCCGGGCGCCATGGACGGGTACATCGCCTCGCTCAGGGCCGGCGCCGCGCGCGGCAACGTCGCGGCGATCCGCCAGGTCCGCGAGGGCGTCAAGCAGGCCCGCGAGCTCGCGGACCCCGAGACGTCGTTCTTCGTCACGTTCGTCCGTGGCGAGGAAGCCGCAGCGGTCCTCGACGAGTCCGCCGCGTGCTCCCTGGTGCGCAAGGAGCTCGAGATCGGCGCCGCCGACGCCGTGGCCGCCTACGGCAGGCTCGCCGCCTTCCTCGAGGACGAGCTCGCACCCCAGGCCCCCACGGCCGACGGTGTGGGGCGCGAGCGCTACGCCCTCGCGTCGCGCAACTTCCTCGGCGCCGAGGTCGACCTCGAGGAGACCTACCGGTGGGGACTCGAGGAGCTCGCGCGCGTCATCGCCGAGCAGGAGGCCGTCGCCGCCCAGATCGCCGGGCCCGGCGCCACGGTCGAGGAGGCCGTCGCGATCCTCGACGCGGACCCGAGCCGCAAGCTCGACGGCACCGACGCGCTGCGCGCGTGGATGCAGGAGACGTCCGACGCCGCGATCCAGGCGCTCGACGGCGTGCACTTCGACATCCCCACCCCGGTCCTCGACCTCGAGTGCATGATCGCCCCGACCCAGACCGGCGGGATCTACTACACGCCCCCGAGCGACGACTTCTCGCGCCCCGGGCGCATGTGGTGGTCCGTTCCCCCGGGCGTCACCGAGTTCAACACGTGGCGCGAGAAGACGACCGTCTACCACGAGGGCGTCCCGGGCCACCACCTGCAGTGCGGCCAGGCCGTCGCGGCGCGCGACACGCTCAACTCCTGGCGCCGCCTCGCGTGCTGGGTCTCGGGCCACGGCGAGGGCTGGGCTCTGTACGCCGAGCGCCTCATGGCCGACCTGGGCTACCTCGACGACCCGGGCGACCGGCTCGGGATGCTCGACGGCCAGCGCATGCGCGCCGCGCGCGTCGTGCTCGACATCGGTGTGCACCTGGGGCTCGACGCCCCCGAGGAGTGGCGCGGCGACTCCGAGGACCCGCGCTGGGACGCGGACAAGGCCTGGGAGTTCCTCAAGGCCAACGTCAACATGGACGAGTCGTTCGTGCGCTTCGAGCTCAACCGCTACCTCGGGTGGCCGGGGCAGGCCCCGTCCTACAAGGTCGGCCAGCGCCTGTGGGAGCAGACGCGCGACGCGGCCCGTGCGGCGGCGGAGGCCCGCGGCGAGGAGTTCGACGTCAAGGCGTTCCACGAGCGCGCGCTGAACCTCGGCTCGGTCGGCCTCGACGTGCTGCGCGGGGCCCTGCGGTGAGCGAGCCCACCAGCCCCCCTGCACCCCGCCTGCTCCTGGCCTCGCAGTCCCCGGCCAGGCTCGCGACCCTGCGCTCGGCGGGCGTCACGCCCGAGGTCCGGGTCTCGGGGCTCGACGAGGACGCGGTCCTCGACGCCGCGACCGCACGGTTCGGTGCGCTCGACCCCGCCGACGCGGTGCTCGTCCTCGCCCAGGCGAAGGCCGAGGAGGTCGCCCAGGTGATCACGCGCGAGGTGCGCGAGCGCGACGAGGCGAGCGACGCCGTCGGGCACGAGGAGAGCGCACCGATCGTGGTCGGCTGCGACTCGATGCTCGAGCTCGCGGGCGAGGTGTACGGCAAGCCGAAGGACGCCGACGAGGCGACCGCCCGGTGGCGCGCGATGCGCGGCCGGTCCGGCGTGCTGCACACCGGGCACTGGCTCGTCGACCTGCGCGACCCGCAGGACGGCGGCAGCGGGGCGACGCTGGGCGCGACCAGCTCGACCACGATCCACTTCGCCGACGTGACCGACGCCGAGATCGCCGCCTACGTCGCGACGGGCGAGCCCCTCGCGGTCGCCGGCGCGTTCACGGTCGACGGGCTGGGCGGGGCGTTCGTCGAGAGCATCGAGGGCGACCACCACGGCGTGGTCGGCATCAGCCTGCCGCTCGTGCGCGAGCTGCTCGGCGAGATCGACGTGGCCTGGACCGACCTCTGGGCGTGAACCCCTGACGGCCCGCCCGCTCCCCCGCGCCACGCCCTCGGGCGTGGCGCGGGGGAGCGAGCGGGCCGTCGCTTGTCGAGGCCGCACAACCCAGGCCGACCCCGGGGCGGTTCGTCCCACCGACCATGGAGGGTTCCTACAAACGACCCCGGTGCGCCTTGGCCTGATCTCCAATCTTGTCCGGTACCGGTGGTCGGAGCGTGAACCGAGGGCGCCCGACGCGTTACCGTGAGCCGTGCCCGTGAACTCAACGAACCCCGCGACCAGCCTGCCCAGACGACTGTCGAAGGTTCTCATCGCCAACCGCGGGGAGATCGCGGTCCGTATCGCCCGCGCCTGCGCCGACGCCTCGATCGCTTCGGTCGCCGTCTACGCGGACTCCGACCGCGAGGCCCTGCACGTCCGCCTCGCCGACGAGGCGTACGCGCTCGACGGCGCACGCGCCGCCGACACCTACCTCGACGTCGCCAAGCTGCTCGACGTCGCACGCCGCGCGGGCGCCGACGCTGTGCACCCGGGCTACGGCTTCCTCGCCGAGAACGCCGGGTTCGCCCAGGCCGTGATCGACGCGGGCCTCGTCTGGATCGGCCCACCCCCCGCCGCGATCGACGCGCTCGGCGACAAGGTGAGCGCCCGGCACATCGCGCACCGCGCCGGCGCTCCCCTGGTCCCGGGCACCCCGGACCCCGTCGCCGACGCGACCGAGGTCCACGCGTTCGCCGCCGAGCACGGCCTGCCCATCGCGATCAAGGCGGCCTTCGGCGGCGGCGGCCGCGGGCTCAAGGTCGCCCGCACGGTCGACGAGATCGACGAGCTGTTCGACTCCGCGGTCCGCGAGGCCACGGCCGCGTTCGGTCGCGGCGAGTGCTTCGTCGAGCGCTACCTGGACACCCCGCGCCACGTCGAGACCCAGTGCCTGGCCGACGAGCACGGCACGGTCGTGGTCGTCTCGACGCGCGACTGCTCGCTCCAGCGCCGCCACCAGAAGCTCGTCGAGGAGGCCCCCGCGCCGTTCCTGACCGACGAGCAGCAGGCCGAGCTCTACAAGGCGTCCGAGGCGATCCTGCGCGAGGCCGGGTACGTCGGCGCCGGGACCTGCGAGTTCCTCGTGGGCGCCGACGGCACCATCTCGTTCCTCGAGGTCAACACGCGCCTGCAGGTCGAGCACCCGGTCTCCGAGGAGGTCACGGGCATCGACCTGGTGCGCGAGCAGCTGCGCATCGCGGCGGGCGAGCCGCTCGGCTACACCCAGGTCGCCACCCGGGGGCACTCGCTCGAGTTCCGCATCAACGGCGAGGACCCGGCCGCGAACTTCCTGCCGGCGCCCGGTCGCATCTCGCGCCTGCACTTCCCCAGCGGCCCGGGCGTACGCGTCGACAGCGGCGTGAGCGAGGGCGACGTCATCTCCGGCGCGTTCGACTCGATGATCGCCAAGGTCATCGTGACCGGTGCGACGCGCCTCGAGGCCGTCCAGCGGGCGCGGCGCACGCTGCGCGAGATGGTCGTCGAGGGCATCCCGACGGTCGTCCCGTTCCACCGCGCGGTGCTCGACTCCGAGGACTTCGTCCCGACCGACGGCTCGGCGTTCCGCGTGCACACGCGCTGGATCGAGACCACGTTCGCCGACGAGCTGACCAAGCTCGCGCCGGCCACGCCCGCCCAGTCGCCCACCGAGGAGGACGAGGCCCCCGCGACCGAGCGCGTGGTCGTCGAGGTCGGCGGCAAGCGCCTCGAGGTCGTGCTCCCCGCGGGCCTCGGCATGGCGGCGGGCCGCGCCCGCTCGGCCAACGCGGCTCGCCGCCCCGCCCGTCGTTCGACCGCCAAGGCGGGCTCGAGCAACGGCACCACGCTGGCCTCGCCCATGCAGGGCACGATCGTCAAGGTCGCCGTGGCCGAGGGTGCCGTGGTCGCCGAGGGCGACCTCATCGTGGTCCTCGAGGCCATGAAGATGGAGCAGCCTCTCGTCGCGCACCGTGCGGGGCGCATCACGGGCCTGACGGCGGGCGTCGGCG
>NZ_MAQA01000076.1 GCF_001692445.1 Oerskovia enterophila | reverse complement strand
CCCCTGCCGCGGCTCCCCCGGACGTCCCTGCTGTCGTCCCGGAGGCGCTCGCCGAGGCCCCGGTACCCGCGCCGGCTCCGCCCGCACCGCCGGCGACGGCACCGCCCCCGACGACCGGGAGCGCGTGCCCCACCAGCCCGAGTCCCGCGACCCCGAACACCAGGGGCGCGATCACCGCACGCATGCCGTGCGAGACGTCTCCGAGCTCGAGCACGAGGCCTCGGCACTCGCCACAGCCCTCGAGGTGCGCGTCGACCTTGGCGTTCTCCCGCTTCGCGAGCCCTCCCCGGACGTAGGAGCCGAGCAGAGGGTTGACGACCTCGCACCCTTCGCTCGCCGCTCCCGTCAGGTGCTGCTGGAGGTAGGCCTGACGCAGGCCCTCACGCGCACGGTAGGCGAGGGCCGAGACTCCGTTGGCCGACAGCCCGAGCAGGGGCGCGATCTGGGCCGGGTTCATCTCCTCGACCTCGGTGTACCAGAGGACGGCCTGCCACCGCTCGGGCAGGCCCCGGTAGGCCTTGGTCACGATCGACCGCTCGAAGCCCTGCAGCGTCGGGTCCTCGGTCGAGGCCATGGGGCCGAACGCGGTCTCGAAGGTCTCGACGTCGTCGGTCGGCTGGGTGCGCCTGACTCCGTTGACCAGGTCGTACGAGAGGCGCCGGACGACCGTGAAGAGGTAGGCACGGAAGGTGACGTCGGGTCCCCCGCCGGTCTGCAGGATGCCGAGGACCTTGGCGAACGCCTCGGAGACCACGTCGTCCGCGTCCGAGGACGAGTGGACGTACTGGCGCGCCACGGTACGGGCGGCAGCAGCGTGCCGCTCGTAGAGCGCACCGAACGCGGAGTGGTCACCACCGCGCACGGCGGTGATCAGCTCGGCGTCGCTCGTCGAAGCGCCGTCCGCGTACGTCTCGACCTGGGTCATTCCCTCGCCCCTGACTGCGCCTCGTGCAGTTGAGGCTCCTCTCGCTCATAGTAGACGTCACGAACCCCAGTGTTTTCAACGTCTCACGGGCGATATGCGTTGCTTGTCCTATCCTCGGAGGGGCGATCCTCGCGAACCGCCCGGACCTCCGAGCGGATGAAACCAAAGTGCTCGGTCGGTATCGCGTCATGAGTGTCGGCCTGAGGGGTCTCATGGGTATGGACCTACGACCTGGCTACCCCCAGCCAGCCGTCGACTCGCTGCTCGCCGAGTGGCAGGCGGCGAGCATGGACTCCGTCTGGCTGCGCCCCGGCGACTGGTACCACCCTGCGGTGGAGGCACTGGCCGAGGCGCTGACAGACGGACGCCCCACGGCCCCTGCCGCCGACCGGCTCGGTGAGGCGCGGGGGCACGTCGGCATCAGCATGGGCGAGACGATCGACGACCTCGCGTGCCTGTTCGGCGCCTGGGGCACCCAGCCCGAGCTCGACACCCTGCGCGCCCTGAGCACCGGCTGGGTCCGAGGCAACGAGCCGAGCCTCCTGGTCCCGCTCACGACCGACCCGCGTTCTGGCCTGGCCACCCCCGAGTACCTCGTGCAACGACTGCGCGAGACGTACGGCGCGGGCGAGCGCAGCGGGCGCCCCGCGTCCCGCACCCACTGCCTGCTGCTCGTGGACGTCGCGGTCGACCGGATCGACGGTTGGCAGAAGGTCGCGCGCGCGGCAGCGATGGGCAAGATCTTCACCGAGGTGTTCGGCACGGGCCATCCCGTCGCGACGCTCGGCGGGGGCGTCTACGCCGCGCTGTGCGAGCGCGGCGCGGACCTCGAGCCGCTGCGCTCCGAGCTGCGGCACCGGATCGAGCGCACCGCGCTCTCCTACGGCGTCACCGCGGTGCTCCGGCGCCCTCCGCGCGTCTGGGTCGAGCCGCTCCCGACCGCTCACGCGGGAGCCGCGTCCTTGCTCCAGGCGCTCGGGCGCTGAGAGACGTTCCCCCGCGAGGTGCCGCGTCCCCGGACACACCTCGACGCCCCGTCGTCCGGCGAGGGACGAGGAGGGCGTCGAGGGGGGATCGCGCGATGGGGGGACGTCGCGCGAGGGGTTGGGACTCGCTCAGCGAGGAGCGTAGGTGAGGCAGTCCGCGTGGTCGGCGCCCAGGGGGCCGGCTCCGACGCGGATCGAGGAGGCGTTGCACTCGAGCGACTCGTTGTGGGCGCACTCCCCGCGCTGGCAGGCGCCGACGTGGGCGATGACCTTCTCGAGGCCGCCCTTGGCCGTGAGCGGGATGAACGTGGCGCACTCGGCCTCGCCGCCGTGGGCGGCGATCGTCACGGCACCGGCGTGGCAGCCGTGCTCGTGGTTGTATCCGCAGCCGTCGATCGAACACTCGACGACCTGGGGCAACTCCATCAGGCTGCTCATGGGACTTCTCCTTGCTCGAGGGACAGGGGCAGATCAACCGTGCATTTCCTTCACGGTATTCCTTGATGCAGCCCTTGTATAGGAAGCAAGGCCTCACTCACTTCGGCGGAATTCCGCCATTTTTACGTCACACGAACCGCGCGTAAATGCGAAGGGAATCGCGTTCGGCTCGGCATCTCTCGCGTCGCGACGCGGGTCTCGGCGCGGTCAGTCCCCGCGCCCGGGCCGCCAGAGGACGAGTGCCCGGGTCTCCGTGCCCTGCCCTGCGACGGTTCGCCCGGCGTCCTCCGGGCTGCCTCGCCGGACCCGTCGTCCCCGAGGGACCATGACCACGTCGCCGCTGACCCCCGCGGCGAAGACTCGCCCGCCCTCGAGCCGCGCCGAGAGCGCGTCGAGCCGGGACTCGAGCCGGTCGACCTGCTCCTCGAGCGCGAGGATGCGGCGGATCCCGGCGAGGTTGACGCCCTCCTCCTGGGAGAGCCGCTGGACCTCGAGGAGCTTCGCGACGTCGCGCTGGGAGTACCGGCGCCCGCGCCCCATGGTGCGGCGCGGGGTCACGAGCCCCAGCCGGTCGTACTGGCGCAAGGTCTGCGGGTGCATCCCTGCGAGCGCCGCCGCCTGCGAGATGGCGAGCACGGGGGCGTCGTCGTACGCGTTGAACGGCACCTGTGCCGCTGCCGCTCCGGACTCTTTCCTGACCATGCGTCCTCCTCTCACCATTCTGCTCCTGGGGGTGGCGCTCGACGAGGCCTGCGGGGCCTCGTCGAGCGCGGGTCCTGCTATTCCGCGGCGCGTCCGAACAGGTCCGAACGCACGTCGCTCTCGCCGTCTGTCGCTGCCGCGAGCTGCTCGACCGCTTCCTTGGCGGCCTTCGAGAGCTTCTGCGGCACGACGACCTGGATCGTGACGAGCAGGTCTCCGGTGGCCTTGGCGGTCTTGACACCCTTGCCCTTGACGCGCAGCGTGCGCCCGGAGGGCGTGCCCGCGGGGACCTTGACCTTGACGGGCTTGCCGTCGAGCTGCGGGACCTCGATGGTCGCGCCGAGCGCGGCCTCGGCGAACGTCACGGGGACCGTGAGCCGCAGGTTGTGCTTGTCGTCGACCGAGAACACGGGGTGCGGCGTGACGTGCACCGTGATGACCAGGTCGCCCGGCGCTCCGCCCGCGACGCCCGGACGGCCCTTGCCGCGCAGGCGGATCTTCTGGCCGTCACGCACACCGGCAGGGATGCGGGCCGTGACGGTGCGACCTTCGGTCGAGACCGTGACGGTCGCACCCTCGACGGCGGGCCGGAACCCGAGCGTCGCGGACGAGTGCACGTCGGCACCGGCCTGCGGCCTTGCCGCGTTGGGGCGGAAGCCCGTCTGGGCTCCTCCGCCGCCGAACATCGACCCGAGGATGTCCTCGAAGCCTCCGCCTCCGCCGGTCTGCGTGGAGTACCGCACTCGGCCTCCCCCGCCACCGCCACCACCGCCGCCGAACATGCCGCCGAAGATGTCCTCGAAGCCTCCGGCCCCGCCGGCGGGCCCGCCGGCTCCTGCGGAGAAGCGGGCGCCCCCGCCGGCCATGGCACGGATCGCGTCGTACTGCTGGCGCTGCTCGGCGTCGGACAGGACCGCGTAGGCCTCGCCGATCTCCTTGAACTTCGCCTCGGCCTTCGCGTCACCCTGGTTCTGGTCGGGGTGGTAGGTACGGGCCAGCTTGCGGTACGCCTTCTTGATCGCGGCGTCGTCGGCATCCTTGGGGACGCCGAGCGCGGCGTAGAAGTCCTTCTCGATCCAGTCCTGACCGGTCAAGGCGCCTCCTCTCGTGGTGTCACCGGCCGGGGGCCGGTGGTCGTCTCGTCTCTGAAGTCTTGGTGTTCGTTCAGTCGTTCGCTCGTTCTGTCGTTCTGTCGTGCGTCAGGCCCCGGGGGACCTGCTCTCCCGGCCTGCCCGACGGCGGAGCGTCACCTTCGCGTGGAAGGTGCGCTCCGTCGTCGGGCATCCGAGAACGTGGGCGCCCGGCCCCGGAGGACCGGGCACCCATGACCGTCCTACTCCGGTCCGACGACCGAGACGCGCGCGGCGCGCACGACCTTCTCGCCGATCCGGTAGCCCGGCTCGATGACCATGTTGACCGTGGCCGACGGGGCCTGCGGGTCCACCTGGTGCATGAGCGCCTCGTGGACGTTCGGGTCGAACTCCTCGCCTACGACGCCGTACCGCTCGATGCCGAACTTCGCGAGGCTCGCGTCAAGCTTGTCGGAGATCGCGACGAACGGTCCGTCGAGCTCGCCGTGCTGGCGGGCCCGGTCGATGTCGTCGAGGACCGGCAGGAGCGCGGCCAGGACGTCCTCGACGCCCTTGACGCGCGCGGCCTCCTGGTCACGCAGCGACCGGTTGCGGTAGTTGGTGAAGCTGGCCCGCTCGCGCTGGAGCGCGTCGAGGTGGGCAGCCGCCTCGGACTGCGCAGCGAGGAGCGCTGCGTCGTCCCCGGCCTCGCCGGTGGGCTCGAAGTCGAGCCCGGCCAGCGGGTCGGTCTCCGCGTCGTCCCCCGCCGAGCCGGCCCCCTGGGGGGCAGCCTCCTTGGGCTGCCCCTCCGGGGTCACCTTGCGCTTGTCGGTGAAGTGGAAGGGCTGGTCCTCGGAGCCGAGCTCCTCGGGGCCCTGGGCGTCGCTCGTCACTTCTTGTCGTCCTCGTCCACGATCTCCGCGTCGACGATGTCCTCGTCGGGCGCGAACGGAGCACCGGCGGCCGCAGCGGCGTCGGCGTCAGCCGCGCCCTGGTTACCCGCGGCCTGCTCCTGCTCGGCAGCGGCGTAGAGCGCCTCGCCGATCTTCTGGCTCGAGGCTAGGAGCTTCTCGTGGGCCGACTTCACGGCCTCCGCGTCGGTGCCCTCGAGCGCGGTCTTGACCGACGCGATGTCGGCCTCGACCTCGGTGACGACCTCAGCGGGGAGCTTCTCCTTGTTCTCCGCGACGAGCTTCTCGGTCGAGTACACGAACGCCTCGGCCTGGTTGCGGTTCTCCGCCTCCTCGCGACGCTTCTTGTCCTCGGCCGCGTGCTCCTCGGCCTCCTTGACCATGCGGTCGATGTCCTCCTTCGGCAGCGCGGAGCCACCGGTGATGGTCATCTTCTGCTCCTTGCCGGTGCCGCGGTCCTTGGCACCGACGTGGACGATGCCGTTCGCGTCGATGTCGAAGGTGACCTCGATCTGCGGCAGGCCGCGCGGGGCCGGGGCGATGCCCGTGAGCTCGAACGTGCCCAGCGGCTTGTTGTCGCGGGCGAACTCGCGCTCACCCTGGAAGACCTGGATCAGCACCGACGGCTGGTTGTCCTCGGCGGTCGAGAAGACCTCGCTGCGCTTGGTCGGGATGGCCGTGTTGCGCTCGATGAGCTTGGTCATCACGCCACCCTTGGTCTCGATGCCCAGGGACAGCGGGGTGACGTCGATCAGGAGGACGTCCTTGCGCTCGCCCTTGATGACACCGGCCTGCAGCGCGGCACCGACGGCCACGACCTCGTCCGGGTTGACGCTCTTGTTGGGCTCCTTGCCGCCCGTGAGCTCCTTGACGACCTCGGTCACGGCGGGCATGCGGGTGGAACCACCCACGAGCACGATGTGGTCGATGTCGTTGACCGAGATGCCGGCGTCACGGATGACGGCGTGGAACGGCGCCTTGGTCCGGTCGATGAGGTCCTGCGTCATCTGCTGGAACTGAGCGCGCGTGAGCTTCTCGTCCAGGTGGATGGGGCCGTTCTCACTCATCGAGAGGTACTGCATGGAGATGTTGGTGCTCGTCGCGGACGAGAGCTCCTTCTTCGCCTGCTCGGCAGCCTCACGCAGACGCTGGAGCGCGATCTTGTCCTTGGACAGGTCGACGCCCGAGCTGTTCTTCACCTGCTGGATGAGGTGCTCGACGATGCGGTTGTCCCAGTCGTCGCCACCGAGGCGGTTGTCGCCCGAGGTCGCACGGACCTGGATGGTCGAGAAGTCGTCCTCGTCCTTGCCCACCTCGAGGAGGGAGACGTCGAACGTTCCACCACCGAGGTCGAAGACGAGGATGAGCTCGTCCTCCTTGCCCTTCTCCAGGCCGTAGGCCAGAGCGGCGGCGGTGGGCTCGTTGACGATGCGCAGGACGTTGAGGCCCGCGATCTGCCCGGCGTCCTTGGTCGCCTGGCGCTCGGCGTCGTTGAAGTACGCCGGGACCGTGATGACCGCGTCCGTGACGGGCTCGCCCAGGTACTCCTCGGCGTCGCGCTTCAGCTTGCCGAGCACACGCGCGGAGATCTCCTGCGCGCTGTACTTCTTGTCGTCGATCTCGACCGACCAGTCGGTGCCCATGTGGCGCTTGACCGACGTGATGGTGCGGTCGACGTTGGTGACCGCCTGACGCTTGGCGATCTCGCCGACGAGGACCTCGCCGGTCTTCGAGAACGCGACGACCGACGGGGTCGTGCGAGCGCCCTCGGCGTTCGCGATGACGGTGGGCTCCCCACCCTCGAGGACGGCAACCACCGAGTTGGTGGTGCCCAGGTCGATTCCGACCGCTCGTGCCATGTTCGTGCCTCCGTTGTGTTGCTGTGTGCTGCTACGTGTGTGTCGTTCCATCGGCAGCCCGTGGCGGTTCACTGCCCGACGGCGCGTGGTGGCGCGCTCGCCCGGACCTTCCCCTGCCCGGTGATGGGTGTCGCCACCCGGCTGCCGGTTGAGTCGTCCTCACTCAAGTTATGCCGGTCCGTGCCGCTGCGCAAGCGGCGGTGGCGTGAACTTGAGTCCACTAGGCTCAACCTTGGGTGAGGGCGGGGTATTCCCAGGGTCGAACGGCTCGCCCAGGAGGCGACGCAGGTCGTGTCGCACGTCGTGTCGCACGCGAACGACCACGACGAGAGGTGGTCGCCGTGGTCGTTCGAGGGGCCGGTCGCCTGGAGCCGCTCATCCCCTCGCTCGCGGCGCCCGCCCCTGGCTCAGGCCAGCTCGACGGCGTCGGCCTGCGGTCCCCGGTCGCTCTGGCGCACCTTGTACCGGACCCGGTCGCCCTCCTCCAGGACCTCGTCACCCCGCACGACCGACACGTGCACGAACAGGTCCAGGCCCCCGTCATCGGGGGTGATGAAACCGAAACCACGCTCCTCGTCGTAGCGCGCAACCGTGCCCTCGCCGCCGCGCACGGGTCCGCCGGATGCGGCGGGACGGCCCGGCCGTCCGCGGTCCATGCCGCCGTGCCCGCCCCCGGAGCCGCGTGCGAGCTGCACGTTGCGGGCGTTGGGGCCCTTGTCGCCGTCGACGACGTCGTACGTCACCCGATCGCCCTCGGAGAGCTCGGTGAGTCCCGAGCCGAGCGCCTTGACGTGGACGAAGACGTCGTCGCCTCCCGAGTCGGGAGCGATGAACCCGAAGCCCTTGATGTCGTCGTACCAGGACACGGTGCCGTCGGCGCCGTCTGACGCGGGCCGTGCGGCCTCCGCCCTGAGCGGTAGCAGGTGGTCGGCCTGCGGCCCCTTCTCCCCGTCGACGACGAGGAACGCCACCCGCTGCCCCTCCGAGATCACACCGCCCCCGACGATCGCCGAGCTGTGCACGAAGATCTCGGTGCGGTCGTCGTCGGGCGTGACGAACCCGTATCCCTTGGTCGGCTCGTACCAGTTGACGGTGCCGAGCACGCCCATGGGCGCGTCTGCGGCGCGGTCGCCCGTGACACGGACGCGGCGCGCCTGGGGCCCACGGTCCCCCTCGCCCATCTCGAACTCGACGGTCTGCCCCTCACGGAGCAGCCTCGGTCCGTCGTCACCGACGATCTCGGACGCGTGCACGAACAGGTCTTCGGCCTCGTTCCCGAGGTCGATGAAGCCAAAGCCTCGGTCGGCGTCGAACCATCGGACAGTTCCCTGGACCACGAAGACTCCTTCTTCTCGGCAGACATTGCTGTCTCCCATTGTCCCCCCGGGGGCGACCGCCGACGGGTGGGGGAAGCTGTGCCGAAAACCGGTCCGAGACGGCGATCGGTCTTGGCGCCCCATCCTTCCCGCCGACCGGGTGAAGTTCGCCCGTCAAAGATCGACCTCCACTGGCACCCGATGCCACACTCTCGGTGCACGACGGCCACCACTCGAGAGAAGCCTCCATCCATGACGGATGTGCGGCGCAAGGAGCAGGCATGAGGACCAAGGGCAGCACCAGGACCGGTGGCGAGAAGGAATCGCGAGACGAGCGCCAGGACCCGGTCGAGACGATCGACCCGACCCCGCTGTTCGAGGCGGCCTCACAGGCGCGGGAGAGCTTCGGCAGGTTCAACCTCGCCATCGCGGGCGGCACCGGAGTCGGGAAGTCCTCCCTCCTCAACGCGGTCTTCGGAGAGGATCGGGCGGCGACCGGAATCGGCCTGCCTGTCACCCGGGGAATCCACTACTACGTCAACCACGACAAGACTCTTGGCATCTGGGACTTTGAGGGCTTCGAAGTCGGAACCACGCTCACTCCCGCGCAGATGGTCCAGGAGAACCTGTCAACCATCTCAACGGGCCCGCCCGAGAAGCAGGTCTCGGTCGTCTGGTATTGCGTTCTCTCCAGCGTTGCTCGTCTCACCCCCGCAGAGATCGATGCGATTCGCGCCTTCGACGCGGCGGGCAAGCACGTCATCATCGTTCTGACGAAGGTCAGACGTGCACGAAACCTCGCCGGTCGGTGGACTCTGGACGAGGACGCCGAGAAGTTCCTCGACTTCCTCGCCGAGCCACGTGATCATCGCGGCGAGCCCATCGACCTCCCGACGGTCACCGTGATCGCTACCGCCGCGGTCGACCAGGGCAAGTACGGTCCGAAGCACGGACTGGCAGATCTCATGACCGCAACGCTCGGGCTGTCTCCCGAGGTTGCCCAGGACGCATTCCGGGTCGCTCAGCGACTCTCGCTCCCGCTCAAGCTCGAGTTGGCCCGTCGCTTCACTGCTGCTGCGGCGGTGAGCGCTGCCGCAGCAGCAGCCGTACCCGTCCCTTTCGCCGACGCGGCCATGCTCGCACCGATCCAGCTGGGCATGATGGGGAAGATCTCCGCGGTCTATGGCATCGATCTGAGGGTGGTTCTTAGTGCTCAGGCGGTCAGCCAGCTCGCAACCCAGATCGCTGGCAAGGCGCTCGCGCGCAGCGTCGTCAAGCTCATCCCTGGGGCTGGTTCGGTCATCAACGCGAGCGTGGCTGCCGCGCTCACCGCTGCCTCCGGGGAAGCCTGGACGCGGATCTGCGAGAGAGTCTTCACCGGCGAACTCAAGCTCGACGATGTCGAGTCGCTCTGGAGCAGCTACGGGCCTACCGTGACGCAGGTCCTTGGCTGGGTCCTCAAGAACAAGACGAACTCCACGATCCCCATGGCCGCCGAGGTCCCGTGAGCACGGCAGGCTTTTCACCGAACCGTCGGGGTCGGTCGTCGGATGACAGAAACCTGCGCCCGCGTCCCATTGATCCTTGCCCCTCGACCGGGTCGAGGGGCAATCGTGCGCTGTTGCGCTACGGTTCCGCAGCTGCCTGGTCGAGCAAGGAGAAAACGACATGACTCCAGGTCTGCGACGGGGCGTCTTCGTCCTGTGCTGGCTCGCGATCATCGGCGGAACGCTGTTGTTCGCCGCGGGCGCCTACACCGGCTACGTCGAGGGCGTCGCTGCGGACGAGGGGCACACCGTCGGCCGCCTGATGCCTGCGGAGGTCGCGGCGTTCGCGCTCGGGCCAGTCCTGGCGATCGCGGGCGTAGCAGTCGTGGCGGCCCTGCACCGCTCGGGTGCGCAGGCCACCGACACGCCCTGACGACCGGCCGCAGCGAGGGTGCGGCTACCGCCCCCGCGCTGCCAGGTCGAGCACCCGCTCCACGGTCGCCGCGTAGACCGCGGAGGTGTCGGGTGCGAGCTCGTTGAACCAGTCCGTCGCGATCCGGAACACCAGCGCGCGCACGAGGTGCTGGGCGAAGCCCTCCCCCGGGTCGATCGTCTCGAGGAGAGACAGCGGCGCTCCCTCGAAGCAGACCGCGTCGACGGCGACGATCGCCACCGAGTACCGCACGGGCCGCCAGTAGAGCGTGAGGTCGATGACCGCAGGCGGCAGGCCGTCGGCGAACAGCACGTTGCCCGTGAGGTCGCCATGGACGATCGTCGACGGTTCGGCGGCCACCCGCCGGGCCGCGAGCAGCGCCGGGAGGTGCGGGACGTCGTCGGGCACCTCCACCGCGTCCTCGCCCCAGGCGAGGCGGTCCGCACGAGCCCAGGCGTGCGTCCGCTCGTCGAGGAACGGCGGCCGCTCAGCGCCGTCGAACGCCTCCGCGAACCGCCACGCCACGTCGGCGATCCGGGCCCACCGTCCCGCGGCGTGCTCGCCCTGGAGCACCGGGAACGCGGTCCAACCGTCGACGACGAACTCGCCCGTTCGGCTCGGGGCAGGCAGGCTCAACCGGAGGTCGTCGCTGCCCGCTGGCGCGTGGCGCCGCAGCCAGTCGAGCTCGGCCGGGAGCACGTCGAGCGGCTTGAGCACCAGGTCGCCCGCGCGCCACGCGGCGCCCCGCCCGCCGTCGAGCCTCACCGCGGGGCCGACGGCGCCGAACTCCTCCAGGACCTCGCTCGGTGGCTGCACCGGACGACCCTACCCAGGAGCTGGCTGCGCGACGAGCATGCGGTCCCCGTCCAGAACCCGCCGGATCACGACCACAACCGCGTGCTCGGCACCGCACGCTGCCCACGACCCACGGTCGCATCGGCCGTCGTGATCGCTCCCGACGCGCGAGTCGCCCGGTCTGCACGTAATGTCCGGTGACGCTCGCGCGCCGATCCTCAGTCGTCGCGTGCCGACCACCGCTGGAGGCCCTGTGCACCCGTTCGTCCACCGTTACGAGCTCGACACCTCTCGGCCGACCGGCCGTGAGGTCGCCCGCGACCTGGCCCTCCGGGCGTTCCTTCCCGGCGCCGCGCTGTGGCTCGCCGTCGTGGGTCTGGGGTTCCTCATCAAGGGTCCTCTCCAGAACCTGCCGGGAGAGGCCGGGATCAACGAGAACCTCGTGACCTGGCGGACCCCCTTCCTCGACACGGTCACGGAGATGCTGTCCGCGATCGGGACGACCGAGTTCATCATCGGCGCCTGCGTGCTCGCGGTCGCACTCATCTGGTGGCGCACGCGGCAGTGGTGGTTCGCCCTGGTCCCCGCGCTCGCGGTGTCGCTGCAGGCACTGGTCTTCCTGACGTCCTCGCTCGTCGTGGGCCGCTCGCGCCCCGAGGTCGAGATGCTCGACCACGCCCCGCCCACCTCGAGCTTCCCGAGCGGCCACACGGGGGCCTCCACGGCCTTCTATCTCACGCTCGCGCTCCTCGCGCAGCGCGTGCAGAACCCGGCGCTCCGGGTCGTGCTGACGGTCCTCGCGGTGCTCGTCCCGTTCGCGGTCGGCTTCGCCCGGCTGTACCGCGGCATGCACTCGTTGACCGACGTCCTCGCCGGGTTCGTCAACGGGGTCGTGTGCGCGGTCCTGGCATGGGGCTACCTGCGCCGCGACACGTCGCAGGTCCGGGCCTGACGACGACGGGCTGCGCGGGCCGACGACGCGCGCGGGTCACCGTCGACCACGCGCGGCGTCACCCACGGTGGCCCGGCCGGACGCCCTCGACGTACGAGCCGTCGCCGTCGGCTCCCGGCCGTCAGCCGACGACCTGCTCGACCCGCACGATCTCGGTCCGTGCGACCGACCGGTCCCGCAGGTCCGCGAGCGCCACGCGGTCCGGGTCCGCCATGTACGCGGCGAGCGCTGCGTCGTCGGGCATCTCGATGACCTGCACCTCGGTGGGCCGGGCCGCGTCCTCGCCCGGCATGCTCCGGACCCGCGACAGCACGCGCCCGCCGTGGCGCGGGACGAGCGCGAGGACCTCGTCCTCGTAGCGTGCGAGGGAGCGGACCTGACCGTCGACGGCCCAGAGGAGGACGCAGAGCGTGAGTGGCACGAGGTCACGCTAGCGCCCGGGGCGTCGGCTCGTCAGTCCTGGCGGCCGGGCTCCTCCGAGGCGTCCTGCGCGACGCCCGCCCCTTCCGTGGGACGTCGTGACCGGAACAACCGCGTCAGCGGCCCGGAGAGGAAGAGCAGGAACAGCCAGTACAGCCCGACGACCGGCGCGACGACGCTCAGCACGAGCGCGACGAGCAGCAGCGCGATCGCGACGAGCGCGCCGCGGGCGTCGAGCTGCCCGCGGACCTCGGCGCGCTGGAGGGACGGGTCCCGGACCGCCAGGACCTCGATCAGGGCCAGGCTCCCGGTCGTGACGATCATGGTCCCGATGTACAGCGCGTTCACGGGCGCGGTGTCGGTGCCCTGGTCGGCGAGCAGCTGGGTCGTGAACGGGATGAACACGATGCTCGCGAGCCACAGGAAGTTGGCCCAGAGCATGGCCGAGGAGTAGTCCTCGAGGTGCTCGAACACCCGGTGGTGCCCGGTCCAGAAGCTCGCGATCACGACGAAGCTGATCGCGAACGCGAGGAACGTCCCCCGCTCGTCCTCCAGGAGGGTGCGGAGCGGGTGCTCCTTGCCGTCGGTCACCAGGTCGACGAGGGGCAGGACGAGGAGCGTGATGGCGATGGCCACCGCGGCGTCCGTGAAGTTGACGAGCCGGTCGAGGCCTCGCGGCGTGCGGGACGTGAGCATGTCGCCTCCCGGGTCGACCTCCAGGCTAGGACGGCGGAGCGGCCGCTGCCCGGGGAGGATCGGGCCGGGTCCGGTCCGACGGTGCAGCACCGCCCATGTCACGCCCAGGTCACGACCGTGATGTCGCCGAGCCGTAGCGCACCGCCGGACGTACAGTCGGCAGATGGGCCAGTCCACACGACCCCGCCAGCAGCCTCACGCCGTCAAGGCGCTCGCGCTCCTCCTGGCCTTCCTGCTCGTGTCGGCTGTGGGGGGAGTCCTCGCGGCCGGCCTGCTGCTGCCGCTCGCCGCCGGTGCCAGCGCGGTGAGCAAGGACGTCACGCAGCTGTTCGACGACCTCCCCGACGACCTGCAGCCCGGCCCTCTCTCCGAGAAGTCACGCGTCTTCGCGAACGACGGGACCACGCTCCTCGCGACGTTCTACACCGAGAACCGCATCGTGGTGCCGCTCGACGAGGTCTCGCAGCACATGAAGAACGCCGTGGTCGCGATCGAGGACAAGCGCTTCTACGAGCACGGCGGGCTCGACCCCGAGGGCGTGAGCCGTGCCGCGAT
Organism: Oerskovia enterophila; assembly: GCF_001692445.1. GTDB lineage: Bacteria > Actinomycetota > Actinomycetes > Actinomycetales > Cellulomonadaceae > Oerskovia > Oerskovia enterophila. The sequence goes on along the minus strand of NZ_MAQA01000076.1, from coordinate 1,811 downwards.
CAACAACTTCACCGGCGGCGACACGCAGGGCGGGTCGAGCCTGACGCAGCAGTACGTGAAGAACGTCCTGATCGAGCAGGCCATGCGCGACGAGGACCCCATCGCGGTCCGCGCTGCCCGCGACGACACGCTGGGCCGCAAGGCCCGCGAGGCCAAGCTCGCGATCTCGCTCGAGACGGTCATGACCAAGGACGAGATCCTGCAGGGCTACCTCAACATCGCGCAGTTCGGCATCCGGGTCTACGGCGTCGAGACGGCCTCGCTCCACTACTTCGGCAAGCACGCCTCCGAGCTCGGCATCGTCGAGGCCGCGACCATCGCCGGGGTGACGAACGCGCCGACCAGGTACGACCCCGTGACGAACCCGGCCAACTCCGAGGCGCGCCGCAACCGGGTCCTCGACAGGATGCTCCAGCAGGAGTACATCACCCAGCAGGAGCACGACGAGGCCGTCGCGACGCCGCTGCCCGCGACCCTCAACGTCCAGCCCATCTCGGCCGGGTGCCAGACAGCAGCCGGCGCGGCGTTCTTCTGCGACTACGTCACCAAGGTCATCACCTCGGACCCCACGTTCGGCGAGACCAAGAAGGACCGTCAGGCCCTGCTGTACCGGGGTGGCCTGGACATCACCACGACCCTCGACCCGCGCCTGCAGGCCGCCGCGGAGGCCAACATCACGGCCGCGGTCCCCGCCCTGGACCCGAGCGGCCTCGAGGACGCGCTCGTGACGGTCGAGCCCGGGACCGGGAAGATCCTCGCGATGGCCCAGAACCGGCCCTACGACGTCGCCCGCGAACCCGCTCCGGGGACCACGGCCATCAACTACTCCGCGGACCAGCTCCACGGCTCGTCGCGGGGCTTCTCCCCCGGGTCGACCTGGAAGGTGTTCACGCTCGCCGAGTGGCTGCGCTCGGGCCACACGCTCAACGACACGGTCAACGCGAACAAGCGCACGTTCGTGCCCAACAAGGACTTCCGCGCCTCGTGCGCCCGGCTGGACCGCATCCCGTGGTCGCCCGGGAACTCCGACGGGTCGACCGACCAGGGGTCGATCCCGGTCCTGCGCGCGACGTTCAACTCGGTCAACACGGCGTACGCGTCCATGGAGTCCCAGCTGGACCTGTGCGGGGTCCGGGACATGGCATGGAACGCCGGGCTGCGCCCCTCGATCACGTCCGAGCTCAAGGGCGACGCGTCCTCGATCCACGTCATGCCCACCATGACGATCGGCACCCAGAACTCGTCCCCGCTCCAGATGGCCGCGGCCTACGCGACGTTCGCGAGCGGCGGCACGTACTGTGCGCCGATCGCGATCACCCGCGTCGTCGGCGCCGAGGGCACGGACCTCCCGGTCCCCTCGGCGAACTGCACCCCGAACGCGGTCGACCCGCGGATCGCGAACACCGTGACGTTCGCTCTGGAGAACGTCATGACGCAGGGGACGGCCAAGAAGTCCCAGCTCTCCCGCCCGAGCGCCGGCAAGTCGGGGACCGCGAACAACAACCACCACACCTGGTTCATCGGGTACACGCCCCAGCTCGTCACGGCCGTGTGGATCGGCAACGCCGAGAACGACGTCTCGATGAGCTACATGCGCATCAACGGCCGCTACGAGAAGCGGTGGTACGGCTCGACGCTCGCCGCGCCGACGTGGCGGTCCTACATGGAGACCGCGCTCGAGGGCACGCCGGTCGTCGGCTTCCCGGGCCCCGACCCCGCGATGGCGAGGTTGAACCTGCCGAAGCTCTCCCGCGCCTGTGAGGCCGCCCCGAACAGCGGGGCCGGGTCGATCGTCTCCACCGGGTCCTGGC
>NZ_MAQA01000075.1 GCF_001692445.1 Oerskovia enterophila | reverse complement strand
CCCGCGGCGGCCCGCCCCCCAGGTGTCGACCCCCAGGCCGCGTCGAAGTCGTCGTCGAGCTCGGCCACTTCGACCAGCTCGACGGCGTGGGCGGAGTGCTCACGACGGCGTGGGGCCACCCTTTCCACGGTAGCCCTGATCCGACGGGATGGAGCCGCCGAGCGTCGGCCTCCTCTCAGCCCAGTCCCAGGAGTCCGCCCTCGTCGGTCACGAGCACGAGCCGGCCCCCGGCACTGAACGTCCAGGTCGAGAGCTCCGGGACGTCGGTCGCCCAGAGCACCTGGCCCGACTCGACCGAGATCGCCGTGACCCGCGTCGCACCGGTCCCGCTCTGCCCGACCAGGTAGAGGTCCGTGCCGTCGGTGAAGGACTGGCCGTACGGCAGGGCTCCTTCGGCCTCCCAGACCCGCTCGCCGGTGGCCAGGTCGGCCCCCCACAGTCGCCCGGCGCCTGACAGGACGCCGACGTCCCCGACCTGTGCGACCGCGCGGTCGAGCGGCCCCTCGCCCGTCCAGAGGGTCTGCCCGGTCCGGCGGTCGAGAGCCGAGAAGACGGGTCGGGCGATCGTCCCGGCCGCGTCCATCACGTCGCCCCCGTCCGAGACGAACAGGGGGGCGTCCACCGACCCGTCGGTCACGTCGAACGGCACGACGTTCCCCTCGACGCTGAACGACTCGCGGCCGTCAGGGGCGAAGACCGTCCAGGTCCCGTCGCCTTCCATCGAGACCCTGCCTCCGTCGGGGAGCGTCGAGTCCCACGACCCTGCCGCACGCCTGCCGACGGAGGCGCCGTCCGCATCGAGCGTCACGCTGAGGCCGGTCGCCTCGACACGGAGCCCGTCGCCGTCGGGCCACCCCTGGAGATAGCGCGCGCTCACCGCGCTCTCCTCGCGGTCGGGGAGCAGCTCTCGGGTCCACCGCACCTCCCCCGTGGCCAGGTCCTCGAGCGTCACCACGACCTGGCCTCCCGCACCCCACGCGAACGTGGCCAGGCCGTCCGTGAACGCGACGGTCGCCGCGGTGGTCTCCCCGTCGACGGCCCGCGAGGTGACCACCTCGCCGGTCGCCGGGTCGATGACCTCGACGCCGCGCAGGTGCGCCTCCTCGGAGGTCTCGCCGAAGATGGTCACGGGGCGGAAGTCGGACGTCGTGCAGACGACGGGGCCCCGGTCCCAGCGCGGGCCGCTGCCGCTGCAGCTCGTCTGGTCCCCGCTGCGGGACGCGCTCGCCGCCGGCACCGACGACTCCGCCACCCTCCACAGACGCTTCCCCGTCACCGGGTCGTACCCCGCCACGGGATCCCCCGGGACGACGAGCACCCCGTCCACCAGGATCGGCTGGCTCCACCGGCCCAGGTCCGGGGCGTTCCCGCCCGCGACGGGGTCGATGCGCCAGAGCACCGCGACGTCCGCGCCCAGGCTCCGGACACCGCCCGGCGACGCCAGGACCCGCTCGATGCGTGCGGCCTCGTTCCGTTCTCCGACCACGAGCCCGCCCACGACGAGCACGAGCACGGCGGCGACAGCAGCTCCCAGCAGCCCACGGGCCCTGCGCGACAGGCGCCGACCGGGCCGTGTTCCTCCGGACGACCCGCCCGACACCGGACCGCGGCCCGCGGCCACGAGGTGAGCTCCGTCGTCGGGCACCTCACCGTGAGCCGGTGCGGTGCCCTGCACCCCCGGGCCCTGCAGGACCCGGGCAGGCTCGTCGAGGTCCTCCTCGACCTCCTCGAGCGCGAACGAACGCATCCGCCCCTCGGCCCCGTCGCGCGCGCGTCGTCCCATGCCTCGACCCTAGGCGCCCGACGCGTCCGGCGTCAGATACCCAGCTGGTAGACGCCCCAGTACGCGAGCGTGACGAGCAGGATCGTGGAGCCGACGACCGTGGCCCACAACGTCGTGCGGGCACCCACGCCCGTCGCCGGACGCACCACGACCCCGCCACCCTCGGGAGAGGCCAGGACCGCCTTGCGCGCCTGGCGCAGGTCCGACAACCGGTTGATGATGAACGCGGCCGCGACGACCGTCGCCAGACCGAGCAGGCGGACCGCGATCCACCCACCCTGCACGACCCACGAGTCCGTCTTGTAGTCGAGCGCGAGCCGCGCGACGGCGACCAGGTACACGACCAGTCCCGCCATCGTCGCGACCGACCCCACGGCCAGCCCCACGAGCGGCCACCGCAACCCCGGAGCGAGACGACCGGCAGGGTGCGGGGTGCGCCGGACCCTGCGCACCACCCCCGTCACCAGCCACACCAGCGGGCCCACCACGAGCAGCACCCCGCCCACGATCACGAACCCGATCACGATGTCGCCGTTGCCGTACCAGCGCGGGTTCGGCACGGCCGAGGCCAGGTAGAGCTGGTTCGGCTGCCCGCCCGCGACCGTCGGCGGGGCGCTCGCGGTCCCCGGCAGCCCCTGCACCCAGGCGCTGACGTCCCGCGGGAACTCGGGGACCATGACGTCGTCGATCTTGATGCCGTGGTTGGCGCCCTCGTAGAAGCGGACCGTGACGTCGTGGTTCCCGTTGGCCCCGGCGTCCGCGATGATGCGCAGCGCGCCCTGCTCGACGGGCATCGACGGGTCGGCCGTGCCGTACGCCACGAGCGTCGGCACCGAGAGCCGCGCGAGGTAGGGCGTGACGTCGAAGTCCGCGTACTCGAAGCCCCCTCCGGGCATCTCCATGCCGACCGCCCGCGGGATCGCCCGGAAGACCCCCTGCGGCACCCCCGTGTTGCGCAGGTACGAGTCCACCGCGAACCCCGCCTGCTGGCGCGGCGGCACGACCGGGGCCGAGACCAGGACGACGAACGAGACGTCCTGGTCCTGGTCCGCGAGCACGGGCGCGACCCAGGTGCCCTCCGACTCGGCGTACAGCCCCACCCGCTCGGGGTCGACCGACGGCCTGGCGCGCAGCAGGTCGACCGAGCGCTCGTAGTCGTCGGCCATGTCGACGTAGTCCCGGTGCCGCGTCGTGTACGTGTCGAGCCGCTTGGACGGCACGAGCGTGACCACGCCCGCGCTCGCCAGGTCGGTCGCGACGTCGACGAACGCCTCGTCGGCCGAGCCCGTGCCCGCGCCGTGGAGGAAGACCACCCCGGGCAGGCCCTCGGGAGCGTCGAGGGGCTCGCGCACGATCCCGTCGACGCTCGTCCCGTCGAGCTGGACGACCACGGGGGTCTCCTGCACGGCGTAGGTCCCGACCGGCTGGACGTCGGGCCCCTGCCCGCCGATCGTCGTGTCGGGCGTCGAGGGCTCGAGGTGGTCGGTCACGGGCACGGGATCCCACTGGGGTCCCGTGACCGCACCGACCAGGGCGAGGCCGATCGCGAGGGCGGCGCTCGTGGCGGCGGTCCGGAAGATCACGTCAGGATCGTATCGAGGTGGGCTGGAGTCCCGCCTGCGTTCGAGGAAAGAGGCGGGACGTCCCGAGGGCGGACCGGGGGCCCACCCTAGAAGCCGAGCCTGCGCAGCTGCTTGGGGTCGCGCTGCCAGTCCTTGGCGACCTTGACGTGCAGGTCCAGGTAGACGCGCGCGCCGAGCAGCGCCTCGATCCCCTTGCGCGCCTCGGTGCCGACGTGCCGCAGCCGCGACCCGCCGCGCCCGATGATGATGGCCTTCTGGCTGTCGCGCTCGACGAACAGGTTGACGCGCACGTCCAGGAGCGGGGGCTTGCCCGTCGCCGGGTTGCCCGAGCCCTCGCGCGGCAGGATCTCGTCGACCACGACCGCGAGGCTGTGCGGCAGCTCGTCGCGCACGCCCTCGAGCGCGGCCTCGCGCACGAGCTCGGCGACCATGACGGCCTCGGGCTCGTCGGTCAGCTCACCGCCGGGGTAGAGCTCAGGGCCCTTCGGCAGGTGCTTGACGAGGACCTGCTCGAGGACCTCGACCTGGAAGCCGTCCACGGCCGAGACCGGGACGATGTCCTGCCACTCGCCCAGCTGGTCGACCGCCAGCAGGTGCTTGGTCAGCGTCTCGCGGTCCACGAGGTCCGCCTTGGTCACGACCGCGACGACCGGGGTGGGTCGCCGGCCCTTCATCAGGTCGGCGAGCTGCGCCGCGATGTACTTGTCGCCCGGGCCGACCTTCTGGTCCGCGGGCAGGCAGAAGGCGATCACGTCGACCTGCGCGAGCGTCTCGCGGACCAGGTCGTTGAGCCGCTCGCCGAGGAGCGTGCGCGGGCGGTGCAGCCCGGGCGTGTCCACGAGGATGAGCTGGGCGTCGGGACGGTGCACGATGCCGCGGATCGTGTGCCGGGTCGTCTGCGGGCGCCCGGAGGTGATCGCGACCTTCTGCCCGACCAGTGCGTTCGTCAGCGTGGACTTGCCCGCGTTGGGCCGCCCGACGAAGCACGCGAAGCCGGACTTGTGCTCGGGTGCTGCTGGGTCGTTCTGGGTCACCGGTGTGCTTCTCTCTCGTTCGTCTGGCCCGCGCGGCGCGGGTCCTCGCTCGTCCTCCCGGCGCGCTCTGCGCGCTCGGGGTGTGTCGGGTGGTCGCGCTCGGAGCGCTCCCGGTGGTCGTGGCGCTCCTGGCGGTCGGTACGGCCCGACGGCGTCTCGTCCGCCCCGTCCGTCTCGTGCTCCGGGGCGACGGCACGCACGAGGACCGTCGCGAGCTGCTTGCGTCGTCCCTCGACCCGTTCGCCGACCATGTGCACGCCCTGCGCCTCGGCGACCGATCCCGGGAGCGGGACCTTGCCCAGCGCCTTGGCGAGCAGGCCGCCCACGGTGTCGACGTCGTCGTCCTCGATGTCGAGGTCGAACAGCTCGCCGAGCTCGTCGAGCGGCAGCCGCGCCGGGATGCGGAACTCCCCGTCGCCCAGGTCCTCGATCTCGGGACCGGACTTGTCGTGCTCGTCGGTCAGCTCGCCCACGATCTCCTCGAGCGCGTCCTCGATCGTCACGAGCCCCGCGACCCCGCCGTACTCGTCGACGACCATCGCGATGTGCGAGGCCGAGGCCTGCATCTCGCGCAGCAGGTCGTCGACGGGCTTGGACTCGGGCACGAAGATCGCGGGCCGGGCGACGTCCGCCACGCGCCGCGAGCCGGCCTCGGGCGAGGCGTTGACGACCTTGACGACGTCCTTGAAGTAGACGACTCCCACGAGGTCGTCGACCGACGTGCCCGTGACGGGCAGGCGCGAGAACCCCGAGCGCAGGAACAGCGACAGCGCCTTGGACAGCGGGGTGGTGGCCGGGGTCGTGATCATGTCGGTCCGAGGGACCATGACCTCACGGGTCAGGGTGTCGCCCAGCTCGAAGACGGAGCGGATCATCTCGCGCTCCTCCTCCTCGATGATCTCGGACTCGTTCACGCGGTCCACCATGTCGCGCAGCTCGCGCTCGTGCGGGCCGTCCGAGTCCTCCTTCGAGCCCGTGACGCGCGCGACCCAGCCCGTGAGCACGACCGCGGGCGCGAGCACGCCCGAGAGCAGGAGCAGGACCTGCACGGGGTGCCGGCGCCCCAGCGCGCGGGGCGCGATGCGCGCGAACACGAGCGCCACGACGACCGCGAAGACCAGCGCCGCGAGCAGCGCCTGCCACCAGTCGTCGAGCCACACCGAGACCAGGAGCGTGACGCAGGCGGCGGCCACCATCTCCGCGACGACCCGCAGGAACGCGAGCGCGGCCGCGGTGTGCGGAGGGTCCTCGGTCAGGGACTGGACGCGTCGCGCGCGGGCGACGCGCGGCGGGACCGGGCCTCCGGCCCCGCCCCCGGACGCACCAGCGGTCCCCGTGCCGGCCTCGGCCTCCGCGAGCGCCTCGGCGACCGCGGCTCGCGTGACCCGCATGACCGCGCTCTCGCCCGCGCCGAGCGCGCCCGCGAGGACCACGCAGAGCACGGCCAGGACGAGGAGCAGCGCGACGGGGACCTCGGTCATCGGCTGGCGAGGAAGGTCAGCAGGAGCTTGCGCTGGAGCGCGAACATCTCCTTCTCCTCCTCGGGCTCGGCGTGGTCGTACCCGAGCAGGTGGAGGATCCCGTGCGTGGTGAGCAGGAGCATCTCCTCCGCGGTGGAGTGGCCGGCCGTGACGGCCTGCTGGGCCGCGACCTCGGGGCACAGGACGATGTCGCCCAGCTCGCCGGCCGGGGTCACGTCGCCGTCGCGACCCGGACGCAGCTCGTCCATGGGGAACGACAGGACGTCCGTGGGTCCGGGCTCGTCCATCCACCGCACGTGGAGCTCGGTCATGACGTCGGTCTCGACGAAGCGGATGCCGAGCTCGCTCTGCGGGTGCACGTGCATGGCGTCCAGGACGTAGCGCGCCAGCGCCGCGAACTCGGCCTCGTCGACCTCGTAGCCGGACTCGTTGTTGATCTCGACGCTCATCAGCGTGCCCCTTGCTCTCGTTGGTCTCGTGGTCTGCCCTGGCGGGAGGTGCCTCCGCGCGCCGAGCCGTGCTGGTGGTTGCCGCCGTCGCGTGCGGGCCGTGCGCTGCTCACGTCCCAGCGGGCGTAGGCGTCGATGATCTCGCTCACGAGGCGGTGGCGGACGACGTCCGTCGACGTGAGCCGGCAGAACTCGACGTCGTCGACCCCGGTCAGGACGTCCTCGATGACGCGCAGCCCCGAGGTGGTGCCCCCTGGCAGGTCGACCTGCGTCACGTCGCCCGTGATGACCATCTTGGAGCCGAAACCGAGGCGCGTGAGGAACATCTTCATCTGCTCGGTCGAGGTGTTCTGCGCCTCGTCGAGGATGATGAACGCGTCGTTCAGCGTCCGGCCACGCATGTAGGCCAACGGGGCCACCTCGATGGTGCCCGCCTCGATGAGCTTGGGGATCGACTCGGGGTCGATCATGTCGTGCAGCGCGTCGTACAGCGGGCGCAGGTACGGGTCGATCTTCTCCGAGAGCGAGCCCGGCAGGAACCCGAGCCGCTCGCCCGCCTCGACCGCGGGGCGAGTCAGGACGATCCGGCTGACCTGCTTGGCCTGCAGCGCCTGGACGGCCTTGGCCATCGCGAGGTAGGTCTTGCCCGTCCCCGCAGGACCGATCCCGAAGGTCACGGTGCTCGCGTCGATCGCGTCGACGTAGCGCTTCTGACCGACCGTCTTGGGACGGATGGTCCGACCGCGGTTCGAGAGGATGTTGAACGTCAGGACCTCGGCAGGCCGCGACGCCGTCGCGGCCGTGAGCATCGCGATCGAGCGCGTGACGACGTCGGCCGAGAGCTGCGTGCCCGACTCGACGACCTCGACGAGCTCGTCGAGCAGCCGCGAGGCGAGCGCCACGTCGCCGACCGGCCCCTTGACCACGATCTCGTTGCCCCGCGCGTGGACGTCGACCGAGGGGAACCCGGCCTCGACCGCACGCAGGACCGAGTCACCGCTGCCGAGCAGGGCCGCCATGGAGACGTGGGACGGGACGACGATCCGGTGCTCGACCCGTGTGCTGGGGTGCTGGGCGCCCGGCGCCCCCCGGTCGTCCGTGCCGTTCGTCTGCTCGGAGCGCGCGCGCCCCGGGTCGCGGGAGGAGCCTCCGGGGCCGGGCGTCGACGAGCCGTGCGGCAAGGGTGGTGTCGAGGATGGCATGAGCCGGCTTGCGCCGAGGCACTCCTTCTGCAGGTCGGGGAGATTTCGTGGTGCATCCATGGTAACGAGCGCAGGGCGACGGGTCAGGGCGAATTACGCCCTGAGCGGGTGTGTCCTGCGCCCGGCACCCTCCGCGGGTCGTGACGAGGTCAGGCCGGGGTCCAGCCCAGCTCCTTGCCGCCGATCACGTGTCCGTGGACGTGGAAGACGCTCTGGCCTGCGCGCGGGCCCGAGTTGAAGATGAGCCGGAACTGGCCGTCGGCCTGCTCGCTCGCCACGGCGTCCGCGAGCGCGACGACGCCCGAGAGCAGCTCGGGGTCCGCGGCCGCGAGCTGCGCGATGTCACCGTGGTGCGCCCGTGGCACCACGAGGACGTGCAGCGGGGCCTGGGGGTTGATGTCCTTGAAGGCGACCGCCTGGTCCGTCGCGGCGACGACCGTCGCGGGGATCTCCCCCGCGACGATCTTGCAGAACAGGCAGTCCGGGTCGGTGGGCCGGGAGGTGTCGTTGCTCGTCATGTCGGCAGGCTACCCCCGGTCACCGGGCCACAGCCCGGCGACCGCACGCTCCGGAGCGCGTCCGCTCACGCGGGCGTCCCGTCCCAGCGGCCGAGCCGCTGGACGAGCAGCGCGATCGCGACAGGTCCGGCGGTCGACGTGCGCAGCACGTGCGGCCCGAGCCGCGCGGTCAGCGCGCCGGCCTCGGTGAGGGCCTCGACCTCGCGGTCGGAGATGCCGCCCTCCGGCCCGACGACGACGAGCACCTCGGGCGCCCGGCCCGCCCGGGACCCGTCCTCGGACGCGGGGACGGGCAGGGTCACCTCGGCGAGCGGGGCGCTCGCCTCCTCGTGCAGGACGATCACGGCGCCGCCCGACGCGACGACCTCGCGCGTGCGCTCGACGAGCCCGCGCGTGTCGATCGCGACGTCGACGCGGGGCAGGCGCGCACGGCGGGCCTGCTTGGTCGCGGCGCGCACGGTCGCGAGCCAGCGGGCCCGCGACTTGGCGGCACGGTCCCCTCGCCACACGACGATCGAGCGCTCGGCCTGCCACGGGACGACGGCGTCGGCCCCGACCTCGGTCGCGGCCTCGATCGCCATCTCGTCCCGGTCGCCCTTGGCGAGGGCCTGGACGAGGGTCACGACGACGTCGGGCGCCGGCTCCTGCACGACCTCCTCGACACGCAGGCTGACCTGGGCGGCCTCCACGAGCTCGATGACGCACCGCAGCCGCAGCCCGTCGCCGTCGACGACGTCGACGTGCTCACCGACCCCGCGCCGCTGGACGACACCCGCGTGGCGCCCCTCGGCGCCGTCGAGCACGTAGAGCGAGCCCGCAGGGTACCCGGCGAGGCCGCTCGCGGTCGCGCCGTCCGACGAGCCGCCCGCCTCGGCGAGGAAGACCGGTGCGCTCATGCCTCAGCGCCCCGAGAGCTTGTCGCGCAGACGGGAGAAGACCCCCGGGTGCGCGGCCGACAGACGCGGGTCCGGGCGCTCCTCGCCGCGGGCCTTGGCGAGCGAGCGCAGCAGCTCCTGCTGCTCGTCGTCGAGGCCCGTGGGCACCTGGACCTCGACGTGCACGTTGAGGTCACCGCGGCCACCCGTGTGCAGGTGCCCGACACCGAGGTTCTTGAGCGTGACGATCTGGCCGGGCTGCGTGCCGGGGCGCAGGTCGATCTCCTGCGGTCCGTCGAGCGTCTCGAGCTCGAGGACCGTGCCGAGCGCGGCAGCGGTCATGGGGACCTGGAGCGTGCAGTGCAGGTCGTCGCCGCGGCGCACGAAGATCTCGTGGTTGCGCTCGCGGATCTCGACGTACAGGTCGCCCGCGGGGCCGCCGGCCGGGCCGACCTCGCCCTGGGACGTGAGCTTGATGCGCGTGCCGGTGTCGACGCCCGCGGGAACGTTCACGGTCAGGGTGCGGCGGCTGCGCACGCGCCCCTCGCCCGCGCACTCGGCGCACGGCTCGGGGATGACGGTGCCGAAGCCCTGGCACGCGGCGCACGGGGCGGTCGTCATGACCTGGCCGAGGAACGAGCGGGCCACGCGCTGGACCGTGCCGCGCCCGTTGCAGACGTCACAGGTGCGCGGCGAGGTGCCGGGGCGACAGCACGAGCCGCTGCACGTCCCGCAGACCACCGCGGTGTCCACCTGGAGCTCGCGGCGCGCCCCGAAGGTCGCCTCCGAGAGGTCGATGTCGAGCCGGACCAGGGAGTCCTGGCCACGGCGGGCGCGCGGGATGGGGCCGGACTGCGCCTGTCCCCCGCCGAAGAACGTCTCGAAGATGTCCTGGAAGCCGAAGCCCCCGCCCATGCCGCCACCGGCGGCGGACGGGTCCGAACCGAGGTCGTACTGCTGGCGCTTGTCCGGGTTGGACAGGACCTCGTACGCGCGGGACACGTCCTTGAACTTGTCCTCGGCGGCCTCGCCCGCGACGTCAGGGTGCAGCTCACGGGCCAGCTTGCGGTAGGCCTTCTTGATCTGGTCCTGGCTCGCGTCCCGGGGCACGCCCAGGATCTCGTAGTAGTCGCTCACAGGTCACTCTCTACTAGCGCACGCCGACGGTGGATCGGCGACTTCCGACAACGCCCCGCGGCACGTACCGGGCCCGAGGGCCCGGTCGCCGCGCCCGGTGGCGCAAGAACCATGCTCATGCAGTCAGGACGCGCGACAGGTACCGCGCCACGGCGCGGACCGAGGCGATCGTCCCTGGATAGTCCATGCGGGTCGGTCCGATCGAACCGATCAGCGCGACCGAGTCGCCCTCGTTACCGTATCCGCTCGTCACGACCGAGGTCTCCGCGAGGCCCTCGAGCTGCGTCTCGTGACCGATCCGCACGCTCACCCCGGACTCCGCGGCCATCTCGGTCAACAACCCGAGCAGCACGACTTGTTCCTCGAGCGCCTCGAGGACCGGCCGCAGCGCGTGCTCGAACCGCATCCCGACCCGGGCCAGGTTCGCGGTGCCGGCCAGCACGATGCGCTCCTCGGACTCCTCCGAGAGGGTCTCCTCGACCAGCAGCGCGAGCGAGCGGGCCAGGTCCTGGTGCTCGGGACGGAACTGCTCGGCGACCTCGGCGAAGCCCTGCCCGAGCTCGGCGAGACGCTTGCCCGCGGCGACCGCGTTGAGCCGCGAGCGCAGCTCGGCGAGCGTCGCCTCGTCCGGGCCCGCGGCGACCTCGAGGGTGCGCTGCTCGACGCGGCCCGTGTCCGTGATGATCACCACGAGCAGGCGGCGGTCACCGACCGGCACGAGCTCGAGGTGACGCAGCCCGGAGCGGCGCAGCGACGGGTACTGGACCACGGCGACCTGACCCGTGAGCTGGGCGAGGAGACGCCCGGCACGCGCCACGACGTCGTCGAGGTCGACCGCCTCCGACAGGAAGGTCTCGATCGCGCGACGCTCGGGCGACGACAGGGGCTTGACCGTCGAGAGCCTGTCCACGAACAGGCGGTAGCCCTTGTCCGTGGGGATGCGCCCGGCCGACGTGTGCGGCTGGGCGATGTAGCCGTCCTCCTCGAGGGCGGCCATGTCGTTGCGGATCGTGGCCGGGGACACGCCCAGGCGGTGCCGCTCGGCGAGGACCCGCGACCCCACCGGTTCCCTGGTGAGGACGTAGTCCTCGACGATCGCACGCAGCACATCGAGCCGTCGTTCCTCGCTCATGTCCACCTCCTGCCGATCGTCGCGCGTTCGCACTCTCTACCGTCGAGTGCTAATTCTACGCGGTCGCGGGAGACCGACGGGCGCCGTGCACATCCTCCTCACGGGGTCTGCGGGAAGGGTCCCCACCGGGGGGTGTGCCGCACCCGACCACACCACGCACGCTCCGCCGTCGGGCCTGGTGCGTTCGCCCGGCAGCACCGCGCGGCGCACGACGTGCCCAGCCCGACGGCGGAGCTCACGTCGCGGACGGCACCTTGCCCTCGGGGGCGCCCTGCTGGTGGCGCGCCCGCAGGTCCACGACCGCGACCACGAGCGAGACCGCGACCAGCGCGACCGTGATGAGCATCGCGGTGCTCGCGGCGACGGCGCCCGTCGCGCCGCCCGCCTTGAGCGAGTAGTACGTCGAGAGGACCACCGCGATGCCCATGGCCGAGCCCACGCGCTGCCCGAGCTGGAGCATGCTCCCCGCGACCCCCGCGAGCTCGACCGGCACCCGTGCGAGGGTCAGCGTCTGGTTCGGGGAGATGACGGTGCCGCTCCCGATCCCCGCGACCATCATGGTCAGGGCGATGGCCCACCCTCCGGCCGAGACGTCGTCGCCCGTCACGCGGATCGCGAGGATCACGCCTGCGAGCCCCACGAGCACCACGACCAGCCCGGCCACCACGAGCGGACGCCCCCAGCGCGCGACGCCGCGCCCCGCGAGCCACGACGCGACGCCCGACGCGATCGCGAACGGCATGCCGATGAGCCCCGCGTGCAGGGGCGTGAAGTGAAGGTCGTTCTGCAGGTAGAGCGTCGCGACGAGGAAGATCCCCGTGAAGCCCGCGAAGTAGGTGATCCCCAGCAGCGTGCCGTTGCGGAACGAGGTGAGCGACAGGACCCGCGGGTCCAGGACGGGGGCGCCCGTGGTGCGCTGGTAGCGCCGTTCCCACACCACGGCCGCGGCCACCGCGGCCGCCCCGACCGCGAGCCACCACCAGCGCCCCGGGTCGTCGTCCTGGCCCGACGTCGTGACGAACGGGAGCATGACCGCGACCGTCGCGACCGCGATGAGGACCAGGCCCACGGGGTCGAGCTTGCGCGGCCCGGGCTTGCGCTGCGTCGCGGGCAGGAAACGGATCGCGAGCGGCAGGACGACCGCGATGATCGGGACGTTGATCCCGAAGATCCACCGCCATCCGTTCTCCTCGCCCGCGACCTGGAGGATCAACCCGCCGAGAAGAGGCCCGAGGGCCGTCGAGACGCCGATCGTCGCGCCGAACATGCCGAACGCCTTGCCGCGCTCGTACCCGGAGAACATCTGCTGGATGAGCCCGATGACCTGCGGGTTCAGCATGCCCGCGCTCGCCCCCTGCAGGAGCCGCGCGATCGCGAGCCACTCGTCGCTCGGCGCCAGGCCCGCCGCGAGGCTCGTAAGCGCGAAGCCCACGAGCCCGACGATGAACAGCGTGCGGCGCCCGCCCGCGTCACCCAGGCGACCCGCGGGGACGAGCGCGAGACCGAACGCCAGCGTGTAGCCCGCGACGATGAGCTGCAGCTCGGTGGGGCCCGCGTCGAGCGCCTTCTCGATCGACGGGAGCGCGACGTTGACGATCGACACGTCGAGCATGGTGATGAAGCCGACCGCGAGACACAGCCCCAGGACGCGCCATCGCTGGGGGTCGGGCGCGGCCTGACCGCTCGAAGTGCTCACCGGCCAGTCGTACCACGGGCGGCGCCGCGGCACCCGGCGAGCCGTGCGGCGGTTCACGGGTCGCCGCGCGCCCCTTCCGGGCGGGGGGCCGACCACCGCCTAGGGTGAGTCGGGTGAGCTTCGATCGCTACGGTGCCGACGTCCTGTCCAGCGCGACCCCCGCCCCGGTCCCCCACCGCAGGCGCCCCGTCTCGCGTCCGCAGCCCGCCGAGCGCGGCCTCGTCGTCGAGGACGTCGAGACCGGCTGGGTCGGCGCGGTGGTACGGGTCGAGAAGTCGGGCGGCATGCACATCGTCGTCCTCGAGGACCGTGCGGGACGGACACGCACCTTCCCCCTGGGCCCCGGCTTCTGGGTCGACGGCGAGCCCGTCGAGCTGACGGCACCCGTGACCTCGCGAGCCCCCGCCGCGCCCACGCGCACCGCGTCGGGCTCGCGCGCGGTCGCCGACGTCCGCGCCCGCGTCGCCCGCGGTTCGCGCATCTGGGTCGAGGGCAAGCACGACGCCGAGCTCGTCGAGAAGGTCTGGGGCGACGACCTGCGCATCGAGGGCGTCGTGGTCGAGCTCCTCGACGGCGTGGACAACCTCGCGGAAGCTCTCAAGGACTTCAGCCCGACGGCGGAGCGCAGGGTGGGCGTGCTGGTCGACCACCTGGTCCCGGGCAGCAAGGAGACGCGCCTGGTCGCCGAGGCGCTGCGAGGCGTGCGCCCCGGCACGGTCAAGGTGCTGGGCCACCCCTACGTGGACGTGTGGCAGGCCGTGCGCCCCGAGCGCGTCGGCCTGACCACCTGGCCCGTGATCGAGCGCGGTACCGAGTGGAAGCGCGGGATCCTGCGCGAGCTCGGGTGGCCCGCGGCCGAGCAGGCCGACGTCGCCCGGGGCTGGCAGCGCATCCTCGGCACCGTGCGGACCTACGCCGACCTCGAGCCGTCCCTGCTGGGCCGGGTCGAGGAGCTCATCGACTTCGTGACGGTCGACTGAGCTACTTCACGATCCGCACGTCGACCGGGTAGCTGGTCGCCTGGCCCTTGCCGACGGCCTGGAAGTTCAGGACGCCGAACACGAGCGACGTGACCCACACGCCGAAGATCACGAGGCCCTCGAGGAGGCCGGGGAGCACGAGGTTCGCGCCGACCAGCACGATCGCCACGAGGATCTGGAAGTTGAGGGCCTTCTTGGCCTCGCCGTCCACGACGTAGCTGCGCTCACGGAAGACCAGCCAGATCACGAGGGGCGCGAGGAAGCCGAGGATGCCGCCCAGGAGGTGCGACAGGCTGGCCCACGTCTTGGTGTCCGCCGGTGAGAGGGGCTGGGCCGGTCCCGGCTGGCCCTGCGGCGGATACTGCCCGAACTGTCCGGGCGGCGGATACTGCCCCTGCTGTCCCGGCTGCTGGCCGGCGGA
Organism: Oerskovia enterophila; assembly: GCF_001692445.1. GTDB lineage: Bacteria > Actinomycetota > Actinomycetes > Actinomycetales > Cellulomonadaceae > Oerskovia > Oerskovia enterophila. The sequence continues at coordinate 1,206 of NZ_MAQA01000075.1, read as the reverse complement.
CGGCCCGTAGCCGCCGGGCTGACCGGGATAGCCGTTCTGGCCCGGATGTCCCTGGGGGCCGGGGGCGCCGCCCTGGCCGGCCGGCGGGACGTACTGCCCGTAGTCCGGAACCTGGTCGGAGGAGTGCTGGTCGCTCATCGTGGCCTCTCTGCGGTCGAACCGGACCCTTCGTGACGGACCGGGCGCCTCACGCTAGCCGGTCGCGATAGCCCGGGGCCACCCTGCCCGGGGGCTGGGCGCACCGGTCCCGCCCACGACCTCGCCCGACATGGCGCCGGGCCCCGGCGCCGCTCCACGAGAGCGACGCCGGGGCCCGGTGACCTCGGTCGGCTGTTCCGGTCAGACCGGCTGCTCGCCGATCAGACGGCGGTAGGCGTAGGCCACCGCGATGTAGGACAGCGGGAGCGTGACCAGCAGTCCGATCAGGCACACGAGGAAGCCCACGATGTTGATACCGAGGAGCGCGAGGAGCAGCAGGAAGACCGACCCGAAGTTCTTCGCGACGAGGGACCAGCTCGACTTGATCGCGGTGATCGCGTCCTGCTGCTTGTCGAGCGTGAAGTAGTAGACGAAGGCCGAGAAGATGCCGACCGCGATCCCGGGCAGGATGCACAGGAAGTAGCCGATGATCGACATCACCGCGACGAAGAACGCGGCCAGCAGGACGTTGCCCACGTTCGCGATCCGGAAGAAGGCAGCGACGTCGGGCTTGCGCCCCTGCGTCTCGTCGAGCGCCCCGCGCGAGTAGAACGCCGCGATCAGGTAGCTGATGATCACCCCGACGATCGTCAGCAGGATGCCGAGGAAGCTCAACCCGAACGACGCGAACATGCCGCTGTCACCGTAGTTGTCGGACGTGTAGTCGCCGAGTCGGTCGAACCCGCCGGAGAGCCAGCTGAAGAGCGTGTTGATCAGCAGGAAGATCAGCATCGCCAGGACCCACGGCCAGGGGTTCGCCCAGAACTTCTTCCAGCCGAAGCCGATCGCGTCACCGACCGCGAACGGCGCGGCGCCCGCGTAGGCGGGCTGCCCCGGAGGCGGGTACGCGCCACCGGGAGGTGGGTACCCACCCCCTGCCGGCGGGTAGCCGCCACCCGGGGGCGGATAGCCACCTCCGCCGGGAGGCGGAGCGACCGGAGGCTGACCTCCGGCTGGTGCGCCGTAGGGCGGTGCGGCCGGGGACGGGGTCGGTGCCCCGTAGGGGGG
>NZ_MAQA01000074.1 GCF_001692445.1 Oerskovia enterophila | reverse complement strand
GGGGCGTGCCTGGGGCTGGGGCTCGCGACGGCCGCCCCTGCCCTGCCTCGCCCCACGCCCTTCCCGGCGGCCGAGCTGCGCGCCGCCCTCCCGGAGGAGGGCTGCGTCCGGGCGGACTCGCCCGCCCTGCTCGCTCTGACGGACGTGCTGAGCCGCGACCTTCGCCGCGGGTGCGAGCTGCCGGTGGACCTGTCGGGGTACGCGTACGACGTCGGGGCGCGCGACTCCGCGGGGCAGGCCGTCCCGCGCGACCGGAACGCCGCGTGGCAGCGCGAGGCGCTGCGCTACCTGACATCGGGGTCCGCGACGCTCATGGTGCGGACGGTCGGGAACGGGTTCGACGAGACGACCGAGCGGACGCTCGACGACACGACCGCCACGGTCCTGGAACGTCGCGGTGTGCGGGTCCTGGTGCCCGGCGAGGTGCCCGTGGGCTGAACCGGGGCACGCGGCACGCGACCCCGGCGGGACACGACCACCTCCTCGTCGGCGGCCCTCCCGGCGATGTCGGCTCCGTAGGGTTGTCCCTGTGCCCCCGGACCGCGATCCCGTCGAGAACTGGCTCCCGTGGGGCAGCCCCTCGCAGGACGCGCTCGTCGTGCAGCCCGAGGACGCCTCGGGCGACGTGGACTTCGTCCTGGCGGGAGGCCCGTCGCGGACGCACCAGCCGGTGGTGTGGCTCGAGCACTCGCACCGGACGCACGAGGTGCTGGTCGCCCTCTCGGGACTGCTGACGGTCCGGGCGGGCGACGACGTCTGGGCACTGCCGCCGCGGAACGGTCTGTGGATCCCTGCCGGACTCCCCCACGCCGTGCGCGCCGGGACGGACAGCCGGTTCCTCACGGTCTACCTCGACCCCGGCCGCTCGCGCGACCTGGGCCCCGAACCCGTCACGGTCGCCCCGAGCGCGCTGTTCTCCGAGCTCGTGCTGCACCTCACGTCGCAGGACATGCCCGACGAGGCGCGCCACCATGCCGAGCAGGTCGCGATCCACCTGCTCGAGCCCGTGACGGCGTCGACCCGGATCACGGTCCCGACCGTCGAGCCGGTCGCCCGGATCGTGCACGAGCTGCTCGACGACCCGGGGGACGACCGGACGCTCGCGCAGTGGGCGCGGCACGTCGGGCTGAGCACCAGCACGCTGGGCCGGGTGTTCCGCCGCGCGTCGGGCCAGCCGTTCGGTCGCTGGCGCCTGCACCTGCGCATGAACGTCGCGATGGCCCGACTGTCGGAGGGAGCCCGCGTGAGCGACGTGGCCGACGCCGTCGGGTACACCTCGACGAGCGCGTTCGTCGCGGTCTTCCGCCGCGAGACGGGCCTGACCCCCGGGTCCTTCCGGGACGCTGCGCGGTCGCCGGACGACGCCTCGCGAGAGAGCGGCGAGGGGCGTCCGCAGAGTGCGCGACTTCTGACGGGGCGCCCTTCCGCCTGACGCCAAGCTCTCCGGTCCCCCGGGCCCGCATGCACGCACGCACGCACGCACGCACGCCGAGCATGAGCTCCCCCCGCTCAGCCGGCAGCTCTCACCTCGTCCTCCAGCCAGCGGGCCAGGCGCGGCTCGGGCCGGTCGTCCGTCGCCTCGCCGACAGCAGCCCAGCGTCGAAGCTGGGCGATGGCAACCGTCCAGTCGTCGCGGGAGAGCTCGACCTCGAGCACGTCGTCGGCCGGGGGCCAGCCGACGGAGCCGCCCCCACGGTGGGGATGCACCGCGCAGGCCTCCCACCCGGCCTGACGGATGCGCAGCCCGACCGCGCACAGCTCGGCATCGCCGTCTTCCGAAGCGATATCGACGGTGTTGTCCAGCGTGCCGTCGATGACCTGCCAGTCCTCCACACGCGTGCTGACCTTCATGGCACCCTTCCCCCGCCGCCTGATCTGTCCGCGCCGCCCTACAGCGTGCGCTGGCCGTCAACCTAGGCGCCCGGACCGGTTCGGGCCAGAGGACACGACGGCGGCCCGGAGCCGCGAGCGCAGTCCTCCCGGTCCGCCAACCAGCGCTCCTCAGGACGCGCACCTCGCAGATGACGCGACGGCGCCCAGACCGACGCTGCGAGCCCCTGACCTGGGGTTTGACCGGATCACGATATCCGGCGACCAGATCGCGTGATTGTGCGCCTCGATCACGGTCTCTAGAGTGGCGGAACAAAGGTAAGCCTTACCAAACTTCCTCGCACGGGGCGTCCCGTCCCCGAGGAGTCCCCGTCCCGTGGGTCGCCCCGTGCCGACCCCGCGCGCTCCCCCCGAAAGCGAAGACCCGTGACCGTCACAGCTCCCCCGCCCTCCTCCCCGCGCTCCGCTCTGCGGCGTCGTCGCACGACCGCCACCTGGGCCACCGCCGTCGGCACGGCGCTGCTCCTGGCCGCGTGCTCGTCGGGGACCGACGCGGGCAGCAGCGCCCCTGCCGGCGGCACCCCGGCCGACGCCGCAGCCTGGTCCTACACCGACGCGCGCGGCACGACCGTGAGCCTCGACGAGGTCCCCGACCGCATCATCGCCACGGCCGACACCGCCCCCGTGCTCCTCGAGTACGGGATCCGCCCGGTCGGGATCATCGGTTTCTCCCGCCTGTCCGAGGAGGACCTCGCGGCGTTCGACCTCGAGGGGATCGAGCCCATCTCCGAGACGGACACCGACATCAGCCTCGAGAAGGTCCTCGCCGCCGACGCCGACCTGGTCCTCGACATCTGGAGCTCGTACAACGGCGGGAACTTCGGCAGCGTCTGGGGTGACGACATCGAGCGTGTCGAGAGCGTCGTGCCGATGGTGGGCATCAACATCACCGATGGCGCGGCCCGGACCCTGGCCGACTTCCAGGAGGTCGCCCTCAGCCTCGGTGGCTCCGAGACCGCGGCCGTCTACGCCCAGGAGAGTGCCGAGCTCGCCGAGCTGAGCGAGAAGGTCCAGGCCGTCGCCGCCACCAAGACCGACGTCGCGGTCGCCTACGCGATCCCGCTCGAGACGAGCGTCGACTACGCGGTCCCGACGTGGACGCCGCTCGGCAGCACGCTCGTCGACCTGGGCGTGACGTTCGCCGAGCTCGACAGCGAGGACGGCTTCTGGGCCTCCGCGAGCTGGGAGGAGCCCGGCGCCTACCCGGCCGACCTGATCCTCGTGCCCTCGACGTGGGCCGACGCCCCCCAGCTCGCGACCCCGACCTTCACCGCGCTGCCCGCGGTCGCCTCGGGCCAGCTGGCGCAGGTCGAGCTGCGCACGGGCTATTCCCTGACGGGGATCACGTCGCAGCTCGAGGCCTTCCTCGCGGCCTACGAGCCCGCGGCGCACGTCACGGGGTGACCGGTCCCCGCCGCCCGCAGGGCGGGGCGTCTCTCACCCTGCGGGCGGCACCCCTAGGATCTGCCCGTGAACGATTCCACGGGCCAGGCCGAGCAACACTGGACACAGACGCTCCCGGAGGTCGCCGAGCGAGCCGCTCGGCTCCTCGGCATCGACGTCGCCACGGTCGCGACCTCGCAGCACGTGGTCCCGGGAGGGTTCCACGTCTGGGTCCCGGGACGAGGAGGAGCCCAGGCGATCATCGGGTTCGACGGCGCCGCCTACGTCCGGGAGTCGAGCTTCAGCGCACGAGAGCTCGTCGCCGCCTACCAGGCCGGCGCGCGCAACGACACGACGCTCGCGGCCACGCCGGTCAACCATGCGGCCTCCGCGGTCGCGGCCATGGTCGGCGTGCTCCGCGGAGAGCCCGCCCGCCAGGCCGGCCCCGTGGGCCCGACCGAGGACGAGCTCGCCCAGCTCGTCGGTGCACCGTTCCGGCAGACGACTCCCGACGAGCTCGCCGAACGGCTGCGGGGCCGCGGGCCGGGGGCGTACTCGATCCTCGGGATCGACCGCGCGCACGGCCCGGGGCACTGGTACGTCGCGCACTTCGACGGGAACGCCGTGACCCTGCTCGACCCGATCGCGAACCGGACCGCCGACTGGCCCCCCACCGAGGACGTCGTCCGGTGGTGGGCCGACGGCGAGCCGACCAGGCCCCCCGCGACGGTCGTGCTCGACGCACGGTCGCGCCACGGCCGTCGCGTCTGGCTGCGGACCACGCCCCGGCTCGCCCCGCAGGCGCGCGGCCTCGTCGACTGGTACGCGGCGCAGCCTCCTGAGCGTGTCAGGAAGGGCCTCGGGGTGTGGCACGGGTTCTGGTGGTCGGCGCTCTCCGCGGAAGGTGACGACCTGCGGGTGGCCGCGACGGACCTCACGAAGCCAGGGATCGAGACCATGACCTGGGACGTCGACCCGATGCTCGAGGCGCTCCGCTCCCAGGTCGAGATGGCCGCGTTCTGCAAGGTGCCGCGCGAGTCGATCCGGTTCACGCACGGCGTCCGGGTCTACGACGGCGTGTTCGAGGCCCCCGAGATCCACGTGAAGCGGTACGCCGCGACCGACGACGCCACGGGGTGGGTCATCACGCCCTTCCCCCAGCAGCCGCGCGGGGGCACCCGGCTGGTGCCCGCGCACGAGGTCTGGCGCAAGGCGCCTCACCTCGTGCGCTACCTCGCCCTCCCCACGGGCTTCCACGCCGAGTGGGCCGAGGGACGCACCAGCCGGATCTGGAACCCGGCCGGCGACCTCGTCTGGGACGCCGCCGCTCGCGACGCCGCAGCCGAGCCGCCTGCCACCCCGACGCCGGCCGCGCCCTCGCCGTCCGACCGACGTCCGCGAGGCTCGGTCGCCTACGAGGACGCCCGCGCGGCCCTCGACGACGCGCACGCGAGCCCCGAGAGGCTGCTCGCCCTGGGCCACGGCGTGCGCGACGCGTTCGTGCGCAACGAGCACCTCGTCGGTCTTCTCCCGATCGACGCCGAGCAGGTCATGATCGCCGTCTACCGCCGGGCCGACGCCGCGGGGTCGCGCGAGGCCGCGCTCACGTGGGTGCGCGAGGCCTACTTCCGGGGTCTCGAACCTGCGGTCGATGCCGCCGCGCGCGTCGACGCGCTGGCCGCCGACGACCCGGACGGCTCCGCGCACGTGCTGCGGGGCTGGATGCGCTTCAACGGCTACGGGTTCACCCAGGACGCGTCGGCCGCCGCGGCCGACCACGAGGCCGCTGCGAGGATCGGCAACCCCGACGCCCTCTTCGAGCTCTCGGTGCTGTCCGCGACGGGTCAGGGAGTGCCGGTCGACGAGGCGCGGTCACGCCTCCTCCTCGAGCGCGCCGCCGAAGCCGGGCACCCGCGCGCCCTCTACAACGTGGCGGCCGAGCACGCGACCGGTCGGGGACGCCCGCACGACCCGCGGCGAGCCCTCGTCCTGTACGTCGCGGCGGCCGACAAGGGGCACGGGCGAGCCGCGTTCACGGCCGGCGTCATGACGCTCACCGGGGACGGCACCGCACCCGACGCGGTGCGGGCGGGTGCCCTGCTGCACCAGGCGGAGGACCTCGGGTTCGACGTCGAGGGGACCGCCGAACAGCTTCCTGCTGCTCTGCGCGACCAGGTCGTGGCGCTCGTCGCCACGACCTGAGGCACGGCGGCACGATCGCTCGGCCGTCGAGAAGTGAGCTGTTGCCCCTCGATCCGGCGTTTCCGGGGCAACAGCTCACTTCTCGACGACGACGGCTCAGCTCGTGGGTCCTCTTCCCCTGGGACCGCGCCCCTCTTCCTGCTCCGACCGCGCCGTGGGAGCCTGGAGAGGCACCCCGGGACCGTGCTCCGACCGTGGGCACGCGGCCGCCCGGGAGGGAGGTCCGCCATGAGCTGGATCCGAGAGGCCACCGAGGACGAGCCCGGCGGGGCCGTCGCGACGGCGTTCGAGCAGGACCGCGCGACGCGTGGCTACGTCGCCAACCTCACGCGCCTGCTGGCCAACCGGCCCGCGGTCCTCGACGCGTGGATCGGGCTCAACGGCGCGATCAAGGCGTCCATGTCCCCCCGGCGCTACGAGCTCGCGACCCTCGCCGCGGCTCTGCGGCTCCGGTCGACGTACTGCGCGCTCGCTCACGGGGCGATCCTCGCCGAGCACCATGTCGGCGCCGAGGCGGTCCGCGAGGCCGCCGAGGGGCACGACACCGTCCAGCTCTCTCCGATCGACCGCGCGGTCATGGACCTCGCGGACAAGGTCGCGGCCGGCGCCGCCGACATGACCGAGTCCGACCTCACCGAGCTGCGGGACCTGGGCCTCGACGACGGGGAGATCCTCGACGTGATCCTGGCCGCGTCGGGGCGCTGCTTCTTCAGCTCGGTCCTCGACGGGACGGGGACGCAGGCCGACGCCGTGTTCCAGGACCTCGACCCCGCCCTGCGCGACGCCTTGACGGTGGGCCGACCGATCGCCGCCCCGGACCCCGTGGGCCGGCACCTCGCGACCTGACGGGTTGCCGACCCTGCGCGGCACGGCCCCCGCACGACGTGACGCGAAGAACACCTCCGAGCGGCCCCGGTCGCCGGGGGCATCCCGGGAACCGGCCTAGGGTCGAAGCATGAGGTCGTCCCGTCGAGGCGCCGCGGGCGCCGCCATGCTCGTCACCACCCTCCTGCTCGCCGCGTGCTCCCCCGGCGGCACGACGAACAACCCGACGAGCGCTCCGCCGTCGGGCAGCGACACCCCTCCCTCGCCGACCGCGAGCGCGGCGCCCACCCCCACCGAAGCCCCCGACCCGTCCGCCGACCCGTTGGCCGGGTGGAGCCTCGAGCAGAAGGTCGGCCAGCTCCTGATGGTCGGGGTCAACGTCGGGAAGGTCGACCAGGCGAGCTACGACGCGATCAGCTCCCACCACGTGGGCAACCTGTTCCTCGCAGGCCGCACCCAGGCCGGGACCGGGCCGGTCAAGAACCTCGTCGACTCGTTCACGGCCCTCGTCTCGGACGAGACCACGCACGGGATGCCGCTGTTCGTGTCGACCGACCAGGAGGGCGGCAAGGTCCAGGTCCTGCGCGGCCCGGGCTTTTCCGACATCCCGAGCGCCATGGACCAGTCCGCGCTCGCGCCTGCCGACCTGCAGGCGCAGGCCACGACCTGGGGCGCGGAGCTCGCCGCCGCGGGGGTCGACCTCAACCTCGCGCCCGTCATGGACGTCGTCACGAGCCCCGAGACCGCGCGGACCAACGCCCCGATCGGGTACTTCGGGAGGAACTACGGGTTCGGGGTCGACACCGTGACCTCGCACGCGAACGCGTTCAGCGCGGGCATGGAGGCCAGCGCCGTCGACGTCGCGATCAAGCACTTCCCCGGTCTGGGGCGGGTGGCCGGCAACACCGACGACGACGCAGGCGTGACCGACACGGTGACCACGCGCGACGCCCCGTCGGTCGAGGCGTTCCGGTCGGGGATCGACGCCGGGGCCGCGTTCGTCATGATGTCGACCGCGATCTACGACCAGATCGACCCCGGTGTGCCTGCCGCCTTCTCGCCCGTGGTCGTCGACGGGCTGCTGCGGGGAGACCTGGGCTTCCACGGCGTGGTCATCACCGACGACGTGTCGAAGGCCGAGCAGGTCCAGGCCTGGTCGCCGGGCGACCGGGCCGTCCTGACGATCGCTGCGGGCGGCGACATGGTGCTCGCGTCGGCCGACCCGGGCGTGATCCCCGAGATGGCGTCCGCCCTCGTCGAGCGCGCGCAGAGCGACCCGGGCTTCGCAGCCCAGGTCGACGCGGCGGTGCTGCGGGTCCTCGCGGCCAAGGAGAGGCTCGGCGCGTAGGTGCCGGGTGCGCCCGCGCCGGGCTGCCCCGGCAGGGCTCGGCAGGGTCAGGAACCCGTCCTCGGACGGGCAGCGGGCGGGCGGGGCTCACCGCACCCGACCGCCCGCTGCCCGTCGTCCACACACTGTCCACAGCGTGTTCCACACGTTGTCCCCACTGCTGTCCACAAAGTTATCCACAGACCTGGGGACAGTGTGCACAGGCCGTGACCCGGTGCTCACGCGACGCCGAGGTACGCCTCCTTGATGCTCGGGTCCGCGAGCAGCTCCCGGCCGCCCCCGGACCGCACGACCTCGCCCGTCTCCAGCACGTACGCCCGGTGCGAGCGTGAGAGCGCCTGCCGGGCGTTCTGCTCGACCAGCAGCACCGTGGTGCCCTGCGCGTTGATCTCCGAGACGATCCGGAAGATCTGCTGGATGACCATGGGTGCGAGGCCCATCGACGGCTCGTCGAGCAGCATGAGCCGCGGCCGAGCCATGAGCGCGCGCCCGATCGCGAGCATCTGCTGCTCGCCCCCGGACATGGTCCCGCCCACCTGCGACGTGCGGTCCTCGAGGCGCGGGAAGAGCTCGAAGACCCGCGCCAGCGTCTCGTCGTGCACGGCCTTGTTCTCGAACGTGCGCCCGTACGCCCCCATCTCGAGGTTCTCCAGGACCGTCATGCCGGGGAAGATCCCCCGGCCCTCGGGGGCCTGCACGATCCCCTCGAGCACCCGCAGGTGCGGCTTCATCCGGGTGATGTCCTTGCCGTCGAACACGATCTTCCCGCGCGACAACGGCCGGATGCCCGAGACCGCGCGCATGGTCGTGGTCTTCCCGGCGCCGTTGGCCCCGATGAGGGTCACGAGCTCGCCCTCCTCGACCGTGATCGACACGCCGCGCACGGCCTCGATCCGGCCGTACGCGACCGTCATGTCGGTGATCTCAAGCAGGGGCATCTGCGTCTCCCTCAGCCAGCTCCTCGTCAGGCACGCCCAGGTAGGCGGCGATGACCTTGGGGTCGGACGTGACGTCCTCGGGCGATCCGTCGGCGATGACCTTCCCGAACTCGAGCACCACGATCCGGTCCGTCACGCCCCGCACGAGCCGCATGTCGTGCTCGATGAGCAGGACCGTGTACCCGTCGTCGCGGATGTGGCGGATGAGGTCCATGAGGGCCTCCTTCTCCGCCGGGTTGAAGCCCGCCGCGGGCTCGTCGAGGCACAGCAGCTTGGGCTCGGTCGCGAGCGCGCGGGCGATCTCGAGGCGCCTCTGCTCGCCGTAGGACAGGTTGCGCGCCTTCTCCGTGGCGCGCGCCCCGACCCCGACGAACTCGAGGATCGCCATGGACCGGTCGATCGCGTCGCGCTCCTCCTGCCGGTGCCGACGCGTGCGCAGCAGCGCCCCCGGCACCGAGGTCCGGTGCCGCGCGTCGGTCCCCACGACCACGTTCTCGAGGGCCGTCATCTCGTTGAAGAGCCGGATGTTCTGGAAGGTCCGGGCGATGCCCAGGCGCGTGATCTGGTTGCGCTTGGCCTTGCCCAGGACCTGCCCGTCGAACCGGACCTGGCCCCTGGTAGGCCGGTAGACGCCGGTCATGGCGTTGAACGCCGTGGTCTTCCCGGCACCGTTGGGCCCGATCAGCCCCAGGATCTCCCCGCGCCGGATGTCGAACGTGACGCTGTCCAGGGCCGTGAGGCCGCCGAACACGACCGACACGTCCTCCATCTTGAGCAGCGGCTCGCCGACCTCGGCCAGGACCTCGCGGTCGGCCGCGACGATCTCGTCGACCAGCGCGGCGTCGGCGAGCTCGGGACGTACCTCGGTCACGTCGACCAGCACGGGCTCGTCGAGCCCCGCGCCGGGCAGGTACTTCTCGGCCATGGGCTCGCCCGCGTCGGCGGACAGCGACAGGTGCGCGTCGCCGACGTCGCCGCCGGCCCCCATGCCTCCGGGTTCGTTGCTCATCGGTTCCCCCCGTCGGTCGTTCCGTCGTTCCCGGTGGGATCGCTGTCGGTCGGCCCGTCGGGTCCGCGTCCCGTGGGTGCGTGCCCGCCCGTGCTGCCGGCGGGCGCACCCGGTGCACCCGACGTGCCCGCCGTGCCCGACGACGGAGCGGACGTCGCGTACGCGGGCTGCGGGCCGCCGTCGGGCACCTTGGCGAGCGTGCGGCGCGCCGCGACGTACAGCTCGCGCCCGTACGTGAGCAGCTTCTGCCGGACGGGTATGAGCCCCTGCGGCCTGAAGATCATGAGCACCATGAGCGCGACCCCGAAGAACAGGTACTTGTAGTTCGCGATCGCGTTGCCGTCGATCGGGATGCCGAACAGCGACGTGCGCCCCAGGAAGAAGTTCGGCAGGTACACGATGATGAACGCCCCGAGGATCACGCCCAGCTTGTTGCCCTGGCCGCCGAGCACGACAGCGCACAGGAACAGCACCGAGTTGATGATGTTGAAGTTGGTCGGGATGACGAACTGGACCTGGCCCGCGTAGATCGCCCCGGAGACGCCACCGATCGACGCCCCGATCACGAACGCCCAGAGCTTGAACTTGAACGTGGGGACGCCCATGATCTCGGCTGCGTCCTCGTCCTCGCGGATCGCGACCCAGGCACGGCCCACGCGCGAGCGCTCGAGGTTCCCCACGAGCAGCAGCGAGATGATGATGAAGACGAGCGACAGCCAGAACCACCACACGCCCGAGTTGAGCGTGCTCCCCACGTTGCCCGCCGAGAACACGCCGTTGGGCAGCTCCTCGGTCACGCCGAGCCGCGGGTAGGCGACCGACTTGAGGCCCTGACCACCGCCCGTGATCTCGTCGAGGTTGTCCGCGAGCAGACGCACGATCTCACCGAAGCCGAGCGTCACGATCGCGAGGTAGTCGCCGCGCAGGCGCAGCGTGGGCGACCCCAGGACCAGGCCCGACATGGCCGTGATCGCGACCGCGACCGGCAGGATCGCGAGCCACGCCCAGTCGTCGGACAGCCAGCCCTCGGGCTGGGTCACGTTCCACGGGCTGTCGGGGCTCGTGAGGATCGCGAGCGTGTACGCGCCGATCGCGTAGAAGCCCACGTAGCCGAGGTCGAGCAGGCCCGCCTGCCCGACCACGACGTTGAGCCCGATCGCGATGAGCGCGTACATCCCGAACTGGGCCATGACGGCGCCGAAGTTGGTGCCGACCGTGGTCAGGACCGGGATGTTGAGGATCGGCAGGAGCGCGATGAACAGGACGAACGGCGCCCCGAACGCCCACTGGGCCGGGCGCGCGAGCGCGTCCCACCACAGACGGAGCCGGTCCCCCGCGCCCCCGTGGGGGCGCTGGGCGACGGGCGTCTGGCCAGCGGGCGGGAGCTCGGGGCGGGGGCGTGCCGGTGCTGCCTGTCCCGATCCGGTTGCGTCGGCGTTCTCTGCAGGAGTGCTGGTGCTCATGCTCGCGCCCTCCCCAGGGACTCGCCGAGGATGCCGGTCGGTCGGAACATCAGGACCACGATCAGCAGGACGAACGCGACGACGTCGCGCCACTCGGTGCCGAACACGACCTGGCCGTAGTTCTCCATGACGCCCAGCAGCAGACCACCGAGCAGCGCCCCGCGCAGGTTGCCGATCCCACCGAGGACCGCCGCGGAGAACGCCTTGATCCCGAGGATGAAGCCGCCCGAGTAGATGATCCCGTTGGGCACGCGCAGCGTGTAGAGCAGGGCTGCTGCCCCGGCGAGGACGCCGCCGATGAGGAACGTCAGCATGATGATGCGCTCGCGCGAGACGCCCATGAGCGTCGCGGTCACGGGGTCCTGCGCGACCGCGCGGATGCCGCGGCCGAACTTGGTCCGGTTGATGAACATGTCGGTCGCGAGGGCCAGGATCAGGGCCGAGAAGATGATGATGAGCGTGACGTTGGTGACGTTGGCTCCGAAGATCTGGAACTGGACCTCGGGCTCGACCAGCCGGATGGGCTGCTCGGCGTTCACGCCGCCCAGCTCGCCGCCCGTCAGGGCCGGGAGCACGAAGTGCACGAACTCCTGGATGACGAACGAGGCGCCGATCGCGGTGATGAGGAAGACGAGCGACGGGGCCCCGCGTTTGCGCAGCGGTCTGTAGGCCACGCGTTCGAGCCCGACGGCGGCCCCTCCCGCGACCACCATGCCGCCGATCATCGCGATCCCCAGGTAGAGGACGGTCAGCAGGACGCCCTTGTCGAAGGCGTCGCCGCTCGGGTAGAACCCGAGCGCGAGGAGCGTGGCGTACTGCCCGAACATGCCGAGCATGAAGATCTCGGAGTGGGCGAAGTTGATGAGGCGCAGCACCCCGTAGACGAGCGTGTAGCCCACGGCGACGAGCGCGTAGACCGCGCCGTAGGTCAGGCCGTCGACGGTGAGGGCCCAGAAGTTGCGGCCCAGGGCCGCGAGGTCGAATCCGATGAGGGGGTCTGCGGCGAGGACGTCGTGGACGAGCATCGACATGCTGCTCCTTCGAGCCGGTGGGAGGGCGGTCGGCCGACCGCGGTGCGCCCGCCCCGCGAGGAGGCGGGCGCACCGTGGCCCGCTCGGCGGCTGCCGTCAGGGCACACCGCCCCCGACCCGGTCGTGCTCGACCAGGTGGGGGCGGCGCTCCGGACCGGCAGGCGCCGACCGGCTACTTGACCTCGTAGATCCAGATCAGGGCCGACGAGAGCTCGCCCGTGTCGTCCCACTTGTAGGTGCGGGCCAGGCCCTCACCGTCGTAGTTCGTCACGAAGTCGAGCATCCCGGCACGGTCCGTCACGCCCGACGCGATCGCGGTGAGCATGATCGTGGCCAGGTCGTAGCCCTCGACCGAGTAGACGCCGGGAGCCTGACCGTTGAGAGCCTCGTAGGCCGAGGCGAACTCGTCAGGAGCCGGGCCGCACGGGCACGACAGGATCGCGCCCTTGGACGCTGCTCCTGCCTGGGTCACGAACTGCGGGTCGTTGGTGCCGTCCGCGGACACGAACGGGATGTCGACGCCCGCGTCACGCAGCTGCTGCGCGAACGGCGCGGCCTCGGCGTAGTAGCCGGCGTAGAAGACCGCGTCGGCGTCCGAGCTCGAGATGATCTGGGTCGCCGCCGCGAAGTCCTTGTCACCGACCTTGACCTCGGCCGAGCACGAGTCGTCAGCGGCTTCGCCGAGGCCCGCGGTGATCTCCTTGGCGAGGCCCACGCCGTAGTCCGAGTTGTCCTGGACCACGCAGACCTTGTCGTAGCCGAGCGTGTCCACCATGTACTTGGCGACCGCGGGGCCCTGGACCGCGTCGTTCGCCAGGCCGCGGAAGAACGTCTTCCAGCCGTTCTTGGTGATGTCGGGGTTGGTCGCCGACGCCGACAGCGACGGCAAGCCCGCCTGGCTGAAGACGTCGCCGGTCGCGGAGGTCTCGCCCGAGAACGCCGGGCCCAGGAGCGCGATGACGCTCGCGTCGCCCACGATCTGCGGGGCGACCTGGGTGGCCTTCTGCGGGTCGCCCTCGGTGTCGAACTCCTTGATGGTGACCTGGCAGCCCGCGTTCGCGGCGTTGAACGCGTCCACGGCGACCTTGGCGCCGTAGAGGATGTTCTGCCCGAGCGCGGCGTTGGGTCCGGTCAGGGCGCCCGCCATGGCGATCGAGGTCCCCTCGGCGCACTCGGCCGTGCCGTCACCGGCCGGGTCGACGGGGTCGCCCGACGTCGAGACCGGGACCTCCTGGCCGTCGATGTCGATCTGGACGGAAGGCACGATCGCGAGGTCGGCCGTGCCGGTCTCGCTCGACGACTCTGTCGATCCTGTGTTGTCCCCCTGAGACTGAGTACCGCATGCGGTGATGGCGAGGGTGGCAGCCAGCGCGAGGGCCAGCCCACCCGTCGTTCGACGTGCTGTGCGTTGCATTCCGAACCTCCGTGCGCCAGATCGCACCCGGGTGCTCAGATTCCTCGCACCCGCGGTGGATCACCTGAATATTCAGCACTGAATATCGTGCTGACGATGGCACAGGTCGGACGCGCGCGAAACCCCAGATGCACAATTGCAACCAGAGAGTCACACACGGCGAACCGGACAACGTGCCCGACGTTCCGGGCTCGGGTCCTGACGACCTGAGTGCCTGGAACGTATGCGGACACCGTTACGCGAGACTCCGTCCCGCGTTACGGGGCCGTCACGGGGACGTCTCGATTCGGCGGAGGCGCAGGTGAGGGACGGCCCGAGGTCAGGACGGGTACTGCGAGAACGCGGCCGTCGCGGGGTCGGAGCCCAGGCGGGCGTCCGAGTCGAGCCCGTCGATCGCGGCGACCTCGTCGGACGAGAGCTCGAACCCGAACACGTCGATGTTCGCGGCGAGACGCTCGAGGTTCACGGACTTGGGGATGACGACCCGTCCGCCCTGGACGTGCCAGCGCAGGATCGCCTGGGCCGGGGTGACGTCGTGGGCGGCTGCGACCTTCGCCACGACGGGGTGGTCGAGGTCGGCCCCCCGCCCGAGCGGCGAGTACGCCTCGACCGCGATGCCCGCAGCGAGCGTCGCGGCCTGCGTGGCGCGCTGCTGGTACGTGGGGTGGACCTCGATCTGGTTGACGGCGGGCACCACGTCGGTCTCGGCGAGGAGCCGCGCGAGGTGGTCGGGCAGGAAGTTGGACACGCCGATCGCGCGCGCCGCGCCGTCGGCGTAGAGCTTCTCGAACGCCCGCCAGGTCTCGACGTAGAGGTCCTTGCTGGGGACGGGCCAGTGGATCAGGTACAGGTCGACGACCTCGAGGTCGAGGGCCTCGCGCGAGTCCTCGAAGGCCTGGAGGGCGGACTCGAAACCCTGGTCGCCGTTGCGCAGCTTCGTCGTCACGAAGACCTCGTCACGGTGCAGCCCGCTCGCTCGCAGCGCCGCGCCGACCCCGGCCTCGTTGTAGTAGCCGGCCGCGGTGTCGATGTGCCGGTAGCCCGCCTCGAGCGCCTCCTCGACGTTCTGCTGGGTCGCGTCGTCGGGCACCTTGAAGACGCCGAGGCCGACCTGCGGGACGGTGACGCCGTTGTTCAGCACGACGCCGGGGACCTGGGAGGGAGAGACCATCACTCAGTTCTACCCCGCGCGCGGCGGTGGGCACCACCCGCCACGTGGCGGGTGGTGCCGCCTCGCACGCCTCGAGGGGCGACTGCGGCCGGGTACGCGACGCGTGCGCGGCGCGTGAAGGTCGTGGAGCACCTGGGGCGGCCGTGCGAGGGGTCGAGGCGGACGCTGTGGCGCTCGCCTCATCGGCCCGTCCGGACGCGACGCGCACCGTCCCTGCGTGGCACGGTGGCCTGATGTCCCCGCACGCCTCCCCGTCCCGCGGTCTGCCGCCGGGCGGTTCCTCCCCTGCGCGCCCGCAGAACCGGGCTGTCCGGGTCGTCGCCGCCCTCGTCGCCCTGCTGGTCGTCGCCGCGGGCGTCACGTTCTTCCTGACGCGCGCGTCCGCACAGCCGTCGGCTCAGCCCTCGCCCGCCCCGTCGCCGACCGCGACCAAGGTCCCCGCGGAGCGGGTGGACCCGCCTGCGGTGCTCGACCCGACGTCCGTCGAGAACCTCGAGATCCACCAGGAGTCGACCGCGGACACGGGCGACGCCCGCTCGATCTCGACCGTCGCGATCCCCGGCGAGCACTCGCTGGGACGGGCGTTCGGTCGCTTCGTCGACGCGACGACGCAGGCCTACGAGGCCGCGGTCGACCCCACCGCGACGGGCAACGAGCTCAACGTCGGCTGGGACCTGGTGCTCGCGCAGGGCGACGTGCTGGGCGTGCACGCCTCGACCTACGCCTTCACGGGCGGGGCGAACGGTGAGCTCGGCAGCCAGACCTTCTACACCGACCTCCCGCGCGCGACCACGACGTGGTCGGCCGACCTGCTCACCGCGGACGGCCGCAAGCGGGCCGCGGAGTGGGCGGGAGCGGCGCTCGCGGCAGCGGGGGTGGGGTTCGGCGAGCCTGTGCCGTCGTCGGAGGACACGTTCCGGGACGTCCGTCTCGGGCCCGACGGCGCCGCGACCCTGGTCTTCTCGCCCGGCCTGGTCTCGGCACGGGCCGACGGGGAGCTCGCCGTGCGGCTCGAGCCGGACGCGACCCGGTCCGTCCTGTCGGCCGTCGGCAAGCAGCTCGCCGAGGTCGCGGCGAGCGGTGCACCCTTCATGGGGAT
>NZ_MAQA01000073.1 GCF_001692445.1 Oerskovia enterophila | reverse complement strand
CCTGAGGAGGAGCCTGCGCCGGCGGCTCGGCCGGCGGTTCCGGGTCGGGTGGGCCCGGCGGTGGTTCCGGAGGCGGAGCCGGCGCAGGCTCCTCCTCAGGGGTCGACGACGCCGAGTCCCCCGGCGGCCCGACCGTCACCGTCAAGGGGACCCAGGAGTCGGGGACGGACAACGGCTCGCTCGGTTCGCCCGCGACCGAGGGCAGCGGCGGGTCGGTCTCGGGGGGCGTGACGTACGACCCGACCACCGGGGAGACCACGGTCTCCGGCTCGGGCACGCTCGAGAACTGGTTCCAGACCACGAACGGCTCCAAGGTGACGTTCGGCCTGACCGGTGGTGCCGAGCTCACGTCGGGGGAGAAGACCGAGGACGGGTTCACGACCTGGACGACCAAGTCCGACGTCTCGGTGGGCGTCGAGGGCGGGTTCGACAAGGGCGGCAACGGCGTCAGCGGCAGCTACACCACGGGCGTGACCTCCGAGTACGCGGTCAAGGTGCCCGACGGCGCCAAGATCACCGACCCGGGTGCCGTCAACCCGTTCGACCCCTCGACCATGCCGACGGGCTCGACCGTCACCATGGACAGCGGGAGCTACACGGGCACCGAGCTCGAGGCCTCGTTCCGGCACATCGCCATGAAGTCGGGCATCGAGGAGTCCGCCGGGGTGAGCAGCGTGATCGAGAAGACGGGCGACGACACCGTGCGCATCACGTCCGGTCCTACGGACGCCCTGAGCAACTACGGCGGGCTCGGCGTCGACTTCGAGGCCGTCAAGGTCCTGCTGGGCAACACGACCTCGCTCGACGGCGCGTCGCTGCGCAGCGCCGAGCTCGACCTCTCGACGCCCGAGGGCCGGGCCGCGTACGACACCTACCTCCTGACGGGCGAGATCCCGCAGGACGCGTCGACGGGCATCTCGGGGCTCACGACGATCGAGAAGATCGACTACAAGTCCACGACGTCGCTCGATGTCGAGACGCCCGTGGGCGGCGCGTCGTGGGACCTCGGCGAGAACTCGGGCTCGGCCGTGGTCACGACCTACCCGGACGGGTCGGCGGACCAGCAGACCAAGCTCAGCTACGGGGGGCGCAGCGACACGTTCTTCTCGCAGGCCTTCAACCCGGACGGGACCGAGAACACCGCAGGTCGCACCTACACGTACACGGTCGAGGCCGACCAGATGTCGACCCAGCTCTTCAACCAGAGCGAGTTCTCGGGTCTCGACGCGGGTGGCACGGTCAAGGAGGGTGACGTGCTCCGGCTCACGCTCACCGAGCGCCAGATGGCGACCCTCCACGCCAACGCGGTCGAGTACAGCAAGGACAGCATCGGGGTCAACCAGGTCTCCGCCCTGGCGCTCGACTACGACGGCAAGCCCGTGAGCACGTTCGACTACGCCGCGAGCCTGGCTCGTGGTCCGCGCTCCGACGGTTCGCTCGTCGAGATGCTCTTCTCCATCAACCAGGGCTCGGGCGGCGGCGGGGACCTCAAGCAGTTCCCCGGGACCATCACGCCGGCCAAGTAGGTCGGGGCACCACCGCCGGGCTGCACGGCCCGACGGCGCCGCGCCCCCTCCCGTCGTCTCGCCTCGAGCGTCGGGGCGGGACGACGGCGCCAGGCCCTCACGCGGGCATGAGGAACCGGCCGTCGGGGTCCAGGTCGCGACGCACGGTCGCGAGGTGCGCCTGGTCGGCGGGCGACCACAGGTCGATCATGGCGGCCTCGCTCACCGCCCCGGCGAGATTCGCCTGGGTACGACCGAGCGACCACGGCTGCACGGCCTCGAGCAGCCCGCGGATCGCGGCCGGCACGGCCGTCTCGAAGAGCTCGGGGACGGGAACCCCGATCACGAAGAGCGAGAACGCGGCGTCACGGCCGGTCACGCTGTCGGGACCGTGCGCGCCGTCGCCGAGCGCCCCGCCGAGGTGCCGGATCTCGGCCATCATCAGCGGTGCGGTCGACTGCGGCCCGGCGACGGCGAGCAGCGCCTCCGCGGTCTGCGGCTCGAACGTGTGCAGCAGGGTCGAGCCGTCGAGCACGGGCATGGGGTCGGTCGGGTCCTGGTGGACCGCTCCGATCGCGGCGTACGGCATCTCGCCGATCGAGTCCAGGATGACCGGGGCTGCGTCGCGCAACGGGGCGATCGCCTCGGCCACCTCCGCGAGGGGGCGGGTCGAGGCGACCCTGACGTTCGCGACGTACTGACCTCGCAGGGGCTCGGGCAGGAACTCGAGCGGGGGCAGCCGCAGCAGCGCGACCGAGGTCGTGATGTCGGCGGGGGCGGTCGCGACCCAGTCGGCGTAGGCGCGGAACATGGTCGCGGCGTCGTCCCCGACCGCGAAGAAGCTCCCTCCGGTGATGGTCGCGAGGGGCAGGAGCCTGATCGTCACGGACGTGATGATCCCCAGGCCCCACTTGCCGCCGCGCAAGGCGCGCAGGACCTCGGGGTGGTGGTCGGCGTCGACATGGAGGAGGTCGCCGTCCCCCGTCACGACGTCGGCCGCGAGCAGGTAGTTCGAGCCGAAGCCGACCTCCCGGGCGAGCGGGCTCATCCCGCCGCCCAGCAGGAAGCCGACGACTCCCACGTCGGGCGACGACCCGGTGACGGCGGCGAGCCCGAGGGGCGTGACGGCGTCGAGCACGTCCCTCCAGCGGGAGCCGGCGGCGACGCGCGCGGTGCGCGCGGGCTCGTCGACCTCGACGCCCGTCAGGCCCGCGGTCGTGAGCGCGATGCCACCGTCGATCCCGCGCGCGAACCCGTGGCCCGTGCTGAAGACCGCGACGGGCAGCCCGAACGTCTTGGCGACGCGTACGGTCGCCTGGACGTCGGCGGCGGACGTGGCGTGGACGACGTAGTCGGGACGGTGCTCGACGGCGACGTTCATGCCCGAGAGCCGGGCCTCGGCGGCGTTGCCGGGCAGGACGCGGCCGGTCACGGCCTGCGTGAGGGCGTCGAGGACGACGTCCTGCGTGATCTCGTGGGTGGTCATGGGCGTTTCCCTCTCGAACAAGGTGTGGAGCGCGGAGCAGCGCTACCCCAGAAAGAGAGCTGGGAGTGCTTCCGGTGACATGTCCGCCGAAGGTGCCGGGAATGTCCGCCGAGGGTCACGCTCCACCGCGCCCAGGGTGACCGCGCGCGCCATGATGAGCGAGGGCGCCCTCACGCCCACGGACCCGAGGAGCGACGATGCCCCAGACCACGGACCAGCACCCCGACCACGCACCGTTGCGCGGGACGCCCTCGCCCGAGCACCGCAAGGAGCAGGGACGCGCGGCACGCACGCTCCTCCCCCGTCGCTCGACCGCCGCGTGGACGCCGCCGACCGACCGTCGCGACCCCGTCGCGATCCTCCAGGCCCAGAACGCGAGCCGGGTCGCGTCGCTCGTCCCGCTCCGCATGGGACGCATGGCCGCCACCCCCTTCTCGTTCTACCGGGGGGCGGCCGCGGTCATGGCGGCCGACCTCGGCACCGGGCCGCGCACGGACCTGACCGTCCAGCTCTGCGGCGACGCGCACCTCGCGAACTTCGGCGGGTTCGCATCCCCCGAGCGCTCGCTGGTCTTCGACATCAACGACTTCGACGAGACGCACCGCGGCCCCTTCGAGTGGGACCTCCAGCGGCTCGTCGCGAGCCTCGAGATCGCGGGACGCCACCGCGGCATGTCCCGCCAGGAGCGCGAGCGGATCACGCTCGCCGCGGCGCGCGGGTACCGCCAGACTCTCCGCACGTTCGCCGACCTGGGCCACCTCGACCTGTGGCACGTGCAGCTCCGCGGCGACGAGATCGTCGAACGGTGGAACGGGGCGGTCCCTCCTGGCGTCATGGACAACCTCCGCAAGGCGCTGCGCAAGGCGCGGACCAAGGACCGGCAGAAGGCCCGGCGTCGGCTCACCACGCTGCACGACGACGGCGAGCTGCGGTTCCTGAGCGACCCGCCCCTGCTCGTCCCGGTGCGCGACCTCTTCGACGACGCCGAGCAGGCTCGCCTCCTCGGTGTCGTGACCACGGCCCTCGCGGCCTACGGCGACTCGCTCACGGGCGCCCGGCGCATCCTGCTCGAGCGCTACCGCCTCGTCGACCTGGCTCGGCGCGTGGTCGGGGTCGGGAGCGTCGGCACGCGCTGCTGGGTCGCGCTGCTCGTCGGCCGGGACAACGACGACCCCCTGTTCCTCCAGGTCAAGGAGGCCGAGCCGTCGGTCCTCGAGCCCTACACGTCGGCCAGCCCGTACCCCGAGAACGGGCGCCGCGTGGTCGAGGGACAGCGCCTCCTGCAGGCCACGAGCGACGCCCTGCTCGGCTGGAACACCGTGCACGGCGCCGACGACCGCCCCCACGACTACTACTTCCGCCAGCTCTGGGACTGGAAGGTCTCGGCGGACCTCGAGACCATGCTCCCGGTCGCGATGGCCGCCTACGCGCAGATGTGCGCGTGGGTCCTCGCGCGCGGGCACGCCCGTTCCGGCGACGCCCTCGCGATCAGCGCGTACCTCGGCAAGGGCGACGTCGCGGACCACTCGTTCACCGAGTTCGCCCGTCGCTACGCCGACCAGAACGCCCTGGACCACCAGGCCCTCCTCGACGCGATCGCCGCGGGCGACGTGGAGGCGGTCCAGGGCGTCTGATGCAAGGGCTGGCGCGGCGTCGGACGCCCGCGTCTGCCCGGGCCATCTCGTGCCCGACGGCGTTGCCCACCTCGCGCGGACACGTCCCGTCGGGTCGCGTCCGCGGTGAGGCGGTCGGGGGTGGCTCAGGCGTCGGCGGTCCGGGCTGCTGCGGACCGCGCAAGCCCCCGGCGCAGGCCGTCAGTCAGATCTGGTCGAGCCGGCGCAGGATCGCGCCCTCGCGCAGCGCCCACGGGCAGATCTCGACCTCCGCGACGCGCAACGCCTTCATGGTCTCCTCCGCGACCACGCCGCCCGCGACGATCTGATAGGTCCGCTCGGCCGTGATCCCCGGCAGCTCGGTACGACCCGCCGCAGGGATGCGCGCGAGGCGCGGCACCCAGTCGGACAGCTGCGAGCGCTCCATGCGCCACCGCTCCTCCGGACCCACGACCGCGACCTTCATGCCCGCGAGCCGCGCGAGCGACCGGAACGTCTTGGAGGTCGCGACCACGTGATCGGGACGCGGCAGCGCCTTGATCTCTCCGAGCGCCTCGGCGAGCACCCCACGCACGTGCGTGCGCAGCGCCGCGACCTGGTGGGCCGTGGGCGGGTCGTCCGGGAGGTGCTCGATCGTCATCCGCCCAGCACCCAGGGGGACGGAGACCGCGACGTCGGGCTCCTCGTCGAGGCCCGAGGCGATCTCGAGCGAACCACCACCGATGTCCAGGACCATGAGCCGGCCCGACGCCCACCCGTGCCAGCGCCTCGCCGCGAGGAACGTCAGCCGCGCCTCCTCGGGACCCGAGAGGACCTCGATCGGGACCCCGACACGCTCCTCGATCGCCGCGAGCACCTCGGGGCCGTTGGTCGCCTCGCGCAGCGCGGACGTCGCGAGCGCGAGCGACTCGTCGACCTCGTACTCGCGGGCCAGCGCCGCCGCCCGGTCGGCCGCCTCGAGCAGGGCGTCGACGCCCTCGGCCGAGATCGAGCCGTCGGGCTGGAGGTAGCGCATGAGACGGACGACCGAACGGCCCGACGCCGCCGGGTCCGGCCGGGCGCCACGCACCGCGTCCACGACGAGCATGTGGACGGTGTTGGAACCGATGTCGAGCACTCCGAGTCGCATCCGCCCACGGTAGCGGGGGACGCGAAGGGCGACCGGACGGCCCGCCGGGCGGGAGCCCTCGCGCCCTCTACGACCGGTGGTTCGCGCCCGACATCCTGCTGTTCGTCCGGCCGACGAGCCGACGCACGTGGACGTTCGACCCGCGCACCGCACGCACCTCGGAGCGCGTGTCCCTGCGGTGGTCGTGACGCTCGCCCGCGTTGCGGTACCGGCGCCAGGTCAACCAGTAGAAGAGCGGGCCGGCGAGCAGCAGCAGACCCACGACGACGACCTGCAGGGCCCCCTCCTCGCCGGACGAGGACTCGGCCGCCACGGTGAGCGCGTCCAGGGCGAGCAGGTGCATCAGGTCCCGATCATGACGAGGAGGGCCGTCACGGCCGCGACGGCCTCGACGACGAGGGACACCGCGAGCAGGCGGCGGCGGTTGACCGGGACGGAGCCCATGGTCTCGCCCGTCCGCCCGTTGACCGCGACGTAGTGCAGGACCGAGCTCCCGTCCTTGCGGACCTCGTGGTACGAGTACAGCCACACGGGCAGGTAGGCGGCGACCCAGCGCTGGCCCACGACCTCGAGCTGCTGGTGGTCCCACCGGAGACCGCGGTCGTAGGCCTCGATCATGTCGAGCGCCCGGAACCGGGCGATCTCCTTGGCCTGAGCGAACGCGGGCTCGCGCACGTCGTCGATGTCGGTGTCGCGCCGCTCCGCGGTGAACCCCGAGAGGAAGTTGGAGTCGTAGCGGACCGCGTTCTCGACGTCGAACGGCAGGATCGTGTTGATGACGTTGTTCGTCCGCGAGCTCGCGCCATGGTCCCGTCGGTCCGCGGAGGACTCGAGCGTCAGGTCGTCGACGTGCAGGTCGAACTCGCGCACGACGTCGTAGACGTCGGCGTCGTAGCGCCGCTCGTCGCGCTCCTCGCCGTCGGCCCCCTTGACCTTGACGGTGTAGGACCGCACGAGGCGCTCGCCCTGCCCGGACAACCGGGCCTTGGTGTTGAGGTCCGCGACGAGGTACGGCATGTAGACCCCGACGACGCTCTCCGGGACGAACTCGGCCCGAAACGTCGGGTGGGCGTAGAAGCGGCGCTTGCCGACGAACTCCCGGATGCGCGTGATCGCTTCGTCCTTGGCCAGGCGGAACGGCAGCACGACGTCGGGCACCGCGCCGTTCGGGACCTGCTGGTTGACGGACAACGTGTTGCGGCACCAGTGGCAGCGCGCCTGGGTGCCGTGCGCGGTGTCGACGACGACGTCCGCACCGCACGCCGAGCACCGGAACGTGAGGACCTCGTCGGTCCCCGGCACGATCGCGGCGGTGCCGGACCCGACGACGACGCCGCGCAGCGCGCCGATGTCGCCGTCGAGGCCGAGGTCCGCGATCGTCCCGGCAGCGGCCCACTCGTACCGGCAGAACCCGCAGCGCAGGTTCCCGGTCGCGACGTTGAGCGAGATCTCGGTCGCCCCGCACCGTGAGCACTTGACGAGACCGCTGGCTCCGACGTCGGTACGGACGATGGCCGGCCCGCCGTCCCGTGTCCCGACGGGCGGCGGGGACACCTCCTGCGGGGAGGCAGGCGGGGCCGACGACGGGACGGCCGCCTCCGGCTCGTGGACAGTCATCGTCGGCGCCTCAGAACCCGAGGACCTTGGCCTTGGCGGTGTCGTAGTCCGCCTGCGTGATGAGTCCCTGGTCGAGCATGGCCTTGAGCTGCGTGAGCTTCGCGACCGGGTCCTCGGCTGCCGGAGAAGCCGGGGGCGCGGCGGGTGCTACGGGTGCGGCGGCAGCCGGTGCACTCTGCACGGGAACCTGCTGGAGGGGGACGACGGGCTGCTGGAGCCCGGCCATCGCGCCGCCCGCGGCGTTCATCCCCATGCCGAGGATCGCCATGTTCGCGCCGCCCCCGGCTCCTCCTGGGTTCTCTCCCGCAGCCTGGATGCCGCGCGCGGCAGCCTGCTGGAGGAACGAGTTCCCGCGAGCACCTGCGAGCGCGTCAGCCTTCTTGACGTCGCTCAGCAGCGCCCTGGTGTCCTCGTCGTACTCGATCGCCGCGAGCGCGACCTTGACGATCGACAGACCACGGTAGGACGTCCACTGGTACCCCTCCTCGACAGCGCCCGCCAACGACTGCGCGAACCCGACCGAGTCGCTCTGGATCCGGGTGATCCGGTTCCCCTTGTCCGGGTCGTTGGTGTAGCTCGAGAACGCTGCCGCGAGGGACCCGACGACCTCGGTGAAGAGCTGGCTCGCGGCGTCGTTGTCGAGGTCGGAGAAGTCGAAGGTCTTCGCGTCGGCACCGAGGTAGGTCAGCGGCACGAACTGCTTGACGAAGAGGATCGGGTCGACGATGCGCAGCGTGTAGGTGCCACGCGTCACAGCACCCACCTGGGCGCCGAGGTACGCGTCGTCCCAGTAGATCTCCGACTGCGTACCGAACCGGTTGTTCGGCAGCTCCTTGAGGTTCACGTAGAACCCGAGCTGCTGCGACCCGGGCTGCCCCCCGAACTTGAAGCGTTCCCACGTGGTCTTGATCAGCGGGCTCAGGAAGCCGTTGTCGGCGAAGATCGACTGGGAGTTCTGGTCGTCGGACGTGAACAGGTATCCACCCGGCTCGGCCACGAAGCCCGTGAGCGCGCCGTCCTGGAACGTCAGGAGTCCGTAGCCCTCGGGAACGACGAACCGGCTGCCGTTCGTGATGATGTTCGCCGAGCCCTTGGTGTTGGACCCGCGCCCCGCGTTCTGCCCCTGCGCGACCGCCGGGAAGAGCGCCGCGGTCGGCGCCAGGTTCGTGGGCGGGGTCAGGAAGTCCTTCCACTGGTCCGCGAGCGTGCCGCCGAGGGCACCAGCAAAGGCCTTGATGAATCCCATCGAGCTCTCCGTCCGATCGGGCGGACGGAGCCGCGCGTGACCTGTCGTCGTCGCGGCCGACGCCCTGATGCCCCCGACCGCGATCGGCACAGTATCGACTTTCGTTCTGAAACGGAACTATCGGCGAGTTCCGGTGCATGGGCGCTCACGGACCGGGCCGCCGACGGTGACCGACCCGCCCGCCCACGGTGACGCACCGGATGGCAGGATGTTCTCCGTGACCTCCCCCTCTCCCCTCACCGCACCCCTGAAGACCGTCGGCTGGATCCACGTCGTGGACGGGCGGCTGCTCGTCGTCCGCAGCCGGGACAACGACCTGTTCTTCATGCCGGGCGGCAAGCTCGACCCCGGTGAGAGCGACGAGCAGGCCCTGGTCCGGGAGATCGAGGAGGAGCTCGGCGTGCTGCTCGACCCTGCCACGGTGAGGTCCGGCCTCGTCGCCGAGGCGCCCGGCCACGGGATCGACGGGCGGCTCGTGCGGATGCACTGCCTCTACGCCGACCTGTTGCCCGGGTCCCCCGAGCCGGCGCCTCGTGCCGAGGTCCGTGAGCTCACGTGGGTCACGGCGAACGACGCGCACCGTGTCCCGCCAGCGGGCCGGATCGTCCTGGAGCGGCTGGCGGCGACGGGAGAGCTCGCGGCCTGATGCGGACCCTCACTCGGTCGAGCACGGGGTTGCGGTCGGTCGAGCACGAGGTTGCGGTCGAAAACCGCAAGAGAACGACCGCAACCTCGTGCTCGGCACCGAGAGCCGGACCGGGTCAGCGCCCCGCGCACGCCTCGACGTCGAGCCCGTTGGTCCCGGCGCTGCGGAGCGCCTCCTCGGCGTCGGCCACCACGGCCGAGGCCTCTGCCTGGGCCGTCGCGAGGGCCGACGACCGAGCCGCGACGATCGCGTCGTGCAGGTCGGCGTGCACGCGGCGACGGACCGAGCGCGTGAGCGCCTCGGTCTCGGCGTCGTCGACCTCGGTCCCCGCGGCGCGGCGCTCGGCCACGCGCTCGGCGACCTCGGCCGCGATCCGCCGGTCGGCGTCGTCGAGCAGCTCCATGACGGCCGTGTCGGCCGCGCGCCCCAGGCGCGTCTCCTCGAAGTCCCGCGTGGCACGGTCCACGATCCGCCGTGCCTGCCCGACGACGAGCGACCCGAGGGCGGGCGAGTGCGCCTTGAGGGAGGCCAGGTCGTAGAGCAGGACGCCGTCGACGTCCGCGACGCGCGGGTCGACGTCGCGGTGCAGCGCCAGGTCGAGGACCACCATGGGTCGGTGCGGCGCCTCGTCGCCCGCGGCCTCCGCGGCGCGGGACCGGGCACGGACGAGCGCGGCGGCGTCGAGCACGTGGCCCAGCGCGTCACCCTCGGCGCGCACGGCGTCACCCTCGGCGCCCAGCGCGTCACCCTCGGCGCGCACGGCGTCACCCTCGGCGCCCAGCCCGGTCACCCTCGGCGCACCGGCACCTGCACCAGCACCACCACCACCACCAACACGGCCAGCCTCTCCGCCGCCCACGTCGGCGACCACCCGTCCCCGCGCCCCGCTGCACGAGACCACGAGGTCGGCGTCCTCGAGAGCCGCCACGAGATCCGTCACCGCGACCGCGCCCCGGTCGGCCGCGAACTGCTCGGCGCGACCCGACCCCGAGTACACGCGCACGTCCTCGCAGCCCCGCGCCCGCAGCGCCGCGAGCGACGCGCCGGCGTACGAGCCCGTCCCGATGAGCACCGTGCGGACCTGGCGCCACGGCGGGAGCTCGGCGCTCGCGAGGTCGAGCCCCAGGGACACGACCGACCGGCCGTTGCCACCGAGCGTCGTCTCGTTGCTGATCCGCTTGGAGGTCCGGGACGCGGTCTGGAACAGGAGCTCGAGCGTGGACGACGTCGCACCGCCCTCGCGGGCCTCCTCGAGCGCGCGCTTGACCTGCCCGGCGATCTCTCGCTCGCCCACGACCATCGAGTCCAGGCCGGCGGCGACCTCGAAGAGGTGAGCGGCGACGTCGGGCCCGGTGCGGGTCGAGAACGCCCCGACCGCCACGTCCTCCGCGACTCCCGACGCCGCGGCGACGAGCCGCGCGACCTCGTGCGACGCGTGCTGCACGCCCCGCCCGTCCACGGGCGAGTCGACGTCCAGGTACACCTCGAACCGGTTGCACGTCGCGACGACGACGGCACCGGTGATCGCTTCGCAGGTCTCGACGGCCGTCCGCCCGACCGACGCGGCTCCGGTGGAGAGGAGCTCGAGGGTGGACATGTCCAGCTCGTGGTGACTTGCAGTCATCGACAGGAGAACCACAGTGCTCCGATTGAATCATTCCTCCCCGCGCACGGCAGAATCGGTTCTTGTGACGTTCACCGCGCTTTCAGACAACCACCCTCTCGTCGACGGCCGGACGACGAATTCTCCCCTCGTGCGCGCTTTGCGCGGCGACCGCCCGGAAACCACACCCGTGTGGTTCATGCGGCAGGCCGGTCGGTCCCTTCCCGAGTACCGCGAGCTGCGCCAGGGCATCGGCATGCTCGACTCGTGCCTGCGCCCGGACCTGGCGAGCGAGATCACGCTCCAGCCCGTGCGCCGCCACGGCGTGGACGCGGGGATCTTCTTCTCGGACATCGTCATCCCGCTCAAGCTCGCGGGGGTCGACGTGGACATCGTCCCGGGCGTCGGCCCGGTCATGGGGCAGGCCTACCGGACGCCCGACGACGTCGCTCGCCTCGTCGAGCACGAGCTCACCCCGGAGTCGCTCGCGCCCGTGACGGAGGCCGTCGCGCTCACGGTCGCGGCGCTCGGTTCGACGCCCCTCATCGGGTTCGCGGGCGCACCGTTCACGCTCGCGGCCTACCTGGTCGAAGGGCGCCCGTCGCGCGACCACCTCGCGGCTCGCACGCTCATGCACGCGGACCCCGAGTCGTGGGCCCGCCTGACGGCGTGGACCGCGCAGATCACGGGCGCGTTCTTGCGCGCCCAGGTCCTGGCCGGGGCCAGCGCCGCCCAGCTGTTCGACTCGTGGGCCGGCAGCCTGTCGCTCGAGGACTACCTCGCGGGCGCCAAGCCGGGGAGCACGGTCGCGCTGTCGCAGGTCAGCGACCTGGGCGTCCCGGCGATCCACTTCGGGACGGGCACCGGCCACCTGCTCGGGGCCATGCGCGACTCCCTCACCGAGGCCGGTGTGACGCACCCGACCGTGGGCGTGGACTACCGCACGCCGCTCGACGAGGCCGCAGCGACTCTCGGGGGGTACGTGCCGGTCCAGGGCAACATCGACCCGGCGCTGCTCGCCGCGCCGTGGCCCGTGCTCGAGGCGCACGTCCGCGACGTCCTGCACCGTGGGAGCGCTGCCCCCGGGCACGTGGTGAACCTCGGCCACGGTGTGCCGCCCGAGACCGACCCGACCGTCCTGACCCGGGTCGTCGAGCTCGTCCATTCCGTCCGGAACGTGTCGGAACCCGCGTGACCCCGGGGTCCCGCACGGTCTGACACACCCTCGCAGCGGGGGCACACTTGACGTGTGCACCCCGTTGCTGATGGATCGTCCGGCCCTTCCTCCTCCACGTTCGACGCCGTGGTCGTCGGCGCGGGCATCGCCGGCCTGACCGCCGCGCGCTCCCTGCGCCGCCGCGGCCTGCGCGTCCTCGTCCTCGAGGCGGCCGACCGCCCGGGCGGCCCTGTGCACGGCGACAAGCTGGGCTCCACGGGCCTGTCGGTCGACGTGGGCGCCGAGTCGTTCGCGGCCCGCGGGTCCGCCGTGGGCGACCTGGTCACCGACCTGGGCCTGACGGTCGTCGAGCCCGCCCCGATCAGCGCGTGGGGCTATGCCGCGAGCCGCGCGTTCCCGCTGCCGAAGGCCGGGATCATGGGCATCCCGGCGCACCCGTTCGCGGCCGACGTGCGCCGCGCGGTCGGCTGGCCCGGTGCGCTGCGCGCGGGCATGGACCGGATCAAGCCGCGTCGGTGGGTCGACGAGGAGAACCTCGAGACGTTCGCGCGCTCGCGCCTGGGACGCCGCGTCGCGGAACGTCTCGTGGCGCCGGTCGCCGCGGGCGTCCACTCGGCGCCGCTCGAACGTCTCGACGTCGATGCCGTGGCCCCGGGCCTGCGCGAGGCCTACGCCCGCGAGGGCTCGTTGACCCGGGCGGTCGCCGCGATGCGCGCCCAGGCCCCGGCGGGCTCTGCGGTGCGCGGCATCGAGGGCGGCATGCACCGCCTCGTCGAGGAGCTCACGCTCGCCGTGACGAGCGACGTGCCCGACGGCGGGGCTCCCGCCGGGAGCGCGGGCCCGGCGGGGGTGCTGCTCGTGCGCCACGAGGTGGTCGCGCTGGACCGTGACGGCGACCAGGGGTGGAGCGTCCAGGCCGAGGGCCCCGGGGGCCCCGCGACCTTCCGGGCCCCGCGCCTGCTGGTCACGACGCCCGCGGTCGTCGACCTGGTGTCCCCGCTCGCGGGCCGCACGGCCGACCCGGTGCCGGACCCCGAGCCCGGCGCGGACATCCGTCTCGTGACGCTCCTGCTCGAGGCCCCTGAGCTCGACGCGGCCCCCCGGGGCAGCGGGCTGCTGGTCGCGCCGAAGCCCCGCACCTGGTCGACGCGCGACGAGAACCACCGGGCCGGCGCGCACGACCCCGTCCAGGCCAAGGCCCTGACCCACTCGACCGCGAAGTGGCCGTGGCTGGCCGCCCGGGTGGCGGGCGCCGTCGGGCCGGGGAACCACGTGGTGCGCCTGAGCTACGGGCGCATCGGCGAGACGGTCGAGCCGACGCTCGACCAGGTCGTGCGCGACGCGTCGGTGCTGCTCGGGGTCGACCTCGACGGCAAGGTGCGCGAGCACCTGTCGGCGCGCTGGAACGGGTCGCTCCCCCCGCCCACGCCCGTCTACCGGCGTGAGGTCGCGGCGTTCGTCGAGCGGGTCTCGCACGTCGACGGGCTCGGGGTCACGGGTGGCTGGATCGCGGGCACGGGGCTCGCGGCGATCGTCGGGCACGCCCAGGACTGCGCCGAGCAGCTCTGATCCTCGGGGGCGACGCGGACGGCACCGCAGCCTTCCGCATTCCTGCGACAAACGTCCTGACAATTCGTCTCTTTGTTCTGACCTCGCGTCAGGTCGATGTCACTCGCGCCTCCTTTCCGCAGAATGCCGCGCCGCACCGGTTCACGCGCATTTCGACAATGCCTCCGGGCAGAGGAGACTAGGAGCGTGAGCATTCGTGTCGGAACCCGTGGCAGCGCCCTCGCGACGACCCAGACGGGACTCGTCGCACGACGCATCGAGCACCTGACCGGGCACCCGGTCGAGATCGTGCGCATCCGCACCGAGGGCGACGTCCGCTCGGGCTCGCTCGCCTCGATGGGCGGCACCGGGGTGTTCGTGACCGCGCTGCGCGAGGCCCTGCTCGACGGCCGCTGCGACGTCGCGGTCCACTCGCTCAAGGACCTGCCGACCGGCGCGGCCGAGGGGCTGACCCTCGTGACCCCCGAGCGCGAGAACCCGCGCGACGTCCTGTGCGCCCGGAACGGCTGGACGCTCGCGACCCTGCCGCGCGGCGCCAAGGTCGGCACCGGGTCCCCGCGCCGCGCGGCCCAGCTCCTCGCGGTCCGCCCCGACCTCGACGTGCTCGACATCCGCGGCAACGTCGACACGCGCCTCGCGCGCGCTCTCGGCCCCGACGCGGACCTCGACGCGGTCGTCCTCGCCTACGCGGGGCTCTCGCGCCTGGGCCGGCTCGACGCGGTCTCCGAGGTCATCGACGTGCGCGTCATGGCCCCCGCGCCCGGGCAGGGGGCCCTGGGCGTCGAGGTCCGGACCGCGGACCTGTCTCCCCTCGCGTCGTTCGACCTCCTACCCGACGGCGGCACGCGCCAGCCCCTCGACCTCGCCGAGGTCGTCGCGGGCCTCGACCACCTCCCGACCCGCCTCGCGGTCCTCGCCGAGCGCGCGCTGCTCGCCCGGCTCGAGGCCGGGTGCGCGGCACCCGTCGGGGCGCACGCCGTGGTCGAGGACGACCAGCTCCATCTCTCGGCCGTCGTCGCGCGGCTCGACGGCGGGCAGGTCCTCACGCACTCGGCCCGGGTCGCGCTGCCGCCGGTCGCCGGTGGAGCCGGACGCTCGGCCGACACGACCGGTGGGGTGCCCCGCGCCGACGACACGACCGACGCGCTGGCCCGCGGCCTGGGCGTCGAGGTCGCCGACGCCCTCCTGGCCGGCGGGGCCGCCGAGCTCGCGCCCCTGCGCGCTACCGGTCCTGGCGGGGGCTCGCTCGCTCGGACCGAGGCGCCCGCGCTCTGGGCCCCGGGCACGGCGCCGACCGGCGGTACCGAGGACGACGAGCTCACGGTCGGCGGCACCGACGCCCCCGTGGGCCCGGAGCAGCGCTGATGCCAGGCCGGCTGCGCGACCCCCAGCGCGGGCGCGACCTGCCGCCGGTGCCGGCACGCCCGGCCACGCCTGCTGCGGACACCCCCTCCGAGACTCCCGCCCGCCCCGCCGCGGCGAGCGACGCCGTCGGGCCGGGGGGCGTGCCCGCGGCGCACGACCCGGCCACCTCCGGACCGGCCGACGCCGTCGGGCCGCTGACCGGGACGACCGTCCTGGTGCCGCGCTCGCCCGAGCGAGCCGAGCCCCTCGCCGCGCGGCTGCGCGCGCAGGGTGCGACCGTGCTCGTGAGCCCGGCGATCGAGCGCGCCCGCATCGAGGACACCGCAGCGATGGACGCCGCCGTCGAGGACCTCGCGCACGGCGCCTTCGCGTGGGTCGTGGTGACGAGCGTCAACGCGATCGACGAGCTGACCGCGAGCGCCGCACGCCGCGGACTGGACCTCGCCGCGCTGGCCGGACCTGCGGGAACCGGTGGCGCTCCCGACTCCGCGGGTCCTGGCACGCGGTGGGCCGCGGTCGGGCCCGCGACGCGACGCGCGCTCGAGGCCGTGGGTGTCCGCGTGGACCTCGAGGCGACCGTGAACTCGGCGCGCGGTCTGCTCGCGGCGTTCGACGCGCTCACCGATCAGTTGTCAGAAGCACACCGGGCGGAACCCCGGGCCACTTCTGACGACTCGTCGGCGAGCACCTCGTCGCGGCGCGTGCTCGTGCCGCAGGGCGACCTCGCGAAGCCCACCATGGCCGAGGGCCTGCGCGAGCGCGGCTGGGACGTCCACGTCGTGACCGCGTACCGGACCGTGTCGCACGCGCTCTCCCCGGAGGTCGTCGAGGCGTGGCGGGCCGGGGCGGTCGACGTGGTCGTGCTGACGTCGGGAAGCGTGGCGCGCGAGGTCGCGGCCCAGCTCGGCGTGGACCCCCGCGTCGCGGGGGTCGCGATCGGGGAGCCGACGGCCGAGGCCGCGCACGCGGTCGGGCTGCGGATCGACGCCGTGGCCGAGAGGGCGACCGACGAGGCGCTGGCCGTCGCTGTGCTGCGCGTCGGCGCCGAGCTGTCAGAAGCACGCCGGGGTATCCCCCGGGTCAATTCTGACAACGAATCGCCCCTCGCGGGACCAGGGCCAGCGGGAGCGGCGGGTCCGGTGGGCCCACCGGACCCGGGGCGCAGCAGGACCGTCCCGTCCCCCGCCCCAGCTC
>NZ_MAQA01000072.1 GCF_001692445.1 Oerskovia enterophila | reverse complement strand
ACCCGGCGCGCCCCCCGTCCCACGCTCGTCGAGAACTCGGCCGAGCACCTGCTCCTGCACGCCGACGTCCTCGTGATCGGCGGCGGCCCGGCAGCGACCTGGTCCGCGATCGCCGCGACCGAGCAGGGGGCGAGCGTCGTCCTGGTCGACAAGGGCTACTGCGGCACGAGCGGCGTCGCGGCGACGGCCGGCGTCGGGCACTGGCTCGTCCCGCCCGACGCCGACCGCCGCGACGAGGAGATCACGCCGCGCGAGGAGCAGGGCGGCTACCTCACCGACCGCGACTGGACCAACGACGTCCTCGACGAGGCCTGGTACCGCACCGCACTCATCGACGGCTGGGGGTACGAGCGCACGCGCCGTTCGCGCCCGGCAAGCACCGGCACCCGCGGCGGAGCCGGCGGTCCCGCACCCGCCCCGAACCCCTTCGCGCGCCGCCCCGGCGAGCGGTCCTTCTCGGGATCGTCGCCCGAC
Source organism: Oerskovia enterophila (assembly GCF_001692445.1). Classification (GTDB taxonomy): domain Bacteria; phylum Actinomycetota; class Actinomycetes; order Actinomycetales; family Cellulomonadaceae; genus Oerskovia; species Oerskovia enterophila. The sequence goes on along the minus strand of NZ_MAQA01000072.1, from coordinate 16,947 downwards.
TACCTGCGCTTCCTGCGCGGCAAGGTCAAGAAGAACGGCGTCACGGTCCTCGACCACAGCCCCGCGCTCGAGCTCCTGGTCGACGGCGCGGGCGTCGTCTCGGGCGCCCAGGGCTACCAGCGCCAGACCGGACGCGCCTGGCGGGTGGCGAGCGGCGCCGTCGTGCTCGCGACGGGTGGCACCACCTGGAAGTCCCACTCCCTGGGCGGCGACGTCAACACGGGCGAGGGCCACCTGATGGCCGCCGAGGTGGGCGCTCACCTGTCGAGCATGGAGTTCTCCAACTTCTACGGCATGGTCCCGTTCGGGACCTCGATGGACAAGAACGGCTTCTTCGTCACGGCCTCCTACTGGGACCACGAGGGTGTGCCCATCGCCTACGAGAACCTGCACAAGAGCCGCGCCGAGCTGCTCGGCGCCTCGCTGCGCGGCACGATCACGGCCCAGTTCACCCAGTTCCCGCCCGAGGTCCGCCCGACCCTGCGCGCGGCCATGCCCAACTTCTTCATGGTCACGGACAAGCTGGGGGTCGACCCGTTCACCGAGCGCTTCCCCATGGACTGGGTCCAGGAGGGCACGGTGCGTGGCACGGGCGGGGTCCACGTGCTCGACCGCGACGCGTGGACCGGCGTCCCGGGCCTGTTCGCGGCGGGCGACGTCGCGGCGCGAGACCGTGTGGTCGGTGCGGCGACCGGCGCGGGCGGACCCAACCTGGCGTGGGCCGTGGCGTCGGGCACGTGGTCCGGCCGGGCGGCGGCCGCCCTGGCGGCGGACCGCGGCCCGTCGTCCCGCGGGCAGCGCCTCGAGCCCACGGGCACGGTGGGGCTGCGGCCCGACGACGGAGCGCACCTCCCACGGTCGACCCCGGCCGGGGAGGGGGCATGGCGCGAGATCACGACCGCGGTCCGCGACGAGATGCTCCCGATCGACAAGTCGGTCTTCCGTCACCACCAGGGGCTCGTGCGGTCGCTCGACACTCTCGACGACCTGTGGGACCGCGCGGGCACCGAGCTCGTCCCTCCGGACGTGCGGGGCGGCACGGCGATCCGCACGCGCGAGACCGCGGGGATGCTCGCGATGGCGCGCTGGGCCAACCGCACTGCGCTGCACCGCACGGAGACCCGCGGCATGCACACGCGCACCGACTTCCCCGACACCGACCCGCAGCAGGCCCGACGCCTGCTCACGGGAGGGCTGCGCGACCTGTGGGTGCTGCCGGACCCGGAGCCGCCCGTGACGGGCGCCGCCGGGGCGCCCTACCCGGGCAGCACGAGCGCCGGTGCGCCCGGGAGCGCGGTCGGCGCCGGTGCGCCCGGCCGGACCACCCCACCGACCAGGACCGAGGAGGCGTCATGATCGAGATCCTCAACGCCGCGCGCTGCACGTCGTGCGACATCTGCGTGCGGATCTGCCCGACCAACGTCTTCGAGTCCGTCGACGGCGGGGTGCCGACCATCGCGCGGCACTCGGACTGCCAGACCTGCTTCCAGTGCGAGGCGTACTGCCCCGAGGACGCGATCTTCGTGTCCCCGTCGCGCACGCCCGAGCCGGCCGGGTCGCCGTTCCTCGACGAGGCCGACCTGCTCGACCGCGACCTCCTGGGTCTCTACCGGGACCGGGTCGGGTGGCGGCGGGCGCCGCGTGGGAGCAGCACCGGTGCCGGAGAGAGCACCGACGCGCCGACCGACACCGTGGCCGGCGCCACCGCGCAGACCGTCCTGTCCTCCGACGTCGACTACCACCGCGCGGCCGCGCTCGCCCCGACCTCGGGATCGCGCGACCACGCCGACGGCACGACACCGGCCGGCACCCCCGCCGACGGTGCACGTCCCCACACCTCCGTCCACACCGACAGCACCACGACCCACCTCCAAGGAGCCCCCTCATGAGCCGGAACCGCACCTTCGCCGCCCTGGCGTCCGTCGCCCTCGTCGCCGCGCTCGCGGCCTGCTCCACGTCCGAGGCCGCGACGCCGTCGGGCGACGGGGCGAGCGCGGGCGCCGAGCTCGCACCCCTCACGACGGGCGGCCCCTGGAACGGCGTGGCAGGCAAGACGCCCGTCGCGACCGGTCCGTTCGGGTACGCGGTCGAGACCGGGATCGCCGACGCGATCCTCGCCGAGCACGGGTACGAGTACGAGGGGTTCGTCGGGTTCAACAACGGGCCGCCCGTGGTCCAGGCCCTTCAGACGGGCGACATCCAGGTCGGCTTCATCGGCGACACCCCGGCGACGCAGGCCAAGGCGAGCGGCCTCGACGTCCCGGCGCTCGTCATCGCCAAGCCGTCCTCCGACATCTGGTTCCTCACCCGGACCGGCGGCGTCACGACGATCGACCAGCTCGCGGGCAAGAAGGTCGGGCTCCAGTTCGGCTCCAACTTCGACAAGTACGGCCGCGCGGTCCTCGAGCGCGCCGGGGTCCTGGGCGACGTCGAGCTCGTCAACCTCCTGTTCGCCGACGCCCTGCCCGCTCTCCAGCGCGGCGACATCGACGCCGTGCCGGTGCCCGCGACCACGGCCGGGATCTGGCGCCTGCAGAACGACTTCCCGGTCCTGTCCAAGGCGAGCGTCGACGACCCCGACCTGCTCGCGACGAGCGTCTCGCTCACCTCGCGCGAGACCTACGAGGCGAACCCCGAGCTCGCCGCGGCGGTCTGGGAGGTCACCGAGGCCGGCGTGGCCAAGATCGAGGCCGACCACGACGCCTACGCCCAGTGGGTCTTCGAGGCCACGGGCTCGCCCGTCGAGGTCGTCAAGGAGGCCGAGCTCTGGCAGTACGGCACGCAGGCGATCGACCCGGACGGGCTCAAGACCGTGCAGTCGACGCTCGACTTCCTCGTCAGCTCCGGCGCCGCCCCGAAGGCGTTCGACGTCAGCACGTGGGGTGTCGAGTGACCACCGGCACGACGACGTCGCGCGCCCGCGCGGAGGCGTCCCCGGTGGGTGCAGCGACAGCCGTCGGTACGGTGCCGGCCACGGCCCCGGGGGCGGCCGGGGCGCGGACCGGTGCGACGTCGTCGGGCAGGAAGCGGCGCTCGCCGCGCGACGTCCTGCTGCGCGCCTCGGTGCCCGCCGCGATCCTCGCGCTCTGGTTCCTCGGCTCGGCCCAGGGGTGGATCGACGAGAAGCAGTTCCCCGCGCCCTGGCAGGTCGCCGACGCGTTCGTCGAGCTCGTGAGCACGGGCGTGCTGTGGGAGAACCTGTCGGTCTCGCTCGGGCGCGTGGCCGTGGGCTTCGCGATCGGCGGGCTGCTGGGGCTCACGCTCGGCGTCGTCGCCGGGTTGTTCCGCCTGGGCGACCAGCTCCTCGACCCCACCCTCCAGATGCTGCGCACCATCCCGTTCCTCGCGATCGCGCCGCTGCTCATCCTCTGGTTCGGGATCGACGAACGACCCAAGATCATCATCATCGCGGCCGCCGCGCTGTTCCCGCTCTACCTCAACACCCACAGCGGCGTGCGCAACGTCGACCGCAAGATCCTGGAGGCGGGCAAGGTGTTCGGGCTGCGCGGGCTGGGGCTCGTGCGGCACGTGATCCTGCCCGAGGCCATCCCGTCGGTCCTCGTCGGGCTGCGGGTGTCCCTGTCGGTGTCGCTGCTCGCGCTGATCGTCGCGGAGATGTCCAACGCGCCGCGCGGCATCGGGTTCCTCATGGTCTCCGCGCAGCAGTACTTCCAGATGGACGTGCTCGTCGTGTGCGTGCTGATCTACGCCGTGTGGGGGCTGTCGGTCGACCTGGTCGTGCGGCTCCTCGAACGCGTCCTGCTGCCCTACAAGCGACTCGGGAGAAAGCCATGAGCGTCCGGACCGTGCACGACCCTGCCGAGCCGACCGTCCGGGTGCAGGACGTCACCAAGTCGTACGGCGACCGGACCATCCTCGAGGATTTCTCCCTGACGCTGCGTCCGGGCGAGTTCGTCGCGCTGCTCGGGGCCAGCGGCTCCGGCAAGACGACGCTGCTGCGCATCCTCGCCGGGCTCGAGGAGCACGACACCGGGACCGTCGAGGCCCCCGCCGAGCGGACCGTGGTGTTCCAGGAGCCGCGGCTCGTCGCGTCCAAGCGGGTCGGGTCCAACGTGATCCTCGGGCAGCGCTCCACGCGCGACCGGCGCGCCGCGGCGTCGGCCGCGCTCGCCGAGGTGGGCCTCGGGGGCCGTGAGGCCGCCTGGCCCACGACGCTCTCCGGAGGAGAGGCGCAGCGCGTCGCGCTCGCCCGGGCCCTCGTGCGCAACCCGCGCCTGCTCCTGCTCGACGAGCCGTTCGCGGCGCTCGACGCCCTGACCCGCATCAGGATGCAGGCGCTCGTGGCCGAGCTGTGCCACGAGCACCAGCCCGCCGTGCTGCTCGTGACGCACGACGTCGACGAGGCGATCCTGCTCGCCGACCGCGTGGCCGTGCTCCAGGACGGGAAGGTCGGGGTCGAGCTCGAGGTGCCGTTCGACCGGCCGCGACGGCGTGGGGTGCCGGGGTTCGGGGACTTCCGGCGCCGGCTGCTGCTCGAGCTGGGCGTCGAGGAGGCGATCGGGGCGGCGTGAGGCCGGCGCCCCGGGCGCGGCGCCGGGTGCCGGCCCCCGGGCCCAGGCCCGTGTCGCCCGGCCGTCCCCGAGGTCCGCCGCAGGGCGCTCGAGGAGGTGCTCAGGGGCGTGCGTCCGCAGTACCCAGGGCGCTACTCAGGCGGTGCGTCCACCGGGCTGGGGGCCGGGTGAGAAATTGCTCAGCACCTCATCCTTACCGCGTGGTGAGTATTCAGTGCACTCCTAGCGTCGTCGTCATCAGCCCCCGGGACACCTCCCGGGACGACCCACGGGTCGACTGGCGACCACCCCGTTCCTGGAGGAGCACCCCTCGTGAGCACCACGGCCAAGAGCAGCACCCGGAAGAAGACCCTCTACTCGATCGGCGCCCTCGTCGGTATCGGCGCGCTCGCCACCACGGCGGCCTTCACCGACTTCGCGAACCTGAACCTCGGCGGTGGCACGGACGGTTCCGGGATCGGCGCCGGTGCGTTCAACATCCAGGTCGTCGGGACCGACGTGGACGGCATCCCCGTCCCGGGCACCTGGCAGGAGGCCGACACGGCCGAGGGCGTCGACATCGCCGTGCCCGGCGCCGACACCATCACCCCGGGCGACACGATCTCCGTCGCGCTGCCCTATAGGAACGACTCGGAGAAGCTCGGCGCCGACCTCCGGCTCTGGATCAACGAGGTCCCGGGCAAGACGTCCGACCCCGCCTACCTCGCCGCGCTCCGCTTCTCGGTCGCGGGAAGCGACGGCGTCGCGATCGTCAGCGGCCTGACGTTCGACCAGTTCGACGAGCTGGCCGAGTCCGCGGCCCTCACCCCCGTGACCCTGGCACCGGGCGCGTCCGACCAGCTGACGCTCTCGATCACGCTGGCCGACCAGGGCACGGAGGGCAACGCCGCGCTCAACGGCGGCGTGGCCTACGTGCAGGCGCACTTCGACGCCGCATCCGTCGTCCTCCCGTAGCGAGCCCGCACGACCGGCCGGTGGCGCAGGCCACCGGCCGGTCCGCTCTCGGAAGGAGGGTCACGATGCACCGCAAGATCTGGTCCTGGGGCGCGCTGCTCGGCGTGGTGACCCTCGCGACGTCCGCCATGGTCGTCGACTCCGACACGGTCGACGTCCGGTTCGCCCAGGGCGACGACTTCGACATCATGGTCGCGGGTTCGCTCGAGCCCGGCTGGACGCCCCACCCGGCAAGCTGGGGGCACGGCAACCCCGACGCGTACGACGTGGTCCTGGGGGCCGACCCCGGCTCCGACGCACGTCCCGGTGGCCCGCAGGTCATCGGGCCGGGCGGGCAGCTGACGTTCCGCGTCGCAGCGCTCAACACGTCTCCCGGCCTGCCGGCCCGTGTCGCTCTCACGGTCACCGACCCCGACGACCGCTCGGGCACGACGGACCCGGCGACGGGCCGCCCGGTCGAGCTCTTCGGCCAGCTCCGCTTCACGATCGTCGAGGACGGCGAGGTGCTGGTCGACGACCTCGACGGTCCCGCCCTGGCGGCCGCCACCCACGAGTGGACCGAGTCCTGGGCCCCCGACGAGATGCACCTCCTGGAGGTGACGGTCGCGCTGCCCGCCGACCTCGACAACCAGTGGCAGGACGCGACGTCCGCCATCCAGCTCCGATTCGAGGCCCAGAATGACTGACCGGAACGCATCAGGCGCGCACCGGGCCGCCGGTCGTCCGACCCGTCGTCCGCGTCCCGCCCTGATCGCGTTCGTGGGGGCCGGAGCCGGCGCGGTCCTCGTGGGCTCGATCGGCGGGACCGTCGCGGGCTTCACGGACGAGGCCTCGGCCGTGATCGAGACCGGCGGCTCCTACGACATCTCGCTCGAGACCCTCAGCCCCACGGGCGACGTGACCACCGGCGAGGGCAGCCCCGACGCGCTCGTGGTCGAGACCACGCACGGCACGTTGAGCCGGACGGTCCCTGTCGAGTGGCGCGTCGACGTCGTGAACGACGCGGCGCCCGGCGCGGTGCACCTCACGCTGTACGACCCCCTCGACGAGCCGTTCGTGCTGGGCGCCCAGCAGTACCCGGACGTGTACTCCCGCCTGCTCGTGACCGTCACCGTCGCGGGGGCCGTCGTGGCTCGCGACGTCCCTGCGGCCGACCTCGCGGTCGACCTGGGAGCGCTCGGGACCGACGAGCACCGCACCGTGCACGTCTCCGCAGTCCTGTCCCCCGACACCCGATCGGTCTACCACGGTAGGTCGACCAGCGTGGGCATGGCCTTCACCGGGAGCACCTCATGACCGGCAGACCTCACCGCACGATCCTCCTCGCCGTGCTCGCGTTCGTCCTCACCACACTGTGCCTCGCCGTGACGTCGCAGCCCGCGGCCGCAGCCGGCGACCTGATCGAGGTCGACCCGGACAGCGTGGTCGTCGAGGCCCCCGCTCCGGGCCGCTCGGTCGAGTGGACCATGACCGCCAGGAACGTGACCGACCGCGCCGTACCGCTGACACTCACGGCGGCCGGCCTCGGGGGAGCGCTCTTCGAGGGCGAGCACCCGCTCGACGTCCTCGTGGTCGGGCCCGAGGGCGACGTGCTCCTCGAAGGAGGCGACGTCGTCGGGCAGGGCGACCTGACCGTCGACCTGCCCGAGCTGCCCGCCGGGGGCGAGTACGTCGTCCACGGGCGGGCCGCCATGCCCGCCGAGGCGGGCGACGAGTACCGCGGCGCGGAAGGGGGCGTCACGCTCCGCTTCGTCGCGACCGCCCAGAGCGAGGGAGAGCCCGGGGCACCCGGCATCCCCGGTGGCGGCCTGGCCGCGACCGGAGCGGGCGTCATGCTCCTCGCCACGCTCGCCGTCGTCCTGATCGGTGCAGGAACCACCGCCTACGTCTCCACCCGGAAGAGGAGGACCCCATGAACGCCGCCACCCGCCGCGTCGCCGCCGCCACCGGCGCGCTGACCCTGGTCGCGACCGCACTGCTCGGGACCGTCCAGCTCACCACGGCCGCCTACACCGACGAGGCCCGGGCCGAGACCGCCGTGCTCACCGCGGACGTGCCGCCCGTGGTCGCGGCGATCCGTCAGGCCAACGCGGTCGACACGACGGCCGCGATCGTCGAGGGACGGCTCTACCTGTGGGGCTTCTTCGGGGCAGGTGCGAACCCTGGGGGCGGTGCGCTCGGTGCAGGTGAGGGGGCCGTCCGGACGCCCTCGCTCTTCAGGCCGTTGACCGACGTGGTCGACGTGAGCGCCAACGCGTACGGCTACAAGGCGATCGACGCGAGCGGCCGGCTCTGGACGTGGGGCACGAACGGCTACAACGAGAACGGCGGGCTCCCGGGCGCCGTGCCCGCGTCGTGGACGCCGCTCGACACCGACGTCCGGTCCGTGGCGTCGAGCGAGTACGCCAACGCCTGGCTCAAGGCCGACGGCTCGGTGTGGACCACCGGGACGCCCGCGTTCGGCCAGCGCGGGAACGGCAACAGCCTGCCTCAGGTGAACCCGACGCGCGTGACCTTCCCGGCCGGAACGGGCGCGCTCGTCTACGTCGGTGCCGCCTACGAGGGCTTCTACGCGGTCGACGACGCGTCGCGCGTCTACTTCTGGGGTCGCGACTACCGCGGCGGGGCCGGCAACGGGCTCCATGGGGACCGCTACGTGACCACGCCCGTCGAGGTGCCCGCGCTCACCGCGCTGGTCGCCTCGGAGGGGCTCGCCTACCTGGGCGGTGGCTACGCGTTCGGGACCCTGCTCACCGAGAAGGGCGACGTCTACACCTGGGGCTCCGCCGAGAACAACGCGCACGGCGGCGCACCAGGGAGCTGGACCGCGCTCGACGGTCGCGACCTGGGTGCCCCCAAGCTCCTCCTGACAGGTGTCGAGGACGTCGCGGTGAGCTTCCAGACGGGCCGCGCCCTCATGGCCGACGGCACCGTCCAGGCCTGGGGGGCTCGGCTGTGGGGCGGAGCGTTCCGGCTCCCGAGCGGTGCGATCAACTCGACCAACGCCCTCGCGGTGGTCTACGACGGCGGCAAGGGCCCAGCGGTCGAGGTCGGCGGGTCCAAGGACGTCGGCTCGTACACGCTCGCGGACGGCACGCTGTGGACCTGGGGCGAGAACGGGTTCGGTGCCGCGTGCGGGGGGCTGACCTACGCCGCGTGCGCACGCTCGGTGACGTCGACCGGAGCAGCCAACGGCCTCTACGTCTGGCCTGCGCACCAGGTCGAGGTGACACCGTGACCGGGGTCGGGCGCACTGCGCGCACCCCCGTCGCCGGGGCGGCGACCCGTGCCGACCTGCGCGCCACGCGCGGTAGGCGCCGTCGGGCGGCGCGCACGCTCGGTGCGCTCGCCGTCGTCGGTGTTGCCAGCGCTGGCGCCTTCCTCGCGGGTGGCTCGGTGGGAGCGACGGGCGCCTCGTTCCAGGACACCGCGAACCTCAACGTCGAGTCGCGCGGTGTCGGCAACCCCGAGGCGTTCGACATCGCGCTCGTCCGCGACGGCGTGCTGCGTCAAGCCGACGGTGACGGGCTCGCGTGGGCCGTCGACGGGGCCGGGACGTTCCTCCCGGGCACCGTCCTGGAGACGGTGGTCCCCGTGGTCAACAACGGGCCGTACGACGCTCTGGTCTCGTTCCGGGTCGAGGACCTGCACGACGAGGCCGCGACCGGGGGCAAGGACCCGATCGGCCTGTACCGCTGGACCGTGCTCGATGCCGACACAGGCGAGGTCCTCGCAGGCGACGGTGCGGACCCGATGGCCAGCGAGGTCACGGCGGACGGCCTCGCGGCGGCGACGGCCCCGTTCGCCCTGGCCGCCCGTGGCACGTCCGCTCTCGCGGACGGCTCGCCGTGGGCTCCGGGCATCGACGGCAGCGTGCGCACACTGCGCGTGCTCGTCGCGTACCCGGACACGCCGGAGAGCGAGGGCTACAACGGCGGGACGTCCCGGATGCGCCTCGCGTTCGGCGCCGAGTCGGTTCCGGCCACAGGTGCGGCCGGCCAGGAGGTCGCGCCATGAGAGCACTCGTGTGGTTGCGCGACGCGGTCCTGAGCGTCACCGCGGTGATCGGCGTCGTGTGCGTCCTGCTGCTGGGCGCGTCCTTCGCGTTCGACGTGAAGTCGCTCGTGGTCGTCTCGGGCTCGATGGAGCCCGGCATCCCGACCGGCTCCCTCATCCTCAGCCGGATGACCCCGGCGAGCGAGATCGTGGTGGGCGACGTCGTCACGGTCCCCAAGCGCACGGGCGCCGAGCTCGTCACGCACCGCGTGGTCGAGGTCGCCCCCGTCGAGGGCGCGCCCGAGGGGCGCGAGCTCACGCTCCGCGGCGATGCCAACGACGTCGACGACCCGTACACCTACGGCGTCGCGGTAGCCGGCAAGCACCTCCTGACGATCCCTGGCGGCGGCTACGTCGTGAGCTTCTTCCAGTCGCGGGACGGCGTGGTCGCCACGGGCGCCGCGATCCTCGTGGTCGTCGTCCTGCTCGTCGGGACGCGCGGCGAGACGCGGCAGTCGGTGCGGCGCCCGCGCCGGGGCGCCACCCTGCCCGACGGCGCTGCTCACCCCTCGGTGCGGGCGTCCGGCCACGATGCTCACCCGGGTGAGGACGCGCGGTGCGCGTCCGACGACCCCGAGCGCGTGGAGTCACGGTAGTGCCGCTCGCCTCGCCCGAGGCGCGTTCGGGGGGCATAGTCCGAAGGGTGACGGTATCGACCCGTGCGCCCGCCGGGGTGGGGGCCGTCACGTCGTGACGGACCTGATCCCGAGGAGAGCCACCGTGTTCGACGACGAGGTGCAGAGCGCTGTCGACCACCTGCGGAGCGGGATGTCCGTCGAGGTCGTGGGGCAGCGCGGGATCGGCCGCACGACCCTGACCCGCCGGGTCGTGGCCGAGCTCGAACGAACCGGCGCGAGCGTCCTGTCGCTGACCGGGCTGACGAGCACCGTGCCCGAGCCGTACGTCTCGCTCCGGCTCGCCGGTGTCGAGACGCCCAAGGACGGTCCGACGCTCTACGGGTTCGTCGACCGTGTGGCGCGCGAGCTCGCGCGCGGGTCGAGCGCGTACGTCGTCCTCGACGACGTCCTGACGATCGACGAGGACTCCCTCGCGGTGGTCACGGTCGCGCGCGAGCGCCTGGACGCCCCCGTGCTGGTGACGTCGCTGCCGTTCCGTCGTGGCCTGACCTCGGCGCAGCGCTGGTTCCCCGCCGAGAAGGGGGTGCGGATCACGCTGGGCCCGCTGTCCTACGAGGAGACGAGCGCGCTCGTCCACCGTCTGCTGGGCGGCCGCGTCGCGTCCGACGTCGTGGCGCACGTCTACGCGAAGTCCTCCGGGATCACGAGTCTCGTCCGCTCGATCGTGCACACCGCGACGTTGAGCCGAAGGATCGAGGAGAGCGACGGCGTGTGGCGCATGGCCGGGGACACCCTGTGGAACCCGCACCTGCAGACCGTGATCGAACAGCTGCTCGCGGGGCTCGACGACGAGGACTTCCGGACCGTCTACGAGCTCGCGCTCCTCGGCTCGGCCACGATGGAGCAGATCACGGTCATCGACCGTGTCGCCTCGGTCGAGAGGCTCGAGGAGCGCGGGCTCGTGAGCGTCGTGGGGCAGCAGCCCCTCAAGGCGCTCGTCTCGCTCAACCCGCTCGCGATCGTCGACTACTTCCGCAAACGCCCCCTCGACGTGGCGGGCATGGTGCACTCCCGGCGGCTCAGCGAGCTGCTCCAGGTGCCTGAGTCGAAGCTCTTCCAGGCAGCGCGGCAACGCATCGAGAGCTCAACGGTCTCGGCGCTCCCTGCGCCGCCCGAACCCGGTGGCTTCCCGGTGCTCGCTCGCTACTTCACCGACCGGATGGCCCTGGAACGGGTGGCGCACGAGGAACGGGTCGCGACCGACCCGTCTCTCGCGAACATCCTGTCCTACCTCGGCGCGCTCCTGGAGTGGCAGGACGACCCAGAGCGCATCGAGGCGCTGTTCGAGCAGACTGACCATCGCAGCGACGGTGCGACGCGCGGCGACCTGGTGCTCTACGGGGTGGTCAAGGCCCTCTGGTACGGGCTCGCCCGTCACGACGCCCGCGCCGTCGCACGCGCGCTCACGTGGATGGTCCAGGCCACGGGCGATGCCGACGGGGAGGCGCACGCGATCAAGGTCTTCCTGCGGGTCGTCAGTACGGGTGTCCGGCCCGACGACCTGGACTGGCTTCACCAGGAGGTCCGGCGTCGTCAGGACTGCTGGGTCTCGCACGTCGTCCTCGCCGCCACCCTGACGATCCACGGCGACCCCCGGGGGGCGCTCGCCGCGATGGAGGACAGGCCCGCCACCACGCCGGCCATCATCGAGCGCTACCTCGACTTCTTCCGCGCCGTCGCGCTGGTCGACGGAGAGGACGGGGCTCTCGCGACGCGCACGACCACCCGGTTCCTCCGGGAGTCGCAGCTCGAGCTCGACCGTCCTCGGGTGACGTTGTTCGCGTACGCAGCCGCGCTCCGGACCTTCGTCGAGGGGAGGTGGGAGGAGGGGGTCAACCTGCTGAGCGAGATCTTCACGCTCGGAGCGCCCGGTGAGATCTCCCGTGGTGTGCACGGAGCGATGCTCCGGCTCGGTGCGGACCTGATGTTCCGGACGGGCCGGGGAGACGTCGCTTCGTCGTTCCTGATGGAGACCGAGGGCGTCCCGGACGGGCCGCTGCCGTGGATGCAGCGCGGTGTCGACGACGCGATCCGTGCGCTCATGGCGGGCGACGTCGGGCAGGCTGCGGACATCCTCACGACCATCGGACGAGAGGCCGAGCCCAAGGGCTACTGGTCCGTCGTCCGGGCCGCGCTCCAGGTCGCGACGGCGCTCGACCCGACGCTCGTCCGTCTCGACGTGCTGGACCGGGCCTGCGGGCTGTCGCCCGAACCGCAGGCACTCTCCGGGTATCGGGCCACGGTGAGGCAGGTGCTGACGGACCCGCTCGGCGTCGAGCAGCACCTGGCCGCGTACGAGCACGGCCGGGACGACTACTTCCTGCTGCGGACCCTGGTGTCCTTCGCCCAGCGCAGCGACCCGGAGCTGAGGGAGCACGTCACCGCGGCCGCTCGGCAGCTCGAGGTCCGTCTCGGGCGGACGCCGCTCGTCGTGAGGCAGGTCGAGGACACGAACCCGTCGCTCACGGCTCGTGAGCTGGAGGTAGCCCTGCTGGTCGGCGCGCACACGAGCGCCGAGGTCGCGTCGGCGCTGGGGATCAGCCGGCGGACGGTCGAGAACCACATCTTCCGCGCGCTCAAGAAGACCGGTGCTTCGTCTCGGGCAGAGCTCGCCGAGATCGCGGTCAGAGCGCGGGTCGAGGTCGCCGGGTAGGCGCTGCGCTACCTGCTCGACGTACCCGAGGGGGTGCGTCCGGCCTCGGGCCGGTAGTCCCCGTAGCGTGCCCACGTCACCGTGACCCGGACGAGGACGATCCCGTCCTGCGCGAGCGAGCCGGCGAACTCGGGGAACCTCGCGGCGTACTCCGCCGCGCAGCGCTCACGCTCGCGCCCCTCGGGCAGGTCGGCGACCCCTTCGCACTGCAGGGTCGTCCCGTCAGCGCCTCCGACGGCCACCGCGATGCGCGGGTCACGGCGAAGGTTGGCGATCTTGCGTGAGCTCTCGCGGGCGTCGAGCACGAGCTCGCCTCGATCGGTCGCGGTGAGAGAGAGGTAGGCCGCCTGAGGGCTGCCGTCCGGGCCGAGCGTCGCGACGACACCTGCCCCCTGAGCGCGGACGTACTCGACGAGCTGCTGGTCCATGGGGAGATCCTCGGGTGCCGTTGGAGCGTTGTCCAGGATCAGCGGTTCGCGAGCTCCGCACGCCGCGGCGGGTTCGCACCAGCGCGCGAGACGGTGATCGCGGCCGCTGCGACGCACCGCTCGAGCACCTCGCTCAGCGAGGCGAGGTCGATCGCACGCAGCGCCTCGCGCCGGTCGCCCCCGAGGAGGTCCCGCTCCCAGAGCCCGTCGATGAGCGCTCCCATGAAGGTGTCACCGGCACCGACCGTGTCGACGACCTCGACGCGCGGCGCAGCGACGCGGACCTCGCCCGCAGGGCACACCGCGACCGCGCCCTCGCCGCCGAACGTGACGACCACGATCGCGGGCCCCCGCGCAGCCCACGTCCGGGCGACCTCGACCGGGTCGGTGCCGGGATGGAGCCACTCGACGTCCTCGTCGCTCACCTTGACGACGTCGGCGGCCGCGACGAGCGGCTCGATCCGGGCGAGCGCGGCCTCGGCCGTGCCCATGAGGCTGGGCCGGGCGTTGGGGTCGTACGTGATGGTCGAGCGCTCGCGCGCCGCGAGCACCAGGTCGTGGACCGCGTCCGCGCCGGGCTCGAGGACGGCGGCGATCGACCCGGTGTGGACGGCGAGCGTCGCCTCGGTGGCCGCGGTGCCGGGGGCCACGTCCCAGGTGATCGCGAAGTCGTACGTCGCGGCCCCCGACCCGTCGAGGACCGCTCGCGCCACGCTCGTGGCGGCTGCGCCGTCGGACCCCGGGGTGAGGGTGACGCCCGAGTCGGCGAGCCAGGCGCGCAGCGTCTCGCCGTGCGCGTCCTGACCGAGGTGGGCCGCGAGAAGGGTCTCGCGCCCCAGGCGGCCGAGCGTCAGGGCGACGTTGGCCGGGCTGCCGCCAGGGTGCTCGTCGGTCGTGCCGTCGGGGCGTCGGACCTCGTCGATGAGGGCTTCGCCGACGACGAGGACGTGGGGGGACCGGTGCGGCATGAGAGCTCCAGAGCAGGTGAGAGGTTGCGACGGTGCAGCGTCGTGAAGAACGATCCTGCACCGATGACAGCGTTGTCAACCGCACGGGCGTGCGGCTGGTGGCACGGGACGAGCGGGCGCCGCCCCAGGGAGGCGGCACCCGCTCACCGACCGCTACCTCAGGTACGGACCTGCTTCACCGACCTTGCCCGGCGCCGGGTTGCCCGGCAGCTCGAGCACGTAGGCACGCATGTTGCCCCTGCCGCTCACCGGCACCGTGAGCGCGCCCCCGCCGACGACCTTGCGGTCGCCCGTCACGGCGTCCACGTAGGTGCCGTTCGGGATGCCCGAGAACGTCGCCGAGCCGCTCACCGCGACCAGGACGAAGGAGTCCACGGACCCCTCGGTGAACCGCTTCTTGTACGCGATCCCACCCGAGACCCCCTCGGTCGAGTACTGGCCCTTCTGGAGCGCCGGGATCGCCCGGCGGATCTGGTTGAGGCGCTGGACGTGCTTGACCAACGGCTGCTGGAGCGTCGTCGCGACCGCCCCGGTGGCCGACGTGACGACGCCGAAGTCGCTCGCCACCACTGTCCCCGCGAGGTGGTCGCCGTAGTAGGCGCGCCCCGTGGTGGCGAGCGGGCAGGTCGGACCGCAGTCGATCTTCTTGCCCGCCTGGAACTCGATCTCCGAGCCGTAGTAGAGCGTCGGGATGCCGCGGAACGTCCACATGAGGCTCATGTTCTCGGCCCACGCGTCGGTGCCCCCGGCGAACCGCGTCTGGGACTTGCCGGGCCCGTAGTCGTGGCTGTCCACGTACACCGTGTTGTACGTCGCGTCGTTCGTGACGTCGTCGGAGTCCTTGCCGGACCAGAAGGCGTTCGAGGCGTCGTCGAAGTTCATGTGCATGCGCATGTCGATGATGTTCATGCCCGACGCCTTGGAGTGGTCGGGCGCGTGGTACGTGTTCCCGACCAGGGTCGCGTTGGTGCTCGTCGGCTGGTTCGCCGGCCCCATGAGGTTCTCGTACTGGAACTGCTCGGCCGCGGCGACGACGTCGTCGAGCGAGTACTCCTTGCGCTCGTCCCAGGTGTAGAACGGTGCGGAGTGGTTCACGGACCCGCGGTTCCACTTGTCGTGCACGAACTGTGCGACCTCCCCGAACACGTAGAAGTCCTTGCCCTTCTCGCCGTGCGTCGCGACCGCGTGCTCCTGGATCGCGGGCAGGAAGACCCGGTTCCACGTGACGCGGGGGATGTGGACCGCAGTGTCGATCCGGAACCCGTCGACGCCCATGTCGATGTACTTGTTGTACGCGCCGATCAGGTAGTCCTGCACCTGCTCGTTCTCGGTGTTGAAGTCCGCGAGGTCCTCGTGGATCCAGCAGTCCTGGGCGTCCTTGCCCTCCCAGTTCCCGATCCAGCAGGGGTGGTAGAGGTTCGAGGGGAACATGCCCGACGTCGCGTTGGGCCACTGGCAGTTGTACGTCCGGTAACCCTCGGCCGAGTAGCCGACCGGGACACCCCAGCTGGCACAGTTCTGGCCCGCGGGCTGCGTCGAGGACCACAGGTCACCGTTGTACGTCGAGCCGTCGGCGTCCTCCACGAGCGGGTCGTACTCCTTGCCCGCGACGGGCTGGTCGTAGTACCAGCTCCACTGCGCGTCGCGCGCGCCGTACACGGTCGGGGTGAACAGCCCCTCTGCTCCCCAGCGGGACGAGTGGTTGTACACGACGTCCTGGTAGATCTTGATGCCCTTGGCGTGCGCCGCGTCGATCAGGTCCTGGTAGCTCGCGCCCTCCGACTCGAGCCGCGGGTCCACGCGGTAGAAGTCCCACCCGTGGTAGCCGTGGAAGTCGTAGTCGGACCGGTTGAGCACGACGGGCGTGATCCAGATCGCCGAGAACCCGAGGCCCTTGATGTAGTCGAGCTTGTCGACGATGCCCTCGAAGTCGCCCCGGAACATGGGGTCGTCGTTCGCGGCGTTGCCCGACTTCACGTGCATCGAGCCGCCACGGTTGTTGGTCGCGTCGCCGTCGTTGAAGCGTGCGGTCATGACGAAGTAGATCGAGTCCTCACGGGGGTCGCCGCCGAGCGGCTCACCGGTCGTGGCGGGGGGCGTCGTCGGCTTGGTACCGGTCGTCCTCGAGGCCGTCGTGCTCGCCGCGGAGCGGTTCCCGGCCGCGTCGAACGCGGTCACGGAGTACGAGTACGCCGTGTTCTCGAGGAGGTTCGCGTCGGTCGCGGACGTGCCCGTGACGTCGCGCGTGACGGTGCCCGCGCCGCCCGTGCGCGTCACGGTGTAGCCCGCGACGGCCGTGTCGTCGGTCGACGCGGTCCAGCTCGCGGTGAGGCCGATGCCCGTACCGGTCACGGTCAGGCCCGAGGGGACCGACGGGGCCGTGGTGTCGGGCACCTCGGGGACGACGGGCGGGCAGGGGTCCGTGGCGTTCGCCGTGAGCGCCCCGTTCTTCACGGTCGAGATCCCGGGGCCGTAGGCGTAGTCCTTGCCGCCGTTGTTGTCCCAGTTGCCCGAGCCGTCGGTGAAGACGACCTTGCCGCCCGTGGCGGCTCCCAGGTCGATCGTGAACCGGAACCATCCGGTGCAGGCGGCCTCCATGGCCTTGCCCGGTGCCGTGGTCCAGGCCGCGGTCGTGGTGTTGAAGTGGATCTTCGGCGCGGTCCACGTCGTCGCGTAGTAGAGGGTCGCAGCGCCCGCGGGGGTCTCGGTGGGGGTGGG
>NZ_MAQA01000071.1 GCF_001692445.1 Oerskovia enterophila | reverse complement strand
CATACGGATCCTTCGGTCGGGGTGGTCGGGGTGGCCTGTTTGGCATGGACGGCCGACGGGCTCGCCCCGGCCCGCCGGGCCAGGACGTCCGAGCGGACGGGGACCACGAGCGGCCAGCCCTCGGGATCTGCGACGAGGTGGGCGCGGATCCCGAACACCTGCTCGACGAGGTCGGTGGTCAGCACCTCCTGGGGACGCCCCTGGGCCACGACCGCGCCGTCCTTCATGAGGACGAGGTGCGTGGCGTACCGGACCGCGAGGTTGAGGTCGTGCAGCACGGCCACGACCGTGCGGCCCTCGTGGTGCAGGCGCGCGCACGTGTCGAGCACGTCGATCTGGTGCGCGACGTCCAGGAACGTCGTGGGCTCGTCGAGCAGCAGCAGCGACGTCTCCTGCGCGAGCGCCATGGCGATCCACACGCGCTGGCGCTGCCCGCCCGACAGCTCGCTCACGCGGCGGGTCGACAGGTCGAGCGTGTCGGTCGCCAGCAGCACCTCGTCGATCACGCGGTGGTCCTCGGCCGAGAGCGCCCGCAGGAAGCCCTGGTGCGGGTGCCGGCCGCGCGCGACCAGGTCGCGGACGCGGATGCCGTCGGGCCCGAGCGGGGCCTGCGGCAGGAACGCGAGCCGGCGCGCGACCTCGCGCGGCGGCATCGAGGTGACCACGCGCCCGTCGAGCTCGACCGTCCCGGCGCTGGGCCGCAGGATGCGCGCGAGCGCGAGCAGGAGGGTCGACTTGCCGCAGCCGTTGGGCCCGACGATCACGGTCAGCTCGCCCTCGAGGATCTCGAGGTCGACGCCCTGGAGCACGTCGCGCCGGCCGTAGCCGACACGCAGGCCGGCGGTGGTGAGGCTCATCGCGCGGCCACGGGGAACGCGACGTCGGGCGTCCGGGCGCTGCGGACGTCGGGGCCTTCCCCGCCCGACGGCGTCGCGCGGCCCGCGTCGCTCTCCTCGCCCGGTGCGGTGCCTCGGCGAGAGAGGACCGAGGCGAGCACCTCGCCGGCGCGGACGCCGAGCGTCGAGAGCAGGGTCGAGGAGAGCCCGTGCGAGTGCTCGGACTGTCCCACGAGGTAGAGGCCCGCGTCGGTGGGCTCCGTCAGGCGCACGCGGTGGTCGCGGTGCAGGTCCAGGGCGCCGTCGGCGTCGCGGCCCAGGAGTCCTGCGGCCTCCCGGCCGGGGGCTGTGGCGGCCGATGACGGCTTCGTGCGCAGCCCCTCGTCGTCCCGCGATCCGCCGAGCAGCGTCGTGGGATCCAGCGGGCGGTAGCCCGTCGCGAGCACCACGAGGTCGGCGTCCAGGACGGCCGTGGTCCCCGTGAGGTTCTCGGCGAGCGTGAGGGCGACAGGACCGTCCGACGGGTCGCGCACGTCGAGCACCTCGGTGCAGCGGTGCCAGTGCAGGCGGTCGCGACCGAGCCACCGGTCGCGGTACTCGTGCTCGTGCAGCGCGCGGATGGTCTCCTCGGCCACGACCGAGTAGTTGGTGTTGCGGTGGTGCGCCATGAGCTGGGCGCGGCCCGCGGGCGGGGCGTCGTAGAAGACGTCGACCGCGCCCGGGTCGAACACCGAGTTGGCGTAGGGCGTCGAGTCCGAGGGCGAGAAGCCGTAGCGCCGCGACACCGAGCGGACCTCGGCCCCGGGGAACCGGTCGTAGAGGTCGAGCATGATCTCGGCCGCGCTCTGCCCGGCTCCCACGACCACGGCACGCCGCACGTCGTGGTCGACGAGCGCGACCCGGTCGAGGTAGCGCTGGTTGTGCCACACGCGGTCCGACTCGACGACCCCGGAGGGGAGGCGCGCCTGGAGTCCTGCGGCGACCACCACGTCGCGCGCCCTGGTCGTGCTGCGGCCCTGCGCGTCCGCGACCGTGACGTCGAACGCGACGACCCGTCCGCCGTCGCGCACCGGGACCACCGTCTCGACCGTGGACCCGTAGCGCGTGACCCCGGCGAGCCGGGCCGCGGCCCACCGCAGGTACGCGGCGAACTCGACGCGCAGGGGCGTGAGGCTGCCCCGGTTGAGGAAGTCGACGAGCCGCTCCTGCTCGTGCAGGAACGCGAGGAACGAGTAGTCGCTCGTGGGGTTGCGCAGGGTCACGAGGTCCTTGGCGAACGCGACCTGCATGTGGGCGCCTTCGAAGAGCATCCCGTGGTGCCAGCGCGAGGTCGCCTGGCGCTCGTGGAAGACCGCACTCAGCGGCTCGTCGGACACGGCGTTGTGCTCCTCGACCGCGATCGCGAGCGCCATGTTGGAGGGGCCGAAGCCGAGGCCCAGGAGGTCGACGTCGACCTCGTGGCCGGGGTGGCGGGGGTCCTGCGTGCGGGAAGGGTTGCTCATCGCGGGCTCCACGGCTGGGTGCGGGGTTCGGGGTCGGCGGGTGCCGCGGGCGCGGCGGCCGGGTGGGCGCGGTCGACCTTGCCGACCGCGGTGGTGGCGAGCGCCTCGACGGTCTCGAAGCGGTCGGGGACCTTGTAGGCCGCGATGCCCCGCTCGCGCAGGAAGCAGCGCAGCACGGGACCGGTCGGCGCGACCGCCCCGGGCCGTGCCACGACGCGCGCGATCGCGCGCTCGCCCAGGTACTCGTCGGGCTCGCCGACGACGCTCGCGTCGAGCACGCCGGGATGGGCGCGCAGGTGGTTCTCGACCTCGGCGGGCGCGATCTTCTCTCCCCCGCGGTTGATCTGCTCCTTGGCCCGGCCCACGACCGTGAGGTAGCCGTCGGCGTCGCGCGTCACGAGGTCCCCCGTGCGGTAGAAGCCGTCGGCGGTGAACGAGCGGGCGTCGTGCTCGGGGGCCCGGTAGTAGCCGCGGATCGTGTACGGACCGCGGGTCAGCAGGTGCCCGGGCTCACCGGGCGGCACCGGGTGGTCGTCGTCGTCCACGACGAGGACCTCGTCGGCCGGGGAGACGGGCCGCCCCTGCGTCCCGACGACGACCTCGCGCGGGTCGCCCGCCCGGGTGTAGCAGACGAGCCCCTCGGCCATGCCGAAGACCTGCTGGAGCGTGTCCCCGAACACCTCGATCAGGCGTTCGGCCGCGCTCGTCCCGAGCTTGGCTCCCCCGACCTGGAGGACCTGGAGCGAGGAGAGGTCGTGCGCCGCGACGAGCGGCGAGGCCGCCCAGACGTGCGCGAGCGGCGGCACGAGCGCCACGTGCGTGACCCGGTGCCGCTCGATCAGGGCGAACGCGACGTCGGGCGCGCCGTGCGGGGACAGGACGACGGTCCCGCCCGCGTGCAGCACACCCAGGACGCCGGGTGACGTGAGGCCGTAGTTGTGCGCGACGGGGAGCGCCGCGAGATAGGCCGAGTCCGGTCCGAGGCCGCAGATCCGCGCGCTCTCGCGCACCGAGTACAGGTAGTCGGCGTGCGTGCGCGGGATGAGCTTGGGCGTGCCCGTGGTCCCGCCCGAGAGCTGGAGGAGCACGACGTCGGACGGGTGGGCGGCGTCCTCGAACGGGCCGTGGGCCGCTGCGAGGTCCGCGCGGCGCACGTCGTCGAGGGAGTGCACCGCGACGTCACCCCGCTCGTCGTGCCCCGACAGGCCCGGCGCTGCCGGAGGGCCGCCCGCCACCACGACGTGCCGCACCGACCCGACGGCGTCACCGACCTCGCGGGCCAGGGCAGCGTGGTCGAAGCCCTGCTCGACGCTCGCGGACACGAGCGCCACGGCGCCCGTGCGGGCCGCGAAGTACTCGACCTCGGTGCGGCGGTGGGCGGGCAGCGCGAGGACGGGCACGATCCCCGACCGGCCCAGCGCGACGAGCACCTCGACGAGCTCGCACGCGCTCGGGAGCTGGACCACCACGCGGTCGCCCCAGCGCGGCGAACCCGTGCGCGAGCTCGTCGGCCGCGCGGTCGAGGTCGGCATACGTGAGGGCACGGGCCCCGTCGACGAGCGCCGTCGCGTCGGGCCGGGCAGCAGCGGCGTCGCGCACGAGCGAGCCGAGCGTCTGGTCGGTCCAGTACCCGGCCGCGCGGTAGCGGTCGGCGGCATCGGCCGGCACCGGGACCACGCCGTCGAGGAGGAGCGGTGCGGGGTGCGTGGGCTGCCGTGCGGGGAGTGCGCTCACGAGACCCCGCCCAGCGCGGACAGCAGCGTCGAGAACTTCACCGCGGTCTCGGCGTGCTCGCCCTCGGGCGTGGACCCGACGACGACGCCCGCCCCCGCGAACAGCCGCACGTCGGCGCCGCGCACCACGCCGCAGCGCAGCACGATCGCCCACTCGCCGTTCCCGGCCTGGTCGGCCCAGCCCACGAGGCCCGTGTAGAAGCCGCGGTCGAACGGTTCGAGGGAACCGATGAGCTCGCGCGCAGCGTCCTGCGGGTGGCCGCAGACCGCGGGCGTGGGGTGCAGCGCGTACACGACGTCGAGCACCGAGGTCCCGGACGTCAGGCGGGCCGTGAGGGGCGTGCCCAGGTGCCACAGGTGCGAGGTCGCGACGAGCTCGGGGGTCGCGGGCACGTCCAGGTCCTCCTCGCGGTCGACGTACGCGCGCAGCACCTCGCGGATCGCGTCGGTCACGAACGCGTGCTCGCGCAGGTCCTTCTCCGAGGCCAGGAGCCGCTGGGCGGTCGCGCGGTCCTCGTCGGGATCGGCCGAGCGCGGGGCCGATCCCGCGAGCGGGTGGCTGTGGAGCACGCCGTCGCGCACCGAGACCAGGAGCTCGGGGCTCGCCCCGACCAGGTGCCCCTGGTCGCCGGGCAGCTCGACGTCGAACACGTACGCGTCCGGGTTGGCCCGCCGCACGGCCGCGCGCACGGCGCCGCGGTCGAGCGGCTCGGGTGCGGACACGTCGAGCGTGCGCGCCAGGACGACCTTCTCGGCCGCGCCGTCCTCGAGCCGGGACACGGCCCGCCCGACGGCGGCGCGGAAGACCGCGTCGTCGCGTCCGGGCAGCGCGTGCTCGGGCCGGGCGACGGGTAGCGGGCCCTCCTCGGAGGTGTCTGCCGGTGCGCCGCTGGAGACCACGGGGTGCCACGACTGGTGCGCCGGCACCACGAGGTGCGCGGGGCGCGAGGGGTCGAACGGGATGGCGCCGACAAGGATCGGCGCGGGCTCGCCGGCCCACCGGGCCCCGGCCGCGCGGGCCAGCAGCTCGTGCGCTGCGCCCGCGACGGCCGGCCCGTCCCACGACGGCACGTCGAGCCGCGCACGGACGCCGTGCGCGACGAGGCCCGTCCGGGGCGACGCGAAACGGAACTCGGCGTGGCCGGGCGAGGCTCCGTCGTCGGGCGTCCAGGTGGGAGCCGCGGAGGCCGAGGTCTCCGGGGTGTCCGGGGTTTCTGGGGCGCGGTGCGGGCGGCGTGCGTGCGCCGGGTCGAGAGCGACCGCGGGCATCTTCGTGGGAGGTGCCGGGTCGTCGAGCACGGTGAAGCCGGTCATGAGGCGTCCTCGTCGGTGTCGATGGGTGCATGAAGGCCTGCGCGGTCGTCCGCAGGGTGACGTGCGAGAGGTCGTGCGGTGACGCGGGGGTGGGTGGTGCGACGGTCAGCGGAGCGTGGCGCCACCGTCGACGACGAGCTCGTGCACCGTGATGTGCCGGGCCGCGTCCGAGGCCAGGAAGACCACCGCGGCGGCCACGTCCTGCACCTCGGCGAGACGCCCCAGCGGGATGCCGAGCCGGAAGTCCTGCGGCGCGCCGGCCACGACGCGGGCCTCGGCCGGCTCGTCGAGGACGGGGACGTCGTCGGACCCCGGGGACCCGGCGAGCGCCGCGAGCATGGGCGTGCGGGTCGAGCCCGGCGAGACCACGTTGCAGCGGACCCCGAACGGTGCGAGCTCGAGACCGAGCGACCGGGTCAGGCTCGACGCCGCGGCCTTCGAGGCCGCGTACGCGGCCATGCCGACGCGCGGGACGCCCGCGGCGTTCGAGGCGACCGTGACGATCGCGCCGCGCCGACGGGAGGACAGACATCGGGCGACCTCGCGCGAGACCAGGTAGACGCCCGTCGCGTTGACCGCGAGCATGCGCTGCCAGTCCGCGAGCGAGGACTCGGTCACGACCCCCGGGCGCAGGACGCCCGCGGCGTTGACGAGGACCTCGAGGGGTCCGACCTCGTCCTCGACCCAGCGGACCAGGCGAGCCACGTCCTGCTCGTCGGTGACGTCGAGGCGCACCGGGACGACGGTGCCCGGGGTGCTCGGCGCGGCGGCCGGGACGGGCGCGGTGCCGCCGTGCCGCGCCTCGGCCGGGTGCGCAGGAACGGTCGGGCGGTCGAGGTCGGCCGCCACGACGACGTAGCCCTCGGCGGCGAACGCGTGCACGACCGCGGCCCCGATGCCGCCCGCGGCACCGGTCACGAGGACGACGCGCGTGCTCATGCCCCCGCCACCGCGGGGACGCGTGCCCCGAGGTGCGTCAGCACGTCGTCGGTCGTCGCCACGACCGCACACCGGTCCGCGGCCCAGGCGAGGGCCTGGCGGTGGTGCGCGAGCGAGAAGTCCGCGACGGCGTCTCCGACGAGGAACGGCTGGACGTCGTGCATGAACGCGTCGCACGCCGTGACGAGGCAGCCGATGTGGGCGTAGACGCCCGTCACGACGAGCTGGTCTCGCCCCTGCTCGCGCAGGAGGTCGCGCAGGCCCGTGCGGACGAACGCGTCGTAGCGCCACTTGGTCAGCAGGGTGTCCCCCGGCTGCGGTGCGAGCGCGTCGATCACGACGTCGGTGCCGTCGTCCGGGATGCCCGGGCCCCAGAAGTCCGTGAGCAGGCCGCGGTCGGCGGGCTGCTGCGCGGGCGGCTGAGCGGTCAGGACGACCGGGATGCCGAGCTCGCGCGCCGTCGCGGCGAGCCGGGAGATGTTGCCGACGGCGTCCCGCAGGGCGGGAGACGCCGGGTCGAACGCGTCCACGAAGTACTGCTGCATGTCGTGGACGAGGAGCACCGCGCGAGCAGGGTCGACCTGCCAGGTCACGCGGTTGCTCGGGTACTCGTGCGGTGCCGGGCCGTCGTAGGCGGCGATCGTCGGCAGTCCCATGGTCCCCCCCAGAGCCAGGTGTATCGAGCGGTTTGTCGGGTGAGTTAGGTAAACCTTTCCTCACTGAGGTAGACCTAAGCACACTGTCGACCCGCCCGAAAAGGGGTGTCCACGGAACGGACAGATCGTGACGATCTGCCATCTCGTTCGCGGGGCGACAGGCTCGCCACAGGGAGGCGCCTCCTCGGCGAGCTCCCCGCACCCCGCCCCGCACCCGGGGAACGCCGAAGGGCCGCCCGGCCAGGTCTCCCTGGCCGGACGGCCCTTCGTGTCAGCTGCGCAGGCTCCTAGGAGCCCGGCCGCGTGAGCGGACGGATCAGAAGTCCATGCCGCCCATGCCGCCGTCGCCACCCGGCATCGGCTGGTTCTTCTCCGGCTTGTCCGCGACGACGGCCTCGGTCGTCAGGAAGAGCGCTGCGATGGACGCAGCGTTCTGCAGCGCGGAGCGCGTGACCTTGACCGGGTCGTTGACGCCTGCGGCGAGCAGGTCCTCGTAGACGCCGGTCGCGGCGTTCAGGCCGTGGCCCGAGGGGAGGTTGCGGACCTTCTCGGCCACGACGCCACCCTCGAGACCGGCGTTGATCGCGATCTGCTTGAGCGGGGCGTCGATCGCGGCGCGCACGATCTGCGCACCGGTCGCCTCGTCGCCGACCAGGTCGGTGATCGCAGCGGTCTCGAACGCGACGGCGCCGGCCTGGATGAGAGCCACGCCACCACCGGCGACGATGCCCTCCTCGACGGCAGCCTTCGCGTTGCGGACGGCGTCCTCGATGCGGTGCTTGCGCTCCTTGAGCTCCACCTCGGTCGCGGCGCCGGCCTTGATGACAGCGACACCACCGGCGAGCTTGGCGAGGCGCTCCTGGAGCTTCTCGCGGTCGTAGTCGGAGTCCGACTTCTCGATCTCGGAACGGATCTGGTTCACGCGACCCGCGATGAGGTCGGCGTCGCCGGCACCCTCGACGATCGTGGTCTCGTCCTTGGTGACGACGACCTTGCGAGCCTGGCCGAGCAGGTCGAGGGTCGCGGTCTCCAGCTTGAGGCCGACCGTCTCGGAGATGACCTGGCCACCCGTGAGGATCGCGATGTCCTGCAGCATGGCCTTGCGGCGGTCGCCGAAGCCCGGAGCCTTGACGGCGACGGACTTGAAGGTGCCACGGATCTTGTTCAGCACGAGGGTGGCCAGGGCCTCGCCCTCGACGTCCTCGGCGATGATGAGGAGGCTGCGGCCGGCCTTCATGACCTGGTCGAGCAGCGGCAGCAGGTCCTTGACGTTCGAGATCTTCGACTCGACGATCAGGACGTACGGGTCCTCGAGGACCGCTTCCTGACGCTCGGGGTCGGTCTCGAAGTAGCGGGCCAGGAAGCCCTTGTCGAAGCGCATGCCCTCGGTGAGCTCGAGCTCGAGGCCGAACGTGTTCGACTCCTCGACGGTGATGACGCCTTCCTTGCCCACCTTGTCGAGGGCCTCGGCGATGAGCTCGCCGATCGCGGGGTCACCGGCCGAGATCGCGGCCGTGGCGGCGATCTCTTCCTTGGTCTCGATGTCCTTGGCAGCGACGAGCAGCTGGGCCGTCACGGCCTCGACAGCCTTCTCGATGCCGCGCTTGAGGGCGATCGGATTGGACCCGGCCGCGACGTTGCGCAGGCCCTCGCGCACGAGCGCCTGGGCGAGCACGGTCGCGGTGGTGGTGCCGTCACCCGCGACGTCGTCGGTCTTCTTGGCGACCTCCTTGACGAGCTCCGCACCGATCTTCTCGTACGGGTCGTCGAGCTCGATCTCCTTGGCGATGCTCACACCATCGTTGGTGATGGTGGGCGCGCCCCACTTCTTGTCGAGGACGACGTTGCGGCCCTTGGGGCCGAGCGTGACCTTCACGGTGTCGGCGAGGACGTTGAGCCCGCGCTCCATCCCGCGACGTGCCTCCTCGTTGAAGGCGATGATCTTTGCCATGGGGATTGATCCTCCGCTGGTGGCGTGTGACGGTCGGTCGGCGCCCGCGACGGACGGCTCGCGCACGACGACGTTCCTGTCACGCCGACTCGCGGGCCTCACCTGACGACCAGAGAAAACTGTCACTCTCATGACGAGAGTGCTAACGCCATTATTGGCACTCTGCCCGGACGAGTGCAAGGCCGTTCGGTCGCTATCGCCCCCAGCGGAACGACGCACGTCCGGCTCGTCCTAGGATGCCCAGTGTGAGTTTCGCGACAAAGAGGTGGCGACTGGCGGTGCTGGGAGCGGCGATCGCCCCCGTCGTGGTGCTCGTGACGGCCGGGGCCACCCCGTCCCCGCAGCCGACCGACGTCCAGATCGACCTGTACCAGGACGGCGTCGCGACCGCGGCCCCCGGCGTCCTCCTGCGCCTTCCCGCAGGCATGGGCGCCACCTACCTCGAGGGCAGCAGGGTCCTCGACCCCGCGGCCCTCGACCCCGCCTGGCTCACGGACGGGATCGACCCCTCCGACGGCGAGGTCGACCGGCTCAGCCAGGTCGCGGGCTCTCCCGTGACCGCCGGCTCGCTGCTCGACGTCGCGAGCGCCGAGCGCTCCGCGGCCTCGTCCAGGGCCTGGCTCGCCGACGGCCGGGTCCCGGGCGCCGGCACCCGCTTCGAGGGGCTCGGCGAGGACGCCCTCCTCGACCTGCACGCCCTGACGCTCGAGAACGGTGCCTCGCTCGCCGCCGCGTCCCCGCGCTGGCGCTTCGTGTGGCCGCGCGACTCGTCGTTCACCGCGGCCGCGTACGCGCGGACCGGTCACGTCGACGACGCCTTGCGCGTGCTCGACTTCCTGCGCTCGGTCCAGGAGCCCGACGGCTCGTTCCACGCCCGCTACCTCCCCGACGCCTCCGGGGTCCCCGACGACCGCGGGATCCAGTCGGACGGGAACGGGTGGGCCCTGTGGTCGGCATGGACCGTGCTCGACGAGATCGAGGACCCCGAGGACCGGGAGGACGCGCGGGAGCGCCTCGCTCCGCTCGTCGACGCCTCGACCGCTCACGTGATCGCCCTGCTCGACGACGACACCGACCTGCCTCCCCCGTCGAGCGACTACTGGGAGGTGCACCCGACCGACCTGACCCTCGGGACCGCCGCGCCCCTGCTCGCCGGGCTCGAGGGGGCCATGGGGTTCTACCGCGACGGCGAGCAGTGGGACCGTGCGGCCGACGCGGCGAGCGCCGCGATGCGCCTGCGGACGGCGATCGAGGACCGGTTCGGTTCCCAGGGCTACCCGCGCGCCGTGTCGGGCGGGGCGCAGGACGCCGCGACCACGTTCGCGCTCCCCCCGTTCCAGCCCACGGCGCTCGACGGGGCCGAGGACGCCTGGCGCTCCTCGGTCATGTCGATGCTCCGTCCGGCCGGGGGTGTGGCTCCGGGAGCAGGGTGGCGCGCCGACGGCGTCTCCTGGACGCCCCAGACCGCGCTGTTCGCCCTCGCGGGCGCCTCGATCGGTGAGGAGGAGGCCGCCGAGAGCTGGCTCGACTGGCTCGCGGCGCACCGGACGGCCTCCGGCGCGATCCCCGAGAAGGTCCTCGCCGACGGCTCCCCCGCGGCGGTCGCACCGCTCACGTGGAGCTCGTCGCTCGTGGTGCTGACCCTGGTCGAGCTCGAGGACCGGCGCATCGAGGCTGCCGGCGTCCTGGATCCCTGAGCCGGGCCGCGTCCGACCGCGAGGCGTGCGCGCCCGCCCGCCCCGGTGGCCCTTGCTGTCAGGGCGCGAGGACCGGCAGGTGCGGGACGTCGAACTCCCGGCGCAGGACGCGCTGGGCCGCGTACCAGCCCCCGAGCCCGTGGACCCCGGGGCCCGGCGGGGTCGAGGCCGAGCAGAGGTAGACCCCGTCGAGGCCCGTCGCGTACGGGTCGAGGCGCGCGGTCGGGCGCGCGAGGACGCGCCACATGCTGACGGCCCCCGCCGCGATGTCCCCACCCACGTAGTTGGCGTTGTGCTCGCTCATGCGCGCCGCGGGCACGCACCGCGAGGTCACGACGACGTCGCGGAAGCCGGGAGCGAAGCGTTCGATCTGGGCGGTGATCGCCTCGGTGACGTCGAGCGTTGACCCGGCCGGGACGTGTGCGTACGTCCACAGCGGTCGCAGGTCGCCGACCCTCCGGGACGGATCGACGACGCTCGGGTCGCTCACGAGGACCATGGGCCGCTCGGCGTGGCGACCGGCCTCGACCGCGGCCTCCGCGGCAGCCATCTCGGCGCGAGTGCCGCCCACGTGAACCGTCCCGGCGAGCCCGACCTCGGGGTTCTGCCACGGCACAGGACCGCGCAGCACGAAGTCGACCTTGGCGGCCGCGTTGCCGTAGGGGAATGCCGTGAGCGCCCTGGCGGCACGGCCGGTGAGACGGGAACCGAACACCTCGACCACGGTGCGGGGCGTCGTGTCGAAGATGACGGCCCGGGCCGGGGGGAGGTCCGACTCCGAGCGCACGGGATGATCGGTGACCACCTCGCCGCCGTGCGCCTCCAGGTCCGCGACCAGTGCGGTCACGATCGCCCCCGAGCCGCCGCGAGGGACCGGCCAGCCGCCCTCGGTGTGCGCGAGCGACGCGAGCAGCATCGCGACCCCTGCCGAGGCCAGCGACGGCATGGGGGCGATCCCGTGCGCCGCGACCCCTGTGAAGAGTGCGGGCGCGACGTCCCCCACGAAGCGCCGGTCCCAGGCCCGGGTGCCCTGCTCGAGCACACCGAGGCCGAACCGGGCCGCGGTCGGCACCCCGCGCGGGAGGAGCCCCGCCGGGATGCTCCGTTTGTCGCCCAGAGCGGTCGCGACCGCATGGCCCGTGTTCCGGGACAGCGAGCCGACGAGCGAACGCCAGGCGGCGCCGTCGACCCCCAGCCCGTCGACCGTCCGGTCGAGGTCCCGGTAGGCGATCCCCGCGCGACCGCCCGGCAGCGGCTGGGCGTACGAGACGTCGGGGACGAGCAGCTCGACGCCGCGCGACGGCAGGTCGAACGCCTGGAAGAACGGCGACGCCCACGCCATGGGGTGCACGGCGGAACAGATGTCGTGGACCATGCCCTCGGCCAGACCCAGGTCCAGGGTGCGGGACCCGCCCCCGACCGTGGGCTGCGCCTCCAGGACCCGCACGGACAGCCCCGCCCTGGCGCACGTCACCGCCGCGGCGAGGCCGTTCGGCCCGGATCCGACGACGACGACGTCCACCTCGGTCAGGTGACGCGCGGGGGTCACGGTGTTCAGAGCGGGCGCACCTGTTCGGCCTGCGGGCCCTTCTGCCCCTGCCCCGGCTCGTACTCGACGGCCTGTCCCTCGTCGAGGGTGCGGTAGCCGTCGTTCTGGATCGCGCTGAAGTGGACGAAGAGGTCCTGACCGCCCGAGTCGGGGGTGATGAACCCGAACCCCTTCTCGGCGTTGAACCACTTGACGGTGCCCTGAGCCATGGAAGGTCTCCTCGTGTGCGGCGCGTGCGTGCCGCGGGTCGCCCGCGAGCGACCACCGCCCTCGGTGCCTCCGAGCCTAGCCCGCGGGCTGCACCCCGTCACCGGTACGCGCGATGCGGTCCCTGCGAGGACGTTCCGACGGGGACGGCACCGTGGACCTGCGCGCGACGATCCGCGACGGATCAGGGAGCGACGGTCAGCGCTGACTTCACGATGACGACGACGTCGCCCTCCCGGACGGCGACCTGCGTGACCTGCTCCGCGGGGATGCCCAGGACCGCGGCGACCGCCATCGCCGTCTCCTTGCGGTCCGCCGCGTACCAGATCGAGTTGACCGTGACGCCCGAGTCGCCGGGGTAGGCCTCGAACTTCACGTTCGTGAACCCCTTGGCGTCCAGGGCCGCCTTGCCGACGCGGGACTCGCCCTCGGGCCCCTTGTCGTTGAGGACGCGGACGAACGCTCCCTTGTCGGCTGCTGCCAGCAGTGCGTTGATGTCGGTCGCGGGGTCCGCGGGCTCCTCGACCGGGGTCTCCTCGGTCACGGGCTCCTCCTCGACCGGGGTCTCCTCGGTCGCGGGGTCCCCTGCAGCGGGGTCCTCGGCGGGGGCCGACGCCGCCGGTGGCTTGGCATCTGCCTCGGGCGTCCCTCCGCCGAACCCACCGGAGACCGCGTAGACGCCACCGATCCCGACCACGGCGAAGATCCCGGCGACGAGCAGGAACGGCCAGGTCTTGCTCCACCTGCTGCGCGGAGCACGGAACACGCCGACGGGCGCGCCCTCGGGCGCGGGGACGTCGAACTCGTCAGGCGCGTAGGGGTAATCGCTCTTGCTCACGCCGACAGGGTAGCCCGTCTCACCCGGCAGGTTAAACGTCGCCGAGTCGGCGGGCGGAGCGAGCACGCTGACGCGTGGACCGCATCCGGCGCAGACGCTTGACGAGCATGGGGTCGTGGGCGAGAGCCTCTGGGGAGTCGATCAGGGCGTTGAGCGCCTGGTAGTAGCGCGTCGCCGTCATGTCGAAGAGCTCGCGGACCGCCTGCTCCTTGGCGCCCGCGTACTTCCACCACTGACGCTCGAACGCGAGGATCTGCTGGTCGCGCTCGGAGAGGCCCGAACCGGTCCCCGTCTCCGTCCCGGCCTCGTCCAGGGACGCAGCGACGAGGTGCTCCGTGTCGGCGAACGCTTCGCTCATGGGCAGTTCCTCACTCGTCGGGGCGTCCGGCACCGGCGAGCGGCGGGGACCTGGGCACCTCCAGCCTACGCGCGAACGACAGGGGTGTCATTCAACGGCTCGCGTACTCTCGCCGCGTGAACAGCTCCGCGACGCCCGTCCCTGCCGACTCCCTCGACCACCCCTCGGCCGCCGTCCCGCAACGGCCGCTCGCCGAGATCATGGCCCCCGACTGGGCGGCCGCCCTGGCCCCCGTCGAGCCGCAGCTGCGCGCCGTGGGCGACTTCCTCCGCGCGGAGACCGCGGCCGGACGTCCGTACCAGCCTGCGCCGGCGGACATCCTGCGGGCCTTCCAGCGACCGCTCGCCGACGTGCGCGTCCTGATCGTCGGTCAGGACCCCTACCCCACGCCCGGCCACGCCATGGGCCTGTCGTTCTCCGTCCAGCCGCACGTGCGTCCCGTGCCGCGCTCGCTCCAGAACATCTACGCCGAGATGGCGACCGACCTGGGCTCCACGACGCCCGCGCACGGCGACCTGTCCGCATGGAGCGACCAGGGCGTCATGCTGCTCAACAGGGTCCTGACGGTCGGCGACGGCGACGCCGGCTCGCACCGTCGCAAGGGCTGGGAGCCCGTCACCGAGGCCGCGATCCGCGCGCTCGTGGCGCGCGACCGCCCGCTCGTCGCGATCCTCTGGGGACGCGACGCCGCGACGCTCAAGCCACTCCTGGGCAGCACGCCCGTGGTCGAGAGCGCGCACCCCAGCCCGCTCTCGGCCCGCCGCGGCTTCTTCGGGTCCCGGCCGTTCTCGCGCGTCGACGAGCTGCTCGTCGCCCAGGGCGCGGCGCCCGTCGACTGGACGCTGCCCACGGCCTGAGGTGCGGCACCTGACCAGGCCGGGTGGCGCCGTCGGGCAGGAAAGTCACGCGACGCACGGCGCCCGTTGTCACACAATGGACCGGTGACCACCTCGCACCCGGACGATGAGAACACGCCCCGATGGGCCAGCTACGTCGCGATCGGCGACTCGTTCACGGAAGGACTCTGGGACCCCTACCCGAACGACCCGGACCGCCAGCGCGGCTGGGCCGACCTCCTCGCAGGGCACCTGTCGACGCGACGCAGCGCCGCGGGCCAGGCCCCGCTCCAGTACGCCAACCTCGCGATCCGCGGTCGGCTCCTGCGCTCGATCCTGACCGAGCAGGTGCCGGCCGCGATCGCGCTCAAGCCCGACCTGGTGAGCCTCATCGGTGGCGGCAACGACATCCTGCGCCCTGCGGCCGACATCGACCGTCTGGCCCGCAACCTCGAGCACGCGGTGGCCCGGCTGCGCGCCGAGGGCATCGACGTCCTCCTGGGCACGGGCTTCGACACGTCGGGGTCACCCCTCGTGGGGCTCACGCGCGGCCGGGTGGGCGTCTACAACACCCACATCTGGTCGATCGCGCGCCGCCACGGCGCGCACGTCCTGGACCTGTGGGGCATGGCGTCGCTCCACGACTGGCGCATGTGGTCCGAGGACCGCATCCACCTGACCCCGGACGGGCACCGCCGCGTCGCGCAGGCCGCGCTCGTGGGCCTGGGCCAGGCGCCCGACGACGCCGCGTGGGACGACCCGTTGTCTCCCCTCCCGCCGGTCCCGCTCCTCGACCGGGCCCGGCAGAACGCCGAGTGGGTGCGGGTGCACGTGTACCCGTGGGCGACGCGGCGGCTCCGGGGCCAGTCCTCGGGCGACCTGCGCGAGCCCAAGGTGCCCGTGCTGACGCCCGTGCAGTCGCAGTAGAGGCGCCCCGGGACAGCACCTGGCCCGGACATGACGAAGGCCGGCGTCTCGCAGCGCGTGCTGCGAGACGCCGGCCTTCGTCGTTCCTGACGGAGCCGCCTGTCGGGTTCGAACCGACGACCTTTCGCTTACAAGGCGAGTGCTCTACCAGCTGAGCTAAGGCGGCACGCCACCCGCGGGCAGCGGCACCCTGAGGTGCGCGAACAGCCTACCGGGTGTCGGGCGCGCGGCCGTCGTCCGTCCCATCGGGGCCACGACGACGGCCGCTCGCTCGGCGAGGCGGGGTCAGCCCTTGGCTGCCTCGACCGCGGCCTGGAGCGCCGTCGGGTCGCTCCAGTTGCCGTCCCAGCGCTCACCGTCGATCGTGATGGTCGGCGTGCCGAAGCCACCGCTCTGCGGGTTGGCGAGGTCCGGGTTCTGCGTCGCGAGGTTGGTCGCGCCCTCGACCCAGTCGCCGAACTCGTCGACCGCGTCCCCCGCGGCGATCTTGTCGGCCACGTCGGCCGGGACGCCCGCGGTCTTGGCGATCTCGGCGATCTGCTGGTCGGTCAGCGTCTCCTTGTTCTCCTCGGGCTGGTTGACGAACATCGCCGAGTTGAACGCGTTGAGCTGCTCGGGAGCGTGCTCGGCGACGTAGGCGGCGGCAGCGGCCGAGCGCGTCGAGAACTGCTGGGCGTTGGCCATGCGGTCGAGGATCGCCACGGGGTGCAGCACGACGTTCACGTCGCCGGCCTCGCGCAGCTGGTCGAGCGAGGCGCCGTTGATCTCCTCGAACTGCCCGCAGATGGGGCACATGTAGTCGAAGTACACGCCGACGTCGACCGCGCCGTCTGTGCTGGTGCCGGCCACGCCGTCGGCACCGATCGAGATACCGGCCGTGTCGTTCGCGGTGCCGGGCGCGGTGACGCCCGTGAGCGGCTCGGTGACGCGGGCCTCCTTCTGGTTCATCGCGGGGATGAACACCCAGAGGAAGGCACCGATGAGGACCGCGAGGCCGCCGACGAGGGCGCCGATCGTGATCGCTCGGTTGCGCTTGTCGCGCTTGGCCTGTGCCTCGCGCAGCGCGAGGGCCTCGGCACGGGCCGCGTCGCGGCGGTCGGCCTTGGTCTGACGGGATTCGTTCGTCGACATGAGAGTCCTTGGAAGTCGTGGTGGCGCGGCGCTCCGGGACGGGGCCGCACTGGTCGCGGAGGATGCGGTCCGTGCCGCGCGCGCCGGGGTGCGGGTGGCACCGGGTCGCGCGGCGGTGACGAGTCGGGTGACGAGTCGTCAGGCGGCCGCGAGCGCGGTCGGTGGCCCGCGCAGCGACCGCACCGCGGCGAGCGCGAGATGGTGCAGGACCTTGGTGGCCGAGCGGACGACCTGACGGCACGCGTGGGCGACAGGGGCGAGCGGGCGGTGCAGCAGCGCCGCGAGGTTCCGGGGGCGCAGGACGTCGACGAACCGGTCACGGACGCGCAGGGCGACGGCGGCGAGGCCGCAGCCCGCGAGCAGGAGCGCGAGGTGCGCCAGCAGCACGGGCAGGGCGAGCACGCCGACGACCGTCACGACCCGCGCGGGGTCTCCCCCGAGGGCGGCGGTCCCGGCCGGGCACTCGGCGGTCTCTCGCAGGAGGGCCAGGTGGACGCCGGCGACGCCCCAGCCCCCGGGCGCCGGCAGGCACTGGTGGACGACGCTGAAGCCGCGGTCCGCGAGGAGGGACAGGGTCCCGACGACGAGCAGGAACCCGGCGACGACGAGCGAGGTCACGGCGGAGAACCGGCGGACCGAGGCCTCCGCGGAGGTCCCGTGGACGGACCGCGCGCGCACGACCGCACGGACCGCTGCGCGTGGCGCGGTCTCGTTCGGGGGCGTTCCGGGCGACGCACCGTGTGGTGCGCCCGGTGCGGACGTCCTGGTCACGGGGTCAGCGTACTCGGACAGTCTGGGAGTTTCCGGTGAAGCAGCAGGATCAGATGCTCGGGGGTGGTCCGGGGAACGGCGCCCACTCGATGGGCGCTCCGTCGCCGAGCGAGAAGAGCACGATCGCGGCGAGCGCGAGGCCCACCACGACCAGGACGATCGCCCCCACCCTCCCCGGCGCGACGTGCACGAGGGTCGTGCGTGCCCCGAAGCGCGTCAGCGCGGAGAGCGGGCCGAACCACGCGAGGAGCACCGCGACCGCCATCGCGAGGCACAGGACCACGGTGAAGACCCAGTCCTCGTTCGCCCCGCCCGCGGACCGCGCCTCGACCGTCTGCAGAGGGGCGAGGACGACCATCCCGGGCGCGAGGATCCACCACGACCCGACCGCGACGAGCAGCCCTCCGCACCCGGCGACGAGCAGCGACGGCAGCGCACCGACGGCAGCCCGCAGCGCGTACCAGGGCACGGCGACCGCGACCCGGACGCCGTCGCTGCGCTGGACGCCCTTGCGCTCGCGGTGCGCGTGGAACGAGTCGGCGGCCACGCCCACGACGCGCGCGGCGACCACGAGCAGGCACAGGAGAACGAACGCGACCCCGGGGTGGCTGCCCGCGAGCAGCACGAGCGGGAGCCCGAGCGCGAGCAGGGTCCCGGTCCGGTGCCGGTGGGACGGGCGGGCGTACCCGTCGGCGGGCGCCGCCACGGGTTGACCGAACGCGTCGAACAGCGGGTCGCGCCCGGGCGGCGCGGCGACCTGCCCCGGGGCCGGCTGCCCGCGATCAGCACGAGCG
>NZ_MAQA01000070.1 GCF_001692445.1 Oerskovia enterophila | reverse complement strand
AGCCCGGTCAGCGACGGTCGCGGCCCCGTCGCTGACCGGGCTCGCTGTGCCCGCGGTCACGGAGCCGCCGGGCGTGAAGGCGGACGGGAGGCGCGCGAGCAGCGTGGGATCGAGCCTGCGGGCGCGCTCGTCGCGGGCGAGGCCGCCGACCGGGACGACCTCCGCGTCGAAGCGGCCCTCGGCGTGCGCGGCCAGGGCGCGGGCGTGCGAGCGGGCGGCGTAGGCGTCCTGGCGCTCGCGGCCGAGGCCGCGCTCGCGGGCCAGGACGTCGGCCGCAGGGCCCATGTCGGGGTCGCCGAGCGCGGCCGGGGTGAACGGGGCGCGGTCGTAGGGCACGGGCGGGGCCCCCGATCCGCGAGGCGGGCGGTGGGCGCGCAGCGGGGCGGTCGAGGCGCTCTCCACGCCTCCAGCCAGGACCAGGTCGCCGTCGCCGGCGCGGACGCCCTGGGCCGCGAGCAGGATCGCTGCCAGGCCGCTGCCGCACTGCCGGTCGATCGTGAGGCCGGGCACGCGGTCGGTCAGCGGACCGGCGGGGTCGCGCAGGGCGGCGGCGAGGACCGCGACGCGGGCGAGGTTCCCGCCGGGTCCCGTGCAGTTCCCGAGCACGACGTCCTCGACGCCCAGCCCGTGGGCCGCCGGGAGGTCGGCGAGCACCGCGCCGAGGACGGGGGCGGCGAGGTCGGTCGCCGAGAGGTGGGCGTGCCCGTGGTTCGCCGTGCCGATCCAGGTCCGCCGCGCGGCGACGACCACGGGGGAGTCGGGGGACGCGCTCACCGCAGCGCCTCGTACGCGGGGCCGCCGGACAGCAGAGCCTCGCTGATCGCGCCGCGCGCGGCCTTGCCCGACGGCGTCCGCGGCAGCTCGCGCACGCCGTACCAGCGCCGCGGGCGCTGGGCCGCGGAGAGCGAGGCCCGGGCCACCCGTTCGAGGTGGGCGCGCAGGCCCGGCCGGTCGGCGCACTGCACCACGGCCGTCACGACCGCGCCCAGGCGGCGGTGCGGGGTGCCGACGACCACGACGTCCTCGACTCCCGGGATTGCGCGCAGCACGACCTCGACGTCCTCGGGGACCACGGTCGCGCCGCCCGTGAGGATCGCGCCGTCGCCGCGCCCGCGCAGGACCAGGGGGGTGTCCGGGTGGCTGGGGGTGGGGAGCTCCGCGAGGTCGCCCACGGTCGCCCACTCACCCTCGCGGCGGAACGGGCCGGTCGCGCGCGCGAGGTAGCCCTGCGCGACCCACGGCGACCGCACCCAGACCTCGCCGAGCGTCGCGCCGGGCAGCTCGCGCACCTCGACCTCGACCCCGGGGAAGGGGCGGAGGCCCGTGCCGTCGGTGTCGATCGCGACGAACGACAGCTCGACGGCCCCGTAGTAGGTCACGACGCCGACCCCGGCGCGCGCCGCGCGCTCGCGCACGTCCGCGGGGAGCGAGGCACCGCCGACCACGGCGGTCCGCAGGCGGCTCGGAGCACCCGCCTCGATCGCGTCGAGGATCGGTTCGAGCGCCGAGGGGACGAGGTGCACGACGTCGGAGGTCGCCAGGGCCGTGGTGATCGCGGCGGCCCCCGTGGCGAGCTGGACGCACGCCCCCGTCGAGAGCGTGTGCACGGCCGCGAAGCAGTAGAGCGAGGACGCGAGCGGGCCGGGGACCAGCACGGTGTCCTCGGACCGGGTGCCCGTGAGGCGCGCGGCCGCGGGGAAGGACCCTGCCCAGGAGTCGCGGGTGCGGACGACCGCGCGCGGGCGACCCGTGCTCCCCGACGAGAACCCGGCCCACGCGAGGGCCGATACCGAGGGCTCGGGGGGAGCGACGTCGTCGGGCAGGCTGCTCGCGGCCGGGCCGCTGAGCGGGGCGAGCGCGTCCCCGGCGCTGCCACGCGGGAGCGGGACCTCGACGAAGCCGGCCGGGGCGATCGTCCGCAGGACCTCGGCGCGCTGGGCGCGCGACCACGTGTGGTCGCAGACCAGGGGAGTCGCGCCCGCGAGGTCGATCGCGAGGAGGGCCGTGAGGAGGTCGACCGGGTCGGGCAGCGAGATCGCGACGACGTCGCCCACGACCGTCCCGGTCGCCCGCAGGAACTCCGCTCCCGCCGCGACGTCGGCGGCGAGGGCTCGGTAGGTGCGGGAGCGCTCCGGTGAACGCAGCGCGCAGCGACCCCCTGCGGAGCTGCGTGCGTGCGCGATGACGGCGTGGGCGACGGGCATGAGGGGATCGTAGGTCGATCAGGCCGTGGGGCTCGCGGCGGGCCGCTGCCCGGTGGAGCGTCCGGGGCTCTGGGGGCGGCGCAGCGGCGAGGCCGCGGGGTAGGCACGGACCACGCCGACCGTGACCGAGGCCGCGATCACGGCCTTGAGGACGTCGCCCGGGAGGTACATGAGCGAGCCGGTCGCGACGGTCTGGAGGGGGAAGCCCGTGACGAGCGCATGGAGCGGGATGCCCAGGGCGTACATGACGAGCATGCCGCCCACGACGCTCGCGGCCAGGACCCGCCAGAACGTCAGGGTGCGGAACCGCTCGACGATCAGGCCGACGACCGCTGCTCCCACCACGAAACCGATCAGGTAGCCGACCGACGGGCCCACGAAGACCGCGGGGCCGCCGCGGCCGCCCGACAGGAGCGGGAGGCCCGCCGCGACCAGGGCCAGGAACGTGAGCATCGCGAGCGCGCCGCGCCACGCGCCCAGGAGGGCTCCGGCGAGCATGACGCCCAGGGTCTGGAGCGTGATCGGGACGGCGTTGCCGAACAGGGCCAGCGAGCCGGGCATGCCGAGGACCGCGGTGAGCGCGGCGAACGTCGCGATGCGGGCGGCGTCGGCGGCGGTGAGGCGCCAGCGGGAGGAGGCAGGGTCCAGGGCCGCGGCCGGCTGGTCCGGCGTGGTCGGCACGTCGGGGTGCTCGCTGCCGGGCACGTCGATGGGGACGTCTGCGGGCAGGTCGGTGCGCACTGGGCGGGCCACGGGGTCTCCTCGGGAAGGGCGTGAGGTGCCGGGTGGCACGAGTCCACTCTTGTCGGAGACGGGATGCCGGTGCGTCGGCGCCACGAATCAGGGAGGGCAGGGTGCGTTGGCGGAAGTCGACAACCGGTTGGAGGAAACCTCCAACCGGTGTGGCCTCGCAGGGCCCTGGCTTGAGGAATCGTCTCGGCATGGTCGCCGGGCGTAGGCCTACGGGCGCTGGCGGCGACGCCCCACGACCTGCTGGTCGAACAGCGCGATCGCCGCACCGACCCGCCTGCGCAGGTATCGCTCCTCGGTCACGGTCCAACGGGGTGAGCAGTCGTCCTGCCCGACGAGCCGCGGGACGCACGCCACGGTGAGCTTGCGGTGGCAGGCGTCCGCGACGCGCCCACGGTCTCCCCAGGGCGTTCCCGTGCTGCGCGCGATGTCGCCTGCGAGGTTCCATGCGTGGAGTGCCGCCTCGGCGTCGAGGGCTCGCCGTCGGTGAGCGAGCCACTCGAGGGCAGGAGTCAGGTCCGTCCGCGTCGTCTCGTCGTGAGCCACGTCCCAGCCCTCGACGGCTGCCGCGGCGAAGCAGTCCTCGGGGCTCGCCCACGTGAGCACCCT
Organism: Oerskovia enterophila; assembly: GCF_001692445.1. Classification (GTDB taxonomy): domain Bacteria; phylum Actinomycetota; class Actinomycetes; order Actinomycetales; family Cellulomonadaceae; genus Oerskovia; species Oerskovia enterophila. The sequence continues at coordinate 14,756 of NZ_MAQA01000070.1, read as the reverse complement.
GCCGTCCCGGGTCGCGACGACGTCGCCGCCGTCGGCGCCCTCACCCCAGCACAGGGTGGTGGACCTGTCGTAGCGCAAAACCTCGAGAGCGTAGCCGGATCGAGGGCCCGCTGATGCTGTGCTCATACCGGCATCTTGCCCCCTCGAGGGCGAGGATCTGCTCCTCGATGTGCCTGGACGTCCGGGCACACCCCGTCCCGGTGGGGACGGCCCCGGGGGTGGGAGGTGTCGTTCGCGCAGCCACCACCATTGTTGCGGCTGCGCGAACAACACCCCGGCCCCCGGGGCGTGCGGACGGCGCGCCGACCGTGGCAGCCGCGCCCGCCGTCGGGCCGCGTCCGACCTGATCGCACGCGCCCGAAGCGACACGCCCACGACGACCAGCGGCGCGGCCCCGGCCTCAGCCGGTGACCGCGCCACCCGTCACACCACGAGGGTCAGACCTCGCCAGGCATCGCCTTGCGGATCACGAGCCGCGTCCACCCACCGAGGTAGATGCGGTCGCCGTCGGCGACCTCGCGGCGCTGACCGGCCGGGATCGGGTCGATCGGCAGCTCGCCGCCCGCAGGGCTCAGGTACGTCCCGTTGGAGGACTGGAGGTCCTCGACCCACCAGCGCTGCCCGTCGGTGTTGAGCTGGCAGTGCCGCCGCGAGACGCCCGAGTCGGCGCCGCAGTCGATCTGCGGGTGGATGTTGCGCGACGCCGACGGGCGCCCCACGAGCACGCTGCGCTCGCGCAGCACCACGAGCCCGGGCAGCCCGGCCGAGGGCAACGGGTCCTCGGCCTTCTGCGCCTGGTACCAGTCGGGGTCGATCCACACCTCGACGACCCACTGGTCCTCGCCCGGCACGGGCGGGGTGGGCAGGTGCGTCCCCGTGCCCGACGGCGTCGCGCCCGTCCGTGCGGACGTCGCCTCGCCCTCGGCCGGGTCTGTCGGGTCGGCAGGAGCACCGGGAGCGACGAGCGGACCCGTCCCCGGGTCACCGGCGGCGACCGCAGCAGTCGACGGGCCACCCGCCCCGGGATCGCCCCCGGGCGGCGTCAGGGCTGCCGGGGCCGACAACGGGTCGGCGGACGGCGCGGCCGCGGGCGACCCCGCGGGAGGAGCGACCGGGTCCAGGTCGAGCGACGACGCCGGGGGAGCGAGCGGCCCGGACGCCCCGGCAGGCGCACCTGCCGGGACCGGGGTCGCCGCCGACGGTGCCTCGGCGGGCTCGGGCAGCGAGCCCGTCGTGAAGTCGTAGCCGCAGTTCTCGCAGAACAGCGCACCGGCCGCGGCCGGGAACGAGCAGTGCGGGCACGTGATCGGTTCGCCGCTTCCGGCACCCTCACCAGCACCAGCGGCGGTCGCGCCGGGTCCCGCAGAGCCGGAGGACACGGCCCCCGACGCGCCGCTCGACGCAGCCGCCATGGGCTCGCCGCACACGTCGCAGTAGTCGGTCGACTCGGACGCGTGCCCGTTGGGGCAGATCGCGCTCATCGCTTGACCCGCGTGGTCTTGGTCGAGGCGGTGTCGAGGGCCATCTCGTCGAGCTTGTCGGTGTTGCGCTTGAGGCGTACCGTGCCCTGCTCCTCGCTCTCGATCTCCACGACCTTGCGCAGGCGCGAGGTCGCCTCGTCGTTGCCCGTCTCGGCCGCGAGCTGGACCGCGCGGCCGAGCTTGACCGTGGCCGTCGCCTCGTCGCCCGCGGCCTTGGCCGCGAGGCCCTCCTGGATCGCGGACGCGAGCTCGGCCTGACCCGTGTAGTGCGCGACCTCGGGGTTGATGCGCGTGGTGAGCGCGCCGTCGTCGGACCACTTGGCCTTGACGAGACCCGACGAGACCACCTCGCCGTTCACGGCGAGCTGCACGCGCGCCGCGAGCTGCTCGGAGCCCACGGGCTTCGAGGCCACGCGCACGGCCACGTGGTAGTCGCGCGTCTCGTCGCCCCACGACCCCGTGGGGTAGGAGCCCGTGAGCGGGTTGACCACGGCGCGGCGCGTCGTGAGGTCCTCGACCGTCGGGGCGACCTGGCGGACGAACAGCACCTGGGCGCCCTGCGGGGCCCACACGCGCAGGTCCGCGGAGGCCACGCCGCGCGACATGGACTTCTGGATGAGCGACGAGAAGTCGGCCGCGATCTCGCTCGGGTCGGCGATCAGGTCGACCGTCCCGAGCAGGGCCGTCGAGATCTCGCGCAGCTCGTCGACCTGCCAGCGCGACCCGACGCCTCGCGCGTCGCACTGGAACTTCCCGGTCACGTTGCGCACGACCTGCGAGAGGTTCTCGCGCGGCTCGGACTCGTTCTTGCCGTCCGTCAGCAGGATCGCGTGGCGCTGGGCGGCCTGGGGCACGGTGTCGAAGAGCTGGGCCGCGAGCTGGAGCCACGTGCTCATCGCGGTGCCGCCCGACGGGCTCATCATCGCGATGGCCCGCTTGGCCTCCTCGCGCGCCGCAGGCTCCATCTGGACCATCGCGACGCGCGCGTTGGGGTAGGGGAACGCGCGCTGCGCGACGTGGCTGCCGCCGACGATCGCGAACCAGGTCCCGTCGAGGATCTGGTCGACCGCGACCTGCGCCGCGTACTTGGCGGACTCCATGTTGCGCCCCGACATCGAGCCGGACGTGTCGACCATGATGATCTCGGCGACGCCGCCCCCGGAGGTCGCGGCGCCAGCCTGACCTGCCCCTCGGGCGGTCACCGTCACGATGGCGTGCACATCCGTGGCGCCCTCGGACAGGAACTCGTTCTGGAAGACCTCGGCGGAGAACTCGGCCATGGGTTCTGGGCTCCTTCGTGGATCAGAGGGCGCGCGTCGCGGGCTCGTCGCCCGTGACAGCGTCTGTGTGCAGGTTATCGGAGGTGGCCGAGGCGGGGAGCGCCTCGAACCGGGCGAGGGTCGCCGTGATGTTGTCGCGGCCGCCCTGGGCGTTGGCCCAGCGCACGAGCTCGGTCGCCAGCGCCCGGGGCTCGCGCCCCGTCGTGGCCTCGGTCGAGCGCACGAGGTCCGCGAGGTCGTCGGCCGCCGAGCAGTAGTTCCACAGGCCGTCCGAGCAGACCAGCAGCCAGCCCGACGAGTCCGGGACCGTCGGGGCGCACCGCGCGGCCGGGTCGGTCGAGTCGGGGCCGAGCCAGCGCGTGATCGCGTGCGCCTGGGGAGAGTTCTCGGCCACGTGGCGCGGGGTGCCCATGGCCATGAGCTCGTGCGCCCACGAGTCGTCGACGCTGAGCTGGCGGGCCGTGCCGGCGTCGGGGATCCAGTAGGCGCGCGAGTCGCCGACCCATCCCGCGACGATCAGCGGGCCGTCCACGACGGCCGCGACGAACGTGCACGACGGCGGCTCGGCCCGCTCGGCCTTGTCACCCACCGCGACCAGCACGGCGTCGTTCGCGGTCGTCGAGGCCGCGACCATGAGGGCCTGCCAGGCCCGGATGCGCTCGGTGACGTCCCCCGTGACGGGGGTGGCGCCGTCGGGCCCGCCGGACGCGAGCACGTCCCGGGCCGCACGCGCGGCCGCGAGGCTCGCGACGTCCGAGTCGGGCGCGGCCGAGACCCCGTCGCACACCACGAGCGCTGCGAAGCGCCCGGCCGTGGCCGGGTCGCCCGACGCGGCGAGCGCCATGGCGTCCTCGTTGCGCGCGTGGCGGATGCCGCGGTCGCACACGCCCGCGACCCACGGTGCGGGCCGCTCGGCCCAGTGGTCGCGCTCGACCTGGGCCTTCTCGCCGCACTGCTCGCAGTAGCCGTCGTCCGCGACGGTCCCGCCGCAGCTCGTGCAGGGGCGGTGCGTGGCGACGGGCGGCGGAGGCACCGGGTCGGCCGCGGGGTCGCCCGGGGGATCGGTCGGCTTGAGGTCGGCGGGGGGCTCGGGCAGCGCCGGCACCGGAGGGCGCGCCAGCACGGGCGGCCCGCCCGCAGCGACCGTCGCGGGCCCGACGTCGGAGCCGCAGTTCTCGCAGAACCTCGCCCCGGGAGCGGGGAGCTCACCGCACGTGGAGCACGGTGCGAGCACGCCGGTCGGCGTGTCCTCCGCGCTCACGTCGTGGTCCAGCGGCGCACGGCGTTGGCCTGGTCGACCAGGTCGATGCGCGCGATCTTGTCCTCGGTCAGCGTCGCCATCTCGCGGTAGGCCCCCTCGAGAGCGTCGCGCAGCGGCGGCTCCTTGGGCTCGACCCCGCCGATGCGCACGGTGCCGACCTGCTTGGTGGGCGCGGCCGTGACCTCCTCGAGCGCCGAGCGGAGCACGTCGATCGAGAGCGAGACCCGCTCGCGCGGGGGGATCGCGACCGACTCGACGCTCGCGAGCGCCTCGGCCAGGGCCGGGAGCCCGCGGCCCGAGCCCGCGAGCAGGCGTGCGCGGCGCATGCGGGCGTCGGTGTAGGAGCTGCGGGTCGGGGTGACCAGGTCCAGGGCGTGCAGCGCCCCGTCGAGGTCGCCGCGGGCCTGGCGGATGCGGGCGAGCCCGAACGCCGCGGGGGCCGTGTAGTTGGCGTCCGAGCGGGCGCAGATCACGTAGAGCGACTCGGCGATGTCCGGCTCGCCGCTGACCTCGCACGAGACGGCGAGCGCGAGCTTGGGCGCGAGCTCGCCGGGCACCTGGCCGTAGACCGCGTTGAACGAGGCGCGGGCTGCTGCGGCCTCGCCGCGCGCGAGCTCGGCCAGCCCGCCGATCCATGCCGCGCGCCACTCCCACGGGTCGTCGGTGAGGATCGAGGCGATGGTCTTGTCGACCTCGGCGAAGCGGCGGTGCTCGATCGCCGCACGGGCGTAGGCGAGGCGGACCTCGACCGTGCCCTCGGGGGCGGCGGCGAGCGCGGCCATGCGGGCAGCCGGGTCGGCGATGTTGACGCCCGCGAGCCAGCTGGCCATGGGGTCGGACTCGTCGACCTTGAGCGCGGGCAGCGCGTCCCAGGTCAGGGGCGCGTCGGCGTCGTCGGACACGGGGGCCTCGAAGAGCATCGACGCGGCCGAGTGGAGCGCCCCGCTGCCCGGTCCGCGGTCGGTCGCGACGACCTCGCGCAGGACCCCGATGAGCTGGGCGCGCATCTCGTCGATCGTGGCGAAGCGGTCGGACGGGTCGAGCGCGCAGGCCTTGGCGAGCAGCCGGTAGAACGAGTCGTACTTCTGGAAGACGGGTGTCTCGGCGACGGGCGGCAGGGAGGCGACGTACGTCGTCTGGTTGCCGCGGAAGTCGAGCACGAGCGTGGCGAGCGAGCGCCCGATCGTGTAGATGTCGGACGCGACCGAGGTCCCGACCTCCGCGACCTCGGGGGCCTGGTAGCCCACGGTCCCGAAGATCGCCGACGTCATGTCGTCGAGGCGTCGCACACCGCCCAGGTCGATGAGCTTGACCCCGTCGCCCTGCTGGATCATGTTGTCGGGCTTGAAGTCGCAGAAGATCAGGCCCAGGTCGTGCAGGTAGGCGAACGCGGGCAGGATCTCGAGCACGAACGCGAGCGCCTGGTCCACGGGCAGCGGGTCCACCACGCCGTTGTTCTCGTCGCGGCGGTCCTTGAGGATCTCCTTGAGCGACTTGCCGCCCACGTACTCCATGACGGTGTAGCCCGCGCCATCGTGCATGACGAAGTTGTAGATCTCGACGATGAGCGGGTGCTCGACCTCCGCCAGGAACTGGCGCTCGGAGATCGCGGCCGCGAACGCGTCGGGGTCCCCCGAGTTGAGCAGGCCCTTGAGCACGACCCAGCGGCCCGAGACGTTCTGGTCGCGCGCGAGGTAGATCCAGCCCAGCCCGCCGTGCGCGAGGCAGCCCACGACCTCGTACTGACCGCCGACGACGTCGCCGGGCGAGAGCTGCGGGTCGAAGGAGAACGCGGTGCGGCACTGGGGGCAGAAGCCCGAGGTGCGGCCCGGTACGCCGTCGCGCGAGCGGCCCACCTTGGCGCCGCACGTGGGGCAGAAGCGCTTGGACTCGGCGAGCTCGGGCACGGCCATGATGGCCTGGAGCGGGTCGCGGACCGGGGCGCTCGGGACGGTCGTCAGTCCCGCGCCGAGCCGGTGGCCGCGCAGGCGGGTCGAGGACGTGCCCACCCGGCGCGTGGACTTGGTCCCCGTCACGGCCGAACGGGCCGAGCCGAGCGCAGCGCTCGCGAGCTGGGTCGAGCTGGTCCGGCCCGTGCGCGTGGACACGGCCTCGCCCTCGGGGCCGGGGCCGGCCGCATAGTTGGGAGCGGCCTGGGCGATGCCCGTGCCGAGCATGGCGGACGGCGACGCTGCCGCGCCGGGCGACGTCGTCGTGCCCGTGGTGCCGCCCGTGGAGGGCGCGGGCGACGCGGACGATCCGCCCGGGGAGCCGCAGACGTTGCAGTAGCCGTCCTCGATGAAGCCGTCGCAGCCCGGCTGGGCGCACGGCTCCTGCGTGGTCGATGTGGTCATCAGGACGATCCTTCCTGGCCCGGGACGGGCGACGATCCAGGGGCGGGAGACGAGAGGTGAGCAGGCAGGTCGCGGGTCAGGAACTGGTACTGCTCGACGAGGAAGCGCAGGAGGACGACGTCGCACGGCACGGCCTCGCCGGCCGCGCGGGCCTCGGCGAGTCCCGAGCGGACCGTCGGGGACACGCTGCGCCCGTTCGTGTCGGCCCGCACCCGGTAGGCGTCGAGCCGGTAGCGGAGCTCGGCGCGCTCGCGCAGCGGCGCGGAGTAGGAGGCCTCGACCGTGTCGAAGGCACGCGCGACGGTCGCGAGGCGCGTGAGGAACCCGTCGAGCCCGGCCCGGTCCGCGGGGACCTCGCCGAGCCGAGAGACGTCGGGCACCGCGAGGCGCGGGGGAGCGGCGATCTCGCGCCGGCACCGGGCCGCGAGCTCGCGCAGCGAGGGCTCGCGCGCCTCGAGGGCCGCGTAGCGCTCGACGGCCTGCCTGCGGTCGCGGGCGAGCTCGCGGCGCTCGGAGGCGCCCACGATGAGGTCGCGCTCGGTGCGCGCGACCTCGGCCTCGAGCTCGGTGAGGGGGCCCGTGACGTCGGCACCGTTCGACGCCTTGTCGCGCAGCCTCGTCCACCGCTCGCGCAGCTTCTCGACGCGCCCGCGAGCCGTGGTGTCGGAGCCCGCGAGCTCGTCGCAGCGTGCCAGCTCGGCACGCAGGCCACGGAAGCGCGCGACCTCGTCGGCCGCGTTCGGGTCGAACGAGAGCCGCGTGCGCAGGGCGGACACGATCGCGTCGCACAGCCGCGTGGCCTCGACGAGCGAGACGAGCGACGAGCCGTCGGGCGAGCTGAGCCGGCCCCAGACGAGCTGGGAGATCTTCTCGCGACCCACCGCGTCGGCGCGCCCCGAGTCCCACACGACGCCCATCTCGTCGGCGCGCGTGCGGGCCGCCTGCCAGAGCGTCATGGCCAGCAGCATGTCGGCCGTGTACGTCTCGGGTGACGCCGCGGCCTGGGCGGCAGCGTCCAGGCGGTCGAGCTCGGTCCGCCGGGCACGCAGCCACTCCTCGAGGCGCGAGAGGTAGTCGTACAGCTCCGCCGCGGGGATCGCCTCGCCGAGACGTCCGGGCGCGCTCGGAGCCTGCTGGGTCCGGGGGGCGACGGGCGGACCGGCAGCAGGGGAGGCGGACGAGGCAGGGGTCACGGCGTGCGGCCGTAGACGGCGACGGGCGGCGCGGGGGCCGGGCCGAGCACGCCGAGCCACTCGTCGTACAGCGCCGTCCACGTGCCGTCGGTGCGCATCTGCTCCAGGACGCCGTTGACGAACTTGACCATGTCGACGTTCTGGGCCGGGATGCCCAGGCCGTAGGGCTCGTCGGAGATCGCCTGGCCCACGACCTTGGCGTACGGGTCCTGGGCCGCGAAGCCCGCGAGGATCGTGTCGTCGCCCGTGATCGCGTCGACCTTGCCCTGCTGGAACAGCGCGAGGCAGCCCGTGTGCGTGGTCGCGGGGACCGCGGTGATGTCGGGGTACTCCTGGAGGCGCTCGAGCGTCGTGGTGCCGTCCGGTGCGCACACCCGCTGGCCCGCGAGGTCCGCGATGCCCTGCGCCTCGGAGTCGCGCGTCACGAGGACCTTCTGGCCCGCGTGGTAGTACTCCGAGGAGAACGCGATGGTCTCCCAGCGCTCGCAGTTGATCGTGAAGGCGCGGGCGACCACGTCGACCTCGCCGTTCTCGAGGACCTCGAGGCGCTGGCCCGAGGTGATGACACGGAACTGCAGCCGGTCCGGGTCGCCGAAGATCGCGTTCGACACCTGGTGCAGCACGTCGATGTCGAAGCCCTCGATCTGGCCGCTGAGCGGGTTGCGGGCTCCGAGCTGGAGGGTGTCGGCCGAGACGCCCACGACCAGCGAGCCGCGGTCGCGGATCGCGGCCATGGTGCTGCCCGCGGGCAGGGCGCCCGGTCCGGGCAGGGGGCCGTCGGGGGCGTAGGACGCGACGGGGTTCTCGCACGTCGCCGCGGCGGCGACCGAGGAACCGGCCGCGCCGGCGGCCGCGCTGCCCGAGGTCCCCACGACCGAGGTGACCGGTGCTCCCGCCGCCGGTCCGGCGTCGGGCGTGGCGCAGCCGGCCAGGACCAGGGCACCCGAGAGCCCCAGCGCCACCAGGGCGCCCAGGCGCCCGCTCTTGCGGAAGGTCGAGGTGATCACCGGTACTCCTCCAGTCGGACGTTCAGGCCGCGCCAGGCGAGGACCGCCGCAGCGAGGCCCGCGGCCAGCAGGAGCCAGCCCGCGAGGGCCGAGCGGTTGCCGGCCGAGGCGAGGTCGGCCTGCGTGGCCTTGATGTTCTCGGCGATGTCGGACGTGACCGTCTGCGAGAACGCGGCGAACGCGGCGTTCGGGCCGCCCTCGTCGGCGCTCGTGGCGAGCGCGACCGCTCCGTCCCAGTCTCCCGCGTCGTCGAGCGCGCGGATCGCCTGGTGCTGGACGACCCAGTCGTCGAGGTACCCCGCGGACGTCCCGTCGAGGTTCCCGTCGGCGGCTGCCTGGTCGAGGCGCTGCGCGGCGTCCGCGGTCAGCTCGACGAACGACTCCTCGTAGGTCTGGCCCGACCCGCGCTTGATGAGCGTGAAGCTCTCCATGGCCTTGGCGTCGTTGGCCTCGGAGTACGCGGTCGACGCCGCGAGCGTCGCGGCGTAGGGGCCGTCGCGGACGGCGGCGGCGGCGCTGTTGGTCTGGCTCAGCAGGACGGCCCCGCCCACACCCACGACCAGGAGCACGATGCTCGCGACCAGGAGCCCCACGTTGAGGACGCGGTGCGTGCGCTTGGCGAGCCACACCTGCGTGACGATCAGCAGCGCGAGGCACAGCAGGCCCGCCGCGAGGATCCACATCGCGTTGCGCACCATCGACAGGTCGGACGCGACGCGCTCGGCGTTGTCGTCGACGAGCGTCGTGAGCGTCGGCAGGATCTCGTCGCGCAGCAGGGTCGAGGCCTGGTCCAGGTAGGCCGATCCCACCGGGAAGCCCTGCCGGTTGTTCGCACGGGCCTGCTCGATCAGGCCCGTGTAGACCGTGACCTGCGAGGCGACCACGCCCAGCTCGGTCGCGTCGGCGCTGTTGGAGCCCGCGAGCTCGGCGAGCCGGATCGAGGCGTTGGCGATCGCGTCGTCGTAGCGCGCGCGCTGGTCCGCGGGCTCGAGGCCGCCGACCAGGAACGCGTTCGTCGCCGAGGCGTCCGCGACGACCAGGTTGTTGCGCACGTCCTGGATGCCCACGAGCTGGCTCGTGTCCGAGCGCGCGTCCTCGAGCGCGATCCCCTGGACGCGCGCGGCCTGGAAGCCGAGCGCGCCGAAGACGATCGAGGCGAGCACGCACACCGCGAGGGCGATCCGCAGCTTGCCCGGGGTGCGGCGCAGCGCGCTGCGGACCCCGGCCCGGCGTTCCGCACGCTCCTGGGCCTGCGTCAGGGAGGCTGTCCCGGTCTGCCCGCCCGGCTGGCCGGGGTGGGCGGGCTGGACGGCCCGACCGGGCGCGGGGGCGGACCCGGGCGGCGGCGTCAGGGTCTGGCTCATGCAGGCTCCTCCTGAGGGGAGACGGTCGCGTCGGTGGGCTGGTCGTCGTCGGGCTGGTCGTCGTCGAGGGGGTCGGCGAGGTCGAGGGCGTCGTCCGCCGCGGTGGGCTCGTCGAGCACGTCCGCGGGCGGCACGTCCTCGGTGGGCGTCGTCTGCAGGATGCTCTCGGGGGCCTCGCCCGCGGGGAGCAGGTCCTCGGGCAGGAGCCGGCGCAGCTCGTCGAGCGTGGGCTCGGGCGTGTCCTTGAGGCGCCACGCGTGCCGGGCGATGGCCGCGTCCAGGACGTTGCGCGCGTGGCGGCCGTTGCCGAACCCCTCGGTGCGCGGCACGAGCGAGACCATCTGCTCGAACCGGTCGAGGGTCGTGGGCAGCGGCTCGAAGTCGGCCGAGGTGGCCATGCGCTCGAAGATCCCGCGCAGCTCGGCGTCCGAGTAGTCGTCGAACGTGATGGTCGTCGAGAAGCGTGACTCGAGGCCGGGGTTGGTCGCGATGAACCCGGCCATGGGGCCGGGGTACCCGGCGACGATCACCACGAGGTCGTCGCGGTGGTCCTCCATGTCCTTGACGAGCGTGTTGATGGCCTCGGCGCCGTACTGGTCCTCCGCGAGGCCGTACGCCTCGTCGATGAACAGCACGCCGCCGATCGCGGTCGCCACGACCTCCGAGGTCTTGACGGCCGTCTGGCCCAGGTAGCCCGCGACGAGCTCGGAACGGTCGACCTCGACCAGGTGCCCCTTGCTCAGCAGCCCGAGCGCGCGGTAGATCCCGGCGACCAGGCGCGCGACGGTCGTCTTGCCCGTCCCGGGGTTGCCGAGGAACACGAGGTGGCGCGTGAGCGTGGGCCGGGTCAGGCCTGCGGCCGTGCGGAGCTGCTCGATGCGCAGGAGCTCGGTCTGCTGTCGGATCTCGTGCTTGACCCGGTCGAGCCCGATCAGCGCGTCGAGCTCGGCCAGGAGCTCCTCGAGCGACCGGGGCGGCTCGGCCTCGGTCTCCTCGTCGGCGGGGGCGTCGCCCGTGGTCGCGCTCTGCGTGCCGCCTGAGGCCTGGTTGCCCGGGGTGCCCGACGGCGCCGCGTGCGCCTCGGACTGCGCGCCGCCCGGGGTGCGCGCACCCAGGGCGTCGAGGATCGCGTCGACCGTCGGGAGGACGTCCTGCGCCGGGGGGCGCAGCCCGCCCGCGCCGACGAGAGAGCCCAGGTCGAACGGGTTCGTGCCGCTCGGGAGGGTCGGGTCGAACGCGGGCGTGGGGAAGCGGGTGGGCGCGCCGTGCGGCGGGTGGAGCGGGCCGGCCGCTGACGGCACCGCAGGATGCGGCCCTGCGGGCGGCGGCGCGGCGGTGTGCGGCTGGGCCGCGGCCCGCTGCACGGCCGTCGTGGACGCGGCGTTGGCGGACGCCGCGAGCCCGGGGGAGCCCAGGGCGCCGGCCGCGTCGATCACGGTCGCGAGAGCCTCGGCGTAGGCGGCCGCGTGCTCCGAGCCGGCCAGCACGAGCGTCGTGAGCTGGTCGGTCGGGGCCGAGCGCCACCGGCGACCGCGCTGGGCGGCCTCGAAGAACGCGGTGAAGTCGTCGGGGGCGCGGCCCACGGCATCGAGCCACGCGGGGGCCGCGCCCGTGGACGACTCGGCCACCGCGGCGGCGAGACGCTCGCCCTCGCGCGTGACGTCGTCGGGCACGAGGCCCCCCTGGCGACCCACCTCGGTCAGTGCCGCGATGCTGCGGGCGAGCGCCCCCTGGCGCGCGGCGCTCATGGTCGTTCCAGCCCGCCCGGGGTGCCCGGCGCCTGAGGCTGGGCCGAACCGAGCCCGGCCTCGGGGGCCAGGGCGATCGAGGACGTCTGGAACTTCTCCGCGAGGAACTGGCCGTGCGCGACGAGCGCCACGGCGTCGGCGCGCGAGACCGCGTCGGAGATCTTGTCGAGCGTCACGCCCAGCAGGTCGAGCTGGTCGCACAGGATCATGAGCGAGGTCTTGCCGCGGTTGATGACGCGCGTGTCCGCGAAGTCGCGCGGCAGGCGCAGGTAGCCGCCCACGGCCTCCGGGAGGTAGCTCGTCGCGGTCGCCACGACCGTGTGCGCCTGGGCCGTGCCGCCGCCCAGGCGGTCGAGGCGCGGCGCCATGTCGTCGACGGTCTTCGCGATGCGGTTCACGCGTGCGGTCACCGCGGGCGGGACCCTGCCCTCGATCTGCGCCTGGACGGCGTCGACCGAGGCGAGGATGTCCGCGCTCGTGGGCGCCGGAGGCAGCGCAGGGATCTCCGGCGGGCGGTTGCGCCCGCCGCCGAACAGGTTCTGGAACCAGCCCATGGTGTCCGGATCAGACCTTTCCGAGGTCGAGCGCGCCCGTGGCGGCACCGGTCTGGTCGCCCTGGGCCACGCGGTCCAGGTACTCGCGGGCCTTGGTCGTCTCGGTCTCCAGGACGCCGATGGTCTGCGCCATCGAGTCCAGGGCTTGGACCTTGAACGTCGAGATCGAGTCCATGGTCGCGTAGATGTTCTGGAACGCGGCCTGGAGCTGGGGGAGCCCGACGGTCGCGCTCGCGGCCTGCGACTGGATGGACGCCGACTGGTCCGCGAGCATCTTGGACGTCGAGGCGATCATGTTCGACGTCGTGGTGTTGAGCGCCGTGATCTGGTCCAGGACGAGCTTCTGGTTGGCGAGGGCCTGGGCCACGATGACGGCCGTGCGCAGAGCGGAGACGGTCGTGGTGGTCGCGCGGTCGACGCCCTTGATGAGCTCGACGTTGTTCTTGATGACGATGTCGATCGCGAGGTAGCCCTGGATGGACACCGCGAGCTGGGTCAGGAGGTCCTGGTGCTTCTGACGGACGTAGAACAGGACGTCCTCGCGCAGGGCCTTGGCCTTCTCCGGGTCCGTCGCGTCGAGCTCGGCCGTCTTGGCGGACAGCTGCGCGTCGAGGCGCTCGGCCACGTAGATGTACTGGTTGAGGCGCGCCATGGTGTCCCACAGGTGCTGCTTCTCGAGGTTGAGGGCCGCGTTGTCCTTGCGGAGCTCGTCCTGGCCGTCGTAGAGCGCGCGGATGATCGCGTTGAGGTGGCCCTGTGCCGACTCGTAGCGGCGGAAGTAGTCCGTCAGCTTGTCGCCGAACGGGATGAACCCGAGGATCTTGCGGCCCATGCTGGCCTCGGACGGGTCGAGGTTCTCGACCGTGCGGCGCAGCTCGAGGAGCGTGCTGCCCACCTTGGAGCCCTCGGACAGCCCACCCTCCTTGAGGGCGCGCACGGGCGTGGCCAGCAGGCGGTTCGAGGAGTCGGCCGCGGTGCGGATGTCCTGGTCGCCCATGGTGCGCACGTCGTTGGCCTTGGCGGCGAACTCGGGAGAGCGGGCGTCGGAGGCCATGAGCGCGTCCAGGTAGGACGTGACCTTCTGGTCCAGGCCGGGGATCGCTGCCTCGTCGACGCGCGGGGCCATCGCGGGAGCCTGCGTGGTCGCGACGGGCTTCACGGGCTCGGGCGCGGAGAGCACGAGGTGCTCGGTCGCGGCGGGGGGCTGGAGCGGTGCTGCCTCGGTCATCGTGATCCTTCGCTCGTGTCTGCCGGTCGCCGGCCGGGGCGCTGACCGGTCGCCGATCCTGGAGCAGGGGTCGGCGCGAGACCCACCCCTGGAACCCGGCGAACCGGGCAAGCCGGTCCATCGACCGGTCCCGGGAGTATATCTGCGACGGGTGGCCGGTTCTTTACTCTTTCACGCCCTGAGGGGGGTGAGAACTCCCCATGGAAGGATTCTCGGCATGAGCGCTGAGATCACGGTCCACGTCCGCGGCAGCAACCGCGCAGGACGCCCCCTCCTGCTGCTGCTCCACGGGTTCGGCTCGCACGAGCACGACCTGCCCGCGATCGCCGGGCACCTGCCGCCGGTGTGGGACTGGGCGTCGTTGCGGGCACCCCTGGCAGCGGGCAACGGCGGGTTCTCGTGGGTACCTATCGAGGTGCCCGGGCGCCCCGACCCGCAGGTCGTGGCCGACTCGACCGCCGCGGTCCTCGCATGGCTCGACGTGAACGTCGAGCCGGGGACCGTCGTCGTGCCCGTGGGGTTCTCGCAGGGAGGGCTCATGGTGACCCAGCTCCTGCGGGCCGCGCCCGGGCGGTTCGCGGCGGGCGTCGTGCTGTCGGGCTTCGTGCTCGACGCGGTGCTGCCCGGTGACGAGGCGCTCGCGGCGCGTCGGCCGCCCGTGTTCTTCGGGCACGGCGGCGCGGACCAGGTCATCTCGCCCGACGCGACGGCGCGGACGTCGGCCTGGCTCCCGCAGCACGCCGACGCGACCGAGGTCGTGTACCCGGGGCTGCCGCACTCGATCAGCGCCGAGGAGCTCGCCGACGTCTCGACGTTCCTGGAGAAGGTGCTGCCGGACGCCGCCGAGTAGCGGTAGGTGAGCCTCGGTACGGTGTGAGCAATGGCCCTCGAGACCACGACCTCGATCCTGCGCCGGACCTGGCTGCTCGTCGCCGCGGCGACGGGAGTGCTGGGGTTGTCTCTCGGGCGCATCTGGTGGCTCGCGTGGCCACGGGCCGGCGTCTGCCTCGCGATCCGTCCCGCGCCTCCTGGGTGCGAGCTCGTGGACCGGGTGCCGGTGGCCGTGGCGTGGACCGTCGTGCTCGTGGTCTCGTCTGTCGCGGTCCTGTGGGTTGCGCGCTCCCGGCCGTCACGTCCGCGGTGGGCGTCGTGGACCGCGCTCGCGCTCCTGGTGGCCCTCGGCCTGATCGCGTCCGAGGCGACGAGGCTCGCCTAGCTCTGCTCGCCTCGGCCGCGGGCCGACGCCGGAGCGCGCGTCCGCGGGACGTCTCGCCTGGGGCTGGGGC
>NZ_MAQA01000069.1 GCF_001692445.1 Oerskovia enterophila | reverse complement strand
GTCTCGGGCTACCATCCGCGTCGCTCGTTCCTCGCGCCGCTCCCGCCAGCCCCGCCACGCCCTTCGATCCCTCCGCCCCCCTCTCCGCGTCCGCTTCCGGGTCGCCTTCCGCAGGCCGTCCTGGTGGGGGCTCAGGTGGTGATGGCGAGATGGGGGCCGCGCCCGACGGCGGCGTGGCCTCCGTGGTCGTCGCCGAGGCGACCGGGCTCACCACGTGGCCCACGGGGCTTCCCGACGGCGTGCTGCCCGAGGTCGTGTCGACGCCCGCCGGGGGCGGCATGGTCGTGCGGGGGTACCCCGCGCTCGTCGAGGAGGTCGACCCCAAGGGCAAGCCCAGCGTCGCGCTCCGCGTGCTCGCCGACCGGTCGACCCAGGACCGTGCGCACGCGCGCGGCGTCCGGCGCCTGCTGCTCGGGGAGACCGCGCTCCAGACTCCTCGCATCACGAGCCGCTGGACCGGCACGCAGTCGCTGACCATGGCCGCGAGCCCGTACCGGAACACCGAGGCGCTCGTCGCCGACCTGCAGCTCGCGGCCGTCATGGCGCTGACCTCCGGGGCCAAGGCTTCGCAGTACGGGCCGCTGCCCGATGCCGTAGAGATCCGGAGTGCTGACTCGTACACCGCTGCGCGCGAGCTCGTGAAGCGGCACCTCGAGAACGAGGTGCACCAGATCGTCGGGCACGTCGTCGCGGCGCTCACGGCGGCACGGAACCTGGACGGCGAGATCCGGTCGGCCAACAGCCTCGCGCTGCTCAACACGCTCCAGGACGTGCGCGACCAGGTCGCAGGGCTCGTCCACGCGGGCTTCGTGTCGCAGACCCCGGCCCACCGCCTGCCGCACCTGACCCGCTACCTGCGTGCGGCGTCGTACCGGATCGAGAAGGCCGCGACCAACCCGCACCGCGACGCCGAGCTCGCCTGGCGCGTGCACGACGTCGAGGAGGCGTACAGCAAGGCACGTGCGGCCTACGCCGCCGGGCCCGCCGACCCGGCTCGCCTGGCCGAGCTCGACGAGGCGCACTGGCTCATCGAGGAGTTCCGGGTCTCGCTGTTCGCGCAGCAGCTCGGGACCGACGGCCCCGTGAGCGAGAAGCGCATCCGGAAGGTGCTCGCGCCGGGCGGGTGGTAGACAGCCGCGGGAGGGCGGGACCTTCGTCACGACCCCTCGGCCGGAGGTCCCGAACGCCCGTTCTCCGCGGATTCGCTGGCTAGCCTGAAGGGGACGGCCAGGACATGGGACTGGCCGCACCAGCTGCTCTGGAGGGCATCATGCGCACCGTCGTCGTCACCGGCTCCGCCTCGGGCATCGGCAGGGCTCTGAAGGGTCTGCTGGAGGCCGACGGCCATCGCGTCATCGGGGTCGACCTGCGCGACGCCGACGTCACGGTCGACCTGACGACCGACGCGGGCCGGGCCGAGCTCGTCGAGAAGGTCACCGCGCTCAGCGGCGGCACGATCGACGCGGTCGTCGCGAACGCCGGGCTGTCGAACGGCAGCCCCGCGACGCTCGCGGTCAACTACTTCGGTGCGGTCGCGACCCTCGACGGCCTGCGCCCGCTCCTCGCCGGGTCGGACGCACCCCGCGCCGCGGTCACGTGCTCGATGGCGAGCCTCCTGCCCGTCGACGACCGGCTCGTCGAGCTGACCCTCGAGGGCGACGAGGCCGCTGCCCTGGCCCGCGCCGCCGAGCTCACCGAGGCCGGGACGGGCGACATCATCTACGGCAGCAGCAAGGCCGCGGTCGCGCACTGGCTGCGCCGCGCCGCGCCGACCGCCGACTGGGCCGGGGCAGGCATCCCGCTCAACGCGATCGGCCCCGGGATCGTCCAGACGGGCATGACCCGCGAGATGCTCTCGACCGACGAGTCGACCAAGGCCGTCGAGGCCGTCGTCCCCATGCCGCTCGGCGGCATCATGGGCCCCGAGGTCCCCGCCTACCTCCTGCGCTTCCTCGTCTCCCCGGAGAACAGCCACATGTGCGGACAGGTCGTCTTCGTCGACGGCGGTTCGGACGTGGTCTTCCGGAGCGACAAGGTCTGGTGACCTGACCGGCTCACCTCGAGGAGGCGGCCCGACGGCGGAACGTGCGTACCGCCGTCGGGCCGCCTCCTGCACGTCCGGACGAGGGCGGGCGCGCGCGACGTGCGCGAGCATGGGAGGCATGCGCCTCACCGCAGAGCTCGGAGACATCACGACGGTCGACGTCGACGCGATCGTCGACGCCGCGAACTCGTCGCTGCTGGGCGGAGGCGGGGTCGACGGCGCGATCCACGCCGCGGCGGGCCCCCGGTTGCTCGCCGCGTGCCGCGAGCTGCGACGGACGACCCTGCCCCACGGCCTGCCCGTGGGCGAGGCGGTCGCGACCCCGGGCTTCGACCTGCCGGCACGGTGGGTGATCCACACGGTCGGCCCGGACCGCCACCGCGGCCAGACCGATCCGGCGCTCCTCGCCTCGTGCTTCACGACCTCCCTGGACGTCGCCGCCGGGCTCGGTGCCGTCTCGGTCGCGTTCCCGGCCGTGAGCGCGGGCGTCTACGGGTGGGACGCGCACGAGGTGGCTCGCGTCGCGGTGCGCGCGGTGCGCGCGTGGGGAGCCGAGGGCGACCGGGGCATCGAGGCCGTGCGGTTCGTGCTGTTCACCCAGCGACTGCTCGGTGCGTTCGAGGACGCGCTCGCCGCACCTGCGTGACCTGACGACCGCGCAGAGGCCGCTGCAGGGCGAGCCGTCCTCACGAGCCCGTCGGATTGCCGTGCCCTCGTCCTCCCCTCAGAGTGTGAAAATGAACCTCTTCGAGGAGGAGACGGTCCGTGTCCTCGAGCTTCTGCGCTCCGGCACGAGCGTCGCGCTCGTCGGCATGATCGGCAGCGGGCGCAGCGCGGTCGTGCGGGCGGTGGTCACGGAGCTCGAGCGCACCGGGGCATCCGTCGAGCACGTCCGTGGGCACGCAGGGCTGCGGAAGATACCGCTCGCCGCACTCAGGTCTCTCGACCTCGACGCGGTCCAGCGCACCGGAGGACGCCCTCTCGACCTTCTCGACGTCGCCGACGCTCTCTCACGGCGCCTGACGGCCTCGAGCCAGCCCGTGCTCGTCGTCGACGACCTCGAGACGGTGGACCCGGAGAGCCTGACCGTCGTCGACATCGCCCGTGAACGAACCGGCGCAGCGCTGCTCGCTGCGAAACGCCCTCGCACCATGCACGAGACCGACCAGGTGCTGACCCTCCCGCCGGACCAGGTGCGCATCGAGCTGGGAGCGCTGCGTTACGACGACGTCTCGGCGCTCCTGGGGACCACGCTCGACGGACCGGTCGACAGCGGGACGGTCGTCCGGGTCCTGACCTACACCGCTGGGAACCCTCGCCTCGTGGTCTCGGTCGCACTGGCCGCCGCTCGGGACGGTCTCCTGACCCGCTACGCCGACGGGTGGCGCATCTCTGCCCCGGACCTGTGGTCACCGTCGTCGTGCGGGGTCGTCGAGTCGTTGCTGCACGGCCTCGACCGTCCGGCACGGGACGCCGCGCTCCTGCTCGCCGGTCTCGGGACGCAACCGCTCGACACGGTGCTCGACGTGATCGCCCCCAGCGGTCTCGAGCCGCTCGAGGAGCGGGGCCTGCTGGCGTTCGTCGAGGAACCGGACGGCCGGACGACGGCCACCATCACCCCTCCCGTGCTCGTCGACTGCCTGACCTATCGGCGGTCCGAGGTGCCCCGGGCATGGGCCAGGGCGGTCCTCGCGCCTCATGGGGTGACGCCGACCGTCGACCTCCGCAGCGCTCCACGGCGGGACGCGTCCCGCCAGGACGCAGCCCTCGCCCGCTACCACGAGGTCCAGGCGGACGTCCTCGGGAATGCTCGGTGGGCGCAGTGGGAGGAGGAACCGACCGTCGCGAACGCGGAGGCATACCTGTCCGCCGTCTGGGAGGCGTCGCCCGACGCGCGACGCGTCGAAGAGGTCTTCCGAGCCACGGTCGTACCCCCTGACGCGGCCGACGTCGTCGTCCTCACGCGCTACCTGACCCTCGAGGCGCAGTGGGACGGCTACGTCCGTCGCAACCTCTCGGGCGCGCTGGCGCGCCTGCGCGGACATGCCCACGACCGTGCCGACATCGCCCCCGAGCTCGTCGCCTACGATCTGCTGCTGCAGGCCGCGATCGGCCCCATACCCGATGGGTACGTCGAGCTGCTCGGGCCGTACGTCGAGTCGGACGCTCCCCGCGCGCTCCCCGTCAGGGTCCTCGCCTACCTGCACACGCTCGCCCTCGAGCCGGCCGAGGCACGACGCGTCCTGGAGACCGATACCCCTCCGTCGCGCTTCTCCGAGGACTACGACCTCTTCCGGGACGGGCTGCTGTCTCTCGTGCGCGGTCGCTGGGCCGAGGTCGCGACGGTCGCGACCGAGGCCTGGTCGCAGTCACGCAGGGACCTGAACCGCCTCGGGCAGTCCGTCGCCGGGTATGTCGCGTCGCTCGCCCTCTTCGTCACGGGCCGTTGGAACGAGGCGGAGAGCATCATGCACTCGGTCTTCGTGCTCGGTCGGCCCAGCGGCCTCATGAGCCCGCTGCATGCCGGGATGCTGCGGCTCTCGGGTCTCGTCGCGGCGTGCGAAGGCAGGGTCGACGTCGCCGAGTCGCTCGTCACGCACGCGGACCGTCCCCACACGCCGGACGGCCCGGGTCCGACGACGGCGCGCGCGTTCTCCGACGTGGTGCGGGGGGTCGTCGACAAGGACGCCGCACAGGTCACGGCAGCCTTCGCCGCCGTCGCGGACGAGCGCCGCGGACGAGGCCTGACCGCGACGGAGCTTCTCGAGCTCCTCCTCCAGCTCGTGGTCCTGCCCGACGTCACCGGGGTCCGACGCTTCGGCCAGCTCGTCGAGTCCCACGAGCTGGACGAGCTCGTGCCCCTCGCCCGCCTCGCCACGGTCCTCGTCGTCGACGACGGGTTGCCGACCGATGACGAGGTCACCGCGCTGCTGGCCTCCGACCAGAGGTTCGTCGCCGCGTGCCTTGTCGGGCACGCGGCGCGCACGGCGAGAGCAGCGGACGGGGCCCGCGCGGACATGGCGCGAGCGGACGCGCTCGACGAGATCCTGACGCGGTTCGGCCCAGGGAGCGGACCGCACGCCCTGGACGCCACCCACAGGGAGGCATCCCCGTCGCTCCTGACGGACCGCGAGACCGAGGTGGCCCTGCTCGCCACGACGCTGCGCAACCTCGAGATCGCGGAACGGCTCGGTGTCTCGGTGCGTACGGTCGAGAACCACGTGTCGAACGGCATGCGCAAGTCCGGCGCACGGAATCGCGACGACCTGTCTCAGGTGGCAGCGCGTCGGGCTCGTTGAAGGTCGAGAGCGGGGTCCTGGGACCTCGCGGCCGACCGGGCACTGCTCCCGGAGGGCACGCCCGTCCGGAGCACGAAGGAGCCCCGCCCGAGCGGGGCGAGGCTCCTTCGGGGGTGGAGGTCAGCTCTCGGCACCTCGGCGACGGCGGCTCACCAGGGTGAGCGCACCGCCCGTGCCGACCAGGACGAGGAACGTCGCGAACAGGATGCCGGCGGACGTCCCGGTCTCGGCGAGCGATCCGTCGAGCTCGGTCGCCGCAGCCGTCTCCAGGCTCGCGGCCACGCGCACCGTGCTGGCCGGGTCGGCCAGGTCCGCCGAGATCGGGTCGGTGGGTCCCGTCGGTGCGACGGGCGTCACCGGGTCGACCGGTGCGACCGGTGCGGGCGGCTCGACCGGGTCGACCGGGTCGACCGGTGCCGGCGGGAGCGCGGCGAGGTCGATCGCAGCCCAGTCCCACGCCACCGTCTTCTGGTCGAGGTTGCCGAAGCCGATGAGGTAGTGGTCGTTGCCCGTGAGGTTGCCCTCGTCGTCGTAGCCCGAGTTGTCGCGCCCCTTGTAGAAGTGAGGGCTGCCCTGCTCGGTGCCTTCGGCCGAGCCCCAGATCTGCAGGGCGGGGAGCGTCACGACGTCGGTGCCCGCGGGAACGCGGACGAAGACCCTCTGCCCGGGGGTGATCGAGGTGACCGGGCGTCCGGCGGAGTCGACGAGGACCACGCCTGCCGGCAGGGCGGACCCGTCGGTGGTCCGCAGCTCGACGTTCACGTCACCCGCGCCACCGACGAGGGTGACCGTGAAGCCGAAGTCGGTCGACCCGTCCTCGTTGCCCACGTAGCCGTGCGAGACGAACCCGGGCTGAGGGGCGATCCACGTGGTGTTGATCGCCTGCTCGATGAGCCACGCGGCTCCGTGCAGAGTCGCGAGGCGGTCGCTCATCCCGTTGTACTGCCAGCCGCTGCCCGTCTCGGCGTCGAACTGCTGGAGGGCGTAGTCGCTGAGGGACACGCTGCCGTCCTCGCCGACCACGAAGAACAGTCCCATGACGTCGTGGCCGGTCGAGAAGTACCACACCGCGAACTGCGTGGCCTCGTACGCGATGAACTCGTCGTAGCGCTCGTGGCTCGCTGCGATCTCCTCGGGGGTGTATCCGTTCTCCTCGGTCATCCACTCGCTGTCGGGGTAGGCGATCGTGACGCCGGCCCGCTCGAGGAACGCGCGCGCGTCGGCGACGCGGGCGTCCCAGTCGACCCCGCCCTTGAAGCCGTTGCCGAGCACCGTCTGCTGCCCGGCCGTGTTGGACCAGTGGATGCCGTCGGCGTCGGGTGACGCCGTCTCGCCGTTCCACGCGTGGTACCAGTAGTCGGCGATGTCCCGGTCGTAGACCATCTGGGTCGAACCGTCCTCGTGGACGATCTCGTGGTGCAGGATGTGCAGCTGCGGCTGGCCGTACCAGCCGGCCCAGTCACGCCCCGAGCCGCCTTCCTCGGGCTCCGTGAAGTACCAGTAGTCGCACGAGAAGCCGTGCTCACCGCCGTCGTGCCAGTGCGGGGAGTAGCTCGGGTCGGGGTACGACGCGGGCATCGCGTCCGACGCCGTGACCGGCGCCGACGCGGCCGCGGGCGCGGGCGCGGAGATCGGCGGGACGGTCGACGCGGTGTCGTGCTCGTCGACGAGAGTGCCTTCAGCATCGGGGCTGGCGTCGCCGAGCGACCCGTCCGCGTCACCCGAGGCCCCGGTGAGCGTCTCGTCCGTTCCCACGGGACCGGCGTCGGGATCCGACGCGTCCGCGGCGGGACCGGAGGGGATCTCGGGGGCGACCAGGCCGCTCTCCGGCGTGCCGTCGGCTCGTTCGAGGGAGCCGGTCGCAGGTCCGGGGTCCGCCTCGAGCGCGGCCTCGAGGACCGCCACGGACTCGGGGGTCAGGTGAGCGTCCTCGGCGCCGTCGACGGCGAACGCTGCGGTCGGGCTGACCGTGACAGCCAGGGTCAGGACGCCGATCGCCGAGACCGCGGTGCGTGATCTCCAGGTGGCCTTGCTCATGTGCTCGTTCCTCTCGTCGTTCCTCGGGGGGCCTCCTGCCTGTTGGCGGAGCGCCCATGTCCCGGGTGATCGTTCGATCGGGACGGGCCGAGTGCGGCGGGACGACCTTCGGGGTCGGGCTGGTGGTGCCGGCCTCCGCCATGCACAGAACGCTAGGAGCCGCTCCTGGCGCTGAGTCCGCGGGGTGCGACGAACGGGGGCGCCACCCGGTGGGGAAGTCCGTTTCGTCGCGAAGGTTTCACCCACGCTAGGTGCTGATCGAAGGTCGCCTAGGTGGTGCACGGTCGCGAGGTCGTGCACGCGTCGGCGGGGCGCGCGCACCCGACCGAACCGGACTCGTCGCGGGGCCACCCGCGGGCCCCGGGCGACCTTTACCAACTTGTGATTTTCGAAGTATCAGATACTTGCTTTCCTCCCCCTCTCCGCCGTTGCTAGCGTCGACGGTGATTTACCTGATACTCGGAGTCGCACCAAGGTGATGGGCGCTCCGTGATCAGACCGGCAACGAGGCCGGCCACGAGAGGACCCTCGCACATGACAACCCACGCTCTCCCGCGCCCTTCGCGCGCGCACTCAGCCCTGACCATCGGCGCCCTGGTCGCGTTGGCGCTCGCCGTCGTCGTGCTCGTCGCCTATCTCCTCGTCTTCAACGGCAAGGTGGCCGACGGCGCCACGCGCCTCGACGACGGAGCCTCACGTCTCGAAGCGGGCGCAGCCGAGCTGGCCGACGGCGCGACCCGCGCCGAGGACGGCGCGGGCAAGGTCGCCGACGGCTCGAAGGCACTCGAGGACGGGGCGAAGACCCTCTCCGCGGGTGCGACCCAGGCCTCGAGCGGCGCCGAGCAGCTCGCGGCTGGCGGGGTCACCGCGCTCGACGGTGCCGCACAGCTCGCTGCGGGCGCCGACGAGCTCAACGCCGGCGCGGCGAAGCTCGCCCCCGGAGCGGCCGACGCGTCCACCGGAGCGAACAAGCTGGCCGCGGGCGCCAAGGAGCTCGACGCAGGCCTCACCGGGCGACTCGCCCCCGGCGCCGCCAAGGTGGCGGACGGCGCAGCCCAGCTGTACGCCGGGTCCGGGGACCTGAGCGCGGGCCTCACCACCAGGCTCGCCCCCGGCGCAGCCCAGCTGCACTCCGGGTCCGGAGTGCTGAGCAGCAAGCTGACGAGCGAGCTCGCCCCCGGAGCGGCAGAACTCGCACTCGGAGCGTCGGATCTCTCGACCGGCGCCGCGGGAGCGGCCACGAAGAGCGGCACGCTGGCCTCCGGGGCCCGCGACGTCTCCGACGGCGTGAATGCTCTTGCCGGGGGAACTTCCTCCCTTGCTGCCGGCGCCTCACGCCTTCACGACGGCGCGAGCACCCTCTCCACAGGGCTGGACCAGGCCGCGGGTTCTGCGAAGGCACTCAAGGAGGGGGCAGCAGGGACAGCCGCAGGGGCCGCTTCCGTGGAGGCTGGTACCGCTGACCTCGCGGGCGACATCGCCGCACTGGCCGCTTCGGTGCCGTCGGACTCGCCCTTCAAGGCAGAGCTCGATCGCCTTGCGGGCACTGCCGGGGGGCTCTCGACAGCAGCGTCGTCGGTCGAGGACGGGGCAGCGGCGGTCGCCACCGGGACAGCCCAGCTCCACGGTGGCCTCGCGGCCGAGAAGGGGCTCGTGAACGGAGCCCGTGCCCTGGTGGCGGGTTCCGCTGACGTCAGGTCCGGGAGCGCCCAGCTCGATCAGGGCGTCAGCTCGCTGAGCATCGGGGCCAAGAAGGTCGCCGATGGGGCCGCACAGCTGTCCACCGGCCTGGGCGATCTCTCGACCGGGGCCGCACGAGTCCAGGCCGGCTCACAGCGTGTCGCCACCGGCGCCCAGGATGCTGCCACCGGCGCGACGAAGATCAAGGTCGGTCTCGACGAGCTCGCCCCGGGCATCGTCAAGGCCGCGGGAGGCGCGACCGAGATCAACACCGGACTCGGCGCCCTCGCCCCGGGTGCGGCTGAGGTCTCGGTCGGTGCGACCGACGCGGCAAAGGGATCGCAGAAGCTCGCGACCGGCGCCACGACGCTCGCCGCGGGCAACGCCAAGCTCGCCACGGGCGCCCGTGACCTCTTCGCGGGCACGACCAAGCTCGAGGACGGCTCGCTCTCGCTGCACACCGGCATCACGACGCTGTCGAACGGCGCCACGACGCTCGCCGCGGGCAACGCCGCGCTCGCCGAGGGCGCGGGCACGCTGCACGCCGGGACCACGACGCTGGCCGACGGTGCGGGCGACCTCGCCGAGGGCAGCTCGACGCTCGCGGACGGCGCCGGAACGCTCGCCGACGGGACCGTCGAGATCTCGGACGGCACGGCCAAGATGAAGTCGGACGTCGAGAACAGCCCCGCGGGCAAGCTCTCGCTGGGCGCCTCGGCTGTCGTGGGCGGCGGCCTGCTCGCCGGAGTGTTCGGCGTCGGACTGGGACTGCGCCGCCGGCTCACCATCTGAGTACCGGCTGACCAGCGCGATCCCGCGCGGCGCCTTCACAGTCGACGGTGACGCCGCGCATCTCGAGGGTGGCGGGGCCGTGTCCATGACCTGGACGCGGCTCCCGCCGCCCTCGCTCTACGTCACCGGACGGGGGCGGCACAACAGGTTGCCGAACGGACGTGTACTTGCCAAGTGGGAAAGTAGATGCTTCGATGGATCCATGAGCCACGACGCACTCTCTCCTGCCGCCCCGACCCCCCAGGAAGCCGCCGCGGTGCTGGCCCGCGCGGAGTCCAGCACCCGCCTGACCCAGCTGCGCGGCGCCCGCTGGGTCCGGACCTACCTCCTGGGATGGGGGCTGGGCAGCGTCGGCCTCGTGCTCGCGATCGGCATGGGCGGGCGGGTCGGGTTCTTCGTCGGCATGGCGGCCTGGGCAGCACTGGTCACGATCGGCGTGACCTGGGCGTCGCGTCAGGGCTTCCTGGCACGGGGGTCGCGCCGGCGCCTCGCCGTGGCCCCGGCGGCATGGGCCGTCGTCTACGGCGCGACGCTCGTCATCGGCCTCCCCGGCCAGGCGGGCAACCTCGCCTACTGGCTGCCCGCGGCACTGGTCTCCGCCGTACCGATGGTCGTCGTCGCCCTCTGGCCGCGCCGCGAGGAGCAGGCAGCATGACCGAGGCTCACCCCCGCCACCGGCTCGACGACGTCATCCACTCGCCCGTCCGCCTCTCGGTCGTCGCGGCGCTCGCCGGGGTCGAGAAGGCCGACTTCAAGTCCCTGCGCGACGCGATCGAGGTGTCCGACTCGGCTCTCTCCAAGCAGCTCACGGTGCTCGAGGAGGCCGGCTACGTCGAGATCAGCAAGGACCGTGTCGGCCGTCGACCACGAACCTGGGCGTCGCTCACACCTGCGGGCCGCACCGCGTTGACCAGCCACCTCCAGGCGCTGCGCGCGATCGCCGAGCAGCAGCTCCCTCCGGTCGCCGACGCCTGATCCACAGGACCTGTGGACAGGAGCCGTGCACAGGCCCCTCGGCCGGAGCGCGCTCCACAGGACCACGCCCCTCACGCGCCGCGCGTGGGTGCCGTGCGCAAGAGTGGGGCCATGACCACGACCGAGGCCACGTCCCCCGAAGCCCCCTCGCCCGCTCCGCTCGCGGCGCCCGCCGACGCGCCCGGCCCCGCGCAGGGCGCCCGCTGCTTCGGGGACGGCGACCCGCTCTACGAGGAGTACCACGACACCGAGTGGGGCATCCCGGTCCACGGGGACGAGGCTCTGTTCGAGCGGCTGGCCCTCGAAGCCTTCCAGTCGGGGCTCGCCTGGATCACGGTCCTGCGCAAGCGCCCGGCATTCCGCGCGGCGTTCGCGGGCTTCGACCCCGAGGTCGTCGCACGCTTCACCGAGGAGGACGTCGAGCGGCTGCTCCAGGACGCGTCGATCATCCGCAACCGGATGAAGATCGAGGCGACCATCTCCAACGCCCGCGCCCTGCTCGCGCTGCACGAGCAGGGCCGGACGCTCGACGAGCTGGTCTGGTCGTTCGCCCCGGGCGGCTCACGCGCACCCGAGGGCGGCACCCCCCTCGACCGCCCTCGCCCCGCGACGTTCGCGGACCTCGCGGCCAGCACCCCCGAGTCGGTCGCCCTGGCCAAGGCTCTCAAGAAGGAGGGCTTCAAGTTCATCGGCCCCACGACCGCCTACGCAGCCATGCAGGCGTGCGGGCTCGTCGACGACCACCTGGCCACGTGCCCGGTCGTCACCTCGCGCCGAGACACGGTTCGGGGTCACTTGCTATAGCAGAAGAGTTCCACTCCGTGAGATGAGGTGCGATCATGAGGACCATGTCCTCGTACGTCAGCGTCCTCGACCTCTTCTCGGTCGGCATCGGACCCTCGAGCTCGCACACCGTCGGCCCCATGCGGGCGGGCACCACGTTCGCGCGCGAGCTCGAGCAACGCGCCGTGCTGGACCGTGTCGCCGCGGTCAAGGTCGTGCTGTGCGGGTCGCTCGGCGCGACGGGGATCGGCCACGGGACACCGGACGCCGTGGTCGCCGGCCTGCGCGGGCTCGACCCGGAGACGTGCGACCCCGACGAGGTGCCCGGGAGCTGGGAGCGCCTGGGCGACGGCCACGAGGTCCGCATCCTCGGTCGCCGGGCCGTGACCATGTCGAGCACCGACGTCCGGCTGGCCCCGCTCACCCGCCTGCCCGGCCACCCCAACGGGATGCGGTTCACGGCACTGGACGCGGCCGGCGACGTCGTGGCCGAGCAGGTGTACTACTCGGTCGGGGGCGGGTTCGTGCTCACCGAGCAGGACCTCGAGGCCGCCGCCGCGAACGAGGAGGCCCAGCACGCAGCCGAGCTCGCGGGCGCCCCGATCGACCCGGCCACCGAGCCCTCGGACGTCCCGCACCCGTTTGCCAACGCTGCCGAGCTCCTGGCGTCCTGCACGCTCGAGGGTCGCTCGATCGCCGAGACCGCGTGGGAGAACGAGGTCTCCCTGCGTCCCGCGTCGGAGGTCGGGGCGGGGCTCGACCGGATCTGGCGGACCATGAGCGAGTGCGTCGACGCGGGCCTGGACCGCCGAGGGATGCTTCCGGGGAGACTCAAGGTCCGCCGTCGGGCCCGGGCGCAGCGCGAGAAGCTGGAGGCTGCTGAAGCCGCGAGCGGGGCGGCCGCACACAACGACCACTCGATCGAGTGGCTCCAGGCCTTCGCCATGGCCGTCAACGAGGAGAACGCCGACGCCCGCCGCGTCGTCACGGCCCCCACCAACGGGGCCGCGGGCATCCTGCCCGCCGTCGGCCGCCACTTCCTGCGGATCCACCCGGACCTCGCCGCCGACGAGGACGCCACGCGCCAGGCCATGCGCACGTTCCTGCTCACGGCAGGCGCGATCGGCGCGCTCTACAAGCGCAACGCCTCGATCTCGGGGGCGGAGGCCGGCTGCCAGGGCGAGGTCGGCTCGGCCTGCTCCATGGCAGCGGGCGCCTTCTGTGCGGTGCTCGGTGGCACCCCGGCGCAGGTGGAGAACGCCGCGGAGATCGCGATGGAGCACAACCTCGGTCTCACGTGCGACCCGGTCGGCGGACTCGTCCAGGTCCCGTGCATCGAGCGCAACGCGATCGCGGCCTGCACCGCGGTCTCGGCGGCCAAGCTGGCCCTCCAGGGAGACGGCGCGCACGTCGTCTCGCTCGACACGGTCATCGAGACCATGCGCCAGACGGGGCTCGACATGTCGACCAAGTACAAGGAGACGTCGACGGGTGGCCTCGCGGTCAACGTCATCGAGTGCTGAAAGCGGTCCGTGTGACCGAGTGCTGAAAGCGGTCCGTGTGATCGAGTGCTGAAGGCGGTCCGGCTGAACGAGCGCAGAGAGCGGTCCGGCCGCCGGCCCCGCAGAATCCGCGCCGGCGTCCCAGCGCGCCGAGCACGCCCGCCTGACATGATGGCGAGATGTCCGGCTCGTCCCCCGATCGAGCGCGCCCCGCGCCGCGGCCGCGCTTCTCGCCGCGCGCTCTGGTCGCGCCCCTGACCTCCGGCGCGACGGTCCGGGCGGGGGTCTTCCTGGTCGTGGGCGGCGTGGTCGCCGGAGCGTACGGGCTGCTCGGCGCGGGGTTCGTGCAGATGTTCGCCGAGCCACCCACCGCGACCCCCACGACTGTCGTGCTCGCGATCGTCGCGACCACCCTTGCCGCCGTGCCCCCTTTCCTCGCCCCGGTCCGTGCGGTCGAGGTCCTCGCGGTACGCACCCTGCTCGACGTCGACGTCCCGGTCCCGTCGGGCCGCCCCGGCCCGGCAGCCAGGTGGCGCGGTGCGGCCTGGTTCGCGCTCCACCTGCTGCTCGGTCTCGTCGCGGTCGTCGTGTTGCTGGCCGTGGTCCCGCTCGTGCTCGACCTCGTGCTCTCGGTGCTCGGCGCGCCGTTCGTCGACCCCGGGTGGCTACCGGGGGTGCTGGAGGGCGAGGCGGCGCGCATCGCGCTCGCGCTGCTCGTGCTCCTCGCCCTGCCGTACGCGGTCGTCGGGGCGCGCGCGGTGCTGCGGTCCGCGGCACCCCTGCTGCTGGGCCCCGACCAGAGCGAGCGGATCGCCGAGCTCGAGGCGCAGGCCGCGCGCCTGACCGCGCGCAACCGCCTCGCTCGCGACGTGCACGACGGCGTCGGTCACGCCCTGACGATCACCGTGCTCCAGGCCGCGGCGGCGACCCGCACGCTGGAGACCGACCCGCGGGCCTCACGTCGCGCGCTCGAGGCCATCGAGGAGACGGGCCGCCACGCCCTGGCCGAGCTCGACGACCTGCTGCGCCGCCTGCGTGACCCCGGGAGCGAGGCGTCCGCCGAGCACGACGACGACGTCGCGATGCTCGTCCGCCACGCGCGCGCCGCGGGAGCCCACGTCACGCTGCGTCTCGTGGGCGAAGTGGGCCGGGCGCCGCTCACCGTGACCCGCGAGATCTACCGGATCGCCCAGGAGTCGCTCACCAACGCCCTGCGGCACGCGCCGGGCGCGCCGATCCACGTCCGGGTGGTCCGCGCGGACGACCTCCGGATCGAGGTCCGGCACCCGTGGTCGCCCCCGCCGGGCGGGGCATCGGTGCGACGGGGCCGCGGGCTGCCGGGCATGCAGGAGCGCGTGACCGCCCTCGGCGGCACGCTCTTCGCGGGGCCCGACGGCGGAGCGTGGGTCGTGCGCGCATCGCTGCCTCTCGGCGTTCCCGAGGCCGCGTCGGACGAGGTGACCCCGTGAGGCCGGCGGACCCCGACGTGCCCGGGCGGGCAGGGGCCGGTGACGTGCCGGCCGGACCCGCGAGGGTCCTGCGCGTCCTCGTCGTCGACGACGAGCCGCTCGTCCGGGTGGGCCTGCGCGTGATCCTCGATGCCGAGCCCGACATCGAGGTCGTCGGGGAGGCTGCGGACGGTGCGGACGTGCCAGGTGCCGTCGAGGCGACCCGGCCCGACGTCGTGCTGCTCGACGTCCGCATGCCGCGGGTCGACGGGATCGCCGCGACCCGCGCGATCGTGGCCCGTGCCCCCGCGCCCAGGGTCCTCGTCATGACGACGTTCGAGAACGACGACCACGTGCTCGACGCACTGCGCGCGGGAGCGCACGGCTTTCTCCTCAAGCGGACCCGCCCCGAGGACCTGGCCCAGGCCGTGCGGGTCGTGGCCCACGGGGAGTCGCTCCTCTTCCCCGACGCGGTGCGACGGATCGCGACCGCTCACCCGGCGCGGGGCGATGCCCTGCGCTCGGCCCGGCTCACCGAGCGCGAGGGCGACGTGCTGCGCCTCATGGCCACCGGGAGGTCCAACCAGGAGATCGCCGGCGAGCTGTTCCTCGGGGTCGAGACCGTCCGCACCCACGTGGGCAACCTGCTCGCCAAGCTCGGCGTCCGCGACCGCACGCAGGCCGTCGTCGCGGCCTACGAGTCGGGCTTCGTGCGACCGAGCCCCTGAGGCGGGTTCGAGAGGATCGTCGAACCCGTGCAGGCATCCCGTACGTCGGCGAGGATGGTTCAGAGCCCCACGACACGATTCCAGGAGGCGACACCATGACGAAGTACCTGATCACCTTCCCGAGCGCCGCGATGGTCGTTCCCGACGACGAGCTGCCTGCCGTCTCGGACGCGTCCCGCGCCGTCGTCGAGGAGGCGAAGCAAGCCGGGGTCTGGGTGTTCGGCGCGGCGATCGACGAGGGCGTCGCCCCCGTCCTGGTCGACGGGGACGGCACGGTGACCGAGGGCACGTACCCGCAGACCGAGCAGCTCGACGGCGGCTTCTGCGTCCTGGAGGTGCCGACGCGCGAGGCGGCGCTGGCCTGGGCCACGAAGCTCGCGGTCGCCTGCCGGTGCGCGCAGGAGGTGCGCGCCTTCCACTACGACCCCGCCAGCTGACGAGGTCGTCGTCCGACGACTCCTCGACGACGTCCCGATCGTTCACCCGTACGGGGGAACCCGCTCACCGGTGCGGGTGATCTCCTCCTGGCCGCGCGCCGGGAGCCTGGAGAGACAGCCCGCCGGACCGCCCGGCGGCCGTCACCTCGGGAGACACCATGGACGACACCGACCTCACGACCGGCACGACCAGCACGACCACGACGTCAGCACCACCCCTGCGCAACACCCCCGGTCACACCGGCTCACAGCCGAACCGCACACCGCCCCCTCCCCGGGGCGCCCCGCGATGGCCACGGTGGGTCCCGGGGCTCACGGTCGCGTGGTGGCTCGCAGGAGCGGTCACGGCCCTCACTGCCGTTCTCACCGGTCGTCACCTGCCCGTCGGGGCCTCGACGCCCGAGGCCGCAGGGACGATCGTCGACTCCGTCCCGAGCGACAGCCTGACCGCGGTGCTCGCCATCCTGGGACTGGTCGGGGCGGCGCACGCCGCCTGGATGACGTCGCGTGCCGGACGCCCGGCGACGCGCCGCGTGCGCGCCGCAGCGGTGACGGTCTCCGGGCTCGTCGTGGCCCTCGGTGTCGCGTTCGCCGACACCAGCCTTCTCGCCCGCATGGGGTATCTCCCGGTGGTGCTCGTCCGGGCCCCGTTCGACCCGGAGCTCGCGGGGGCCTTCGACCAGTACGTCGCGCCCGCGTTCCTGCTCCAGCTCGGCGTGCTGGCCGCCCTGGTCCTCCTCGCGGTCACGACCGTCCTGTTCGTCCGGCGCAGCAGCGGGGCGTGCGCGGTCTGCGGCCGCCGGGACGCCTCGGCCGACCACCACGCACCGGCACCCGCCGGGGAGACCTCCGCGACGCCGTCGGGCATCGTGGCCTGGGGACTGCCCGCCGCGATCGTCGCGGCGACCATCCCGTGCCTGTACGCCCTCACGCGGCTGATCTGGGTCCTGGGGTACCCGCTCGGGCTCGACCCCGAGATGTACGAGCAGGACGCCGGCAGGCTGGTCGCCCCCGCGGTGGGGCTCGGGCTGTTCGCCGTGGTCGGCGCCGTGCTGACCCTCGGCCTCGTGCAACGGTGGGGAGAGGTCTTCCCGCGCTGGATCCCGGGCCTGGCCGGGCGACGGGTCCCCGTCGCGCTGGCGGTCGTCCCCGCCTCGGTGGTCGCGGTCGCGATCCTCCCGGCCGGGCTCTCGATGATCAAGGGTCTGCTGGAGATGTCGACGCCCGAGCTCCTGGCCAACTGGGCGGCGTTCGGTCCTGGCGTGCTCTGGCCTCTGTGGAGCGTCGCGCTCGGTGTCGCGACGGCCGCGTACGCGACCCGGCGCCGAGGCACCTGCCGGCTGTGCGGTCGTTCGCCCTCGACGATCACGCCCCGCGTCGCCCGATGAACCGGGCCCCCGTGTGCCAAGGTGGGAGACCAGCACCTTCGACGATCGGACCCCATGCACCAGGAGCACCTGCCGTCCCCGACCCCTCCGGTCCAGCACCTGCACCTCTCGGCGCGTCTCGAGGACCGGATCCGTGCGGCTGCTGTGCGATTCCTCCGGTCGCGGGGGTGGACCCCGCGGATCGAGCCGTACGTCGGCTACGGCACCGAGGGCTCGGTGCGCGTGCTGGCGCGCGTGCTGCTGAGTCGTCCGCACCGCCGCGCGGACCTGGTCTGGAACCGGCGCGGGTGGCGCAACTACCTCACGGTCTCGGCTCCCGGCGAGGTGGTGCGCGCGTCCGTGACGCGAACGGGGGCCGCGGGGCGCGACGAGCGTCTCGTCGTGGACCTCGCGGCCGACCGGGACGGCTACGTCGACGGGATGCTCGACGTCGCGCTCGAGCCCGGCTGGCACGACGTGCAGCTCGCGACCGCGAGCGGGGCCGTCGCGACGTCGCGGGTCTTCGTGGTCGGTCCCGGTCGGCGCCTGGGAGTCATCAGCGACATCGACGACACGGTCATGATCACCATGGTCCCGAGCCTGCTGCGCGCGGTGTGGAACACGTTCGGGCTGCATGCGAGCGAGCGGCGACCCGTCCCCGGCATGGCCGACCTGTACCACGGCATCGCCTCTGTACATCCGGAGGCTCCCTTCGTGTACTTGTCGAACGGTGCATGGAACACCGCGGGAAACCTGGAACGCTTCCTCGACCGCAACGGCTTCCCGCCCGGGACCCTGCTCCTCACCGACTGGGGGCCCACGGCCACGGGCTGGTTCCGCAGCGGCCAGGAGCACAAGGGCAACGCGATCGACCGGCTCGTGCGCGAGCTGCCCGACGTCGGCTGGCTCCTCCTCGGCGACGACGGCCAGCACGACCCAGAGATCTACGCCGCCGCGGCGCGCAGGCACCCGCAGCACGTGGCCGCGATCGGCATCCGGCAGCTCAGCCCCACCCAGAGGCTGCTCGCGCACGAGCCGCCCGCGCCGTCGGGCAGGAACGGCGCGGCGGGCCGTAGCGGGACGGGCACGCCCGGCTCGCGCCGTACCCGGCGCCCCGCGCACGGCGTCCCCACGGCAGGAGGGCCCGACGGCGCAGCGCTCGCCCGGGCGCTCGGGCGCGCCCTGCGCTGAGGTCGGCCCGCGCTCGACGCGTGCTGCACCGCCTCCTGTGGCCCCTGTCGAGCGGCCGGGCCACGGGGTTCGCCCACGAGGCGCACAGGGTCCGGGCACCTGACCGGTTGGCCC
The DNA here is from genome assembly GCF_001692445.1 of Oerskovia enterophila. Taxonomy (GTDB): domain Bacteria; phylum Actinomycetota; class Actinomycetes; order Actinomycetales; family Cellulomonadaceae; genus Oerskovia; species Oerskovia enterophila. Next base: position 1,278 of record NZ_MAQA01000069.1, on the reverse strand, counting down.
CGTTCGTCACGGGATGATTCCCTGGACACATGACGGACGACCAGGAGCGACGAGGCCCCGCAGGTAGCCAGGACCCCACCGAACCGATCAGACCCGGCTTCCCGGCGCCGGGCGGTCTCACCGGGGGCAGCGTCCCGCCGGCCGAGCCCATCCCGAACGCACCCGACCCGTTCTCCCCGACCGGCGCACCGACCACTCCGCCCCCCGGCGGGCCGGGTGAGCCGCCGCCCGGAGGCCCGGGCGAGACCCCCTCGGGGAACCGTGCATGGTGGTGGGCGCTCGGAGGGCTAGTCCTCCTCGCGATCGTCGCCGTCACGGTCTGGCTCGCGACCCGGGGCGACGCGGGGGGCGACGACGGCGCCTCCCCCGGCGCGACGCCGTCGGGCACCGTGACCTCCGAGGCCCCCTCGGAGGAGCCCAGCCCCGAGCCCACGACCGAGGTGACCACTCCCCCCGCCACGGGCTGCACGCCCACCGAGGGCGGCACGCCCGCCGGCGCGAGCACGCACGAGATCATCGACGTCGACTTCGACGGGCGCCCCGACACCGCGTGGCTGACCACGGGTGCGGACCGGCGCTTCGGGATCACGACCGCCTCCGGGGCGACGTTCTCCGCCCCCGTGACGACCGCGAGCCCCGTCCCGGCGAGCGCGGTCGTCAACCTCGTCGCGGCGGGCGACGGCGAAGCGCCCATCGCACTGGTCGACGTCGGCCGCGAGGTCCTGCTGTACTCGGTCGCGAACTGCGCCGTGAACGTCACGCAGAACGCGCAGGACGAGCCATACACGTTCGACAAGGGGTTCAGCGGGTTCGGTACAGGAGTCGGGTGCACGGCCGTGGACGGCGTGCTGCACCTGGCCGGGCTCAACGCGATGTCGAACGACGGCTCGACCTACACCGTCGCGCGGACGTTCGTCGACCTCGACGAGTCCGCTCGCCGGGCCACAAACGGTCAGACCGAGACCGTCGCCGAGGGGGTCCCGGCGAGCGACCCGGTCGTCGTGACGGCCCAGGAGACGAGCTGCGGCGACCTCGTCGCGGGCGGCGCCGACCCCGGGGGTCCGGTCGAGCCGCAGGGCTGAGCATCGTCGAGAACCCCGAGGGGCCCGTCATCCAGAGGATGACGGGCCCCTCGGGGTTCTGCGACGGCTGCGCTCAGGCCTGCGGGGCCAGTGCGGCGATCATCGGGTCGTCCTTCTCGATCATGCCCATCTTCGCCGCACCACCCGGCGACCCCAGGTCGTCGAAGAACTCCACGTTCGCCCGGTAGTAGTCACT
>NZ_MAQA01000068.1 GCF_001692445.1 Oerskovia enterophila | reverse complement strand
CCCGCCCGCCCCCGTGCCACCGCTGCGACGGCGCACCGAGGCGCGCACGCCCGTCCAGGACCGGAGCAACCTCCGCCAGCGGGCCATGGTCGAGGCCGCGGCCCGCCTGCTCATCGCCGAGGGGTTCCCCGCGGTGACCCACCGCCGCGTCGCGAAGGCCGCCGGGGTGCCGCAGGGGTCGGCCTCGTACTACTTCCCGTCGAGCTCGTCGCTCGTGACGGCTGCGGTCGAGGCCGCCGAGGACCTGCGGGGCGCTGCGGCCACCGAGCGGGCCGAGGCGCTCCCCCGACGCGAACGCTCGACGACCAGGACGGCCCGCCTGCTCATCGAGACGTTCTACGCGCCCTCGGTCGACGACTCGGTCGTCGACGTCCGGCTCGACCCCATGCTGACCGCGATGCGCGACCCCGCGCTCCGACCCATCATGCGCGCCTCGCGCCCGCGCCTCCTGGCCGCGCTGCGGACCGTCCTCGACGCGAGCGGGTACCAGCACGTGACCGACGTGGACCTCCTGGGCCACTTCGTCGACGCGTCGCTCATGTCCGCGGCCTCCGACGGGACCGAGCAGGTCCTGGACCGGGCCACCGCGACCACGGCGAGGCTGCTCGAGCACTGGCGCTGAGGTCGGGGCGGGGCCGGGACCGCTCCCCGGCGGTCCGGCGGTCCGACCCGAGCCTCAGCTCGTCACAGCCCGCGCAGCAGCGCCCGGTAGAACACGACCCCGCGCCCGAGCGCGTCGATCGTCACGTGCTCGTCGACGCCGTGGATCGACTCGCGCTGCTCGCGCGTCATCGCGAACGGGCTGAACCGGTAGACGTGCTCGGAGATCTCGCAGAAGTGCCGCGAGTCGGAGGCACCGAGCATGACGTAGGGCGTCACGACCGCGTCCGGGTACGCGGCGCCGATCGACCCGCGGACCAGCGCGAACTGCTCGCCGTCGGTCGGGGACACGGGCGAGGGGTCCTCGCCCGAGACCACGCGCAGCTCGACCGTGGGGTCGTCGATCACGCGGCGGAGGCGCTCGACGACCGACGCGACCGTCTCGCCCGTCGCGATCCGCACGTTCGCGTTGGCCCTCGCGGACGCCGCGAGCACGTTGGCCCCGGGGCTGCCCTGGAGCTGGGTGATCGCGACGGTCGTGCGGACCATGGCGTTGGTCTCGGGGCTCACGGTCCCCAGGACCCGCGCGAGCGCGGGGCGGAGCTGGCGGGCGCTCGCGAACAGCAGCCGGAGCCCGAACGGCGAGTGGCGCCCGAGCGTGTCGATCATCTCGAGCGTCGGCTCGGGCAGGTGCGGGGGGAACGGGTGGGCGTCGATGCGCGTGATCGCGCGTGCGAGCCGGGCCGTGGCGCCGCCGCGCACGGGCGTCGAGGCGTGCCCACCGAGCGACTGCGTGCTGATCTCGAGGTCGAGGATGCCCTTCTCCGCGACGCCGACGACGGCCGTGGGCGCGGTCACGCCCGGGAACGCGCCCTCGACCACGGCCCCGCCCTCGTCGACCACGAGCCACGGGCTGATCTTGCGCTCGCGCAGCACGGCCACGGCCGCGCGCGCCGCGTCCCCGGCGGTCTCCTCGTTGTGCCCGAACGACAGGTAGACGTCGCGGTCGGGCGTGAAGCGCTGGCCCAGCAGCGACTCGACCGCCTCCAGGAGCACCACGAGCGATCCCTTGTCGTCGAGGGTGCCGCGCCCCCACACCGCGCCGTCTCGGATCGCGCCGGAGAACGGGTCGCCCGACCAGTCCTCGGCCTCGACGGGCACGACGTCGTAGTGCGCCATGAGCACCGCGGGGGCCGCCGGCGCCGCGCCCTGCCGGCCGCGCCACCGGAAGAGCAGGCCGTGGCCCGCGACGCGCTCGAGCGTGAGCCGCTCGTGCACGCGCGGGTAGAGCTCGGCGAGCCGTTCGACGAACGCCTCGAAGACCGCGGGGTCCTCCTCACCGGGCACGCGCGAGGACACGGTCGGGATGCGCACGAGCGCGCTCAGGCGCTCCGCCGTCCCGACGGCGTAGCTCGCCGGGTCGTCGCGCGCCCCCTCGCCCTGGGGTCGGGTCGCGCGGGCCCCGCTGCCCACGAACCGGCCCGTGCGGACGTCCTGGCCCTGCGGGGTGAACCGCGCGGCCCGGGCGACCCCGGCCCCGACCAGGGCGACCACGCCGGCGGTGAGGGCGCCCGCGACGGCGCGCGCCGCCGTCGGGCCCTGTCCTGTGCTCCTGCTGCTCACTGCTGCGCCTCCTGGACGACGACGGGTGCTTGCTGGGGGATGAGGGGCTCGACGGGGTCGACGGGCTGGGCCTCGGCGTCCGCGAACGCGAGCCGCGGGACGAACGCGAGCACCACGGCCGCCACGACCGCCGTGACCCCGCAGATCGTCCAGACGATCATGTAGCCGCTGAGCGAACCGGCCGTGGCCTCGGACCCGTCGAGCGTCGCGTGCGTGCCCGAGATCAGGGCGAGCGCGAACACGCACGACGCGAACGTGCCGCCGATGGTCTTGGTCGTGTTCGTCAGGCCCGTCGCGACGGCCGTGCGCCCCACCGGGGCCGCAGCCGCGGCAGCCGCAGGCAGGGCCGCCACGAGCGCCCCCGAGCCCAGCCCCGCGACGACCATGTTCGTCAGGAGGTTCGCGGTGGTCTCGTGGAACGGCAGGAAGAGCAGGTAGCCGACCGCGACGAGCGACGCCGCGAGGATCAGCGTGCGCCGGGGCGTGAGCAGACGGGTGATGCGCGCGAACGCGAGCGCCCCCAGCAGGCACGAGACCACGTACCCGCCCACGAGCAGCGAGACCGTCATGGACGACGCGCCCAGACCGTAGCCGTAGACCTCCGGGTCGGTGCGCGCGAACGTCGACAGCGGGCCCTGGGCGCCCAGGATGCTGACGCCGAACAGGGCCGCGGTGACCATGATGGGCCACATGGTCGGGCGGCGCAGGACCCGCAGGTCGACGAGCGGGTCGGCCTGGCGCAGCTCGTAGCGGCCCAGGGGCCACAGCGACGCGACCCCCACCACCACGAGCGCCCACGCCCACCAGGTGCCCAGGCCGTTGGTGCGCATGAACGTGAGCCCCGCGCTGACGATCAGCAGGGTCAGGCTCAGCAGGACCACGCCGCCGCGGTCGAGCGTGCCCTCGCCCTTCTCGGGCGACTCGGGGATGCGGAACCACACCACGAAGAACACGGCCGTCACGGCCATGGCGGGGATGCTCAGGGCGAGCCAGAGGCGGTCCTGAGCGAGAGCGCCCGCCTGCCCGCCGGCCAGCGCCCCGACGATCGCACCGGCCTGGAGCGCGGCCACGATCACGCCGGTCGCCCGGCGGGTCAGCGACGGGCCGTCCGCACGGCCGCGCGAGCGCGCGTAGACGAGCGCGACCTGGAGCGGCAGCCACACGACGTAGAACCCCTGGAGCGACCACGCCACGAGGAACACCCAGAAGGTCGGCGAGAACGCCACGGCCCACGACGCTGCTGCCGTCAGGGCCGTCGTGACGAGCAGCATCCGGCGGTAGCCGTGGATGTCGCCGAGCTTGGCGAAGACCGGCACGACCATGGCCGAGAGCAGGAGCTGGGCCGCCTCGAACCAGTTGACGTCGGCGTCGTGGATGTTCAGGTGCCGGGCGATGTCCGTCAGGAGCGGGGTGTAGAAGCCCTGGAGGATGCCGCTCGTGAACTCGACGAAGAACAGGTAGCCGACGATCCCGCCCGCGATCCCGCCGACCTTGAGCGCCGTGCCGTTGACAGCCCTGTCCACGCGTCCTGGAACGCCTCGCACCATGTTCGCCTCCGCAGGGCCGGGTGGGACCGGCCTGTACCTGGCCCGCCGTTGGACCGCTCGGCAGGATACTAGGTACTTCACGTTTCACGTAGATGTCGAGGTCGGGGCCCCGTCCGGCCGTCCGCTAGCCTGGCGGACCACGTCCGAACCACGTCCACCAAGGGGCCCTCGTGCGACGAACACCTCGACGGGCAGGCGCCCTCGTCACGGCCCTGTGCCTCGCGCTCGTCGCCGGCGGCTGCGCGGTCAACGCGGGCAGCGCCAAGGCCGACGCCTTCGAGCGCCACTTCGAGGACGTCCCCGACGTCGCGGCGGCCTCCGCGGGCGGCACCAACGACCTCCCGTTCGTGGGCAGCGCGACGGCCACGGTCGAGATCGCGCCCGGGACCTCGCGCGAGCGCGTCGCCGAGATCGTGCACCTGGTCGGCGAGTACCAGCACGACCACTCGGGCGTCGTGTCGACCGTCGAGTTCGACGGCTCGTCGATCGCCGTGGCGGACAAGGCCGCGACCAACGACGCGGACCTCGCCCTCGTCCACGCGCTCGTCGACACCCCCGAGGTCGGGACCGTCCAGCTCCTGGCCCGCGAGACCGTGGTCACCGCAGCGCCCGGCGTCTCGTTCACGATGCTCCTCGAGGACCTCCTGCGCGCCGACGGCCCGTACCCGGTGCTGCCGGACGTCGAGCTGTCGGTCCTGGACAGCACCGGCTCGCTCGAGGTCGTCTCGGAGGACGGGACGGTCCCCGTCGAGCCCCTCGCAGCGTTCCACGCGATCGCGGCCGTGTTCCCTCCGGTGGGAGCCGAGATCTCGGCCGACCGGCTGCGCGTGCGCGTCGCCCACGACGCCGACCGCCTCGCGGCACGCGACCTCGCCCTGGCCGCCGCGCCGTCGGTCGCGGAGGGGCTCCGGGTCGACGGCGGGAACGTCGAGCGGTTCGGTGCGTCCGAGGAGACGGACGCGACGGCCGACCTGATCGTCCTCGCGCTCGACGGCCGACCCGGCGTCGAGTGGATCAAGGCCTACGGGGACGAGGTCGTCGTGACCGTCGACTCGCTCGAGACCGCGCAGAGCGTCGCCGAGGGGCTCACCGCGCTCGCGGGGGGCACCACGGTGCGCATCGTCTCGCCCGGCACCTGGTCCCCCGAGGGCGGCGAGTCCGGGTACACCGGTCCCTCGTTCGACGTCATGGCCCACCAGGGCGAGCCCACGCTCCTCTCGGTCGACCAGGTCGCCATGCTGTTCTCCGAGCACCCCCTGCTGGACGAGGTCGAGTCGGGTGCCGACCGACTGGTCCTCGACATCGACGAGGCGACCACGAGGGACCGCGCAGCTCTCGCGACCGCCGTCGCTCCCCTCGTCGCGCCCGGTACCGACGTCTCCGTGAGGTCGGGCTCGCTGTGGTTCAGCTTCGTCGCGGGTCAGCCGCTCGCCGACGAGCACCTCGACGACCGCGGTGAACGGCGCGCGGCACAGGACTTCGTCGACGCCTGGGACGCCGCGGCCCGCTGAGCCGCGCGGTGCACCGGGGGCGCCGCGGTCCACCGGGACGCGCGGGCACCGCCTGCCGGCGCCAGGTACGCGCAGCACGATCTCCGGACCAGCCTGGTTGTCAGAAGTGGGCCGGGCGACAGCCCGGCCCACTTCTGACAGCTCGTCGGTGGACGAGCCTCAGCTCGTCCGTACCGCCTGCGGCTCCTCCGACATCTGCTCGCGGTCGACGCGCGCCGCACGCAGCCTCGAGAGGATGACCGCCCCGAACGCGATGCCCGCCGCGACCACCGCGATGCCGATGCGCAGCGTGTGGTTGGCGTCCTCGGGGACGCTCAGGAGCACGACAGCGGGGGCGATGAGCACAGAGACCAGGTTCATGACCTTGAGCAGCGGGTTGATCGCCGGCCCGGCCGTGTCCTTGAACGGGTCTCCCACGGTGTCGCCGACGACGGTCGCCTCGTGCGCCGGGGACCCCTTGCCGCCGTACGCGCCGTCCTCGACGATCTTCTTCGCGTTGTCCCACGCCCCGCCCGAGTTCGCCAGGAAGACCGCCATGAGCACGCCCGCACCGATGGCCCCCGCGAGGAAGCCTGCGAGCGGTCCCACCCCCAGGCCGAAGCCCACGGCGATGGGGGCGAACGCGGCCAGCAGGCCGGGCGTCGCGAGCTCGCGCAACGAGTCGCGCGTGCAGATGTCCACGACCTTGCCGTACTCGGGCCGCTCGTCGTACGTCATGATCCCCGGGTGCTCGCGGAACTGGCGGCGCACCTCGTAGACGATCGCGCCGGCCGCACGGGTCACGGCGTCGATCGCGAGGCCCGAGAACAGGAACACGGTCGCCGCCCCGAGGATCACGCCGACCAGGGTGATGGGCGAGATGATCGAGTAGTCGAGCATCGAGACCACGAGCCCCCCTGCCGGGTTCGTGATGTCCGCGAGCGCTCCGCCCACCGCGTCCGCGTAGGACCCGAACAGCGCGGTCGCAGCAAGGACCGCGGTCGCGATCGCGATGCCCTTGGTGATGGCCTTGGTCGTGTTGCCCACGGCGTCGAGGTCGGTGAGGATCTGCGCGGCCTCCGGGTCGCCGTCGCCCGCCTCGCCGACGGACATCTCGTAGATCCCCTGTGCGTTGTCGGAGACCGGACCGAACGTGTCCATCGCGACGATCACGCCCACGGTCGTCAGGAGCCCGCAGCCCGCGAGCGCGATGAGGAACAGCGAGAGCCAGACCGAGCCGCCCGCGATGAGGAAGACGCCGCAGATCGCGGCAGCGATGATGCCCGCGGTGTAGACCGCGGACTCGAACCCGACCCCGATGCCGGACAGGACGACCGTGGCAGCACCCGTGCGCGAGGTGGCGGCGACGTGGAGGGTGGGCTTCGACGTCGTGCCCGTGAAGTAGCCCGTGACCCACAGGATGATGCCCGCCAGGACCACGCCGATGAGGACCGCGAGCGCCGCGACGACGCGCGGGTCGCTCGTGACGTCGCCCAGGTCCGCGGTGCCCGACAGCTCCGAGAACGACGACGGCAGGTACGTGAACGCCGCGACGCCCGCCAGGACCGCACCGAGCAGCGCCGAGAGGTAGAACCCGCGGTAGATGGCCCGCAGGCCGTTCTCCTCGCCGCGGATACGCGTGATGAACACGCCCAGCACCGCGACGAACGCGCCGATCGCCGTGACGATCAGCGGGAAGACGAGCCCCTGCTCGCCCATCGCGGCCTTGCCCAGGATGAGGGCCGCGACGAGCATGACGGCGTAGGACTCGAACAGGTCCGCGGCCATGCCCGCGCAGTCCCCCACGTTGTCGCCCACGTTGTCCGCGATGGTCGCCGCGTTGCGCGGGTCATCCTCGGGGATCCCCTGCTCGACCTTGCCCACCAGGTCGGCACCGACGTCCGCCGCCTTGGTGAAGATCCCGCCACCCACGCGCATGAACATCGCGAGCAGAGCAGCCCCGAACCCGAACCCCTCGAGCACAGCCGGCGCGTCCCCTCGGTACAGCAGGACGACCCCTGCCGCACCGAGCAGCCCTAAACCCACGACGGACATCCCCACCACGCCTCCGGTGCGGAAGGCCACCCGGGCCCCCTCGGCACGGCCGCCGGGTCTGGTCGCGGCCGACGCGACGCGCACGTTCGCGCGCACCGCGAGCCACATCCCCAGGTAGCCGATGCACGCCGAGAACCCGGCGCCCACGAGGAACGCGACCGAACGCCCTACCTTGATGCCGGCGTCCCCCGGCAGCAGGAACAGGAGACCGAACACGATCACCGCGAACAGGGCGAGCGTGCGGAACTGCCGGTTGAGGTAGGCCGACGCCCCTTCCTGGATCGCTTGCGCGATGTCCTGCATCTTCGCGGTCCCCTCGGGCGCCGCGAGGACCTGGCGTCTGAGCACGAAGGCGAAGACCAGCGCGGCGAGCCCGATGGCCCCGATCACCGCGACGATCGTGAGACTGGTGGAGCTGAGCGTGAGCATCCGTCCTCCTTGACGACTGCTGGACCGGGGTCACCGGCTGACCTCCGGCACCCCCGGAGGATGCGCCCGAGTCTAGCCATGTGTGGCGCACGTCACGCGACGTCGTGCAGGTCTTCACGAGCGAGCACCCCAACGATCCGGCGCGGTCGCCCGTCATGATCAGTGACACCACCCACCAGGGGTGGTCCGGTACACGACGAAGGGGGACCGGTGGCCACCTGGGACGACGAGCTCGCCGCGCTGACAGCACAGCGCGGGCAAGCGCTCACGGGGTACGCCTACCTGCTCTGCGGGAACAGGCGCGACGCGGAGGACGTGGTGCAGGACGCACTCGTCAAGGTGTTCTCACGGCTTCGCGGAAGGGGCCCGACGGCGCCTCGACAGACCGCGGCCACGTCACCCGCGGGCGAGACGAGACTCTTCACGCTCGACGACGCATCCGGCAGCGAGGGCGACCGCCCCGTCGCGCACCTCGAGGGGTACGTACGGCGAGCGATCCTCACGCTCTACCTCGACGGCTACCGCCGGCGACGGAGCTGGCTCGGGCTGCGGCACCTCGTCGGGCAGCGAGAGTCCGTCCCGGGGCCGGAGGCACCTGCGTCCGCCCGCGCCGACACGGCCAAGGCGCTCGCGGGACTGACGCCGCGGCAGCGCGCGTGCGTCGTGCTCCGGTATTACGAGGACCTGACCGTGCCCCGCATCGCCGAGGAGCTCGGGTGCGCCGAGGGGACCGTCAAGCGGCACCTGTCCGACGCGATGGCCGTCATGCAGCAGACGCTCGGCGCGACACCTGCGGTCGTCACGACGACACAGGGGGACCGGACCGCCACCACGACGGCGACGCCCGCTAGACCCACCGGGAAGGCGGAACCGCAGACCGAACCGGCTCCGCAGACAGGTGGAGCATCATCCACGACACCGGTGCAGGCCCTGCCGACCCCAGCAGCGACGAACGGGAGGAACACCCAGTGAGCGCCACCGACCACGGACCCTCGAACCACGACGACGAGCTGAGCCGGGCCCTGCGCGACCTGGTCGACGACGCGTCCCTCCCCGGGCTCGACGCCCACCTCGACGTCGTCCGCGGACGGACGCGACGCCGTCGGGCAGCGAAGAAGGTGGCCCTCGGGGCGACCACGCTGTGCGTCGCCGGGGCGCTCGGCGTCGCGGCGATCACGCTCCCGCAGGACGTGCGGCCCGAGCCGATCGCACCCGCGGAGTCCCCGTCGCTCTCCGCGAACCCGACGGAGACGCCCGCACCGGCGCCGACGTTCCCGACCGGGATCGACGCCGCGGCCCTCGCGTGCCAGCAGCCCGCCCCGACCCCGACGGGCGACGACCTGCCCGCCCACCTGAGCGTCGGGGTGCCCGACCTCGCGGTGGAGACCTCCGGTTCCGTGGCCGCACCGGTGCTCCTGCGGTTCGACGGCGACGCGCGCCTCCGGTACGCCGACTCGGCCACGGGCGCGTACGTGGTCGCACAGGACGGGGTCATCGTGAGCTCGTCGCTCCCCACCGTCGAGACGACGGGCGTGGCGACGCCCGCGCCGGGGTCGTCGAGCTCGTGGGACCTGGACGTCGCGTCGTCCGCGTCGTGCGGCACGGTCGGCAAGCAGCCCTCGCCGCTCCCCGCGGGTGACTACGAGGTGTTTGCGCTCCACAGGCTCCCCCTCACCGGCTACTCGGCGCTGCAGCCGGACGGGACGTGGGGAGAGGAGACGACCGGGCCGCTGTTCGACGGGTGGCTCGTCTCGGAGCCGGTCCCTCTGACGATCTCTCCCGAGCCGGACCCAGTAGAGGTCCGGGACGTGCTCCTCACGGACACGTCGGCCGTCTTCGAGGAGCTCCGCCAGGCTGCGGCATCGGGAACTCCGGCAGCTCTCGACCTGACCGTCGACACCGAAGTGATCCCGGTGGTCGAGGGCGCCGGAGGTAGTCGAACGCTCACCGTGCGCCCGAACGCCGCGGTCTCCGGTCGACAGCGCACGACCAGCGACGACGGTTGGACGCTGGCCCTCCACGGTGGGGCCTCCTTCGCCGACCGGTCGGCGAACGGGCTCGCTCTCTCCCGCCTGGTCGGCACCTACGACGTCACTGTCGATGACACAGGAACGACCCCGACGGTCACGCTGCAGGTGGTCGACGGGGGCACGCCCGACAAGGCTCCGACCAGTACCGACGGAGCGGTCTGCGCCGCCTACGCCGACGCCATGAACGGAGTCGACACGTCCGGGGGTGCCCTCGCGACCTATGACGACGACCTCGCCGCCCTCGCCGCGGACGCAGCCCCTGCCGCGGACTCCGTGCTCTACCGGGAGATCCGGTCGCGCTGGATCGAGTCCCCTCGCATCTGGTGGTCGATCGTGCACGGAGTGGAGACGATGCGGACGATGGACGTCGGCGGCGACGCCCTCGCCCAGGCCTGCGAGGGCTGAGGGACCGAGCGTCCATCGGCCGACCTGGGGCCCCGTCCACCTCCTGGTGAGCGGGGCCTCGTGCGCGAGGCACGGCCTGGTGGCCGAGACCGTCTGGCGCCCGACCCCAACGTTTTGTCGGTGTGGCTCGTTGAGAGCGGTGACACGGCACGCAGATCGATGCAGGAGGACTTCATGGCCCGTTGGGAGCAGGTGCTGGACGAGATCGTCCGCACCCGTCGGAGAGCGCTCGTGGGGTACGCGTACCTCTTGTGCGGCGACCTGCGGGAAGCGGAGGACCTCGTCCAGGAGGGGCTCGTGCGCACGTTCCGACGCGGCCGCGCCGCGACGGACTTCCAGCTCGCCGAGAGCTATGTCCGCAAGGCGATCCTCACGACGTACCTCGACGGTTTCCGCCGCCGACGCCACTGGGAGGGCATCCGTCACCTGTTCGACGAACCCGACGGCCCTGACACACCGTCGGCGACCGACGCCCGCCTCGACGTGCAGAAGGCGCTCATGACGCTCTCCCCCCGAGAACGCGCATGCGTGGTCCTGCGCTTCTACTCCGACCTCACCGTCCGCCAGGTCGCCGACCAGCTCTCACTCAGCGAGGGCACCGTCAAGCGCTACCTCAGCGACGCCAACAGCAAGCTCGCAGCATGCCTCGGCCCCATCGACACCCCGTCCGACGACCTCGACGTCACTCCCCAGGGAGGAGCCCGATGAACGACAAGCACCTGCCCCCGATGCACCTGGACGCCGCCTTCTCCGACATCGCCGAGAGCGCCGCCGGGTCCGTCACCGAGGACCTCACCGGGGCGGCCGAGGTCCACCGACTCGTCAAGCGATCCCGCCGCCAGCGCGCCGCAGCATTCGGCTCCGCGGGCTTCGTCCTCCTCGGCGTCGCGGGTATCGGACTCTCGGGGCTCTTCTCGCCCGCGCCCGTCGAGATCCTCCCTGCCCCCCCGGTCCCCTCGCCGACGCCCCAGGTCGTCGAGCCGCTTGCCGGCGCCTTCACCCCGACGTGCGGCGACGACCTCTCGGACCTCCTCGCGACGACGACTCCGCTCGTCCTCGGACCGGACGGCGGCGACAGCACCACGGACGCCGACGACACGGGCGGGTCCGGGCTCTACGTCACCAACACGAGCGACACCGCCCTCACCCTGACATCGACCGGCTTCGCGAACCTCTACCTGGTGGATGGTGAGGGCACGGTCCAGTTCGTCTCCCCGGTGCCCGAACCGGTGCAGGTGCTCGACCTCGAGCCTGGCGGCTCGGGAGGGATCGCGCTCCCGACGGTGGGCACGTGCACCGACGGGACCCCGCCCGCGGCAGGTACCTACTCCGCGGTCGGGATGCTCCCCGCCGAGATCACCCCGGCGGGACAGGACGCCGTCTCGGGCACCGTGGTCGGCGGTCCGTGGACCGTGACGGTCGACGACACCGGGAACCTCACGAGCATCGCGGGGCACACCGTGAGCGCAGCTCACCCGACGACTCCGCCCCCGTCGGCGTCGGGAGCGGAGTCGTCGGTTCCAGACCCGACGCCCATCGAGGTCCGGGACGTGCTCGACACCGACACGTCGGCCGTCTTCGAGGCCCTTCGTGAGGCGGCGGCGACGGGGGCGCCCGCCTCTGTCGACCTCTTCTACGCGGTCAAGTCCGATGCGCAGCAGATCCTGATCTCCGAGCAGGCCGGCTCCCGGCGACTGACCGTCCCGGCCATGCGAAACGATCTCGGCCGTCCACGAGCGACGAGCGACGACGGCTGGGCCATGTCCGTCGTGGGGGGTGCGTTCTTCGCCGACGAGGTTCCTCCGAAAGGTTGGAACCACAGCCTGCCGTTCGAGCGCCTTCTCGGGACGTACGAGGTGAACCTCGACGAGTCCGGGGCCGTCCCCACCTTCGTCCTTCAGATCGTCGAGGGCAGCGCCCCCGATGCCGCTCCCCCCACCGACGACCGAGCAACGTGCCAGACGTTCGACGAGTACCTCCGCACTTCCGAGGACCTCTGGCCGAAGATGGACCAAGACCTCACTGCGCTGGCCAGCGTCCCACTCCCGGCGGCTCAGTCGCCGGAGTACTTCGAGATCCGGGCTCGTTGGATCGGGTCACCACGAGTCTGGTGGGCGATGTCGGGCTACTACCAGGCGCTCCGGGCAGGAGAACCCACAGGCGACGGGATCAACGGCGCCTGCATCGGCTTCTGGGACCGGTTTCAGTAGGACCGCCGGAAGGTCGGCGAGGAACGTGACCGTGACGGCCCCGATCGGGATCGTCACGGTCACGTTCGCCGGACGCCTCTGAGGGGCACATCGGGCGCGACCGCCTCTCTCCACCTCTCGCAATCACCGCTCCTGCGCTTGAATGGGTGCACCGCCGGCCTCTAGGAGCACGCATGCCTCGCTCGACCTCTCTGTCCCGCACGTCTGCTCCCCCCTGGGCGGAGGCGGTCGCGTCCTGGACGGGCAGGATCGTGCAGGCCGTCGCGTTCTGGCTCGTGCTCGCGCTGATCCTGCTCCTGTTCGCCCCGGGGTTCGTGCGGACCGTGAGCGACTGGCTCGCGGTGCTCAACCTCCCGACGTACCCGAGCGTGTTCTCGGTGGTCCTGGTCGGGGTGATCGCGAGCGGGCTCCTGCGCAGGCAACGGGCGGCCCTGTGGTTCGTGGTCCTCCTGTGGCAGCTCCCGGTCGCGGTGCTGGGGCTCGCGGTCGGGCTGCTCTGGGTGTTCGACGACGACAAGCAGGCCCTGCGCTCCGACGGCCTGGTCCTGTCGCCCCTGGAGATCGCGTCCTGGGTCGTCGCGGTCGTCGCGGTCGTCCTGCTCATCGCTGCCCGCTCGGCGTTTCCCGCCAAGGTCAGCAAGGGGGCCTGGTGGCGCGCGATCCTCGTGCTCGTCGTCGGCGTCGCGGTCTCGGCGCTCATCACCCTCCTCCTCCTGGAGGCCGTCCCCAACACCCTGCACGGGATCCGCAACCGGGTGAACTGGAGCCTGTCGGTCGCGACGGGCCTCGCACCCAGCGACTACCCGCTGCACGCCGACGGCACGGGTCCCGCGTGGCTCGCGCTCGTCGCGGGCCTGATCTCGGCACTCGCACTGGTCCTCGCGATCGCGGTGTTCATGCGGTCTGCACCCCACGACGCCAAGGTCGAGGCCGCGGACGAGCTCGCGGTGCGCAAGCTGCTGCTCGAGCACCCGAGCGACGACTCGCTCGAGTACTTCGCGACGCGCTGGGACCGCAGCGCGGTCTTCTCGCAGGACCAGCGGGCGGCGATCTCCTACCGCGTCATCTCGGGCGTGTGCCTCGCCGCGGGCGACCCGATCGGCGACAGGGCGAGCTGGCCCGACGCGATCGAGCAGTGGCGCGCGCACGCCCGCAGGTTCGGCTGGGTCCCCGCAGTGCTCTCGACGAGCGAGCTCGGCGCCAAGGCCTTCCAGGCGGTGGACCTGCACCCCATCGCGCTGGGCGACGAGGCCATCATCAACACACGCACGTTCAACCTCGACGGCCCGGCCATGCGGTCCGTCCGGCACGCGGTGGCGCGCCCCGAGCGCGAGGGCTACCGCGTCCTGGTCCGCCGCCAGTCGGAGATCGCCCCCGACGAGCTCGCGAAGCTGGTCGCCGTGGCCGACGAGTGGAGGCACGGCGAGGAGCGCGGCTTCTCCATGTCGTTGAGCCGCCTCGGGGACCCCGCGGACCCGCGCGAGATGATCGTCTCGGCCCACGACGCCGACGGGAACCCGCGCGGCCTCCTGTCGTTCGTGCCGTGGGGGCGCCGCGGCCTGTCGCTCGACGTCATGCGCCGCCACCCGCAGGCCGTCAGCGGCGTCACCGAGTTCATGGTCACCGAGCTCGTGGCCGCGGGCCGCGGCATGGGGATCGACCGCATCTCCATGAACTTCGCGATGTTCCGCGGGTCGTTCGAGCAGGGCGCCCGCATCGGGGCGACCCCGGTCCAGCGCTTCAACCGCCGGGTGCTGCTGATCGCGTCGCGGTTCTGGCAGCTCGACTCGCTCTACAAGTCGAACGAGAAGTACCTGCCGGACTGGAAGCCCCGCCTGCTCTGCTACCAGAACGCGGGCCAGCTCACGCAGATCATCTTCGCGGTCGGGCAGGCCGAGGGCTTCCTGCCGAACACCCCGAACATCCTCCACCGCCGCGACCGCTCCCCGGACCTGCACCGGCCCGAGATCTCCGCGGCCTTCGCCGATGCCGTGCGCGCCCAGGAGACCGCGCTGCTCACGGTCTCGGCGCCCACGCGCCGCCTGACCGAGCAGCAGGCCACGCGCCACGCCAAGCTCGGCGTCCTGCGCGCCGCGGGCATGGAGCCCTACCCGGTCTCGGTCCCCCGGACCGTCTCGATCGGCGAGGCCGTGCGCCGGGGCACCCATGTGCCCGACGGCGGCGCGCCGGCCGGAGCGACCACCTCACCGGGCGACGTGCCCGCTCCCGGCGACCTGTCCGTCGTCGGGCGCGTGGTCCGGCTGCGCGACCACGGCGGCGTGATCTTCGCCGACCTGCGCGAGGGTACCGACGAGATCCAGGTCATGTTCACCGCGGACCGGCCGGGCCCGGACCTCGCGCTGTGGCGCCGGGCCGTCGACCTCGGCGACCAGGTGAGCGTCACGGGCGACCTCACCCGCAGCCGACGTGGCGAGCTCTCGCTGCACGGCACCGCCTGGTGCATGGCCTCCAAGGCCCTGACCTCCCCTCCCGACAAGCACCGCGGGCTCGCCGACGCAGAGGCCAAGGTCCGGCTCAAGCACATGGAGCTCGCCCTCGACACCCGCACGGCCCAGGTCCTGCGCGGACGCAGCGCGGCCGTGAAGTCGCTCCGCGACTCGCTCGCCGCGCGCGAGTTCATCGAGGTCGAGACCCCGATCCTGCAGCGCGTGCACGGCGGCGCGAACGCCCGCCCCTTCACGACGCACATCAACGCGTACGACGTGGACCTGTACCTGCGCATCGCCCCCGAGCTGTTCCTCAAGCGGCTCGCGATCGGCGGGGTCGGCAAGGTCTTCGAGCTGGGCCGCAACTTCCGCAACGAGGGCGCCGACGCGACCCACAACCCCGAGTTCACGTCGCTCGAGGCCTACCAGGCGTACGGCGACTACACCTCGATGCGCGTCCTCACGCGCGACCTGATCATCGAGGCGGCGATCGCGGTGCACGGCGAGCCGATCTCGCGCCGGGCCGACGGGACCGTCGTCCGGCTCGACGGAGAGTGGCCCGTCCACACCGTGCACGGGGCCGTGTCCCGGGCCGTGGGCCAGGAGGTCACGCCGGACACCCCCCTCGAGACCCTCCAGGCCATCTGCGAGGAGAAGGGCGTCCACTGGACCCCGACCATGACGCACGGCGCGATCGTCACCGAGCTCTACGACGCGTTCGTCGAGGGGCAGACCGTCGAGCCCACGTTCTACACGGACTTCCCGCTCGAGACCTCGCCGCTGACGCGCACGCACCGCCGCGACCCGCGGCTCGCGGAACGGTGGGACCTCGTGGCGTTCGGCGCCGAGCTGGGCACCGCGTACTCCGAGCTCATCGACCCCGTGGACCAGCGCGAACGCCTCACGCAGCAGTCCCTGCTCGCCGCCGCGGGCGACCCGGAGGCCATGGAGGTCGACGAGGAGTTCCTGTCCGCGCTGGAGTTCGCGATGCCGCCCACGGGCGGGCTCGGGATCGGGGTGGACCGCGTCTACATGATGCTCATCGGGGCGAGCATCCGCGAGACGCTCGCGTTCCCGTTCGTCCGGCCGTCGGGTCGCGGCTGAGCGGGACCTCGATGGCCCCGCCCCCGCATCCCGGCAACCTTCGCGTACCGGACGACCGCGGGCCTGCCCCACGTCCCGCCGAGCGAACCTCCGCACGAGTTTTCCGCGCCACCGTGCGGAGAGATCGGCACGGGGTGTGGATGGCGTCACACAGAGCGATAACGAACGGGTAACGTAGGCGACGATCGGGCGCAGCACGGACGGCAACGACCACTGGCTCCCGCACCACGGCAGTCAGCAGAGTCCTCCCCCGGGGAGGTCGTCCAGAGCACAGGAGTCACGTCAGGTGGAAACGTCCGCACCGGTCCAGCAGCGCCCGCACGGCGCAGCGCCGACCCCCACGCGGCGTCAACGTCAGGCCGAGCTCCGCGCGCGAGAGCTCGCCGCGGCCGGGGTCGAGGGGTACGCCCGTCCCGAGACGCTGCACGTCGAGCACCGCCACACCGCACCCCGCCCAGCGACGTTCGCGGTACCTCAGGTCGCCGTCGCACCTCACGTGCCGACCCGCGTCGATGCCCCCGCCCTCCAGGCGCTCCCCCCGGTCGCCGCCACGACTCCTGCCGCCGCGGCCCGCGCCATGGCTCCCGTCGAGGCCCCTGTCGCAGCCCAGCCCGCGGCCCCTCGCGTCTCCCCCTTCCCGCCCACGGGCATCCAGCGTGCCGCAGAGCCCGTCGCGCCGCTGCAGACCCCTTCGGGTGAGATCCCGGTCGTCCTGGTCCCGGCACCGACCCCCCTGCGCTCTGCTCCCACGCCCGTCGTCGCCACCCCGTCCGCACCGTTCGTCGCCACCGGGTTCAGCGCGGCCACGACGGACGAGCACCCGTTCGCCCCCCTCACGCGGCGTGAGCGCAAGGCCGGCGCACCGGCCACGGGTCCTACCCCGGTCGTCGCCTCGGCGATGCCCACGCGCGGCCCCCTGTTCGGTTCCAAGTTCGTGGCCCGCGCCGCGACGGGCGCTGCCTTCGTGGGCGCCCTGGCCTGCGTCCCCCTGGTCCTGCCCGGCACCGCCTCGGGAGACTTCGCCCCGGGCGGTCTACGGACGGACCTCGCGGACGACGAGGCCGGCGACGCGACGACCGGGCTCGCCCAGCAAGAGGTCGACGCCGAGGAGCAGCTCCTCAGCCAGGCACAGGACCTGCTCACCCGCGCCGACGGCCCGGCGGCTGAACGCGCCACGAGCCCGCAGGACCTCGCGGACGCGAAGGCCGAGCTGGCCGCGCTCACCGAGTCCCTGATCGCCGAGCGTGCTCAGGGAACGGACCGCGCCTCACGTTCGAGCGAGCGCACGGCCCTGACGACGGAGACCGCAGCGGAGGTCGACACCGAGGCAGTCGCTCCCGCGACCAGCGAGGACGTCGCCCGCGCGGCGAACCGTGTCGCGGTCCTGCTCCAGGACTTCGGCGAGACCGGCGCGTCGGGCGTCACGCCGGCACCGGCGACTCCCGCCGAGCTCGCTGCCGAGCGCCGCGCGCGCGCCGCGACCCTGCTCGCCCAGTGCGGGTCCACGAACTACGCGAACGGCAAGATCCCGGCCTCGGCACTGACGACGCTCTCGTTCGCGCGGAGCCACATGCTGCGCTGCGACGCGGCGGCGATGCTCGAGGAGCTGTCCGCGGCCTACCAGCAGCGCTTCGGCGAGCCGATCGGCCTGACCGACTCGTACCGCTCGTACTCCAGCCAGGTCGCGACCCGCGCCGCCAAGCCTGGCCTCGCGGCGGTCCCTGGCACGTCGAACCACGGATGGGGCCTGGCGATCGACCTGACCTCGCCCGCCTCGAACCCCGGCTCGGCCCAGTACAAGTGGCTGCGCGCCAACGCCCCGCTCTACGGCTGGGACAACCCGCCGTGGGCCCGCAGCAACGGGTCCAAGCCCGAGCCGTGGCACTTCGAGTACGCGTCCGGCTGGTAGCTCGCGCTCAGCGGAACTCTGCCTCCACGACGGGAGCCACTGCCCCGTCGGGCACCTCCCCACGCAGCACCTGCGCGACGACGTCAGGACGGGTGAGCGGGAACATGTGCCCCTCGCCCCGCAGCCCGTAGACCTCCGCGCCCAGGCGCGCGGCGAGCTCACGCTCGTCCCGCAGGAACGTGCCCTGACCACGCCTGCCCCACCCGACGAGCTGGACGGGGCGCACCACGAGCCGTCGCAGCGCGCCCGCGTCGCGCGCGAAGAGCGTGGTGACCCGTTCGGCCTGCGCCCAGCTCTGCTCGTACTGCCCGGTGAGCAGGCGCCACGCCTCGGGCGTGCCGTAGCGGCGGACGGCCTCGTCGTCCGGCAGGGGGTCGGGGCGGTGCGTCGCGTCGTACCAGGCCCGACGGCGCAGCGCGGGTCCCCGCCTCGTGACCGCCCCGCAGCGCGAGAGCAGGAGCCCGCTCGTGTGGACGACACGCTCGGCGAGGAGCGTGAGCCCCACGGGCGCGGGCCGCTCGGGACGGCGCGGGAGGAACGGGGTCGTGGGGTCGAGCAGCAGCACGGCCCCGAGCTCCTCGGGGTGGGTCAGCGCCCACTCGATCGCGGCCAGACCGCCCACGCTGTGCCCCACGAGCCCGACGCTGCCCGGCGCCTGGTCGTCCGCCAGCCCGAGCTCGGCACGGATCGCCGCGACGGGGGCCGTGACGGCGGTGTCCCAGGAGTCGAGCACCCGGACCGTCGCGTCCGGGAACTGCTCGCGCACCACCCGGGCGACGGGTTCCATGTCCGAGGGAGCGAGCAGGAGACCGGGGAGGACGACCCAGGTCGTGGGTGCCGGTGTGGTGATCGCCGAAGCCATGCGGCACAGTCCATCACGGCTCGCTGTGCGACGCCGGTGAGCGCGCTGTGCGGTCCTGGGGAACGTCCGTCTCCGGTGCACCGCGGTGTGGCTGGCGCAGCGTCAGGACCTGCACGGCCAGCACGAGCACCACGGAGAACGCGACGATCTGGACGCGCTGCACGATCCCGGTCCCCACGGGGAGCGGGCTGCCGAACAGGCCGATCGTGCCGGTCACGACCCCCAGGAGCGGTCCCAGCGCGCCCGCGAGGCGGGCCGAGATGCCGAGGGGGGTGCGCCGTCGGGCGTGGGCGAGCCACACGACCCCCGCGCTCGCGACGAACGAGCTGACGCCCGAGGCCACGCTCGAGAAGGTGTGGGCCTGATGAGCG
The DNA here is from genome assembly GCF_001692445.1 of Oerskovia enterophila. Lineage (GTDB taxonomy): Bacteria > Actinomycetota > Actinomycetes > Actinomycetales > Cellulomonadaceae > Oerskovia > Oerskovia enterophila. The sequence goes on along the minus strand of NZ_MAQA01000068.1, from coordinate 1,626 downwards.
AGGCTGAGCTCCCCGGCCTCCTCGCGTGCGGCGCAGTCGCCCACCGAGAGCGCGCAGTCGAGCGGCAGCAGCGCGTCCGCCACGGTCGCGAGGCCGAACACGACGAAGGCCCAGAACGTCACCTTCTGCACGATCGTCGCGGCCGGCTCACCCTCGTGGCGGGCGAGCCGGTACGCCGACCCCAGGAGGGCGAGACCGACGACCACCAGTGTGCCCGCGGCCACGTCGGTGGACCGGAACAGAGGCGAGGTGGCCTGGTCGAGCGCCGCGAGCTCGGACAGGTACGACCGCGCGGGGTCGAGGGGCCAGCCCGCGGCCGCCTCGACGACGACTCCCAGGTAGAGGACCCCGGCGAGGGTGAGCAGGACCTGCGCCGCCGTGACGAGCCGGGCGCCGGGGCGGCGCGGGTCGGACCCGCCGGCGGAAGGCTCCGAGCTCATGCGACGAGTGCCTCGACGCCCGCGACGATGCGCTCGATCCCGAAGTCGAGCTCGGCCTCGGGCGAGTATGCCGACTGCTGCGCCTCGCCGACCGTCGCCCCGACGCGTCCCGCGACCGTGAACGTGCTCATCGCACTGATCCGTTCGAGCAGCGGGGCGTTCGCGGCCCACCACTCGTCGTCGGTCTGGCCGCTCGCCTCGTGCGCGGCGCGGGCCGCACGAGCGCGCCGGGCCGCGGTCGTCGCCTGTCCCACGACGAGCGTCACGGTCGCGTCCATCGCGACGTCGTCGAGGCCGACGCCCTCGATCGCGCGGAGCTCGACGTCGTACTTGCGCGTCTCTCCCGGCCCCAGGACGGGGCGCGCGAGGTCGATGTCGAGGAGCCAGGGGTGGGCTGCGAACAGGTCCCAGTTGGCTCGCGCGACGGAACGCAGCCGGTCCTGCCAGGTCGCTCCCGGCGCGTGCCCCTGGGGGTAGAGCTCGCCGTAGGCGCGGTCGACCACGAGGTCGACGAGGTCGTCCTTGTTCTGCACGTAGGTGTAGAGCGACATGGTCCCGATGCCCAGCGCGGCTGCGACCTTGCGCATCGAGAGCCCCGTGAGCGCCCCGTCCTCGTCCGCGAGCCCGACGGCGGCGCGCGCCACCTCGTCGGGCGTCCGGGACTGCTGGGGCCCCCGTGCGCCACGGTCGGCGTGCAGACCCCAGAGAAGGGCGAGGGTCCGCGCGGGGTCGCGCGGCGTCGCGGGGGGTGCGGGGCTGGTCGTCGGGGTCGGCACGGGCTGCCTCCTCGGTCGGTGTCGGGGATCATCGAGGAGTGCCCGACGTTCACCCGAACTGTCGGGAATGATCTGCGTACATCGTACGTTGATCGGCTCGGGAAACGTCGACGGACGGCGTACCAGGAAGGCCACGTGACCCTCGCAGCACGCACCCCGGCCGGAGCCGGACCTGGCGAGTCCGGCGAGCACGGCACCGACGGCCATGCCGCACGGGCACGCTGGGATACGAGGACCGTCGACGCGCTGCTCGACGCGTGGGCCTCGGGCGACGCGTCGCCCTCCGAGGTGTTCTGGGGCGCGGTGTGCGCCGAGGCCCTGAGCCACGTCGCGGCAGGGCACCTGGTGCCCGTGGTCGGGGCGGCCTCGGTCGGGTCGGGGGGTACCGGGAGGCCGCCCCGACCACGGGC
>NZ_MAQA01000067.1 GCF_001692445.1 Oerskovia enterophila | reverse complement strand
GTCCGGGAGGGGGGACGGGACGGGGCTGTGGGTCATGGGGTCTCCCGGGGCAGGACGGCCTGGACGCGCCAGCCGCCGCTCTGGTCGGGTCCTGCGGACAGGGTGCCGCCGCAGGACAGGGCTCGTTCGCGCATGTTCAGCAGGCCGTTGCCGCCGTGCAGGTCGGGGTTGTCGGGCAGCGGGGGCCCGGGGTCGCGGACGGCCACGCGCACGTACCCGGGCGTCGCGACGACCTCGAGGCTCAGGCGTGGGGCGAGCGAGTGCAGCAGCACGTTGGTCAGTCCCTCCTGGGCGATGCGCACGACGGCGAGGCTCACCTCGGGCCGCAGGTCGCCCAGGTCGTCGGGCAGGTCGAGCTCGACGTCCCGGCCGGCCTCGGTCAGGCGCGCGGCCGCGGCCCGGACGTCGTCGAGCGCGGGGGCGGGGGCGAGCTCGAGCGTGTCCCCGGTCTCGCGGCGCAGCACGTGCACGACCGAGCGCATCGAGGTCAGCGCCTTCTTGCCCTCCTCGGCGATCCAGGTGACCGCCTCGGCGGGGGCCTGGGGCTGGTTGGGCGCGACGCGGTCCGCGGCCTGCGCCCGGACGACGATCGCGGACATGTGGTGCGCGACGACGTCGTGCAGCTCGCGGGCGATGCGCGTGCGCTCGGCGTGCACGGCCTGCTGGGCGAGCACCCCCTGCAGGGCCGTGAGCTCCTCGTTGCGCTCGCGCAGGGCCTCGCCCGTCACGGCGATGCGCCGGACCATCCACCCGAGCGCCACGGCCGCGAGCGCCAGGGCGACCGTGGTCAGGATCCCCGAGGGCGACGACCAGCCCACGACCTGCCAGTACCCGTCCCAGTGCTCACTGCTCATGTGCAGCGACCAGCCCGACAGGACGACACCGATCGCCGCGAGCGGAGGCGGGACCGCTCCCTGGCGGGTCGCGCCGAAGCCCGCCACGAGGAGCGGGACGAGATGGAACTGGTTGCTCACGGCGTCGTCCTGGAAGAGCGGGTAGAACACCGCGGTGACCCAGAAGACGCCACCGGGCGCGATCCTCCTCAGGGCCAGCGTCAGGACGAGCCAGGCCCCGGTCCACCAGTACGACCGGATGTCCCGAGGCATCCAGTAGTCCCCCTGGTACATGAACCAGACTCCACCGAACCAGACCAGCCCGACCGCGAGCGCGACGAGGAGGTCCTGGGCCCACTCGGGGGCACGGCGGGTCGGTTGCACGTCCTCACCGTATCCAGGGAGGCCGTCGCGGCGAGTCCGCCCTGGGGCTGGTGTCCGACGACGTCGCGTCCGCCCCGGGGACGAACGCGCCCGGGCGGGACGCGCCCTGCGGACAGGGCGAGGACGGCCCCGGGGGGCGATGCCCCAGGAAGGGCCGCGCGGCGAGGGTCGAGACATGACCTTCGACGTCCCTCCCCCGCCCTCTTTCCCCGCCGGCTCCCGGCCCGTGCCGCCGGCCGCTGCTGCACCGACGAGCGCTGTGCCGTCGCCCCCGCTGCCGACCTTCGACTCGCTCGTGCCCGGCACGGGCACCGCGGGCCTGCGGCCTGCGCCACGGGACAGGCGCGCCTGGCCGTCCGGTCGCTCGTCGGCGGGCTCGGCCCGTCGACGCCGAAGTCCCGCGGACCGCGTGTACGCCGCAGTGGTCGTCGCCGCGCTCGTCGCGTGCGGGGTCTCGGCGTACCGGCTCCTGGCCCCCGACGCCCCGTCGGCCGGGGCCGATCTTGGCGCAGGGGTCGGCCCTGGCGCAGGGGCGGCGCCGGGCACGACCGGGGAGGCGGACGGGTCGCGGGCCGAGGCTCCCGCGACCGGCCTCGACCCCGAGCTGCTCCGCCGGTTCGAGCAGGCGCAGGCGCTCGCGGCCGAGGACGGGATCGAGCTGACCCTCGTCTCCGGGTGGCGGTCGGCCGAGGAGCAGGCGCAGGTCGTCGAGGACGTGGTCCGCAAGCGCGGCTCGCTCGAGGAGGCCAAGCGGTGGGTCCTGCCGCCCGAGGCCTCGGCGCACGTGGCGGGCACGGCGATCGACGTCGGGGCGACCGACGGCGCCCTGTGGCTCGGCGAGCACGGCGCGGACCTGGGCCTGTGCCGGACCTACGCGAACGAGATGTGGCACTTCGAGGCGGTCATCGAGCCCGGCGGGACGTGCCCCGAGATGCACGAGGACTCGCGCGTGGGCTGGGAGTGACGCGGCCCGGCACGGTCGGTGCGCGGCGTGTCCGGACCCGGCCCGGTCAGGAGGCGTCGGGACGGGGCCCGTCGGTGGGCGCGGGACGCCCCTCGCCGGTCGGCGTGGACCCGCCGGCCGCGACTGCGGTCGGTGGCTCGGGGGCGGCCAGCATCTCGGGCGCGCTGCGCACCAGGAGCCACACGGGCAGGATCGCGATGCACAGCAGCGGCAGGACGCCCACGTCGCCCACGACTGCGACCGCGACGAACAGCGCGACCCACCCGTCGCGTCCCACCGCGAGCACGACCCCGAGCACCCCGCTCGCGATCGCGAGCCCCAGGGGGACGCCCGGCAGCGCCGCGTTGACCACGACCCCGGCCGCGACCCCGATGAACACCGCGGGGAAGATCCGGCCACCCCGGAACCCCGCGGCCGCGGCGATCACGAGCGCCACGAGCTTGATCGCGAAGATGAGCACGAGGTTCCACGTCGAGAAGTCGGCACGCTGCTGGACGAGCTCGAACGACTGCTCGGACCCCTTGAACAGCGTGAGCGGCCCGCCGATCGCCCCCAGGACGCCCAGCACCACCCCGCCGAGCGTCACGTAGAGCACGGGGTTGCGCATCGAGTGGAAGAACCGGTGCACGTGCGGGAACGCGACGACCCCGAGCAGCGCGAGGCCCGCCGCAGCGGTCGCGATCAGGAGCGACGTGCCCACGTCGCCGATGTCCGGGACACCGAGGTCGGGCAGGTCCATCGCGGCGAACGGACGCCCGAACGCGTCCATGGTGATGGCGCCCGCACCTGCCGAGACGAGCGGCAGGAACAACCGGTCGAACAGCGGGCCGCCGCTGCGGAAGCCCGCGACGACCCCCGTGAACACGAGCGCGGCCGCGACCGGGGTGCCGAACAGCGCGCCGATCGTCGCCGACGCCGCGAGCATCACGACGAGGTCCGTGGGGACCTTGGGCCACAGCCGCGCGACGACGGCCACGAGCAGCGCGGTGTTGATCGCGATGATCGGGTTCTCCGGGCCCAGGCTCACGCCGCCGGCCAGCCCCAGGACCGTGACGACCACGAGGCTCGGCAGGACCCGCAGCGGCAGCGGCGGCGCGATGAGCTCGGTCGTCGCCGAGTCCCGCCCGCCGTGCCCCGGCACGAGCCACACGACGAGCCCCACGAGCAGGCCCGCCCCGGTCAGCATGATGAAGATCCACCAGCGCGCGTCGGGATCCACGCCCAGCGCGCCCGGCAGGTCCGTCCACAGGACGTCCTCGACCGCTGCGGACGCCTCGTCGAGCGCCCTGAGCACGACCGCCGCGACGATCCCGATCAGCACGGCCGGGAGCGAGAGCTCGAGCAGCGTGCGGAGCGCGGGGGCGCCGGGCGGGATGGGGGCAGCGGACGTCCCGGAGGGCGTGGCTGACGCGTCGTCGTCCCGGTCGGGCATGCGCCCAGCGTGGCACGCAGGGCGCGAGCGCGCCCGGGGAGGACCATGGCCAGGACGGCGTCGAGGAGGCCCGACGACGGCGCATCAGCCCCCGGGCTGAACCCACCCCGCGCGGACCGCACCCTGGGGCCGGGGCGCGAACCGCCGTCGGGCCGATGTCCCCGCCCCCTCCCCTTGGGAGGGTCGAGACGTGACCCACCGCAACGACGCGCGCACCGCGCAGAGCCGCCGGCCCGCCTGGGCCGCGCCCTGGCCCGACGCGACCACCCGTGCGGCGACCGCCCCCGTCGCCACGCCGACCGACCGGCGCCGCGCACGCCTCGTGACCTACGGGCTCCTCCTGACGCTCCTGTTCACCGCCGCCGCCGAGGCCGAGCTGTGGCCGTTCACGGCGTACCGGCTCTTCAGCGAGGTGCGCACGGGCACGACGGTGAGCCTCGACCTCGTGGCCGCGACCGCCGAGGGGGACGTCGTCGTGCAGCCGGGCGACCGCGCCGCCCCCCTCGTCACCACGACCCGCCAGTACCAGGACCTCGCGGCGGCCACGCCCGAGAGGCGCCGCGAGATGGTGACGGCCTGGCTGGGGCTGGCCGGGATCGACCCCGGCACCGTGCGCTCGGTGCGGCTCGAGCGCACCGTGCGGACCCTGCCCGCGGGGGCCGACGAGTGGATCGAGCGGTCCCGCGAGACCGTCGTGGACGTCATGCCGTGAGCGGCGCCGCAGGATCGTCGCTGCGCCGGGCCGCGCTCGCCGTCGACCGGGCGCTGCTCGCCCCCGGCCCCGCGTACCGGCTGGTCGAGGTCCGCACGTTGCTCGCGCTCGTGATCGGGCTGCGCCTGGCCACGCGCGACTGGACCGCGATCACCCGGCGCCCCGCGGCGCTCACGGACCACGGCAACGTCATGGGCTGGCTGACCCTGACCCCGCCCGCGTGGCTGCTCGTCATGGTCCAGGTCGCGGGGCTCGTGGGCGTCGCTCTCGTCGTCGTGCGCCGTGGGGGGCGTGCCGGGTTCGTGCTCGCGTGGTGCGCGTACACCGCTCTCGCCGCCCTGTGGGGCAGCTCGGGCAAGGTGCTGCACAACGACGTCCTGACCGTCACGGTCGCGGTCGCGCTGCTGTTCGCCGCCGATCCGCCGCGCCCCGCGCACACCGCGCCGCGGGCCCCGGCCTGGGGATGGCCGCCGCGAGCTGCACTCGCGACCCTCGCCACGGTGTACTTCCTGACCGGCGCGCAGAAGCTGCGGCACAGCGGCACCGAGTGGGTCTTCAGCGACAACATGTCCTGGGTGCTGCGCCAGGGAGCGAGCGGGTCCCCGTTCGGCACCCGGTGGGTCCAGACCGTCGCGGACCAACCCGTGCTCACGCAGGCGCTCGCGGGCGGGGCGCTCGTGCTCGAGCTCACGGCTCCCCTGTGGCTCGCGATCCGGGTCGCGCGGATCCCGTTCGTGCTCGCGGTCGCCGCGATGCACGGCAGCATCTGGGCGTTCCTCGGGCTGGACTACTCGGCATGGGTCCTGACGGCGGCCGCGGTCGCGGTGCCGCTCGCCCTGCGGCCCGACCGGCGGCTGCTGCGTGGTGTGCTCGGGGCCGGGGGCGCCGACCCGGACGTGCCCGACGGGGCGCCCGACGACGAGAAGCGGCTGACGGGGGCCACGGTGCGTCCGTGACCCCCGTCAGCCGCTTCTCGTGCTGCGTGCGGTGGTGCTTCTGGTGGTGCTTCTGGTCGGTGAGGCGCTCAGCCGGCACGGCGCAGCCGTGCCCCGAGCGCGTAGGCCCCGACGACCGTCGCCGCGGCGACCAGGACGACGTCCTTGAGCACGTACTGCCCCAGGAGCGTCATGCCCGAGCCGAACAGCTCGTCGAAGAACAGGACCGTCGGGGCGAGGATGCCCACGAACGCGACGGCCATGACCACGAGCCCCGCGCGCAGCAGGTACCCCGTGACGAGCGTGATCCCGATGAAGCACTCGACGACCGCCGTGCCGATCACCGCGACCGGGCCGTGGACCAGGCCGAGGGTCAGGGTGTCGATCGTGCGCTCGGCGACGACCTCGGCCGGGCTGGCCCCGGGGAAGAGCTTCAGGACCCCGAAGCCCAGGAAGACCAGGCCCAGGGCGACGCGCAGCGCCGGGACGGACCAGCGGGTCAGGACACGAGCGAGGGCGTCGACGGCGCCGCTCAGGTGGGTGGAGACGGAGCCACGGCGGGAGATCGCCTGGCCGTCGACGGAGAGGGTGGACATGGACGTGCCTTTCTGGATGTGGAGGGGTTCCGGCGCCTCGTCGTCGGGCGCACATCCAGAAGGAGAACCTGCACCGGGTGAGTGATGCGGGTCACGCCGCGTTTCACCCGGTCGGCCCGGCTACTGGCCGAACATCTGCGCGAACGAGGGCACGCCGTCGAACATGCCCGTCGTGGTGCGCGGCTCGCGGGCCGCGACCGTGCCCGCGAGCTCCTTGGCCGCCTTGCGGATGCGGGCCGGGAGCGGGCCGGCGTCGTGCGTGCTGTCGCCCTCGGCGGCCCAGTCGTCCGTGGCCGCGAAGACCGACGTCGTCGCGACGTCCGCGTGCAGGTACGTGAACAGCGGGCGCATCGAGTACTCGACGGCCAGCGAGTGGCGCGACGTGCCGCCCGTGGCACCCAGCAGCACGGGCATGCCCTGGAGCGAGTCCTTGTCGAGGATGTCGACGAAGGACTTGAAGAGCCCCGAGTACGTGGTCGTGAACAGCGGCGTGACCAGGACGAGCGCGTCGGCGCCCGTGACCTTCTCGATCACCTCGGCGAGGTCGCCGCTCGCGAAGCCCGTGAGCATCGCGTCGGTGACGGCGTGGGCGACGTCGCGCAGCTCGACCGTCGTGACCTCGGCGGTCACGCCCAGGTCGCCGAGCTCGGCCACGGTCGCGGCGGAGAGACGGTCGGCGAGCAGGCGGGTCGAGGACGGCTGGCCGAGGCCGGCGGAGATCGCGACGATCTGGCGAGCGGTCATGAGGTGGTGCTCCTGGTTCGTGAGGGTTCTTCGAGTGTGCCGCACGGTGCGTGCGGCGGGTGGTGCGTGATGCTCTCGTGGCCTGCCGGGTGGTGCTGGGAGCCGGGCCGCCCCTGGCCACAAGGGCGGCCCGGCCGCCCGGGTCTCCCCGGGCGGGTGGTGGGTCAGAGACCGAACGCGGAGCCCTTGCGGGCCGCGCCCTCGGCAGCCTCTGCCGCCTGGATGTCGTCCTCTGCGGTCTTGCCCGTCCAGTGGTCGGCGGCCGCGACGACCTGCTCCGCGATCTTGCCCTCGGCGCGTGCCTTCGCGACGCGCTGGGCGTGGCTCGGCGGGTCGCTCGGGACGTGGGCGGGGCGCTTGGCCTCCATCTCCTTGCGGAGCACGGGGACGACCTCGCCGGCCAGCAGGTCGATCTGCTCGAGGACCGTCTTGAGCGGCAGGCCCGCGTGGTCCATGAGGAAGAGCTGACGCTGGTAGTCGCCGACGTGCTCGCGCATGGCGCCGTAGCGGTCGATGACCTCCTGCGGGCTGCCCACGGTCAGCGGGGTCTGCGCGGAGAAGTCCTCGAGCGACGGGCCGTGCCCGTAGACGGGCGCGTTGTCGAAGTAGGGCCGGAACTCGCGCACGGCGTCCTGGGAGTTCTTGCGCATGAAGACCTGGCCGCCGAGCCCGACGATCGCCTGGTCGGCCTGGCCGTGGCCGTAGTGCTCGAAGCGCTGACGGTAGTACCGGACCATCTGCTGGGTGTGGCTGATGGGCCAGAAGATGTTGTTGTGGAAGAAGCCGTCACCGTAGTAGGCGGCCTGCTCGGCGATCTCCGGGGTACGGATCGAGCCGTGCCACACGAAGGGCGCGACGCCGTCGAGCGGGCGCGGCGTGGCCGTGAAGCCCTGGAGGGGCGTGCGGTACTTGCCCTGCCAGTCCACGACCTCCTCCTCCCAGAGGCGGCGCAGCAGCGCGTAGTTCTCGATCGCGAGGTTGACGCCCTCACGGATGTCCTTGCCGAACCACGGGTAGACGGGGCCGGTGTTGCCGCGGCCCATCATGAGGTCCATGCGACCGTCCGAGATGACCTGGAGCATCGCGTAGTCCTCGGCGATCTTCACCGGGTCGTTCGTGGTGATGAGCGTCGTGGAGGTCGACAGGATGATGTTCTTCGTCTGCCCGGCGAGGTAGCCGAGCATCGTCGTGGGGGACGACGGGACGAACGGGGGGTTGTGGTGCTCACCCGTGGCGAACACGTCGAGGCCGGCCTCGTCCGCGTGCTTGGCGATGGTGAGCATGGACCGCACGCGCTCGGTGTCGTTGGGCGTGCGACCGGTGACGGGGTCGGTGGTGACGTCGCCGACGGTGAAGATTCCGAACTGCATGGGGGTTGCTCCCTCGTCCTACAAGTTGATGCATTTGCATGTACTTGGAGGAGAACCGGGAGGGTGCCCGGGTTATTCCCCGGAGATCGAGGTGTCGTGGGTCACGCGCTGCGGACTCGTCGTCGACCAGTTGTCAGAGCTGGGCCGGGGTTTGCCCCAGCCCAGTTCTGACAACGGATCGGGTGTCCGCGCGCGCCCGATGCCGGAGCGCACCCGGGGCGCTCGGGTGCGCTCCGGCGTCGGGCAGGCCGGACCGGGCGAGAGCGCCTGGCGGACGTCCCCTACGCCGGTCGTGGCGCGTACATGATGACCGCGACGCCCACGAGGCACAGCAGTGCACCGGTCACGTCCCAGCGGTCGGGCCGGAAGCCGTCGACCGCCATGCCCCACACCAGCGAGCCCGCGACGAACACTCCCCCGTACGCCGCGAGGATCCGCCCGAAGCTCGCGTCCGGCTGGAGCGTCGCGAAGAACCCGTAGAGCCCCAGCGCGACGATTCCCGCCCCGATCCAGACCCACCCCTTGTGCTCGCGGACGCCCTGCCAGATCAGCCACGCGCCACCGATCTCGAAGAGCGCAGCGGCGCCGAAGAGCAGGATCGAGCGCAGGACGGTCATGTGGTCTCCTCGGGACGGACGGGTGCAGCGGGACCGCAGCGGCGGCGCCGTGCGGCGCACCACATCATCGCGCGCGTCGATCGCCGCGGGTCACCGCCGGGCCTCCCCAGAAGGCCCCCGCCCCTGGCGTTCTGCACAGCCCCCTCCCAGGGACCCGGGCCAGACTGGCACGAGCCCCCATCTCCCCGAGGACCGGAGACCCGATGCCCGACACCACGCACCCCGCTGCGACCGTCCGTCGCGCCCGCTTCATCGACGTGCCCGGCGTCGCCCGGCTGCTCACGACCGACCATCCGGTGGTCGACCTCGACGGCGACGGGCGCCCCGACGCCCCGGTCGACCCCGAGCAGCTCTCGTCCGCGACCCGCCTGGTCCTGGGCCACGGGATCCTCGAGCAGGGCGAGATCTGGGTCGCCGAGGACGCCGACGGTCTCCTCGCCACGACCGTGTGGCTGCCGCCCGAGGTCCCCGCGTTCGAGGACGAGCTCCGCGAGGTCCTGGTCCGCGAGGTCGGCGTCGACCCGCTCGACGAGCCGGCCGACGACGAGCCGGTCCGCGTCGCGACCCGTCAGGCGCTCGGCATCGCGCAGTCCGCGATCGCCGACGCGCTCGACGCCGTCCGTCCGCGCCTCGTCCTCGTCGCGTCGGCCGTGGCGCCCGACATCGAGGGCGCGGAGCGGGTCGACACGCTGCGCCGGCTCGTCGACGCGCCCGCGAGCGCCCGGCACTCCCCGGACGGCTCACCGGTCGAGGGCCCGTTGTTCACCGCGATCGTCGACCCGGCGCGCGTCGAGGGGATGCGCTCGATCGGGTTCGTCGAGCACCGCAGCGTCGAGCTCGAGCCGCACGGGACCCTGTGGATCGGCGTGCGGGCCTGAGGGCCCACGCGCGGACCGGCCTACGCGACCGCGGCGACCACGAGCGTCCCGGCGACCACGGCCAGAGGCGCGAGGACGAGTCCCTGGCGTACGAGCGGCCACCAGCCGACCTCGCGGAAGCCCATCCAGTGGCGTGAGCACTGGACCCACCAGAGCACGGTCGCGACCGAGGCCCACGGCGTGACGAGCGGGCCGGCGTCGACCCCGACGAGGAGCGCCGCGAGCCGCGCCGGGTCGCCCGCCGCAGCAGGTTCGAGCGCGAGGTAGGCGGGCAGGTTTGTTGACCGCGTTGGCCGCGACCGCTCCCGCACCGGCGACCTGCAGCAGGTCCCCGGTCCCGGTCCCGGTCCCCGCGAACCGGGCGAGCAGGTCGCCGAGCCCGTGGACCTGCCAGGCCTCGACCGCCACGAAGAGCGACGCGACGACCAGCACGGTCCGCCACGGCACGAGCTCCCCGACGGGGGCCACGAGGTCGCGCCGCCGCACGAGCGTCACGGTGAGCAGCACGCCGGCCCCTCCCAGGGCGACGACCGCCACGGGCAGCCCGACGGCGAAGCACACCCCGAGCGCGACCGTCACCAGGGCGGCGAGCGGCAGGAGCACGGGGTCTCGCTCGGCGGTCGGCGCGGATGCCTCGAACGTCCCGCGCAGGTCCCGGTGGTGGGCCACGAGCAGGTAGAGGACCGTCACGGCGATCACGACCAGGGCGGGCAGCCACATCGTCGCGGTGTACGAGGTGCCGGGCTCGAGCCGCGCGTAGCGGTGGGCCGCGAGCAGGTTCGTCAGGTTGGAGACGGGCAGCAGCAAGGACGCGGTGTTGGCGAGCGCGAGGACCGTGAGCGCGAAGGGCAGCGGCCTGCTCCCCGTACGTCGCGCGAGGGTCAGGACCACGGGCGTGACGAGCACGGCGGTGGTGTCGAGCGACAGCACGATCGTGCACACGCACGCGAGCAGGACCACGAGGCCCCACAGCCGCAGCCGGCTCCCTCGGGCGAGCCGGACCGCCCAGGAGGCTGCTGCGTCGAACAGGCCCGCGGCCGCGCACATCTCCGCGACGACGGTGATCGCGACGAGGAACAGCAGGATCGGCCCGACCCGTTCGGCGAGCTCCTCGGCCGCGTCGAGCGGGAGCCACCCCACGGCGACGACCAGCGCGGCCAGCGCGACGGCGACCGCCCACAGCGGCACCCGCACGCGGCGACCGACCATGCGCTCCTCCGTCCCGGTACCCAGCCACTCGCCCAGCCCGCGCACGCGGGCGCCCGCTACCCGACGAGCGGCTCGGTCACTATCGCACGCGCCCAGCCGTCTGCCGTGGGCGTCGCGGGCTTTCGTCCCGGGTGCACAGCGGGCAGAGTCGGAGGTATGACGGACGCGACGCGGTTGTTGGTGCTGGGCGGGACGGAGTTCGTGGGTCGGGCGGTCGTCGACGACGCCCTGGCCCGCGGCTGGGACGTCACCATGTTCCACCGGGGCACGCGCGACGCCCCGCCCGGGGTGCGGGACCTGCGCGGCGACCGCTCCGCCGTCGGGGGCCTGGACGCCCTGGCCGAGGGCGAGTGGGACGTCGCGGTCGACACGTGGTCGTGGGCGCCGAGCGCGGTGCGCGACGCCGCGCGCCTGCTCGACGACCACGTGGGCCGGTACGTGTACGTGTCGAGCCGGTCGGTCTACACGTACCCGACGGGCGCGGGCCTCGGCGAGGACGCGCCCCTCGTGGAGGCCTCGCCCGACGACGGCGCCGACGTCGACTACGCGCGCGCCAAGCGCGGCGGCGAGCTGGCCGTCGAGGAGTCGTTCGGGCACCGCGCGATCCTCGCGCGGGCGGGCCTGGTCCTGGGGCCGTGGGAGAACGTCGGGCGCTTGCCGTGGTGGTTGCAGCGCGTCGCGCGCGGCGGGACCGTGCTCGCCCCGGGGCCGCGCGAGCTGCCCCTGCAGTACGTCGACGCGCGCGACCTCGCGGCGTTCGTGCTCGACGCGACCGAGCAGGGCCTGAGCGGGCCGTTCAACGTCGTGAGCCCCAGCGGGCACGCGACCATGGGCGAGCTGCTCGACGCGTGCGTGGCCGCGACGGGCTCCGACGCCGAGCTGCGCTGGACCGCGCCCGACGTGATCGAGGCCGCGGGCATCGCTCCCTGGACCGAGCTGCCCGTCTGGCTCCCGCCGGGCGAGCTGCACGACACGCTGCACCGCGGCGACGTGTCGCGCGCGGTCGCGGCGGGGCTGCGCAACCGGCCCGTCGAGGAGACGGTCGCGGACACGTGGGCCTGGTTGCAGACCCAGCCCGACGGCGCCGCTCCCCAGCGCGCGGACCGCCCCCGGGTGGGGCTCGACCCGGACAAGGAGGCGCGGGCGCTCGCGCTCTGACGGCTCCGGCGCAGAGACCCCGGAGCGGCACCAGTTGCCGACGCCACGTTGGTATCCTTACCGACAAGGCGTCGGCAACCCGTGTCGACCCGGAAGGAGCACCATGTTTCTCGCGTGGCGCGAGCTGTCGTTCGCGCGCTCACGATTTGCCCTGATGGGGGGTGTCGTCGCGCTCGTGTCCGTGCTCGTCGTCCTCTTGTCGGGCCTGTCCTCGGGACTCGTCAACGACGGCGTGTCGGGCCTCAAGAAGCTCCCCGTCGCGGCCTTCGCGTTCGGCGCGGACACCTCCGTCGACTCGGCGTTCTCCCGCAGCACGGTCGACCGCGAGCAGGCCGAGCGCTGGGCCGCCCGCGACGACGTCGCCGACGTCGCACTGTTCGGCAACCAGCTCGTCAACGCCGAGGGCCCCGGCGGCGAGGCCGTCGACCTGGCACTGTTCGGCGTCGAGCCAGGGTCGTTCGTCGCGCCGTCCACGACCGACCTGGCCACCGGGGAGATCCTCGGGGACCCGCACGGGATCGTCGTCAGCGAGACAGTGGGCGACCTGGGCCTGGGTATCGGGGACACCGTGACGATCGAACGGCTGGGCACCGAGCTCACGATCGTCGGCGTGCTCGACGGGCAGCACACGTTCGGGCACGTCGACGTCGCCTACATCCCCCTGGCGACCTGGCAGGAGATCCACGCCGGCGCGACCGACGCCGCCGAGGTGCGGCCCGAGGCGTACGACGAGGCGACCGCCGTCGCGCTCGCGCCCGTCGACGGCGCCGACCTCGACCTCGCGGCCGGTGACGCGGCCGCAGGCACCGCTGCCGTCTCGCTCACGGAGTCCTTCGACGGGTCACCGGGCTATGCGGCCGAGACGCTCACGCTCAACCTCATCCAGGTCTTCCTCTACGCGATCTCGGCCCTCGTCGTCGGTGCGTTCTTCACGGTCTGGACCATCCAGCGCAAGCACGAGATCGCGGTTGCCCGCGCCATGGGCGCCTCGACGTCGTACCTCGTGCGCGACGCCCTCGGCCAGGCGGCGGTGCTCCTCGTGGTGTCCACCGCGATCGGCATGGGCGCGGGCGTGGGCTTCGGCGCGCTGCTCACGTCGACCCCCATGCCGTTCGCCCTCGAGGCCGGGCCCCTCGCGCTCGCCGCGGTGCTGCTCGTCGGGCTCGGCCTCGCGGGCGCCGCCGCCTCGGTCGGCCGCATCGCCCACGTCGATCCCCTGACGGCTCTCGGAGGCCAACGATGACGCACCCCACCCAGCAGGTCTCGAGCACCTCGACCGCCACCCGGGCCGGGCTCGAGATCGACGGCGTGACCCTGACCCTCGGCGACGGCGACTCGACCGTCACCGCGCTCGACCACGTGCACCTCACGGTCGCCCCAGGAGAGCTGCTCGCCGTCCTGGGCCCCTCGGGCGCGGGCAAGTCCAGCCTGCTGGCGGTCGCCGGTGCGTTGACCCGGCCGACCTCGGGCTCTGTCCGCATCGACGGCACCGACGTCTCGGCGATGCCCTCGGCCGGCCAGGCCGCGCTCCGACGCGAGCGGATCGGCTTCGTGTTCCAGTCCGGCAACCTCCTGCCCGCGCTGACCGCCCTCGACCAGCTGCGGTTCGCGCTCCACGTCTCGGGCGGGAAGAACCGCGGACGCGACCCCCTGACCCTGCTCGAGCAGGTCGGCATGGGGCACAAGGCCGACCGACGACCCCACGAGCTCTCGGGTGGTGAGCGCCAGCGCGTAGGGATCGCGCGCGCGCTCGTCACGGCCCCCGCGCTGCTCCTCGTCGACGAGCCCACGGCGGCACTCGACCGCGCGCGCAGCCACGAGGTGGTCCGGCTGCTCGCGGCCGAGACCCACGACCACGGTGTCGCGACCGTCATGGTGACCCACGACCACGACGTGCTCGAGCACTGCGACCGCGTCGTCCACATGGAGGATGGGAGACTGAGCGCTTGATCCACGCTTCCCTGCCCCGGGCGGGGCAGGGAAGCCGCCGTGAGGAGAACCGTGCCCCGCATCAGCGCCCCGACCGTCGCCGAGCACCGTGCGGCGCAGATGCGAGTGCTCCTCGACGCCGCACGGTCGCTCCTTGCCGAGACAGGCCGACCGCCGACGTTCGCGGCGCTCGCCGAACGCGCGGGCCTCGCCCGCCCCAGCCTCTACCAGTACTTCCGCTCCGCGGACGACCTGCTGCTCGCCATGGTCGAGGACGTCTTCCCGAGGTGGTCGGCGACCGTCGCGCGGGCCATGGACGCTGCTCCTGACGACCGCGGCCGCGTCGTCGCCTACCTCCGAGCGAACCTCGAGCTCGTCGCCCAGGGCGAGCACGCCCTCGCGACGGCCCTCGCGACAGTCAGCCCGCCGAACGCCGTGATGGAAGGCTCGCGCGCCATGCACGACGAGCTCGTACGGCCGCTGAGTGACGCCTTGCAGGCGCTCGGGACCCGGGACGTCGCCCGCTCGGCAGAACTGATCAACGCGGTGGTGAACTCCGCCTCACGCATGATCGAGTCCGGCACCCCCCTCGACGACGTGTGGAGCAGCGTCGAAGAGCTCGTCGAACCGTTCCTCGACCGCCTGGTCCACGAGCGAGGGGACGCTCACGGCTTCAGGTAGTCGAAGATGAGCGTCGTGCTCGTGCCCGCGACCTCGGGGCGCACGCTCAGCGTGCTCGCGACCAGGTCCCGCAGCGCCGACGAGTCGCGCACCGCGACGTGCACCATGAAGTCACGGTCCCCCGTCACGAAGTAGATGCCCTCGACGTTCGGCAGCCCCGCGAGGTAGTCGCGGAACGCCGTGAGCCCCGAGCGGGCGTGCGAGTGCAGGCGGATCGCGATGAGCGCCTGGAGGCTGCGCCCCATGGCGGCAGGGTCCACCTCGGTGCGGAACCCCTGGATGACCCCGCGCTCCTGGAGCGAGCGGATACGCGTGTGGCACGTCGACGGCGCGATCCCCACGGCGTCCGCGACGGCCTTGTTCGTGGCCCGCGCGTCGGCCTCGAGGAGAGCGAGGATGCGCCGGTCCGTCTCGTCGAGGACTGCGGCCTGGACGTGGCCTGCACCGGCCCGAATTTCGTTCGGCATGCTCGCCCTTTCGCTCCACAGGACAGAAGGATGTTCGCCGGACAGATCAGTTCCCGAAGATCAGACCGCCCACCTTGAACCGTACCGAAGATCCCTCCAACATTGACCGTGAGGCGCAACCCGTCTCCCACGACCCGGCCTCAGCATCCTCGAGGCCGGGTCGAAATCGTCCCAGGGCAAAGGAGCCCCGATGGCCACCCCTTCTCGCACCTCCACCACCGGTGCACGCACCCCCCGCACGGCAGTCGTCGTCGGCGCCGGCATGGTGGGTCTCGCGACCGCCTGGCACCTGCAGGAGCGCGGTGTCGACGTCACGGTCCTCGACCGCGAGGGCGTCGCCGCAGGCTCGTCGTGGGGCAACGCCGGCTGGCTCACGCCCGGCATGGCCATGCCGCTCGCCGACCCCACGCTGTGGACCTACGCCCCCAAGGCGCTGCTCGACCCGGCCGCGCCCCTGCACATCCCTGCACGGCTCGACCCGCGGTTGTGGTCGTTCCTCGCTCGGTTCGCGGCGCACGCGACCCCGCGCGCATGGGACCGCGCCATGGCGGCGCTCACGCCGATCGACCGGCTCGCTCTCGACGCGTTCGACGAGCTCAGCGCGCACGGCGTCGCCGCCCGCTCGACGCCCGGTCCGTTCGTCATCGGGTTCGAGGACGAGAGGCAGGCCGCGCCGTTCCTCCACGAGATCGCCCAGGTCGAGGCTGCGGGGCAGGTGGTCCCGCTGCGGCGCATCGACCGGCCCGACGGCGCCGCGCACCTCTCCGGTCCGTCGCACCCGGGCGTGGCTCGAGCGCACGGGGCGAGCGGCGCCGTCGGGCACGCCTCCTCCTCGACGTCCCCGGACCAGGGCCGAGCACCCGAGGTGAGCGACGCCGTCGGGCGTCCTGCGCAGCTCACCGACCGCGTGCGCGCGGTCTACGCCCTCGAGGGCCAGCGGTTCATCGAGCCCGGACCGTTCGTCGGCGCGCTGGGCGACGCGGTCCGCGCGCGCGGCGGGCGCATCGTGACCGACGCGACCGTCACCGGGCTGCGTGCCCAGGAGGGACGCGGCGTGCAGGTGCTCGTGGACGGGCAGGACCCCGTGGTCGCCGACGTCGCGGTCCTCGCGACCGGCGCCTGGCTGCCCGGGCTCGCGCGGCCGCTCGGCGTGCGCACGCTCGTCCAGGCCGGGCGCGGCTACTCGTTCACGGTCAAGACCGACGTGCCCGTCGAGCAGCCGATCTACCTGCCGTCGCGCCGCGTCGCGTGCACTCCGTACCAGGGGCGGTTCCGCATCGCGGGGACCATGGAGTTCCGGGGCCCCGACGAGCCGTTCCAGCCGCGGCGCATCGAGGCGATCCTCGCGTCGGTGCGCGACCTGTTCCAGGGAGTCGACCTCGACGACCGGCACGACGAGTGGGTCGGCTCCCGGCCCGTGACCCCCGACGGGCTGCCGCTGGTCGGGGCGACCCGGGCGCCCGGCGTGTACGTCGCGGGCGGGCACGGGATGTGGGGCATCGTGCTCGGCCCCGCGACCGGGAAGCTGCTCGCCGAGCAGATCGTGACCGGGACGGTTCCGCAGGAGATCAGGGCGTTCGACCCGCTGCGGTGAGGTGGGCGGGCGTGGGCGGCCGGCTGCCTGGCCGCCTGGCCGCCTGGCCACCTGGCCGCCTGGCCGCCTGGCTGCCGAGAAGTGAGTAGACGCCCCTGGATCGCCCGGATCAGGGGCATCTGCTCACTTCTCGGCGAGAGCGGCAGTCACGAATTCACCCGCTCGCGCGCCTCCGTTCTGCCACGTCCACGGCCGGGCCGACCTCTCTCCTCTCAGGGGCAGGGCCAGCAGGTCCGCCGGGCGACGGCACGGCGCAACCACGACGAGGTGGCCGACATGCGTGCTCGATCAGCTCTCCTGCTCCTCTCTGCCCTTGCCCTCGGCGCCGTGCTCCCGCTCGCCGCGAGCGCCCAGGCCGCCGTCGACGAGTCGCCGCCCTCGTGCCAGGACGTGATCGAGCTCGCGACCTCCCATCGTCCGAGCGCAGCGCTCGTCGCCGCGGCCCAGGTCGAGGCCGCGGGCGGGGCCGCCTGCGAGGCCACCGTCCTGGCCGAGGCCGAGGAATCGGTCGCCGAGGCTGCGGTGCTCCTGCGTCGGGCACAGGGGCTGGACGCCGAGGCAGGCCGCGTCGCGCCCGACACCGAGGCGGCAGCCGAGCTCCGCGGCGCTGCCGACACCTCCTACGCCCAGGCGCTCGCGCTCGACCTGGGGCTGACTGCAGCGTTCGACGGACTGACCTCGGACCCGGGGTCCGAGGCCGCGCCGGCCGGCCCCGCCGTGGCCGCCGCCCGGCTCGTCGACCTGGGCCACCGCGCCGAGGCCCGCGAGCTGCTCCTCACGGCGGTCAAGGAGGGCAAAGTCGAACCGGAGGACCTCGACCAGGCACTGCAGGACCTGCTTGCCCCGAGCCCCCCGGAGACCGTCGTGGACTGGTGGGACGAGGACGGCAGGACGTGGCTCACGGTCGGGGCCTGGTGCGTCGCGGGGCTCGCCCTGATCTACCTGGTGCTGTGGACCTGGGCCCGTCGCCCGCCCTACCGGATCGACCCTGCGACCCAGGCCGTGACCGCGGGGAAGGCCGACGACGTCGCCCAGGCATGGGCCGAGATGCTCCCGCGCCGGCTCGACGACCTCGCCGAGTCGACACCCGCCATGCGGATCTCGACAGGCCCGGACACCGACCTCACGCTCCCCGACATCGACGGGATGCCGTCGGGCTTCAAGGCCGTCGTGGAGTTCTGGACGTGGTTCCGACGCCTGCGCGCGCGTCACGTCTCGGCCCTCCTGCACGACGAGGGCGGGAAGGTCGGCGTGACGGTCTCGATCAGGAAGCGGTCCGGCAGGCTCATCGAGACCCGGACGCTCCGCCCCCTGGACGACGCCGCGGCCGTCGAGCGGGCGACGTACCTCGGCCTGCTGCCACAGGCCGCCGTCTGGATCGCGTTCCAGACCACCGAGCGACGCCACCGGGTCGCCGTGCTCGGGACGAGGTCCGAGGTCGCGGTCCTCCGTTTCGCCGACTCGGCCGCGCTCCTCGCCGCCGGAGACAAGGGGGCCGCCCGCCAGGCCCTGCTCCGGGCGCGCGCCGCAGATCCCGCGATGCTCGCTGCCTGGCTCAACCTCGCGGTCCTCGACCTCCGGAGGGAGGGCGACGATCCGGCCGTCGCCCCACAGGACTGGCGGGCGCGGCTCGAGGCGCTCCACGGCGTGGAGCAGGCGGCGTCCGCTCGGCTCGCGGAACTCCTCGGCGGCGCGCCTCACGTCCGTCCGACCATGCGCGACCACTGGTGGAGGGAGGTCGTCCGATGCCGTGCGACAGTCATGCGGGCCAGTTACAACCGCGCGATCACCGTCCTCAACTGGTCGGTCATCGACGACACGAACGAGGTCCGGCAGCACCTGGGCGCAGCATTGGACTCCACCAGGAAGGCTGCGGTCGAGCTTCGCGAGACCACGCCGCGACGGTCCCGGTGGACGGCCATCCGACGGACCGGGCACAACGTCCAACGACACTCGGAGCTCATGCGTCGAGGGCACGTCGATCCCGGTCCGGCGGAGTTCCTGACCGACGTCCGGAAACAGCTCGCGGCCATCTACCCGAGCTGGGAGACCGCCTACCCGGACGTCCTCCCCGGATGGGTCGACTACGGCATCGCCTGCGTCGCGGCCACCGTCGTGCCGCGCAACGCGGACGCGCCGACCAGACCGGCCGCCGTCGCGCGTGTGCAGTCGTGGTTGGACCGCGCCTTCACCAAGCAGCCCGGACACTACGTCTCGGCCGCTCGACGGGACCCGTTCTTCTCGCACCTCGTGACCGTCTCCGACGAACCGGCCAGCGCCGAACCGCGCCCGGCGCCACCGGACGGTCCGGCCGCCGAGAACTGAGCGAGAAGCGAGTAGATGCCCCTGGATCGCCCGGATCAGGGGCATCTGCTCACTTCTCGGCGAGAGCGACCGGCTCGCGCACCACGTCGGCCGGCGCCGCGTCGACCCTGATGGCCTCGAGGTAGTCGGCGATCGCGTCACGGTTCCTCGTGAGGGTGTCGATGCGCTCGGTCATCCGCGCCAGCTCGGTCTCGAGCAGCGCGATCTTGTCCGGGTAGGCGTTGTGCAGGTGGATCTCGCGCGGCTGGTTGAGGCACGGCAGCAGCTCGGCGATGATCCGCGTCGGGAAACCGACCTCCAGCAGGCCCCGGATCTGGAGCACGCGGTCGACGAGGTGCTCGCCGTACTCGCGGTAGCCGTTCTCCTCGCGCTGCGGGGTCAGGAGCCCCTGCTCCTCGTAGTACCGCAGCAGGCGCGTAGCCGTGCCGGTGCGGCGGGACAGCTCGCCGATGCGCATGTGATGCACCCCTCTCGCGGGTCGGGCTTGACCTTCACACCCATGTCAGACATTCATGCTAACCCCATGACCACGTGCACCACTCCGACCGAGTCGTCGACCGGCGCTCCCCCGCCGTCCACAGCGCCCCCTGCGCCGCGGACCACCACGCTCCCCGACCGGACCGACGCACCCGCGGACGCTCCGTCGTCGGGCACGAGCTTCCCCCTGCTGCCCCTGCTCGCCCTGGCCGCGACCGGGTTCGTCACGCTCCTCACCGAGGTGCTGCCCGCGGGCGTGCTGCCCGCGCTCAGCGCCGACCTCGGGGTCTCCGCGAGCGCCGCCGGGCAGACCGTCACGGTCTTCGCGATCGGGGCGATCGTCGCCGCGATCCCCCTCAGCCGCGCCACGGCCCGCTGGCCCAGGCGCCGCCTGCTGCTCACGACGATCGCAGGGTTCGCGGTCGCGAACACCGTGACGGCCGTCTCGTCGAGCTACGCGCTCACGCTCGGCGCGCGCTTCGCGGCCGGGCTCGTCGCAGGCCTGACCTGGGCCCTGCTCGCCGGGTACGCACGGCGCCTCGCCGCGCCGGAGCAGGCCGGGCGAGCGCTCGCGATCGCGATGGGCGGCGCGCCGCTCGCGCTGGCTCTCGGTGTCCCGGCCGGGACCGCGCTGGGCGCGACCGTCGGGTGGCGCTGGGCGTTCGGCGCCATGACGATCCTCAGCCTCGGGCTGGCGGCGTGGGTGCGCTGGGGCGTGCGGGACTTCCCGGGCGAGCCGCGCGGGACGCAGGTGCCGATCGGGCAGGCGCTGCGGCTGCCCGGCGTCGCGCCGGTCGTGCTCGTGACGGGCCTGACCGTCCTCGCCTACAACGTGTTCTCGACGTACGTCGCGGTGTTCCTCGAGGACGTCGGGCTCGGTGCGCAGACCGGTGTGCTGCTCGCGGTGCTCGGCGCGACGTCGTTCGCGAGCCTCGTCGTGATCGGTGCCCTGATCGACACGCACCTGCGCGTCATGACGGTCCTCGCTGCCTCGCTCCTGGGGCTCGCGGGCCTGACGCTCGCGGTCGCGGCGGGATCCCCCGTCGCGGTCTACGCCGCGGTCGCCGCGCTGGGCTTCGCGTTCGGCGGCAGCGGGACCCTGTTCCAGACGGCGCTCGCGCGAGCAGCGGGTCCCGCGGCCGACGTCGCACAGTCTGCGTTCGTCACCTCGTGGAACGGGGCCCTCGCGCTCGGCGGGATCGTGGGCGGTGTGGTGCTGGGTGCGGGCGGGTCCGGCGCGCTGCCGTGGGCGACGCTCGCGCTCGCGGTGCCGGTCGTGGGGATCGTGCTGGGGGCGCGGCGGCATGCGTTCCCAGCGGCATCGGGCGGGAACCGGCGCGTCGAGAAGTGAGCAGATGCCCCTGATCCGGGGAGATCAGGGGCATCTACTCACTTCTCGACGGCGGGTGCCGCAGCGCAGGAGCTGCAGCTCAGCCGTTGAACGCGTCGGGGTCCGGTCCGATCCGGCCGTCGGCCCGGTCGAGGCCGTCGATCGCCTCGACCTGCTCGGCCGACAGCTCGAAGCCCAGCACGTCGAGGTTCGCCGCGATGCGCGCGGGGGTCACGGACTTGGGGATCGCGACGGTCCCGGCCTGCAGGTGCCAGCGGAGCACGACCTGCGCGGGCGTCACCCCGTGCGCGTCTGCGATCGCACCGAGGACCGGGTCGCCCAGCACCGTGCCCTGGCCCAGCGGGCTCCACGCCTCGGTCACGATCCCGAGCTCGCGGTGGCGCTCGCGCAGGGCGCGCTGGGCGAACGCCGGGTGCAGCTCGACCTGGTTCACGGCCGGCGTCACACCCGTGGCCGCGATGATCGCGTCGAGGTGCGCAGGCTGGAAGTTCGAGACGCCGATCTCCCGGACGAGCCCCGCGTCGCGCAGCGCGACGAGCTCGTCCCACGCCTCGACGTACCGGCCCAGGCCCGGTGCGGGCCAGTGGATCAGGTACAGGTCGAGGCGGTCGAGCCCGAGGCGCTCGAGGCTCTGCTCGAACGCAGGGCGCACGGCCTCGCGCGACAGGGCGTCGATCCACAGCTTGCTCGTCACGAAGACCTCGTCACGCGGCAGGCCCGACGCGGCGATGCCCGCGCCGACCCCCGCCTCGTTGCCGTAGACCGCGGCGGTGTCGATGCTGCGGTAGCCCGCGTCCAGGGCGAGCGAGACGGCCTGGGCGGTCTCGCCGTCGGGCACCTGGAAGACGCCGAAGCCGAGCTGCGGGATGCTCGTCCCGCCGCGCAGAGCGACCGCAGGGACGGTGGTGGTGCTGGTCATGGTTTCTCCTGAGGGTGGTGGTGGGAGGGTCAGGCTGCGGGGACGGTGACGTGGGGGGCC
>NZ_MAQA01000066.1 GCF_001692445.1 Oerskovia enterophila | reverse complement strand
GGGCCGGACCACGGGCGGGGCGGGGGTCCCCGCCATCCCGTCGGCGTCGCCCGGCACCAGGTCGCCCACCGGCGTGATGTCGAGAGAAGATCCGGGGCTGACGGGCGGCGGTCCCGGGGAAGGCGGGGTACCGACCTCTTCGTCCATGGGGGATTCCGGATCGGTGGTGCCCGGACGATGCTCGGTGCCGCCGGGCTCGTGCGAGGAGCCAGGCGCGCTCGAGAGCACGCCAGGACCGGTCGCACCGCCCGGCACCTGGGCGGCGGACGAGTCGTCGACGGCCGGTTCGGTCCGCGCAGCGGCCCATGCGACGAGCGCCCCGGCGAGCAGGACGGTCGCGGCGACAGCGACGCACACCTGCACGACCGAGAACCGTCGCAGGAGCCGGAGAGCGGCTCGCACGGACCGCCCGCCCCCACCCGCAGCGAGCCGCCCGACCCGGGCGGCGGCTCGGGCGAGGTCGACCCCCGAAGGACCGGACCACCCGCGGGTGGCCCGCCCGGAAGGCAACCTCGACGGGTCGGCGGGTGCGAGAGCCGCCGCCGCCAGGCCCAGAGGAGGCATCGCGATCCTCATGCGGCTGCTCATGTCGGCCAGGTCCTCGGCGAGCGTCGTGCAGGGCGTGCACCCCTCGAGGTGCACCAGGATCCTGGCCCGTTCGCCCTCCGGCAGCCCACCGCGGGCGAACGCACCGAGCGCACGCGCGAAGAGCTCGCACGAGGGCGCGGCGTGACGCAGGTGGGCCTGGAGGTAGTGCTGGCGCAGTCCCTCGCGGGCCCGTCGCACGAGCGAGGAGACGGCGTTCGGGCTGAGCCCCAGCTCGAAGCTCACCTGCGCTGGGGAGAGGCCCTCGACGTCGCACCGCCACAGTGCGAGCCGCCATCGCTCGGGCAGACGGGCGAACGCCTCCCGCATCCTGCTCGACTCGTCCCCGGCCAGGACGAGGTCGACGTCGGTGTGCGTCGAGTCGAGCGACTCGTCGTCGCCGACCGGGCGCTCACGCCGGGCGCTGATCGTGCTGCGCGCCGCGAGGTTGCGGACCGTGGTCGTGAGGTAGGCGCGGACGTGCTCGTCGGGTCCCAGGCCGTGCCGCAGCTTCTCCAGCAGCGACGCGAACGCCTCGGCCGCGATGTCCTCGGCCGCCGCCCCCGCAGGGCAGTGCCGGCGCGCGACCGCTGTCACGGCGTGGCGGTGACGCTCGTACAGCGTCGCGAACGCCGGCGAGTTTCCCTCGCGGACAGCGATCACGAGGACCCGGTCGGGAACGTCCGTCGTCCAGGGCGAGAGGGCGTGCTGGGAGACGGTCACTGTGTGCTCCTTCGATGTGGTGCGCGAGGGGGTCCCGGCCGTCGTCGGTTCCTGGGGCCTGTGTCCGATACTGCGCGGGCACCCGTCGAGCGGGCCGGAGAAGGACGGGTGATCACGAGGGTGAATGTCCTCCCTGTGGCTCTCGCCATGCGGGTGTCGGCGTCATGGACCTGTCCTCACGACGTCTGGACAGGTGTGTGGAAAGCACCCGAGGACCCGTTGCGCGAGCTCTGCGAGAGCTGGCGGCAGCTCAGCGGTGCCGGGGGGTGGCGTGTGCCGCAGGACTGGGGGGTCCAGGCCGTCGTCACGGTGGCATCGGCCGTCGTGCGCGGGGCCGACGCGTCGACCCCCGCCCGCGCGCTCGGCGCGTCGCGCGCACGCGCCGGGGTCGGGATCGTCGAGGCGATCGTCGATCTCGCGTACCTGTACGAGGCGTACGGCATCCCCGTCGCGGTCAGGGCGCTCGCGGCGCTCGCCGACGGGTGGGTCGCCGTGACCGACAGCGGGGAGGCGCGCGCCACCGCCATCGAGGCCGGGAGCGGCCTCTCGACGGTCGAGCACCTCGCTCTCCGGCTGGCGGACGTCGCCACGGGCCGGGCATGGGAGCGGCAGGAGGGCGGGGTCACGGTCGTGCTGGTCATCGACGTCCGGCCCGGGGAGGCGAGCCGACCCGCCACGTGGGAGCGGGACATCCTGCTCGGGGCCGCTGTCAGGCGGGCGTTCGGCGACGACGTGCCGTCGGCGATCCTGCGGGGACGCGCGGTGGTGCTCGTGCGGTGCGCCGCGGATCCCGTCACCGCGTCGGACGTCCCGGGCGTCGAGCGCTGCCGGGAGGTCCTGACGAGCTGGTGGGGGCAGGGCGAGGTCCCGTCCCGGCTTCCCGGGCGATTCACCTGGTTCCCCGTTCCCACCGGGTCGCGGCAGGACGTCCTGACGAGCCTTCAGCTGATCGTCGGTCCCTGACCTCACGCGGCTGCCCGGTGAGGCGAGCGTCCGGTGGTCGCCTCCGCGGTCGCGGCGAGCCGACGTCGGATCTGCTCGCGTGCCCGGACCAGGAGGGCGGCGACCGCGTTGCGCGAGATGCCGAGCTCGTCGGCGACCTCCTGGAGGTCGACCCCCTCGCAGGCCGTCCTCCACAGCGCGAGGCGCTGACGCGCGGAGCACTGGCGCAGGACCTCGAACGCCTCGGTCAGCTCGAGCGCGGCCAGGGTCTCCCGTGCGGGGTCGTCGGGCGACGAGACGTCGTAGGCCGCCTCGATCGAGACCAGGTGGACGGTCCGCCTCCGTGACGCGTCCGTGGCGAGGTTGCGGACCGTCCGGGCGATGTAGGTCCTGGCGTGGTCGAGCGGCCCACGACCGTCCCGGAGGAGCGCGAGGATCTTGCAGAACGCCTCGGACGCGAGGTCCTCGGCGTCGCCGGTCGACGAGGTGTAGCGGCGCGCCATGCTCCGTGCGTACGGGTGGTGTCGCCGCCACAGCTCGTCCACGGCGCGCGAGTCGTGCGAGCGCGCGGCGTCGAAGAGCTCGGCATCGGTCGTCAGGCGGGTCAGGTCCATGGTGATCCCCTCGGCTCGTGCCCGGACGACGACGTCCCGGCAGCACGGCCCGCTCGGGCCGGTACGAGGTGGTTCGTCGAGGGGCGGGATCGTGTCGGCGCCCGGAGGGTGATCGCGAGGGTGATCCCGTCCCTACCTCGTCGACAGGGCCCAGACGAGGGCCGCGCCCGCGACGAGGAGCGCCCCGGCGAGCGCGCGCTGGAGGCGATCCGCAGCGAGGGGATGGTCCGATGCGAGACGGGCGATCCGCCGTCGGGCACCGAGGACCGCCCGCCGCCCGGCCGCACGACAGGCGACCATGCCGTGGACTCCCGCGGCGCACAGGGTGCTCGTCAGGCTCGCTCGGGGCCGGACGTCCGGGCGCTCGGCCGCAGGTGTCGGGGCCCCGTCGTCCCAGGGCGGGAGCGTCGAGCGGATCCAGGAGAAGACCTCGACCAGGGGTTCCTGCGCCGGCCGCGGGCCCGAGCCCCACGTCCATCCCACCTCGCGTGGTGCGCGGGGCGCGGAGGGCAGCTGCCCCGGGGGCTGCTCGTCGGTGGTCGTCGGCATCGTGCTGCTCCTCTGTGCGGGTGGCGTTCGGGTTCTCGACGGTGGCGTGCTCCCGTCCCGGTCCAGACGCGTCCCTCGCACGGCCGTGACGGGTGAAGGGCGACGTGCCGGGCCTGTCGGGCTGCCCTGACGTGCGGGCCGTCGCCCGATCGACCTTTCACCCGTAGTCACTCGTCGACCGACGCCGTCTATGCCCTCGAACGGCCACGGACGTGGCACTCATCACAGATGGCGTGACATCGCGCTGAGGAGGTTCGACCATGTACAACTCACCAGGGATCGTCACGGGGATCGGGACCGGTGCCACCGGGGCCGGCATGCTGGCGGTCACCGGGGCGACGACGTTCGCCTACGTGGCTGCGGCCGTCGTGCTCGTGGTCAGCGGCCTCCTGCTCCTGCGGACGTCTCGCCTGCGGCGCCTCGCGGCGGCCGAGCGGTCCTCGTCGAGCGGCGACTGACCCGATGAGCTCCCTCGTTCAAGGAGCCCCTGGGAGGGCCTGGTCGGTGCCCCGGCTCGGCGCGAGCGCCGTGCGCTGGGCTTTGGCGTCGTCCTTGCTGGGCGGCGCGGCGTACCTGGCGTCCCAGGCGCTGCCCTACCGCATGGCCGAGGCGCGCGGAGCGTCGTGGGTGCTCCGCACCTTATTCGCGCTCGAGAGCCGCACGAGCCCGGACCGGCCCGTCTTCTTCTACCAGCGTGTCGCCGGCGACGACTTCTCGTGGCGAGGGCTCGTCGTGACGGCCGAGTGCACGTCGCTCTTCTTCGTCCTGCCGATCCTCGTGCTCGGCGCCGTGGTCCTGGCCTCGCGCCGTGCGAGCACCTGGCGGGTCCTGGCAGCCGTCGCTGCGGCGACGGGATTCCTCGTGGCGGTCAACCTGGGCCGGTGCGCAGCGATCGCGCTCGCCTCGATCCGGTGGGGCGACGAGGGGTTCCGCTGGGCCCACCACACGGCCGGGAGCGTCGTCATGCTCGTCGCCCTGACCGGGTGCCTCGTGCTCTTCTTCCGGCTCGGGTTCTTCGGGCGCAGGGGCGGGCGGGCACGGCAGACGTCCGGGGCTCGTCGTGAGCGCGCCGAGGGCCGTCCGGGCGGTGAGAGCTGATGCAGGCGCTCAACGTCCTGGCGAGCATCGTCATCTGCCTCTCGATGGTCTACTTCGTGATGCTCATGGGCTCGGGGCTGACCCACCTGCGCAGGCGTCGTACCCGCCTGGGCGTCCAGGGGGACACGACCTACGGGCAGGAGGCCTCGCCGGCGCACCCGACCCTCCGGGTCTACTTCATGGTCCCGTGCCTCAACGAGGAGGAGGTCATCGGCCTCACCGTGGCCGGCCTCACGCGGCTCGAGGGCGCGACGACGCTCGTGATCGACGACGGGTCGGACGACGAGACGGCCGCCCGGGCCGAGGCCGCGGGCGGTGACCGGGTCGAGATCCTGCGCAGGGTCGCCCCGGACGCCCGCAAGGGCAAGGGTGAGGCGCTCAACGCGGGCATCGCACGCATCCGCGACCTCGTGGCCGAGCGGGGCGAGGACCCCGACGACGTCGTCGTCTGCGTCATGGACGCCGACGGGCGGTTGTCGGACGGGGCGCTCGAGGCGGTCCTGCCGCTCTTCGAGGACCCGACCGTCGGCGGTGCGCAGCTGCAGGTGCGGATCCGCAACCGGCACGCGTTCCTCACGCGCTACCAGGACTACCAGTTCTGGGGCATCGCGGCCGTCACGCAGTTCGGCCGACTTGGCACAGGCACCGTGAGCCTGGGGGGCAACGGCCAGTTCGCGCGGCTCTCGGCGCTCGACGACGCGGGTCCCAAGCCGTGGTCCGCGTCGCTCACCGAGGACCTCGACCTCGCGATCACGCTCGCGATGAAGGGGTGGGAGCTCACCACGACGCCCGACGCCTCGGTGGACCAGCAGGCCGTCGAGAAGCTGGGGCTGCTCGTGAAGCAGCGGACCCGCTGGTACCAGGGCCACATGATGGCGATCACCCGTCTGCCGGAGATCTGGCGCTCGCCCGAGCTGTCGAACGCCAAGGCGCTCGAGCTCTCGGCGTACTGCCTGGTGCCATGGATCCTCGACCTGCCGTGGTCCTTCTTCTTCCACTACTGCCTGGTCATGGTCGCGCTCAACCACGAGGCCGTCTTCGCGTTCACCGACCAGGCCGTCGCGCTCGTGATCGTGGGAGTGGTCTGGTATCTGCTGGCGTTCGCCCCGGCCTTGATCACGGGCTGGATCTACTGGCGGCGCGACCGCCGCTGGAGCCTGTGGAAGTGCCTGCTCATGGGCAACTCGTTCGTCGTCATGAACTACCTCTCGTTCACCTGCGTGTGGCGTGCGCTCTTGCGCATCCTGCGCGGGCAGACGAGCTGGGACAAGACCGCGCGCGTCCGGGAGAAGGTGCCCGACGGCGCCGCTCCCGCCGCGCCGTCGACCATCGGCCCGCGTGGGCCGGCCCGTCAGGAACAGGAGGTGTCCGTCTGACGGGTCCCGGGGGACCCGCACGCTCTTCACCCTTCTTCGGCCCCGCGGGGCCGCGACGATGAGGAAACGACATGTTCAAGAGATCTCTCAGCTCACTGGCCGTCCTGGGCCTGAGCGCGGCGCTGGTCGTCTCGGGCGGTTCGGTGGCCTCGGCCGCTCCCGCGACGGGGACCGGTACGGCGTCGAACCTGCTGTACTCGGTCAACGGTGGTCCCTGGACCGCTGACGCGAGCGCGAACCGCGGCGACACGGTGACCGCTCGCCTGTTCTACGACAACAGCTCGGACGGGACGCTGTCGGGTACTTCGCTGACCACCGCGATTCCCGACGGGTTCACCTACGTGGCGGGTTCGACGCGCAACGTCCTCGCGCCGGGCTCGAACGTGGCGACCGGGGCGGTCGGGGCCGAGACCAAGGCGGCCGCGGTCGCGGACTCGGTGTGGTCCGGCGGCACGCTCACGGTCTCGCCCTCGGCCGGTTTCAACGGCGAGCCCAACACCTCGCAGTCCGGCGTGCTCCGCAACGGCGTCAAGCGCTACCTCAACCTCGAGCAGTGCGCGTGGTATCGCAGCGACAGGGTGAACACGATCACCAGTCTCGTGCCGACGACCGGTTCTGCCGACCGTGCGGCGGCCACCAACGTCTCGTCGACGCGCGACACGACTCTCAACTGCGCCACCGGATCGGCGAACTACCCCGGCATGGGCAACGAGCGCGGGATCACGTCGATCGATCTGCTCGGAAACAAGTACCTCAACCTGCACCAGTGCGCGTGGTTCAACGCTGCTGACCGGAACACGATCACCAGCCTGGTCCCGACGACAGCGATGAGCGCCCGATCCGCCGGGACGAACTCGTCCAACTCGGCCGATGTCACGCTCAGCTGCGGTACTGGAGACGCACGTCATCCGGCCGTCCAGAACGAGCGGGGCATCGTGGCTCTCGATCTCGTCGGTAGCCGCTACCTGAACCTGCACCAGTGCGGCTGGTACGACTCGGGCATCGTCAACACGATCACGAGCTGGGTACCCACCACGAACAACGCCTTCCGTTCGGCCGGCACCAATGCTTCGAACACCAGAGACAGTGCGCTGGTGTGCGGAAGCGGCCAGGCGAACTACCCGGCCTCACCGAACGAGCGCGGCCTGCTGGTGCTCGACCTGTCCGACCCTGCACGAGGGCAAGGGTTCGTGGAGTTCAGGCTGACCTCCGACGTGCCGCCGCTTCCCGCATGCGGTGAGAGCGTCACCGTGCCCGCGGTGGTGAGCTCCCGTGAGGGTGTGCTGAGCGGTTCGGGGACCGGTACCCCTGTCTCGTCGGCGTCGATCACACTGGACGAGTACTCCGCGACCGGCGAGGACTGCCCCGTCGAGCCGGCGCTTCCCGGTGCGGTGGACGACGTGGTGGCAACGACGCAGGACGTGCCGGTCACGATCGACGTGCTGGCGAACGACACCGATGTCGAGAGCGTGACGGTCACAGCAGGGCAGACCGGGCCGTTCCACGGTGCGGTCGTCGTCAACGCGGACAACACGATCACGTACACCCCCGAGCCTGGGTTCTTCGGGATCGACTCGTTCACCTACACGGTCACCGACGCGGAGGGGAACTCCTCGACCGCGACGGTGGACGTGACGATCGCCGAGGAGGACGACGGTATCCCGCTCGTGGCTCCGGGCATCGCTGGTGTCGCGGCCCTCGCGGGCCTGGTCACGTTCGGCCTGCGTCGCAGACTCACGGCTTGAGCGACACGCGTCAGAGATGAGGAGCGGGCCCGCTGACCGGCGGGCCGTCTGCCCGCCCGGCCGGCGACGGCCGACGACGGCCGGCGACGAGAGGTGCGGATCCACGACGGATCCGCACCTCTCGCGCGTGGTCCGTCACTCGTGGCCGGTCGATCCGTCTGTCAGGTATCGGCACAGTCGAGAGTCAGGAGCAGACCATGAAGACGGACCGGACGGCCAGGGACCTCGTCCCGACGATCTGGGGATTCACCCGGCTCGATCGCGGATCCGACGGGCGCCCGCCGGGCTCCAGGGGCCGGGTCGACACGATCCTCCCCTCCACGCTCACCGCAGCAGAGCTGGCCGCGGTGCAGGACTTCGTCCTGTGGCGTGCCTCGAGAGCTCGACGCCGAGCATGCGAGGTCGTGACCGTTCTCCTGGCAGGGCTGAGCCTCCTGGTCGGTCTGCTGTCCGCGCCGTGGTGGGGAGTCGCGCTGGCAGCGCCGGCACTGCTGCTGGGCCTGTCGATCGTCGTCTCGTGGGGAGTCGACGGATGGTGCGGGCCCAGGCTCAGCCGCAGCGCGAGGCTGACGCTCGGCAACGCGGTCGAGCTGCGCGGTGAGCACCTCGTTCCCGAACCGCTTCGGGGGGTTGGGAGCCGTGAGGACCCGCGGCTCACCTCGATGCGGCTTCTCGTGCGTGCGATGCGAGACGTCGAGGTGCTCGCCGACGAGCTGGACCCGCTCGAGAGTGCGCTCGCGCGTCAGATGGTGTGGACAGCTCTCGATCCTTCGGTCCCCCACAGGATCTCCAAGACCGTCGTGGCGGCGGCGTACCTCACGAGGGTCGCGCGACAGGTCGTGAGCGACGGTCCGGCGCGGACGGCGACCCTGGACAGCTGACCAGATCTTCACCCGTCACTCGCGGGAACCGTCCTCGTCCATCTTCTCGAAGGCTCCGTCCCGAGGGCCCGCGGAGAAGGGTGAAGTGATGTCACGCTCACGGAAGCGACCGGTGGCTGTGCTGTACGGGACCCGCCCAGAGGCGGTGAAGATGGCGCCGGTGATCAAGGCGTTGCAGGCCAGCGAGACCCTGCGCCCGGTGATCGTCACCTCGGGGCAGCACCGAGAGATGCTCGATCAGGTGAACGAGCTGTTCGGCATCGTCCCGGATCACGATCTCGACATCTTCCGCCACGGGCAGGGGCTCGAGGCCATGACCGCCGCTGCGGTCTCGGGCTACTCCGCGTTCCTGGCCACACACCCCGTCGACGCCGTGATCGTGCAGGGTGACACGACCTCCGCCTTCGCTGGTGCTCTCGCGGCCTACTACCGGCAGACGCCGGTGGTGCACGTCGAGGCAGGGCTCAGGACGGGCGACCTCTACTCCCCGTTCCCTGAGGAGGGAAACCGGAAGCTCGTCGGCGTGCTCGCGGCCGTGCACTGTGCCCCCACCTCGACCGCAGCGCGCAACCTCTACGCAGAGGGTGTCCCTCGGGAGCGGGTCACGGTCACGGGCAACACCGTGATCGATGCGCTGCTCCACACGGCCACTCTCCGCCGCGCGACGGGCGACCGCCTGGTCGACGCGGCGATCTCCTCAGGGCGGCGCATCGTGGTGGTGACCGCGCACCGCCGGGAATCCTGGGGTGCGGGCCTCGGCGAGATCGGTGCTGCCGTCGCGAGGGTCGCCGTCTCGCAGCCGGACGTCCTGGTGGTCGTCCCCCTCCATCGCAACCCTCTGGTCCGTGAGGTCCTGGTCCCGGTCCTGCGAGAGCTGCCCAACGTGCGGATGATCGAGCCGCTCGGATATGCGCCCTTCTGCCATCTCCTCGCGCACGCGACGGTCGTCGTCACGGATTCCGGGGGCATCCAGGAGGAGGCGCCCGCGCTCGACGTGCCCGTGGTCGTGACCCGGGAGACGACCGAGCGCCCGGAGGCCGTCGCGGCGGGTGCGGCCGTGCTCGTGGGGACCGACCAGGACAAGATCGTCAGGACCGTGCGAGCCCTCCTGACCGATGAGTCACGACATGCCGCGATGGCGTCGGCCCCCAATCCGTTCGGTGATGGGAGGGCGGCGGCCAGGATCATCGCCGCGGTCGAGGCGTCGACCAGACAAGGCGCTGAGTCGGGCGTGACGCCGCTCGACCTCGTCAGAGCGTCCTGAGGTGCCGGAGCATTCATGACATTTCACCCACCGGAGCCGGGTGCCGTAGCGGTAGCGGGAAACGTGGTCGACATACGCTCGCTCGGTGGGCCGCGACGGAACCGTGGTGAACAGGAGGGGCGAAGGGGGCGCCGCCGTGCTGACGGTGGAGGAGATGGAATGCCTGGACGGGTTCGCCGAGACGACGAGGTTGCGCGCCATGTGCGGCCGGGCCGTGAAGTCGTCGCAGCTGGCCGAGGTCCCGCTGCCGAGGCCGGTGAAGCGGCGCTGGGCGGGGGAGTCGTCACGGTCGCTCACAGCGTCGCCACGGTGCAGGACACGAGGCAGGACTCCGGGAGCGGGCATGGAGTCGGTGCGGCGGTGCCACCGCGGTCGATGGCGGAGCAGGCTTTCGCTGCAGGCGATGCGCACGCTGCGATCCGGTGCGCGATCCGCGCCGGAGATGTCGACTTCGCATCCCGGGTGGCGGTGAAGTACTGGTACATACTGTGCGCCACGGACGTCGAGGGCACGATCGTCGTGCTCGAGGAGCTTGACCACCGCCAGCTCCGAGAGCATCCCTACCTGGCGATCATCCTCGCCCTCGCCTACAACACCACGACCACCCGGCGCGTGCGAGCCGTCGAGCTGTTCGGGACGGCCGTGGCGGCTCTCGCCCTGCGATACCCCGGAAGCGGCGTCGGCGAACGGTTGATCCTCAGCACTCTCGAGAGCGTCGCCTTCCGCGTGATGGGTCAGGGGACGGCTGCGCGTGCAGCGGCCAAGCGCGCTCGCGAGCTGCTGGCGACGGTCCGCGCGGGAGACAGCGAGATGATCGACCTGCTGCGTTTCGACCTGGCTCAGCAGGTCGGCACGTCCTTCTTCGTCGGTGGCGACCTCGTCGAGGCGAAGGCGACCTTGAACGACGTCCTGGCCGCTCAAGGGCGAGCCGGAGGTGCAAGGCTCACCCTGGGTCTCCTCGCCGGCCTCCATGCGACCAACGGCGAGATGCTCTCTTCTGCGCGACACGTCGCCGCCGAGCAGGAGCGGTCCTGGCCGCCCATCGTCCACGGACCGTACATCGACGCGTTGTTCCACTCCAGTCGCGCATGGGACGCGGTGGAGCGGTTCGATCTTGCCGCTGCACAGACGGTCCTCGACGACGTGGCCGAGGAGCTCAGGACCAACGAGCTCTGGCCGCTGTTCGCGCTCGCCCAGGTGTATGTCGACCTGGGATCCGGCACCCCTGCGCTCGGGGAGTCGCGACTTGCTCAGACGATCGCCCGGGGCGAGAGGGCGCCGACGACGGCGTACTGGCGCAGCCGGTTGGCAGTGGCGCGGTCGACGCTCGCACTTGCCGCGGGCCAGGGCGAACGTGCGCTCTCTGCTGTCCGCAAGCTGTCGCGGGACGACCTCGATGTTCGCGTCGCCGTGGCGCGGGCCGCCTTGGCTCAGCACGATCATGACGGTGCGCTGATGATCCTTGCAGGCACGCAGGGGGTGGCCGTCGCGGGGGCCCGCCATCGGGCGGAGCGTCTCTTGTTGCTCGCGGCCGCCGCGGCGCGCTCGGACCTCGGTGCGATGGCGGTCGCGACCGCCCAAGATGCTGCCATCACCCTGAGGACGTCGGGCACGCGCCTCCCGCTGATGCTCGTTCATCGTGACGACCGTCTTGCGGTCGCGGAGCTCCTCCGCTCTGCAGGTGACCTCCAGAGCGCCGAGCTGATCCACGGTGATCAGCACGTGCCGGACGTTCTCCCGAATGTCGTTCGAGTCGTCGACCTGTCGGAACGCGAGCTGGTCGTCCTGCAAGGGCTGGTCGCGGGAGCTGACCTCCCTCTGCTGGCCAGTCGCCTCTTCGTCTCACCGAACACGATCAAGACTCAGATCAAGAGCATCTACCGCAAACTCGAGGTGCGGACGAAGAGGGACGCCGTGATCGCAGCTCTGCACAAGGGACTCGTCTAGCCGCGGCACCGCGGCGGGAGCGCGACCGGGCTCAGAGCAGCACGGTCCCCTCGATGCACGTCACGGCGTCGCCACCGACCCACACCGTCTGCGAGTCGTCGCGCGTCACGTGCACGCGCCCGGCCCGCCCGAGCGCCGTCCCCTGGCTCGCGACGTACGCCTGCGGGAGCAGCCCGTCGGGCATGAGCCACTGCCCGACGACCGCATTGAGGCTGCCCGTGACCGGGTCCTCGGGGATGCCCATGTCGAGCGCGTAGCCGCGCACCTCGACCGCCGCACCGTCGGGTCCGTCGTAGCGCCCGTCGCCGAGCGCGGCGTACGGCCCGACGACGCCGATCGCCAGGTCGCCCAGCCCCGTGAAGTCGGGGTCGAGCGCGAGGACCTTCTCGGCCGAGCCGAGCAGGAGCACGCGCCACCCGGGCCCGTTGTCGAGGAACCGGTGGTCGACGACGTCGCGCGCCTCGAGACCGAGCGCGCGCGTGATCGCGGCGAGGGTCGAGAGGTCGATGGGCTCGTCCGTGAGGAGGCCGGGCGCCGCGAAGGCGAGCCGACCACCCGGGGCGGCTCCGCCGTCGGGCGGGGCGGACGACGCGTCGCGTCGCAGCGGCACCAGGCCGATCCCGCACTCCTGGACCACGACCCCCGGCTCGCGCGGCGTCCCGCCCGCTGCGAGCCACGCGTGGCACGAGCCGAGCGTCGGGTGCCCCGCGAACGGGAGCTCGCCCGCGGGCGTGAAGATGCGCAGGCGGTAGTCGGCTCCCGCGGCCGCGCCCTCGGCGGACGGGGGGAGCAGGAACGTGGTCTCGGAGAGGTTGGTCCAGCGGGCGAACGCGGCCATCTGGTCGTCCTCCAGCCCGACGGCGTCACGCACCACCGCGACCGGGTTGCCCCGGTAGGGGGTCGTCGTGAAGACGTCGACCTGCGAGAACGGGCGGTTCCGGGGTGGAGTGGTCATGCGTCCGACGCTACCGCCGGGACCCCGCCGGCGCGCCGGGTCGGCACGGGCCGACCCGGCGCTCGGGTGCCGTCCGGCTCAGCGCACGACGTCCTGACCGCTGTACGCGATCTCGGCGACGTCGACGACGCCCTCGCGGGCGTACGGGCCCACGACCCGACCGGTGAACGACTCGCAGAAGTCCGAGGAGAGGAACGCGCCGTCGACCCCGCCGACCTCGACCCACCCGCCGTCCTCCCAGACCTCGCCGCGCAGGCGGTCGCACGAGGCGCCCAGCACGGCCTTGCCGACGAGCGGCGGGTCCGCGACGATGCGCAGGCGTGCCGGCTCGTCGGGGCTGGTGCGCTCACGGCTCCAGGACTGGGCGAGGCCGCGGGCCGTCATCGTCAGGGTCACGACGTCGGTCGTCGCCTCGAGGTCGAGGTGCGAGCTCTCGTCGTAGCGCATCGACAGGCCGCCCGCGCCCTCGGAGACGTCGACGGTCGTGGTCACGGTGCAGGCCTCGGTGACCTGCCGGATCCCCAGGAAGGTCGGGTGGGTCGCCTCCATGCCCTGACCCGTGCCGCGCAGCCGGGCCCACCCCGGGCGGGCCTCGAGGTCGGCGACGTCCCGGGGGAAGGCGCGCACGGCGACGACCTCGCCGTCGAACCCGTCGAGCGACGACGGCGCGTCGGACGGGAAGGTGACCGTGTGCTCGACCGGCTCGTGACGCTCGTCGAGCACCACGGGCTCGGCGTGCGGCCACCCCTCGTCGTCCCAGGTCACGGGCGTGATGAAGGTCTCGCGGCCCATGGGGGCGAACGCTCGCGTCATGGAGCGCGGGCGCGTGCCCAGCAGCATCATGGCCCACGAACCGTCGGGAAGCTGGACCAGGTCGCCGTGGCCCGTGTTCTGCACGGGGCGGTCGGAACCGCGCGCCGTGACGAGCGGGTTGTGCGGGCACCCCTCGAACGGCCCCTCGGGCGACGGGCCGCGCGCGATCGTCACGGCGTGCCCTCGCTCGGTGCCGCCCTCGGCGATCATGAGGTACCAGTGGTCGCCCACCTGGTAGAGGTGCGGCGCCTCGGGGAACATGCCGCCCGTGCCCGACCACAGCGGGCGCGGCTCGCTCAGCGCGGCCCCTGTCTCGGTGTCGAGCCGGACCTGGGTGATGCCGAGGTGGACCGCCGTGCCGTCCTCCTCGAACCCGAGGCCCGACATGGTGATGTAGCACGCGCCCTCGTCGTCCCAGGCGATGTCGGGGTCGATGCCGAACACGTCCATGACGACCCCGTCGGACCACGGGCCGGCCGGGTCGTCGGCCGTGAAGAGGACGTTGCCCCGTCCCGTGCCCATCATGTCCGGCACGACCAGGTAGAACCTGCCGTCGTGGTGCCGGATCGTGGGGGCCCAGGTGCCTCCGCCGGTCGGCACGCCGGTCGTGCCGAGCTGGCCGTCGCGCACCGCGACGTGGGTCAGGAGCTCGACGTGCTCGAGGTCGGTGGACCGGAAGATCGGGATGCCCGGGAGGTACTCGAACGTGGACGTCGCGATGAAGTACTCGTCGCCCACGCGGCACACGCTGGGGTCGGGGTGGAAGCCAGGGATCAGGGGATTGCGCACGGAGCGGTCCTTCGGTGGTGGGGAGCAGGCGCAGGCGTGAGCCCGACCGTCGTCGGCGACGTGCCACGGTCGACCTCGACCTGAATTCCTACCGAGTGGTTACTCGGTAGCGTACCCCGAAAGCCTACCGACCGGTAACGCTTGGTGTGCGGCTCCTCAGCGGTAGTCGTCCCACACGGGCGAGGGGAACAGGACCTGCTCGAACCGGGCCCACTGGTCCTCGAGCTCGACCGGCGGGTCGCGGAAGAGCCGGACCTGGACCCCGTCCATGGCCTCGATGCACATCTCGACCAGGCCGCGCTGGTCCTCCCAGGGCCCGACCTCGGGAGGCAGGCGCCAGGTGGTCTGCGAGTAGAGCCACCACACGCCGTCGGGGCGCTGCGAGAAGTACTCGTGGGCCGGGTGCTCGGGCGAGGCGGCCTCGGCGCCGAGCACCATGTAGAGGCGGATGAGCTCGGGGGTGCGCGCGTTGTTCCGCACCAGGTAGCGCAGGTACGCGGGGAGCGAGACGCCGTCGGGGTGGGTCGCGGCGGGGTCTCCCGTCGCGATGAAGTCGTCGGGGTCGAAGCGGCGGTCGTACCGCTGCTCGACGAGCAGCTGGAGCAGCCCCTCCTTGTTGCGCACGTAGTGCAGCAGGCCGGGCTGGGAGAGCCCGACGGCGTCGCACACGTCCTGGAGCGACAGACCGTAGAAGCCCTTCTCGGCGACGATCCGCGCGGCGGCCTCGAGGATCTGCGCACGCCTCTCGTCAGGGGTCAGGCGGACGCGGCGGCGAGGGGTCTCCTGCGTGGTGCTGGGCATTCCCTGACGCTAGCGCACCCGCAGGTCAGGGCCGAGGGCAGGGGCCCGCGGAGGTGGGGTGTGCGGCGCCCGGCCGTCCGTGGAGCCCGGTGTCGGCGGGTGTCTCGCGATGTGGAGACGGCCGTTCCGCGGGGCGCCTCGGGGCGCTCGGGGAGTTGACAGCCTCGCCGGGGGAGTCCTACGTTCCCTTCTATCTAGTAGGTACTCGGTAGTGGTTCTCGACCGGGTATCGACGGCTCGGCGTGGAGTTGTCCGACCCCGCGCCAACGGCAGAACGAGCTGCCTCGACCAAAGAAGGTTGACATGGATGCACACCCCGTCGTCACGGTGGACGACCCCTCGGCGCAGAGCATGACCGAGGATCTTGCTCCCGACACCGGGCGCCCCCTGACGCGCGGCCGCGTCCTCCGGTTCGGCGCCGGCTTCCTGGCGTTCGGTCTCCTGTGGATCGTGGGCCTCCAGATCGTCGCGGCCGTCCTCCTGCCCCAGCGTCTGCGGGACATCGGCGTCGAGTCGCCCGAGACCCTCCTCGGGTCGATCAGCGCGATCACGGCGATCGTCTCGCTCGTGTCGAACCTCGTGTTCGGCAACCTCTCGGACCGCACGCGCAGCCGGTTCGGCCGCCGCGCCCCCTGGATCCTCGGCGGAGCCGTCCTGGGCGGCGTCTCGCTGACCCTGGTCGGCTTCCTGCCCAGCGCAGGGCTCATCACGCTGGCCTACTGCCTGAGCATGGTCGGCCTCAACATGATGCTCGCCCCCGCGGTCGCGGTGCTCGCAGACCGCGTGCCCAAGAGCCTGCGCGGCACCATGTCCGCGTTCTACGGCGGTGGCCTCGCGGCCGGTGCCCCGCTCGGCTCGCTCGTCGGCGCGCTGTTCATCACCAACGCCGTGCCCGGGTTCGTGCTCGGTGGCGCCTTCATGATCGGCGGCGCGGTCGTCGCGCTCGTCGTCTGGCCGCGCGAGCGCTCGGCCCAGGACCTGCCCCCCGCGGCCGGCGGGCTCAAGGAGCTGCTGCTCTCGTTCCGTCCGCCGCGCAAGGCCCCGGACTTCTACCTCGCGTTCGCGGGGCGCCTGTTCATGCTGGTCAGCTACCAGATGGTGATGGCCTACCAGCTCTACATCGTGCAGGACCACGTGGGCCAGACCGTCGCGGAGTCGGCCGTCACGATCGCCACGATGTCCGGCATCCTGCTCGTCGTCTCGCTGCTCGGCGCCGTGGTCGCAGGGCCGATCTCGGACCGGATCGGGCGCCGCAAGCTGCCCGTCGTGGTCTCGAGCGTGCTCTTCGCGGTGGGTATCGCGATGCCGTGGATCTGGCCCTCGCCCATGGGCATGTTCCTGTTCGCGGGCATCGCCGGGTTCGGCTACGGCGTCTACACCTCGGTGGACCAGGCCCTCAACGTCGACGTCCTCCCGAACGACGAGGAGGCCGGCAAGGACCTCGGCATCCTCAACCTCTCGACGACGGCCGGGCAGACCGTCGGCCCGCTCGTCACCTCGGCGCTCGTGGTCGCGACCGGCAGCTACTCGCTCGTCTTCCCGGTCTCGATCGTCGCGGCCCTGCTCGGCGCGTTCTTCATCACGCGCATCAAGAGCGTGCGCTGAGCCTGCCCGCTCCCGCCACGCCCTACCGCCGCACCACTGCCGCACCACTGCCGCACCACTGCTCTGCCCGCTCGGGCCCGCTGGGCCCGCCCCGCCCGATCCCTGAGGAGAACGACGTGACCACCTGGGTGACCTCGACCGACGACGCACGCTGGCAGGACGGAGGTGAGCCCACCCCCGGAGCGTCGGCCGACCGCGGGCTGACCCTGACGGGTGCGCGTGGCCGACCGATCCGCGGGTTCGGCGGCACGTTCAACGAGCTCGGGTACCGCGCGATCTCCTCGCTCTCGGAGGCGGACCAGGAGCAGGTCTACCGCGAGCTCTTCCACCCCGACGAGCTCAACCTGCGGGTCAACCGGTCGGCGATCGGGGCCAACGACTTCGCGTCGTCCTGGTACAGCTACGACGAGGTGCCCGGCGACCTCGCGCTCGAGCACTTCAGCGTCGAGCGCGACGAGGAGGCGGTCATCCCCTACATCCGCCAGGCGCAGCGCTACCAGGACGACATGGTGCTGCACTGCTCGCCGTGGAGCCCGCCCACGTGGATGAAGAACCCGCCCGCGTACAACTTCGGCACGCTCGTCATGACGCCCGAGAACCTCGACGCGTACGCACGCTACTTCGTGCGGTTCGTCGAGGAGTACGCGGCGCGGGGGATCCGCGTGGACCAGGTCCACATCCAGAACGAGGTCTTCGCGGACCAGAAGTTCCCGTCGTGCGTGTGGAGCTCGGAGCAGCTGCGCACGTTCGTGCGCGACCACCTGGGCCCGGTCGTCGAGGCGTCGGGGCTCGACGTCGACATCTACCTGGGCACGCTCAACGGCCCCGAGGACATGGCGTTCACGGCCGCCGGGCAGAAGCTCACGAACTACGCGCGCTTCGTCGACAACATCCTGTTCGACGACGAGGCCCGCCGTCATCTCGCGGGCGTCGGCTACCAGTGGGCCGGGCAGCACGCGATCGCCCGCACGCACGAGGCG
The DNA here is from genome assembly GCF_001692445.1 of Oerskovia enterophila. Lineage (GTDB taxonomy): Bacteria > Actinomycetota > Actinomycetes > Actinomycetales > Cellulomonadaceae > Oerskovia > Oerskovia enterophila. The sequence continues at coordinate 4,336 of NZ_MAQA01000066.1, read as the reverse complement.
TGGCCCGAGCTCGACATCATGCAGACCGAGTCCGAGTGCGGGTTCGGCGACAACGCGTGGCAGGACGCCGAGTACGTCTTCCACCTGGTGCGCCACTACCTGCAGCACGGCGCGACGGGATACACGTACTGGAACATGGCGCTCGAGCCCGGCGGGCTGAGCACGTGGGGCTGGCCGCAGAACTCGCTCGTGACGGTCGACCCGGCCACGCGCACGTTCACCCGGAACCCGGAGTACTACGTGCTCAAGCACTACAGCGCGGGCGTGCGCCCCGGCGCCGTCCGGCTGGGCACGACGGGTCGGTTCGCGGCCCAGGGGTCGGCCTACGAGAACCCGGACGGCTCGGTGGCCGTGGTCGTGCAGAACGCGCTCGACCGCGCCGAGCAGTTCTCGTTCACCGACCCCGAGGACGGGTCGCGGTCGTTCACCGCGACGCTCGCGCCGCGCTCGCTCAACACGTTCGTCGTCCCGGCCTGACGGGCCACCCTCCGCCCTCCGCCCTCCGTCCCCGCCGGGGGCGGAGGGCGGAGCCGTGCCCGGCGCCGCGCGCCCCTGCGCAACGGTGCACCGGACCGTGCGTCGGCCGGGGCGGAGCGCCCTGGCCTCCGCAGGCGTCGGGAACCCGCGGGCGCCCGGACATCCGCGGAAGCCGGGGCACGGCCGCGGAGCACGAAGGCCGGTCGCCCCTCCCGCGGGAGGGGCGACCGGCCTTCGCCGTCGGGCGTCGTGCGCGGCGGGGTCAGCCCTCGAGGACCACCAGGTCCCACGGCCCGACGGCGAGCACGTCGCCCTCGGTGACCCGGGCGCCGTCGAGCACCGAGGTCGCGGTGACCGGGGACGGGACCTCGACCGTGCTCGCGGAGTAGTTGAGCAGGTACGTCAGCTCCCGGCCGCGGCCGTTGGTGCCCCGGCGGACCGTGACGCGACCCGCGAGGTCCTGGGGCCACGACCACAGGTCGGCGTCGCGCAGCAGGGCGCCGAGCACGTCGCGCAGGACCTCGGGCTCGGTCATGGTGCCGAGGTACGTCGCGGTGCCTGCGCCGAAGCGGTGGCGCGTGATCGCGGCGTACTCGCCCCAGGCGGGGTGGTCGTAGGTCGCGAGCACCTCGGCCCCCTCGGGCCGCAGGAGCTCGAGCAGCGTCCGGGCCTCGGGCGTGCCGTCGACCGCGTCGGCGAGCCGACCCGCCGGGGCGAGGCGGGCGCCGTCGGGCGTCGTGAACTGGTTGTAGGTCATGCCGAACACGTCCGTGAGCCCGTGGGGCGCGCGGTCGTGCCAGACCTTGACGTGCTCGTCGGCGACCGCGGTGCGGAACGTCGAGACCAGGTGGCCGCCCTGCTCGACGTACGTGCGCAGCGTCGCCAGGGTCGACTCGGGGGCCGTGTACAGGACCGGCGTGACGACCATCGCGTACTGCGAGAGGTCCTCGACGTGCGGCGGGACGAAGTCCACCTCGACGTTCAGGTCGAACAGGGCGTCGTAGACCCAGCGCAGCACGTCGTTGTAGCCGATCGACGAGCCGAAGACCCCGTCGATGAACCCCGTCTCGAGCGTGAACCAGCGCAGCGCGGTGAGGGCCTCGTTGCTGACCATGATCGCGACGCGGTTCGTCTTGCGCAGGTGCAGCAGCGACTGGCCGTGCTCGGCCCACTCGCGCCCGACGACCCCCGACTCCTCGTACGTGGGGTTGGGCTCGAGGTCGTGCGAGAGCAGGCCCTTCCAGTACGTCTCGAACGAGTTGTGGATCGAGTGCCAGTGCCAGTACATGACGCCGAACGCGCCGGACGCGAGGTGGCTGTAGGCCTGGAGGCGGAGCTGGCCCGGGTAGGGCAGCCAGCCCATCTGGCCCTGCGCCTGGGTCTCGAGGACGAGGTAGCTCGCACCGTCCTTGATCGAGCGGGTCATGTCGCCGCCGAACGCGATCTCCTTGCCCGTGAGGCGCGACTGCGTGGGGTGGTAGATGTCGACCCCGGCCACGTCGACCGTCCGCGCCGCGCTGAAGTGGTCGACCGCGGGCTGCAGGCCGTAGGACCAGCCGGGCGACCAGTCGAAGTCGAAGTTCTGCGTGAGGAACTGGTCGTCGCGCGCGTACTCGCGCACGATCTGGGCCTGCCAGCCCAGGTACTCGTCGACCAGCCCGCGGCGGTAGCGGTCGAAGGCTGCGCCGAGCGAGCCGTTGACCGTGCCGCGCACGTCGGGGAAGTCCTCCCACGCGTCGACGCGGTTGGACCAGTAGTCGAGCCCGTACGCCTCGTTGAGCGCGCCGAGGTCGTCGTCGAACAGCGTGCGCAGGTGCTTGACGAACGAGCGCTGCACCGCGGGCGACGCGGTGTCGTAGAACTTGGTCTCGTTGTCGAGCTGGAAGCCGACGACCGAGGGGTGCTGCGCCGTGTGGTCCACGAGCGCACGGATGATGCGCTCGGCGTGCAGCCGGAACGCGGGGTGCGTGATGTCCATGATCTGGCGCGCGCCGTAGCGCCCGCGGCCCGTGCTCGTCTCGGCGAGCACCTCGGGGTAGGACGCGACGAGCCACGCGGGCACGGCGTAGGTCGGGGTGCCGACGATCACGTCGAGCCCGGCGCGGGACGCGGCGTCGAGTGCGCGGTCGACGTGCGAGAAGTCCAGGACCCCGGGCTGGGGCTCGAGCGTGCTCCAGGTCGACTCCGCGATGCGGATCACGGTGTGCCCGGCCTCGGTCATCATCGTCGTGTCCGTGGCGATGCGGTCGTACGGCAGGTACTCGTCGTAGTAGGCCGTGCCGTAGAAGATCTTGTCCATCTCTCACCCTTCGTCGCGTGGCCGGTGCCCCACGTCGTCGGGGGCCGTGGCACCACGACCGACACTACCGAGTATCTACTCGGTAGTGAAACCGTGGGGCGACCGCGGGCGACGGCGTCCCACCGTGCGGCAGGTCAGGCGTGCGGCGGCTGGATGAGGTCCCAGGGTGTGCCGTACAGGTCCTCGAAGATCGCGACCGTCCCGTAGACCTCGTGGCGGGGCTCCTCGCGGAAGCGCACCCCGTGCGCGAGCATGCGCGCGTGCTGGGCCGCGAAGTCGTCGGTCCGGAGGAAGAAGGCGACCTCGTCGCCCGCCTGCCGCCCCACGCGGGCGCGCGCGTCGTCGGACGTCGCGAGGGCGAGGACCAGGCCCGTGCCCTCGCCGTCCGCGCCGGTCCCGGCACCCGGGCCGACGACGACGCGGCGCCACCCGCCCTCGAAGGTCTCGTCCTGGCGCAGCGTGAAGCCGAGCGCGTCCGTGAAGAAGGCGATGGCGTCGTCGAGGTCGTGGACGAGGTACGTGGCGTTCTCGAGGCGGAGCATGACGGGAGCCTAGCCGCGACCGGTGTCCTGGGTGTGGCGACCGCGGGGCGGTGCCGGACGCCCAGCACCGCCCCGCGAAACATGACCGCGCACTGTCAGACCTCGCGCAGGACCTCGCGCGCGAACTTCACGGACCGCTCGCGCAGGCCCGCGATGCGTCGCTCGACGAGCCCGGCCGGGTCCTGCCCGGCCTCGACGATGGTCGGCTTGCGGCGCACGTTCCTGGAGCAGCCGAACTCCGTGCAGATCAGGGTGCCGATCGTGTCGCCGTTGCGACCGGCCGTGCCGGCGCGGCGCACGACGTACAGCGACACGTCGTCGGTCGCGATGACGTCCTCGCACCACGCGCACACCGCGCGGCGACGCGACGCCGTGCCCTCAGGGGCGCGCAGCGCGAGACCCACCAGGGCGTCGTCGACGGTCAGGACGACGTAGGCGCGCAGCGGCGCCTTGCGGTCCACCCATCCGAGGTAGTCGAGGCGGTCCCAGCGCAGGTCCGCCAGGTCGGACGGGAGCGTGAGCTGGGACGCCTCACGGCGCGAGGCGTTCACGAAGGACGAGCGGATCTGCTTCTCGGTCAGGGGGTTCATGGTTCTACCACTCTCGTGCGGAGGGGCCGTCGTGGGCCAGACGCACTGCTCTGTTCCCACCAGGGTCGGCAGGGGCGTGCGTCGAGCGACGGCAGGAGGGGGTCGGTCCGACCGGTGAGCACAGGTCACCGGAGGACAGGACGTCCGCCGAGGTACGCCGATCAGCCGACGCGACCGTGCGGTCCGTCGGGGTGGCGCCGTGGGGCGTCAGGCGTGCTGGGCGGGCGTCCGGCCCGCGCCCGAGCAGGCCAGGACGGCCGCCCCGCTTCCTCGCTGCATCGTGATGCGCTCCAAGATCAGGTGGCCGTGGGCTCGTCCCGCGGCACAGCTCTCCGTCGATGGTACGCCCGACGGCGGAGCCGCCCCAGGGGATATCGGTCACCCGCCGTCGTGGTCGCGCCGGGCGACCGCGACGGCGGGTGACCGAT
>NZ_MAQA01000065.1 GCF_001692445.1 Oerskovia enterophila | reverse complement strand
GACACGTCGAGCGAGGTCGGCGGGCAGGCCCGCGAAGAACGCGACGACCTCGCTCGCCTGGTCGCGGGTCAGGATCAGGGGCGGGGCGAGGCGGATCGCGTCGGGCTGCACGGCGTTGACGATGAACCCGGCCTCGAGGGCCAGGCGCGCGACCTCGGCCGAGACGGGCGCCGCGAGCTGGACGGCGATCAGCAGGCCGTGGCCGCGCGTGCCGGCGACCACGGGGTTGCCGCACGCGGCGATGCCCTCGCGCAGCTGCTCCCCCACCGTGCGCACGTTGGCCAGCAGCCCGTCGCGCTCGATCACGGCGAGCGTCGCGAGCGACGCCGCCGCGGCGACAGGGTTGCCGCCGAACGTCGTGCCGTGCTGGCCCCGTCCCAGGAGGGTCGCGGCACGCTCGCCGAACGCCACGACGGCACCCACCGGGAACCCGCCGCCGAGCCCCTTGGCGAGGGTGACGACGTCGGGCACGACGCCCCCGCCGATCTCCTGCTGCTGGAACGCGAACCACGTCCCCGTGCGCCCCACGCCCGTCTGGACCTCGTCGAGGACCAGCAGCGCGCCCGACGACGCGGTCAGCTCGCGCGCGGCCACCAGGTAGCCCGGCGGGAGCGGGCGCACGCCCGCCTCGCCCTGGACCGGTTCGACGAACAGCGCGGCGACCTCGCCGCGCGCCGCGACGGCAGCGGGTGAGAAGGCCTCCTCGAGCGCGACCAGGTCGCCGAACGGAACGAACTCGACGCCACCGGGCAGGGGCTCGAACGGCTCGCGGTACGCGGCCTTGGAGGTCAGCGCGAGCGCGCCCATGCTGCGGCCGTGGAAGCCGCCCTCGAGCGCGAGGATCCGTGTCCGCGTGCCCGGGCCGGCGGCCCCGTCGCGGTTGCGGCGCGCCATCTTGAAGGCGGCCTCGTTGGCCTCGGTGCCCGAGTTGGTGAAGAAGACGCGCGAGCCCTCGGGGGCCTGCGCGAGGTTCAGCAGCCGCTCGGCGAGCGCGATCTGGGTGGGCGTGCCGAAGAAGTTCGACACGTGCCCGAGCGTGCCCAGCTGGGCGCTGACGGCTGCGGTGAGCGTGGGGTGCGCGTGGCCCAGGGCGTTGACCGCGATGCCCGCGAGCAGGTCGAGGTAGCGCTTGCCGTCGGCGTCCCACACGTACGCACCCTCGCCACGGACCAGGACCTTCTGCGGGGCCCCGAACGTGTCCATGACCGCGTGCGTGTAGCGCTCGGTCCACTGCGCGACGCTGCCCGGTCCCGTCAGGGTCGTGTCCGCGGTGCCCTCGGGGCCGGGTGCACCCTGGACGTCCGCGGCCGCGGCGCCGGTCGCGCTGCCCGCGGTGGTCGGCGAGATCTCGCCGGTCGTGCCGTTCATGCCTGCTCCTGCGAGGTGACGTGGTCGGTAGGGGCTGTCGTGGTGCTCGACGTGAGCGGGTCCGGGACGACCATGGTCCCGTTGCCGCGCGTCGTGAAGACCTCCAGGAGGACCGAGTGGGCCACGCGGCCGTCGATCACGGTCGCGCGCGGGACGCCGCCGGACACCGCACGCAGGCAGGCCTCCATCTTGGGGACCATGCCGGCCTCGAGCGAGGGCAGCAGCGCCGCGAGCTCGGACCGCGTGATCTGGCTGACGAGCGAGGTCTTGTCCGGCCACGAGGTGTACAGGCCCTCGACGTCGGTCAGGACGATGAGCTTCTTGGCGCCGAGCGCGACCGCGAGCGCCGCGGCCGCCGTGTCGGCGTTGACGTTGAGCACCTGGGTGGGGTCGTCGAGGTCCGGGGCGATGGTCGAGACGACCGGGATGCGTCCGGCGTCGAGCAGGTCCTGGACCGCGGACGGGTGGACCTCCACGACGTCGCCGACCAGGCCGACGTCGACGGGCTCGCCGTCGACCATCGCGTGCCGGCGCTGAGCCTGGAGCAGGCCGCCGTCCTCTCCCGAGAGCCCGACCGCGTAGGGCCCGTGGGCGTTGATGAGCCCGACGAGCTCTCGCGAGACCTGTCCCGTGAGGACCATGCGGACGACGTCCATGGCCTCGGGGGTCGTGACGCGCAGCCCGCCGCGGAACTCGCTCTCGATACCGAGCCGCGCGAGCATCGCGGAGATCTGGGGACCGCCGCCGTGGACGACCACGGGGTGCAGGCCGACCTGGCGCAGGAACACCATGTCGCGCGCGAACGCGGCCTTGAGCTCGTCGTCGATCATGGCGTTGCCGCCGTACTTGACGACCACGAGCGCCCCGCGGAACTCCTGGAGCCAGGGCATGGCCTCCAGCAGGACCTCGGCCTTCTGGCCGGGGGTCAGGTCGGTGCGGGTGTCGAACACGAAGTCCTCGGAGGTGGAGGCGCTCATGACGAGTACGCGCTGTTCTCGTGGACGTAGTCGTGCGTGAGGTCGTTGGTCCAGACCGTGACCTGCGCGTCGCCCGCGTGCAGGTCGATCTCGACGTGCACCTCGCGTGCCGAGGCCAGGTCGACGAGCTCTCGCGGCTCGCCCACCCCCCCGGCCCGGCAGACCTGGACCCCGTTGATCGACACGTCGAGCTCGAGCGCGTCGAAGGGGGCGACGTCCTCGGGGACGGTCCCCACGGCCGAGAGGACCCGGCCCCAGTTGGGGTCGTTGCCGAACACCGCGGCCTTGAAGAGGTTCGAGCGCGTCACGGCGCGGGCGACCGCGAGGGCCGCGGACTCGTCGGTCGCGTTCTTCACGACGACCGCGATGTCGTGGCTCGCTCCCTCGGCGTCCGCGACCAGGGCGCGGGCGAGGTCCGCGCACGCCTCGGTCACGGCGGCCGTGAGCTCCTCGAGGGTCACCGGCACCTGGGACGCGCCGGAGGCCAGGAGGATCACCGTGTCGTTCGTCGACATGCAGCCGTCCGAGTCGACCCGGTCGAACGTGGTGGCCGTCGCGGCGCGCAGCGCGGCGTCGGCGGTGGCGGCGTCGACCACGGCGTCGGTCGTCAGCACGCAGAGCATGGTCGCGAGGCCGGGCGCGAGCATGCCCGCCCCCTTGGCCATGCCGCCGACGGACCAGCTCGAGGCGCCGTCGACGCTGTGGCCGTCGCGCACCTCGCGCGTGACGAGCACGGTCTTGGGGACCGTGTCGGTCGTCATGATCGCGAGGGCTGCGTCGGGGCCGCCCTCGGCGTCGGCAGCCCCCGCTGCCGCGTCGCAGCCCGCGAGGAGCTTGTCCATGGGCAGGCGCTCGCCGATGAGACCGGTCGAGCAGACCAGGACGTCGCCCGCGGAGACCTCGAGGAGGTCGGCCACGTACTCGGCCGTGTGGTGCGTGTCGGCGAAGCCCTCGGGTCCGGTGCACGCGTTGGCGCCACCCGAGTTGAGGACGACGGCGCGCGCGATCCCGTCCGCGACGGCCTGGCGCGACCACGCGACGGGGGCCGCGAACACGCGGTTGGTCGTGAAGACGGCCGCGGCGACGTCGAGCGGCCCCTCGTTGACGACGAGGGCCACGTCCTTGCTGCCGGTGGACTTGAGCCCGGCGACGACTCCTGCGGCCCGGAAGCCGAGCGGTCCGGTGACGGTCACGGTGCGACCCCTTCGGTGGTGAGCCCCAGGGTCTGCGGCAGACCCAGGGCGATGTTCATGGACTGGACGGCGCCGCCTGCGGTGCCCTTGACGAGGTTGTCGATCGCGGTGACGGTCACGACGCGGCCCGCGGCGCGGTCGATCGCGACCTGGACGAGGGCTGTGTTCGCGCCCAGCGTCATGGCCGTCGTGGGCCACTGGCCCTCGGGCAGGAGCTGGACGAACGGCTCGCCCGCGTACGCCTGCTCGTAGGCCTGGCGCAGGGCGTCGACGCTCAGGTCCTGGTGGCCCGGCGCGAGGCGCGCGGTCGCGGTCGCGAGGATGCCGCGGGACATGGGGACCAGGGTGGGCGTGAACGAGATGGTCACCTCTGCCGCGCCCGCCGAGCGCAGGTTCTGCGCGATCTCGGGGATGTGCCGGTGCGAGCCGCCCACGGCGTAGGGCTGGGCCGAGCCGAGCGCCTCCGAGGCGAGCAGGTGCGTCTTGAGGGACTTGCCCGCGCCCGAGTACCCGTTGGCGAGGACCGCGACGACGTCGACCGGGTCCAGGAGCCCCGCGGCCACGCCGGGCTGCAGGCCCAGGGTCACGGCCGTGACGTTGCAGCCCGGGACGGCGATGCGGCGCGCGCCCGCCAGGACCTCGCGCTGCTTGGTGTACTCGACCCCGGCGCCCGTCTGCTCGGCGATCAGGAGCTCGGGCAGGCCGTAGGGCCAGGTGCCCGCGTGCTCGGACCCGTAGAACGCGGTCCAGTCCGCGGCCGAGGAGAGCCGGTGGTCGGCACCGAGGTCGAGGACCAGGACGTCGTCGGGCAGCTGCGCGGCAATCTCACCCGAGGCGCCGTGCGGCAGCGCGAGCACGACGACGTCGTGGCCCACCAGGTGCTCGACGCTCGTCGGCAGCAGCACGCGGTCCGCGAGCGATCGCAGGTGCGGCTGGTGCAGCCCGAGGACCGACCCCGCGTTGGAGTGCGCCGTGAGCGCTCCGACCTGGACCTCGGGGTGCCCGGACAGCAGCCGGAGCATCTCCCCTCCCGCGTACCCGGAAGCCCCGGCAACCGCCACTGTGATCGTCATATGCAGAACTATACATAGTTATGCAGTCGAATCAGGAACTATCTGCCCCAGACGCCCAGCTCGTTGCCGCTCGGGTCGAGGAAGTGGAAGCGCCGCCCACCGGGGAAGTCGTAGGGCCCCTCGAGGATCTCTCCGCCCGCGTCCTGGACCAGCAGGAGCGACTCGTCGAGGTCTGCGGAGAAGAGCAGGACGAGCGGGCCACCCCGTGTGACCTGGTCCGCGAGCGCCAGACCACCCGCCTCTGCCTCCCCCTCCTCGGCTGAGGTGCGGAAGCCCGCGTACCCCGGACCGTAGGGGACGAACTCCCACCCGAAGGCCTCGGAGTAGAACGACTGCGCCCCCGCCATGTCCGTGACGGACAGCTCGAGGTAGTCGATCGAGTGATGGATGCCGTGCGCATGGGTAGCCATGCAGGCAGCGTGCCACGCGGCACCGACACGAGGCCGGCAGGCGCCTCGCCGCCGGTCAGACCTGCTGGTCGGACTGCCCGTGGAAGCGCGCGGGTCGACGACACTCGTCGACGACGGACGCGAGACGGCGCACTCGCACGACCGGTCCGACGGTGAACTGCAGCGGGACCACCTTCCGCCCACGTCGCAGCGCGAGCATCGAGAAGATCGCGCTCTCGGCCCCCCAGTTCCACAGGCTGCTGTACGGCACGACCACCAGCTCGTCCCCCGGGACCAGCCGCACCGTCCGCCACCACCCTCGCAGGGACACCTCGCCCGCGCCGACGAAGACTCCCGTCCGCAGCCCGAGGACCATGAACACCGCGGCCCCGAGCGCCACTGCACCGAAGAAGAGGTCCGGCCCGGTCTCGATCAGGCCGCCCGCGCCGATGAGGAAGAAGGGCACGCCGACCACGAGCGCGAAGAATCGGCTCATGGACGTGGCCCCCCGCAGCGGGGCGAGACCCCGGTCGCGCCCGCGGCCGTCGTCGGCCCTCACTCCATCCACCAGGTCGCGTGCGCCAAGCCGACCAGCGCCGGCATCCCGAGGAGCGCGACGACGGACCACTGGGGACGTGCGAGGACCGGTGTCATCACGGCGTCAGCATACTGGTCGGCTCCCCAGGTCGCGGACGCCCCGGACGGGTCGGCCGGACGTATCCGGTACCGCTAGGGTCTCGGCATGTCGCGGAGTCGCAGGGGTGGGTCAGGCATGCGGACGATGGAGTTCGAGGAGGAACCGGTCGAGGCGGACGAGACGCCGGTCGAGCCCGAGGAGTCCGGAGCGTCCGGAACGTTCGAGGGCACCGGACCCGCCCAGCCCGGCGACCGCCGCCTGCGACGTCGATGGATCGCCGCCGGTACCGCCCTCGTCGTGGTCGCCGGTGGGCTCGCGCTCGGCGGAGAGATCGAGGACCGGCACGCCGCCGACCGCCTGGTCGCTGCTCCCGGTGGCCTCTCCCCGTGGGGCGCGGAACCGCCTCACGAGCTGTGGTCGCTGGACGCGCCCGGAGGTCGTCTCGTCTCCGGGGGCGCTGCGGGGCTCGTGCTCCTCGACCGCGGGACGGTCTCCCGGGTGGACCTGGGCACGGGCGATCTCGAGTGGTCGCGCGAGGTCGGCACGGACCTCGTGTGCGGGACGGACGTGGGCTGGCAGGCGGCCGTCGACCAGGACGACCCGCTCGTGTGCCTGTCGGGGGGCGACGACCGGGAGGTGACAGTGCTCGACGGCCACGGGCACCTCCTCGGCGAGCTACCGCTCGACGACTTCCTCAGCACGGGAGCCGACGTCGCGCCCGGCCCCGCGGGGTCGGTCGTCCTGGCCGAACGGGTGGGTGCGCGGTCGGCCGACCTCCCCGGGGCGTCCGTCAGCGTCCGGCCGACGGACGGCAGCCTCGAGGACGTCGTCGTCCCCGCCGGCAGGGGCGTGCAGGTCTCGGTCGTCGACGCCTCCACGGGCGCCGTCCGGTGGGAGCACGAGGTCGACTTCGTCGTCCCAAGTCGTGCGACCGGCGACTGCGTCGCCCGCTTCAGCGACGAGGAGGGCGTCGAGTCCCACACCGTCGACGTCGAGAGCCTGACGGTCCGCTACACCGGAGGGGTCGTCCAGGTCTCCGGCTGCGGGGTGCGCTCGCTGTTCTCCGCCGACGGCGTCCAGCTCCAGGCTCCTGGCGACGCGAGCATCGGCGTGGTCCCGGTCGCGTCGGGCGGGTTCGTCTCGATCGCCGGGGACGTCGAGACCACGAACGCGCTGGACGACGACGGCACGGTCCGGTGGGAGAGCCCGGGGCGCCACCTCTACCCCGGCTCGACCGACGGCTCCGCGCTCGCGGTGTCGCTGCTCGCCTCCGACGGCCGGCTGGTCGCGGTCGACCCTCGCGACGGCCGCCAGCTGTGGACGGCGGACATCCCCGCCGAGCAGGTGCTGGTGCAGGCCGGCGAACAGGTCGTCGTCACGAGCTACCTGTACCGGAGGGCGCTCGACCCCATCACCGGGCAGACGCTCTGGGAGACGGAGGCCGACTACGGCGACCGCTTCTCGGTCGGCGCCTTCACGGACGGCACGCGGCTCATCGAGGTCACTGTGCGCGGTGACCAGTCCACGGACGGCACCCGCCTCACGGCCCACGACCTCAGGACGGGTGAGGAGGCCTGGGTCGTGGACGACCTGTCCGAGCTCGGGTGGTTCGTCGCGATCGACGGAGCGCTCCTCCAGGTCGGCGAGGGCACCGTCTCGCGCTGGGGCTGAGCGGGCGGGCGGCGGGCACCTGCCCTCGCGCCGCCGCCCGCCATGCCGTGAGCGCAGGTCAGGAGCGGTTCGCCGCCGCGACCAGGGCCCGCACGCTCGCCCCCAGCACCGACGCGTCCCTCCCCACGGCCCACGCGACCGCACCGTCCGCCGTGCGGTGCTCGAGGTAGGTCACAGCCCCCGCGTCGCTGCCCGAGGTGATCGACTGCTGCGTGAGCCCCAGCACCTCGACCGGGAGTCCCAGCCCGGCCAGGATGCTCGCGAGCGCGTCGACGGGGCCCGCACCGACCGCGGACCGCTCGACCCGCTCACCCTCCACGGACAGCACGACGTCGAGGCGCTCGCCGCCGTCGTGCGTCTCGCCCGGCCGCACGACCGACCAGGCGAGCGGCAGGATCTGGCGACCTCCGTCGTCGGGCAGGACGTACGCCTCCTCGAAGAGGCGCCACAGGCGCTCGGCCGTCACCTCTCCCCCGCTGTCGTCCGCGTGCTCCTGCACGCGGCCCGCAAAGTCGATCTGGAGCCGTCGCGGCAGCTCGAGCCCGTACGCGGACTCGAGCAGGTAGGCGATGCCGCCCTTGCCGGACTGGCTGTTGACGCGCACCACGGCGTCGTACGAGCGCCCGACGTCGGCAGGGTCGACGGGCAGGTACGGCACCCTCCAGGGGGCGTCCGCAGGATCGAGGCCCGCCGCACGCGCCTGCGCATGATGGCGCGCGAACCCCTTGCGGATCGCGTCCTGGTGCGTCCCGGAGTAGGCCGTGTGGACCAGGTCGCCCGCGTACGGGTGGCGCTCGTGCACACCGATCCGGTTGCAGTCCACGACCGTGCGACGGATCTCGTCGATGTCGGAGAAGTCGATCTCGGGGTCCACGCCCTGCGCGTGCAGGTTGAGGCCCAGCGTCACCAGGTCGACGTTGCCCGTGCGCTCGCCATTGCCGAACAGGCAGCCCTCGACGCGCTGCGCGCCCGCGAGGACCGCGAGCTCGGCGCACGCCACGCCCGTGCCGCGGTCGTTGTGCGGGTGGACGGACAGGATCACGGCCTCGCGCCGGTCGAGGTTGCGGTGCATGTGCTCGATCTGGTCGGCGTAGACGTTGGGCGTCGCGACCTCGACCGTCGCCGGGAGGTTGAGGATCACGGGCCGCTCGGGCGTCGCGTCCCACAGGGTCGTCATGCGCGCGCAGACCTCGAGCACGTAGTCGGGCTCGGTGAGGTTGAAGACCTCGGGCGAGAACTCGAAGCGCACTCGCGGGTCGTCCCCCGCGTGCCGCAGGACCTCGGCGCCCGCGGCGGAGATCAGGTCCGAGAGCTCGGTCCGGTCCCTGCCCAGCACGACGTCGCGCCAGGTCGGGGCGGTCGCGGTGTACAGGTGCACCACGACGGGGTTGCGCAGACCACGGACCGACTCGAACGTCCGGGCGATCAGGTCCGCCCGGGCGGCCGTGAAGACCACGATCGTGACGTGCTCGGGCGCCAGGTCCGTCTCGGCGAGCAGGCGGACGAAGTCGAAGTCGGTCTGCGACGCCGACGGGTAGCCGACCTCGATCTCGGTGTAGCCCATCGCGACGAGCAGCTCAAAGAACCGCCGCTTGCGGGCGGGGTCCATGGGCTCGGTCAGGGCCTGGTTGCCGTCGCGCAGGTCGACGGGCACCCACAGCGGCGCCGCGGTGAGGCGACGGGTGGGCCACCGGCGGTCCGTGAGCGGGACGTCGACGCGCGAGAACACGTCCTGGTAGCGGTGCGAGGGCATGCGCGAGGCGCGCTGGCGGTTCCACGCGGGCCGGCCAGGTGCGGGTGGGCCGTCGGGGGTGCGCAACGTGGGGAACGGGCTGGTGGTCATGGTCATGTCTCCGGGTGCGGGCCGCGCGGTGCACGGCAGGCGGCGTCCGACCGGCGCACGGCAGACCCCCACGGCGGGGAGCCGGTCGGCTCAGGCCCCGCCGCGGCGACCAAGAAGGAGTGCGCTCCACGACATGGGAGGTACGCTAGCCGCGATCAAGTCCTCAGACAACCTGAGAGGTTGGCTCCCATGCCCACGCTCCGCCGGCTCCCCCTCGCCGACCAGGCGGCCGAGCTCATGCTCGACCGCGTCCGCACCGGCACCTGGCCGCTCGACCACCGGCTGCCCGGCGAGCAGGCGCTCGCGGCCGAGCTCGGCGTCGGACGATCGACCGTGCGCGAGGCCATCCGTCAGCTCGCGGGCAGAGGGGTGCTCGAGAGCCGCCAGGGCTCGGGCGTCTACGTCGTCCGGGCCGAGCCGGGCGAGGACTGGCAGGAGGTCCTGCGGCGCGGCGAGATCGTCGACGTCCTCGAGGTCCGCGGAGCCCTGGAGACCGAGGCCGCCCGGCTCGCCGCGACCCGCCGCACCCCGGCCGACCTCCGCGCCATGGCCGCGGCGCTCGCGGGTCGCGGCAAGGTACCAGCGACCGCGAGCGCGCAGGAGTACGTCGACGCCGACCTGGTCTTCCACCGAGCGGTCGTCGACGCCGCGCACAACGCGGTCCTGACCGACCTGTTCGCCACGTTCGTCCCTCGCCTGCGTCGGGCGATGGTCGACATGATCGAGCTCGACGGCGCGGGCGAGCGCCACCGGCACGACCAGGACGCCCACGAGGCGATCCTCGACGCCGTCCGCGACCGCGACGCCGACCGTGCCGCCGCGACGAGCCGCCGGCACCTCGACTCCGTCCACGAGAAGGTCCGCCGTGAGCACTGACACCACCTCCCCCAGCGTCCCGGCCAGGTCCCCGTCCTCCGTGCGCGCCGGCACCGGAGATCCCGTCCCGCCCGCCGACGCACCACCACCCCCCGCGGCGGGCGCCGCCGTCGTGCTGGACCTGCGCGACGTCGCGTTCGTCCGCAACGGCCGCACGATCCTCGAGCACGTGGACCTCACGGTCCGCGCGGGCGAGCACTGGGCGTTGGTCGGCCCCAACGGTGCGGGCAAGAGCACGATCCTCAGCCTGTGCGGGGCGCGCGACCACCCCACGCGCGGCGAGGTCGACGTGCTGGGGAGCACGCTCGGGCGCGTCGACGTCCAGGCCCTGCACAGCATGATCGGGCACGTGAACCCGCGTCACCCGCTGCGCACGCCGCTCACGATCCAGGAGGTCGTCCTGACCGGGATCACCGGGACGACCGAGTGGCGCCAGCGCTGGGAGCCGACCCGAGCCGAGGTCGACAGGGCGCGCGCCCTCGTCACGGACATGGGGCTCGGCGGCAAGGAGCACGAGCCCTGGACCACGCTGTCCCAGGGAGAGCGCGGGCGCACGATCATCGCCCGGGCGCTCGTCGCCGACCCCGCGCTGCTGCTGCTCGACGAGCCGAGCACCGGGCTCGACGTCGCGGCACGCGAACAGCTGCTCGCGACGATCGACGCGGTGCGGGTCACGCACCCCGAGGTCGCCTCGGTCCTCGTGACCCATCACCTCGAGGAGCTGCCCACGTCGACGAGCCACGCGCTGCTGCTCGCGCCGGGGCGGGTCTCCGCGGCCGGTCGCGCGGACGAGGTCCTGACGACCGAGGCCGTCTCGCGCTGCTTCGCTCACCCCGTCCACGTCGAGCGCCGCCACGGACGCTGGCGCGCCTCGGCGGGTCCGGGCACCGCCTGACCCGACGCCCCGCCTAGGCTGACCCCATGCGCGCGATCCAGGCACTCCAGGCAGGCGGCCCCGACGTCCTCGAGCTCGTCGAGCTCCCGACCCCAGCACCCGGACCCGGCGAGCTCCTCGTCGACGTCGCGGCGGCGGGCGTCAACTTCATCGACACCTACCGTCGGGCGGGGGTGTACCCGATGGAGTACCCGCACGTGGTCGGCACCGAGGGCGCGGGAGTCGTCGCAGCGGTCGGCCCCGGCGTCACGGACTTCGAGCCCGGCGACCACGTCGCGTGGACCAACGCGTTCGGCTCGTACGCCGAGCAGGTGGTCGTCCCGGCGGACGTCGCGATTCCCGTACCGGAGTCGGTCGACCTGCGCATCGCGGCGGCCGTCGGCCTGCAGGGGCTCACGGCCCACTACCTCGTGACCTCGACGTACCCGGTCCAGCCCGGCGACGACGTCCTGCTGCACGCGGGGGCCGGAGGCGTCGGCCTGCTCGCGACCCAGCTCGCGGTGCGCCGCGGCGCGCGCGTCATCACGACCGTCTCGACCGAGGCCAAGGCCGAGCTTTCGCGCGCGGCCGGGGCGTCCGACGTCGTGAACTACGCCGAGCTCGACGACCTCACGACCGAGCTGCCCGCGATCGTGCGCGACCTCACGGGCGGTCGGGGCGTCGCGGTCGCCTACGACTCGGTCGGCAAGGACACGTTCGAGGCCTCCCTCGCGTCGCTGCGCCGCCGCGGGATGCTCGTGCTGTTCGGCGGGTCCTCGGGCCAGGTGCCTCCGTTCGACCTCCAGCGCCTCAACAAGGGTGGCTCGCTGTTCGCGACCCGCCCCAAGCTCGACGACTACACCGCGACGCGCGCCGAGCTCCTCGAGCGCGCCGACGAGGTCTTCGCGCTCGTGGCCTCGGGCGACCTCGACGTGCGGGTGGGCGCGACGTTCCCGCTCGCCCGCGCCGCCGACGCGCACCGCGCCCTGGAGGGCCGGGAGACGAGCGGCAAGGTGCTGCTCGTCCCGGGCGCCGCCTCGTGAGCTGGGACTGGGTGCCGCCGCGCCCCGGCGAGGACGAACCGACCCGGCGCACCGACCGCCGCCTGCGGCTGGCGCTGACCGTCCTCATGGTCGTCTTCACGGGCGTGCTCGCGGTCTACTACCTGACGGTCGGGCTCGACCAGATGCGCACGCAGTGCGTCACCGAGCGCCCCGCAGGCGTGTCGTCGAACCAGGTCAGCACGTCGTGGCGCTGGTGGCCGCCCGGGTACAGCTGCACGTACCCGGACGGCGGGACGACGAGCGCCTGAGGACGGCCGCTCGCGCCGAGAAGTGAGTAGATGCCCCCGTTCCCCCCGGATCAGGAGCATCTACTCACTTCTCGGCGCCCCCGACCGGCGCCTCGGGCCAGGTCGGCCGGGTCAGCCCCTGCTCGAAGAACAGGTACTCGTGCATCGAGGACAGCTCGAACGCGCGCAGCATGCGTTCGCGCTCGGCGGGCGAGGCCCAGCGCGCGGCTTCGTCGGCGAACGAGCACGCGGTGCGTGTCGCCTCCTGGAAGGCCGGGTCGCCGTAGAGCGAGATCCAGCGCGCGTAAGGATGCCCGTCGAGGTCCCCCGCCCGGCGCACCAGGACGTCGCCGATGTACGAGTACAGCCAGTAGCACGGCAGCAGCGCCGCGACGGTCTCCGCGTACGACCCGTTCGACGCCGCGTGCAGGTGGTTGGTGTAGGCGGCGGTCACGGGAGAGGGGTCGACGCTCTCGACCGCCCCCCGGTCCATCCCGGCGTGCTCGCCCAACCAGTCACGGTGCAGCGCCTGCTCGACCTCGAGCGACTCGACTGCCGCCCCCGCGAAGAACTGCCGGGCCTCCGGCGTCGGCGCGAGCTGGCTCGCCCGCGACAGCACGCGCGAGTACTCGGCGAGGTACGCGGCGTCCTGCGCGAGGTAGAACCCGAAGTCCTCGACGGCGAGGCTCCCGTCCGCGAGCGCCCGCACGAACCCCATGCTCTCGACGGCCTCGCGCCAACCCTCGATCCGCTCCCAGGCCTCCTCGGAGAACACCTGCCTGCCCAGCGTGGGCAGGTGCGCCAGGTGGTCGACGGGTCCGCGGCCCGTGCCCACCGCCAACGCTCCCCCGGCCCGCAGCGCGCCGGTCAACCAGGTCTTCGCGTCGCGCGTCGCGCTCTCCCAGCCGTCCCGTCGGGGACGCAGGGCGGCGACCGCCGCCGACAGCGAGCACCCGGTCCCGTGGGTGTGCACGGTGTCGACGCGGGGCGCGGAGAAGGTCGTGACGTCGTCGGGCCCGCGCGCGCCCACCAGGGCGTCGGGCGACTCCTCCCCGGTGAGGTGACCACCCTTCAGGAGCACGACGGCGCCGCTCGCCGCGTGCAGGCGCCTCGCCTGGGCGAGGGCGTCGGGCCAGGTGGTCGCGGCCTGCTCGCCGACGAGGACGGCGAGCTCGGGGAGGTTGGGGGTCACGAGGTCGGCGAGCGCGACCAGCTCGCGCACAGCCTGCTCGGCCTCCTCGTCGAGGAGGCGGTGGCCGCTCGTGGCAACCATGACGGGGTCGAGCACGACGAACGGCGGCTGCACACGACGAAGCCACGCGGCGATCGCGCGTGCGTTCGGCTCGTCGGCGACCATGCCGATCTTGACCGCGTCGATCGTGACGTCGTCCGAGACCGCGTCGAGCTGCTCGGTGAGGAAGTCCGCACCCGGGACGTGGACCGTGCGGACGCCGTGCGTGTTCTGCGCGACCAGGGCGGTCGTGACCGCCATGCCGTACGCGCCGTGCGCCGCGAACGCCTTGAGGTCGGCCTGGATCCCGGCACCTCCCGTCGGGTCGGTGCCCGCGATGGACAGGACGCGGGGGCGGGAGGGCTCGGCCCCCGGCGACACGCCGTGCTCGGTCGCACCCCGGGTCCCCGGCGCAGGTGCGGGGGTGGGGGTGGGCAGGACAGGTGCGGTGGCAGCAAGCGACATTGCCGACATCCCTTCGCTAGTGCTAGCTAGATCAGGTTCGACGGGTGTGTTCTCAGCCCGGCTCGTGGGAGCGGGCACCCCGTGTCATTGCAGGGAACTCTAGCGGGCGAGGGGCGTCCTGCCGGCGGCGGTCCGCCTGGTGGCGGCATCCGAGGTGTCGTCCGCCTCTATGCTCGCCGCATGGTTCGCTCCGCTCCCTCTCGCCGTCGTCGCTCGCGCCCCTCGGCCTCGCGATGACCGACGACCTGGTCGCCCGGCTCCTCGACCCGGACCCCGAGGTCCACGAGGACGCGGTCGACGACGCCGCCGAGCGAGCCATGAACGACGACCAGGGCGCCGTCGACGCCCTGCGCGACGTCGTGCTGCACGTCGAGCGATACCCGATCGGCACGTTCGAGCGGACTCTCAACCGCCTCTACGCCTTCGCGAACCCATCGCTCGAACCGGCGATGATGCGCGCCCTCGAGTCCGGGGTCTCGGCCACCTGGTACCTCACGGCCGCGTGCGCTCGGGCGGGATTCCGGGGAGCCGTCCCCTACGCCCTCGCCCTGCTCGGCTCCCCCGTCACCTCCGAGCGGAGTGTCGGCTGCGAGGTGCTCGGTGACCTGGACGCGCACGAGGCAGTGCCGCACCTCGTCGCCCGGCTCGGCGACCCCGAGCACGTCGTGCGGGAGGCCGCCGCCGGAGCGCTGGCCGGTCTCGGGGGCGCGGACGCCGTCGACGCGCTGCGCCGCGAGCTCGTCGAGCACCGGTTCCCGCTCCTGGGGAACGTCGCGAACGCCCTGGGCTCGATCGACCCCGACCAGTCGGTCTGGCTCCTCGACCAGGCGTGCGCACCCGACGTCGACACCCGGTACTGGGCGGTCCGTGCCCTCGGGAGAACCGGGAGCGAGCGCGCCCACGAGCGGCTGCTACACGTCGCAGCAGACCCTGCGGAGGAGACCGTGGCCATCGCGAACGGCAGCACGGTCGCGAGCGCGGCACGCAAGTCCCTGAAGACCTGGCAGCGCGTGCGCCGCGCCCGCACCGGTACACCGAGCGCGAGCGCCGACCCCCTGTGATGCTGGGGGCACTCAGACGCCCCGGGAGGCAGCATGCGCGTCACCACGGCCGACGTCCAGCGGATGACGTCCGCGCTGTTCATCAGCGAGGGGCCGTCCTCCCGGTCACGTCAGGCCACGTTCTGGACCCTGCTGATCCTCGCCGCGATCATCGCGTCGGCGGGCGTCGCAGCCGACAGCACGGCCACCGTGATCGGCGCCATGATCGTCGCGCCTCTCATGACGCCCATCGTCGGGACCGCGCTCGCGATCGTCCTCAACGACCACAGGAACCTGACCTCGTCGGCGCTCCTGGTCGTCGCGGGCGCCGCGGGGGTGGTCGCGACCGGGTACGTCGTCGGGCTGTTCGTCCCGATCGAGATCGTCGCGGCGACCAACAGCCAGGTCGCGGGCCGCGTCACGCCCCAGCTCATCGACCTGCTCGCGGCGCTCGCGACCGGGGCCGTCGGTGCGTTC
This sequence comes from Oerskovia enterophila, assembly GCF_001692445.1. Lineage (GTDB taxonomy): Bacteria > Actinomycetota > Actinomycetes > Actinomycetales > Cellulomonadaceae > Oerskovia > Oerskovia enterophila. Next base: position 6,726 of record NZ_MAQA01000065.1, on the reverse strand, counting down.
GCCCTGGTGCGCGCCGACGTGTCGGACGCCCTGCCGGGCGTCGCCATCGCGATCTCTCTCGTCCCGCCGCTCGCGGTCGTCGGCCTCACGCTCGAGTCCGGGGCCCCGAACCAGGCCTTGGGGGCGCTGCTGCTGTTCGCGACCAACGTCGCGGCGATCATCGCGACCGGCACGATCGTCTTCCTGCTCTTCCAGGTCCGCACGGCCGCGGGCGAGACCGAGCGGTTCGTCGGCCCCCTGCGGGGTGCGAGCCTCGTCACGGTCGCCGCTGCCCTGCTCCTCGTCGCGGTTCCCCTCAGCACCATCAGCCAGCACGTCCTGCGGCAGAACGCGGACAAGATCGCCGCGGCTCCTGTGGCCCAGGCGTGGGCCGAGCAGGAGAGCTGGACGATCACCGGGATCTCCTTCAGCGGGTCGGTCCTGAGGATCGAAGCGATCGGCCCGGCCCCCGAGGCCGATGCCGCCACCCTGCGCGCGGCGCTCGACGAGGCGGGGCTCGCCGACGTCGACGTCGACGTCACGCTCGTGATCGGTGGGACGAGGCGACTGCCTGCGACCGGCTGACGGCCCGACGGCCCCGCCCGGTTGAGCGCGCCCGGTGAGCCCGCCCGGTTGAGCCCGCGCGGTGATCGGCGGATCCTGGAGGTGGGCCAGGACGGCCCCACGACGAGGAGGCCGGTCATGAGCTCGACGCACGGGAACGACGTCTCACCTGGGCCCCGCTCGGAGGTCGCTCCGGACCGCGCCCGTCGACGGTTGGTCCTCGCCGTGGCACTGGTCGGCGCGGCCCTCGTCCTCGCCGCGTGCGCGCCTGGGCCCAACCCCGACGTCGGGACGCCCACCGCGGACGGCAGCCCGGCGGGGTTCTGGCTGGGCCTGTGGCAGGGCATCATCGTGCCCGTGACCTTCGTGATCTCGCTGTTCACCGACACGGTGAACATCTACGAGGTCCACAACAACGGGAACTGGTACGACTTCGGGTTCGTGCTCGGCCTGGGGCTGTTCGTGGGTGGTCCGTTCGGGGCGTCCCGCGGACGCCGCCACTCCTGACCACCGAGCGACGAGCGACAGTCGCTCAGTCCTGCCGGATCGCCTCTCCGGCGATCTCGATCTCGACCTTCTTGCCCACCAGCAGCCCGCCGGTCTCCAGCACGACGTTCCACACGAGCCCGTAGGCCTCGCGGTCGAACGTGCCCGAGGCGCTGAACCCGAAGATGTCGCGGCCGTACGGGTCTCGCCGCGCCCCGCCGAACTGCATGGTCAGATCGATCGGCAGGGTCACTCCCCGGATCGTGAGCAGCCCGCTCACGACGAAGTGCCCCGCACCGGCACCCTGGATCCTGGCCGCAGGGACCTCGGAGCGCTCGGGCGAACGGTTGCGCAGGCGCGCCCAGTTGAGCATGGCGTCGTCCTGCGGGCCCTGCCAGCGCACCGACGTGCTGCGGAACTCGACGGTCGGGAATCGCTCGACGTCCAGGAAGTCGGCGCTGCGCAGGTGCCCGTCGCGCTCGTCGTGGTGGGTCGTGAGACTTGTCGCGTCCATGGTCGCGGCGACCGTGGACGCGAGGGGGTCGGCCCCGACGACGATCGTGGCGCTCGCACGCGTGAGCTCACCGCGCACCGGCGAGACCATCATGTGCTTGCCGAGGAACCCGACCCGCTTGTGGGCCTCGTCCAACAGGAACGTCCCCGCATCCGGGATCGTCATGCCGTTCCAGAACCGGGTCGGGTGGTCGATCGTCATCCGGGCAGGGCCTCTCGCTCGTTCTCGCAGGTGCAGAACGGCGGTGTCCGCACCGACCGGGTCGGTGTGCCCCTCGAGCATTCCCCATGAGTAGTAGAAAGTTCAACTACTCGAAGGGTGAACCTGGCCACCTCCCGACCACGGTGGACGACGCGAAGGGCCGCTGCTCCTGGAGGATCAGCGGCCCTTCTGATCGGTCGCGGGAAGCGAGCGGCCCGGGTTCAGCGCGCCGGGAGCGCCCCCGGCATCGGGTCGTCGTCACCGAACCGCGTCACGCGCAACCGACGCGCTTCCGGTCCCGGCACGCTGTCCGTCGAGCCGGTGGCAGCGGCGGACGCGGCTCGCAGCGACTCGGGAGAGTCGTGCGTGACCCGGACGAACGCCCCCGACCACGCGTCGAGCTCTCCGCGCGCGACCGCGACGATCATCTCGACCGTCCGCTCGACCGGGGTCCACTCGGTGCGCCCCACGTGCATGTCCATGGACGCGGTCAGGTCGGTCTGCACGACCCCGGGCGAGACCTCGAACGTCCGCAGCCCCCGGGCATGACCCGACAGGTGCAGGTTCGACCCCATGCGCAGCAGCGCGGTCTTGCTCGCGTTGTAGGCGCTCGCACCGTCCATGTCGTGCGAGCCCGCACCGGAGCTGAGGTCGACCACCCGGCCCCCGCCGCGGGCGAGCATCCCGGGGACGACCGCGCGTGCGAGCAGGAAGGGCCCGCGCACGTTGGTCTCCATGACGGACCACCACTCGTCGGGGTCCGCCTCCCACAGCGGGACCTCGGCATCGATGCGCCCGGCGTTGTTGACCAGGAGGTCGATCCCGCCCAGCTCGGCCTCGGCGCGCGCGACCGCCGCGTCCACCGACGCGGGCGAACCGACGTCCGCGACCAGCCCCACGGAACGGCGACCCAGCGCGCGGACCTCCGCGACGGCGTCGTCCACGCGGGACGCGTCCCGACCCAGGACCGCGACGTCCAGGCCCGCCTCGGCGAGCCCCCGCACGACCACGCGGCCGATCCCGCGCGTACCGCCCGTGACGAGGGCGGTACGCGCGGGGGCGACGCTCACGACGTCAGCCACGCAGCTCGGCCCCGACCTTCTCGTGCGCCGCGGCGACGGCCGCGGCGCGCACCGCCGCGGAGTCCTCCGCGGTCAGCGTGCGGTCGGTGCCGCGCAGGCGCAGCGAGAACGCGAGCGACTTCTTGCCCTCGCCGACCTGGGGGCCGGTGTAGACGTCGAAGAGCGCGAGCTCCTCGAGCAGGTCGCCCGCCCCCTCCTCGATCGCGGCGCGCACGGCCGAGGCCGGCACGGAGGCGTCGACGACGAGCGCCAGGTCCTCCTTCGCGAGCGGGAACGACGAGACGGGAGCCGCCTGCACGGGCTGCTCCGGGGCGGCGGCGATCAGGGCGTCCAGGTCGACCTCGAACGCGACGGTCCGCGCGGGCAGGCCGAGCGTCTCGAGCACCTTGGGGTGCAGCTCGCCCGCGTGCCCGACGACGGTCCCGTCCGACAGCTCGAGCCTCGCCGTCCGGCCGGGGTGCCACGGCGCGTGGTCGTGGTCGGCGACGACCACCACGTCCACGCCCACACGGTCGGCGACGAGCTCGGCGGCCGCGAGCGCGTCGGTCCAGTCGGCGGCGCGACCGGCGCCCCACCAGCCCGAGGCGTCGCGCTGCCCCGTGAGGACTCCCGCGACGCGGCGCGGCTGCGGCGGGACCGCGGCCTGCAACGTGGTCAGGTCCTGCTCGCTCGGGCGGACGCCGCCCGGCAGCTGCGGCGCCGCGGGCGCACCGGCGACCGGGCGCGTCACGAGGCCGATCTCGAAGATCGCGAGGTCTACGTTGCCGCGTCCCACGTTGCGCTTGAGCGTGCCGAGCAGCGTCGTGAGCAGGTTCGTCCGCATCTCGGGGTGGTCGTCCGCGAGCGGGTTGACCAGCCGCAGCGCGCGACGACGCTCGTCGTCCGCGGGAAGGCGCAGGTCGTCGTGCGCCTGCGGGTTCACGAACGGGTAGCTGAGCGTCTCGACGAACCCTGCCTCCGCGAGGGCGCGCGCGACCGAGCGGCGGAGCTGCTGCGCGGTCGTGAGCCCACGGCCGGCCGGGGCCGGCGGGAGGATCGACGGGATCTTGTCGTAGCCGACGAGGCGGGCGATCTCCTCGACCAGCTCGGCCGCACCGGTCAGGTCCGGGCGCCACGTGGGCGGGGTGACCTCGAGGGTCGTGCCGCCGTCGAGGTCGCGGACCGTGCAGCCGATCTCGACGAGGACGCCGCGGACCTGCTCCGAGGTGTACTCCACACCCACGAGCCGCTCGGCCTCGCCGATCGGGAAGACGACGGGCGTGACGGGGGCGACCGTGTTGAGGTCGCTCACGGCGGAGTCCGCGGTGCCTCCACCGAGCTCGACGAGGAGGTCGACGACGCGCTGGGCCGCGACGGGCGGCAGCGCCGGGTCGGCGCCGCGCTCGAAGCGCTTGGCCGCCTCGGAGGGCAGCTTGTGGCGACGGGCCGAGCGCGCGACGGTGATCGGGTCGAAGTGCGCGGCCTCGACCAGGACGTCGGTCGTGGTCTCGCCGACCTCGCTCGAGGCCCCACCCATGACGCCCGCGATCCCGAGCACCCGCGACGCACGAGCGCCCTCGGGCGAGTCGGTGATGAGCAGGTCCTCGACGTCGAGCCGACGGTCGACGCCGTCGAGCGTCGTGAGCCGCTCCCCCGCGTGCGCCCGGCGCACGACGATCGGGCCTGCGACCTTCGAGAGGTCGTAGGCGTGCAGCGGCTGGCCGAGGTCGAGCATGACGTAGTTCGTGATGTCGACCGCGAGCGAGATGGGACGCATGCCCGCCTGCGTCAGGCGGCGCTGCATCCAGGCCGGGGTCGGCGCCTGCGGGTCGATGCCCCGCACGATGCGCGTGACGAACCGGTCGCAGCCGGTCAGGCCGTGGATCGGGGCGTCGTCCTCGACCTCGACCGGGAAGCCGTCGGGCGTCACGCCCGGCAGGTCGCCCGAAGGGAGGCCGCGGTCCGTGAAGGCCGCGCCCGTGGAGTGCGAGAACTCACGGGCCACGCCGCGGTAGGAGAAGCAGTAGCCGCGGTCCGGCGTCACGTTGATCTCGAGGACCTCGTCGCCGAGGCCCAGGAGCTCGAGCGCGTCCGTGCCGGGCGTCGTGTCGTAACCCGTCTCCGGGGAGTACCCGTAGCGGTCGAGCACGATGATGCCGTCGTGGTCCTGCCCCAGCCCCAGCTCCTTGGCCGAGCAGATCATGCCGTCCGAGACGTGGCCGTAGGTCTTGCGGCTCGCGATGGGGAACGGTCCGGGCAGCACGGCACCGGGCAGCGCGACGACGACCCGGTCGCCCGGGCCGAAGTTGTGCGCGCCGCAGATGATGCCGCGCGGCGTCCCGCCCTCGGCGACCGGGACGCCGTCGACGTTGTGCGCCCCGACGTCGACCTGGCACCAGTTGATGACCTTGCCGTTCTTCTGCTCCTCGGGCTGGACCGAGACGACCTGGCCCACGACGAGCGGACCCGTGACGGACGACCCGTGGATCGCCTCCTCCTCCAGGCCCACCTTCACGAGCGCGGCGGCCAGCGTCTCGGCCGTCAGGTCGGCCGGCAGCTCGACGTGCTCGCCGAGCCAGTCGATGACGATGTTCGGCATCAGATCCCCATTCCGAACTGGGTCGAGAAGCGGACGTCGCCCTCCACCATGTCGTGCATGTCAGCAATTCCGTGGCGCAGCATGAGCGTGCGCTCGATGCCCATGCCGAACGCGAAGCCCGAGTAGACCTCGGGGTCGATCCCTGCGGAGCGCAGGACGTTCGGGTTGACCATGCCGCAGCCACCCCACTCGATCCAGCCGGCCCCGCCCTTCTTCTGGGGGAACCACAGGTCCATCTCGGCGCTGGGCTCGGTGAAGGGGAAGAACGACGGGCGCAGGCGCGTGCGGGCCTCGGGACCGAACATCGCCTTCGCGAAGTGGTCCAGGGTGCCGAGCAGGTGCGCCATGGTCAGGCCCTTGTCGACCGCGAGGCCCTCGACCTGGTGGAACACGGGCGTGTGCGTCGCGTCGAGCTCGTCGGTGCGGAACACCTTGCCGGGGCACGCGATGTACACGGGCAGCTCGCGCTCGAGGAGCGTGCGGGCCTGGACCGGCGACGTGTGCGTGCGCAGCACCAGGTTCGACGGCTCGCCCGGCTCGCCGTCGGGTCCCGCCGGGGTCTGGAGGAAGAACGTGTCCTGCATCTGGCGGGCCGGGTGGTCCGGACCGAAGTTCAGGGCGTCGAAGTTGAACCACTCGGCCTCGATCTCCGGCCCTTCCGCGATCTCCCAGCCCATGGCCGTGAAGAAGTCGGCCGCGCGCTCCTGGAGCGTCTCGAGCGGGTGCCGTGCCCCCGCAGGAGAGCGGTCGACGGGGAGCGTCACGTCGACCGACTCCTCGACGAGGACCCGCTCGTCGCGCTCGGCCTCGAGGACCAGCGTGCGTGCGGCGAGCGCCTGGTTGAGGCGCCCACGGATCGGTCCGAGGAGCTTGCCCGCAGCCGCCTTGTCAGCGGGAGCGAGCTGGCCGATCTGGCGGTTGGCGAGGGCGAGGGCGCTGCGGTCGCCGGTGTGCTGCAGGCGCACCGACTTCAGCTCGTCGAGGTCGCGGGCGGCCTCGACGGCCGCGAGGGCCTCGGAGAGGACGACCTCGAGCGCGGGACCGTCGAGGGGCGACGGCGCAGCGGGCTGTACCGGATCAGGGGTGGACATGCGTGCCTTCCTGGCGGGATCGGGACCGGACGCGCAGAGGTCACCTCGCGCGTCCAACTGAAGATTCTAGAGCGCCCGCCGGGGCACGACCGGTCGATCCGCGGCCGTCGTGCGGCGGCCGGTGGTCGACGTGCGCAGCGTCAGCCGCGCGGCCCTCGAGCGGGCCACGTAAATCGGCGATCATCGCGCTGCATGCCCCCATCGTCCCACACGCGGTCCGGGGGGCGAGGG
>NZ_MAQA01000064.1 GCF_001692445.1 Oerskovia enterophila | reverse complement strand
TGCCGGCGGACCGCATCCTCGTCGTCGGGCCCGACGACGAGGATGCGGTCCGCCGGCACGCTCGCCCGGGCGATGCCCGCCCCGTGCTCGTCCGTGATGACGAACGGCGGGCGCGCGCCCCCGGCCAGCGACGCGGGCAGGTGGCCGCTGCGCGTGACGACCGCGAGCTCGAGCGGCCCGCGCCCCGCGCGCAGGTGCTCGAGCCCGCGCGGGACGTCGAGCGCGGTATAGCCCTCGGCCCGTGCCGTACCCGCCCCCACGAGCACGACGTCCGCGAGGGCCCGCAGCACCCGGAAGACGCGCCAGTCGGCCGCGTCGTTGATGGTTCCCGAGCGGTGGTCCGGACCCCAGGCGCCGCCGTCGACGCTCGAGACCATGTTCGCGCGCACGTGCAGGCCCGGCGGGGACGCGTAGAACGCCGCGAGCTCCTCCTCGCCGGGCGTGACCTCGAGCCGGGTCCCGGCGAGGTGCCCCGCGCCACCCGGCCCGATCAGCACGTCCAGCGCAGGGAGGGACGGGGCAGGGGGTGATGGGGTGACGTCCGACACAGCGCTCATCCCGCCAGGCTAGTGCGCGTAGGCTGGATCCTCGTGACTGCTGCGCCTCCCGATCTCGCCGGGACCCCGTCGAACTCGTCGAACCCGCCCCGTACCGCCGCCTCGCCCGCACCGGGCACGGCGAGCCTGCCGGGCGCGGGCGCCGAGGGCACGGTGCGCGTGCGGGCGCTCGCAGACATCCGGCCCGTCGTGCCGCCCACGCGGCTGCTCGCGGACCTCGTTCCCCCGCGCCACTTCGCCGACGCGCGCTTCGCGACGTACCGCGCGAACCCGGCCTACCCGAGCCAGGCGTCGACGGTCGCCCGTCTCGAGGAGGTCGGTGCGCAGCTCGCCCCGGGCACGTCCGGCAGGGGCGTGCGCGGCCTGTTCGCCAAGCGCAAGGCCGTGCCTGCGATCTACATGGACGGCGGGTTCGGTGTCGGCAAGACCCACCTGCTGACCTCGCTCGCGCACGCGGTGGGCCCCGACGCGGCCTACGGGACGTTCGTCGAGTACACCAACCTCGTGGGGGCCCTGGGCTTCCAGGCCACGGTCGACGCGCTCGCGACCAAGCGGCTGGTCTGCATCGACGAGTTCGAGCTCGACGACCCGGGCGACACCGTCCTCATGTCCCGGCTCCTGCGCGAGCTCGCGGACCGGGGAGTCGCGCTCGCCGCGACGTCCAACACGCTGCCCGGCTCGCTGGGCGAGGGGCGCTTCGCGGCCGAGGACTTCCTGCGCGAGATCCAGGCCATGGCGGCCCGGTTCGAGGTCATGCGGGTCGACGGCGAGGACTACCGCCACCGCGCGGTCGTGACCGAGACGCAGCCCCTGCCCGCGGAGGTCGTCGCGCAGGTCGCGGCGAGCCACCCGGGCGCGACGCTCGACTCGCTCGACGACGTGCTCGGCCACCTCCGGCACGTGCACCCCAGCAAGTACGGCGCGATGCTCGACGACGTCACGCTCGTCGCGCTCACGGGGGTCCACCCCGTGACCGAGCAGTCGGCCGCGCTGCGGCTCGTGGTGCTCGTCGACCGCCTCTACGACCGCGACGTGCCGGTCCTGCTCGCGGGCGGCCCGGGCGAAGGAGCAGGGAGCGGCGGCGCGGAGGCCGCGATGTTCACCGAGGAGATGCTGCGCGGCGGCTACCGCAAGAAGTACTTCCGGGCACTGTCCCGGCTGGGCTCGCTCGCCGAGGACGGACGCGCCCTCACGCGGACTCCAGCCGCCTGAGCTCGGTCGCGACGTCGAAGTCGGCGGGCGGCCACCCCAGGTCCAGGCGTCGCAGCGCGTCGAGCACGAGCTCGGAGACCGCGAGCCGTGAGAACCACTTGGAGTCGGCCGGCACGACGTGCCACGGGGCGATCTCGGTGTTCGTCCGGTCGATCACGGCCTGGTACGCCTCCTGGTACGCGGGCCACTTCTTGCGTGCGTCGATGTCGCCCGGGTTGTACTTCCAGTGCTTCTCGGGGCGCTCCAGCCGGTCGCGCAGCCGAGCCTTCTGCTCGTCGAGGGACACGAAGAGGGCGACCTTGACGATCGTCGTGCCGCCCGCGACGAGCTCCTGCTCGAACGCGTTGATCTCCTCGTAGCGCGCCTCCCAGACGTCCGGCGGGACCAGCTCGTCGACACGGGCCACCAGGACGTCCTCGTAGTGCGAGCGGTCGAAGACCCCGAGGTACCCGGGGTCCGGCAGCGCGCGGCGGATGCGCCACAGGTAGTCGTGCTCGCGTTCCTCCGTGGTGGGGACCCCGAACGACGTGTGCTGGACGCCCTGCGGGTCCACCAGGCCGATCACGTGCCGCACGATCCCGCCCTTGCCCGACGTGTCCATACCCTGCAGGACGAGCAGGACGGACCGGCTGCCGCCGCTGCGGCCCTCGGCGAACAGGCGTTCCTGGAGGTCGGAGAGCTCGTCGGCGTGCGCGTCGAGCAACCGCTCGGCCTGCTTGCGCCCCTGGGACCACCCGGGGGTCGAGGCGCGGTCGAACGACGCGAGGTCGAACCCGCGTGGTGCGCGCAGCGACTCGACGGGCGGCACGTCCCAGCCGGCGACCTTCTTGGCGCCGGACCGGGCCGCGGTGTCCTCGGGCGCTGATGCGGGTCCGGCCGAGCCGGACGAGTGCTTTCCCATGCGGGTGAGGCTAGTCACCTCGAGGTCAGGACGACAGCCGAACGGCCCGCGACGCGCACGGACGACTCGTCGACGGGGGCCGGTGCGAGGGGCTCGAGATCATGGCGCGCGCTCGCGTGGTCGGGCCGGGAGCGGGCGGCGGTGCCGGCAGTGCCGCGGATGTCGGCGGTGCCGGGACGGTCGGCTGGGTCCACTGCTCGGGGAGGGCCGGGAGCGTCTGCAGGCTCGCTCGGTGACGACCACCGGGCGGCCACGCTCCAGGCGCGACGGGACGAGGGGAGCAGCGCGGTCCGCGGGTGCGGCCCCACGTTGACGACCGTGACGACGTTCCCGCGCTGGACGAGCACGACGCCTCCCGGACCCCGGCGCACGATGAGGACCGCGTCGTCCCGCACGGCGCGGCGCAGGCCCAGGAGCGTGCTGGTCCAGGCGCGCAGGCGGTCGGTCGCGGGCTCCTCGAGGCGGGGGACGAACGCCGAGGCGAGGAGCAGCGCGGTCACGATCGCCTGCCCGTCCTCGTCGACGCGTTCCGTGGACTCGAGGCCGAGCATGATCTGCGCGGCGTCCGGCATGGTCAGGATCCTGCTCAGGGCGTTGAACCACGTGGCGTCACCCTCGCGGGCGCCCGCGACCAGGGCGTGGAACGACCGCTCGAGGCCACGGACCCACAGGGTGCCCAGTCCCCGGCCCCCCTGCTCGGCCGGGACGAGCAGCCGGGGCTCCGCGGTCTCGCACTCGCCCACGAGCCGGACGGGGCGCCCGTGCGCGAGCGACGCGGCGTCCGCCGTCCGCGCGACCTCGACCAGGAGGTGCACGGGCGAGGCGTCGGCGAGGTCCTGGACCCGGGCGATGCGCAGCGCGTCGACGTGGAAGTCGTCGAACCACCGTTCGGCGCTGTCGACGACCCAGTCGTGGACCTCCCTGCTGCCGGCCCGGTCGAGGTTGATCCGGCGCCCTGAGGGCAGGTCTGCCGGCACATCGGCGGCCGGCTCGTCCCGCAGGGGGAGCGAGGGCAGGGGAGAGCCGGGCGTGCGCCGCCGGGTCCGCAGCGGCGCCAGGTAGGGGGCGTAGGCCTCGAGGAAGGCCGCCCCGGGGGCGGCGCGGTGGTAGGCGACCCCGAGCGAGACGCCGATCCCGTGCGCGTGGGCCGCGTCGACGAACCGCTGGAGCGCGCGCGGGCCGCCGATCTCCTCGCACACCGTGTAGAGATGGGGGCACAGCACGCCCGCGACCGACCCGATCGTCCGCAGCTCGACGACCGCGACGCCCAGCGCCGACAACGCGTCGAGTCGCGCGGCGGCTGCATCGAGCGTGCCCTCGGGGGTGAACGTCGTGACGTCGACGTCGAGGACCGCGCCCCGCGCGTCGGGCCCCTGCCACGCCTCGTCGGTCCAGTCGAACGCGGGGTCGAACGAGCGGCTCCAGCCGAGCAGGCCGTGCGGCTGGCGGGGGCTGCGCGGGTCGGGCAGCGGCGGGCCGCCGTCGATCGAGAACCCGTAGTCGGTGCCCGGCGCGAGCTCGTCGTCGGCTCCCCACCAGTTGGGCACGTGCATCCCGATCAGGCGCAGGGGTCGGCGCTCGGGCTCTGCGGCGTCCCCGGGAGCGGCGTCGGTCCCTGCGCCGTCCTCGTCGTGCGGTGCCCTGCGGGGCAGGACGACCTCGATCGTGCGGGCGCGCGGGGCCCAGACGACGGGACGCGGCCCGGGGACGGGGATCATGGGGGCGTCGTCGGGCGGCTTGGCGGTGTTGCGGTAGCGCGAGGTCATCCGGCGTGCGCCTCTCCCTGGGCTCGCACGAGCAGGACCGTGGCGAACGACGAGACCGTGAGGTGGTCGCCCGCGCGGTACGTCAGGGGCTCCGGCTCGGCCCCGTCCGCCGTGCTCACGAGCGTGCGCCACGTCGCACCGTAGGCCGCGACGGGCAGCGTGAAGTCGAGCGCGCGGTCCGAGGCGTTGAGCAGCAGCAGGAACGAGTCGTCGACGATGGGCTCCCCGCGCCGGTCCCGCTCGGGCAGGTCGTCCCCGCCCAGGAACACCATGACGGACTGCGCGTACCCCTGGTTCCAGTCGGTCGAGTCCATGCGGCTGCCCGAGAGGTCGAACCAGTCGATGTCCGGGATCTCGCCGTCGGGCGTGCCCGCGGGGCCCTGGAAGAAGCGACGCCGGTGCAGCAACGGGTGCGCGCGCCGGATCTCGACCATGCGGCGGGCGAAGTCCAGGAGGCTGCTGCGCTCCTCGTCGAGCCCGTCCGCGCCGCCCCAGTCCATCCACGTGATCTCGTTGTCCTGGCAGTACCCGTTGTTGTTGCCGCGCTGGGTGCGGCCGATCTCGTCGCCGTGGGAGAGCATGGGGACGCCCTGGGAGAGCAGGAGCGTCGCGAGGAAGTTGCGGCGCTGACGCGCCCGCAGCGCGCGGACCTCGGGGTCGTCGGTGGGGCCCTCGACGCCGCAGTTCCACGAGCGGTTGTGGTTCTCGCCGTCGGCCCCGCCCTCGCCGTTGGCCTCGTTGTGCTTCTCGTCGTACGACACCAGGTCCGTCAGCGTGAAGCCGTCGTGGGCCGTGACGAAGTTGATCGACGCGATGGGCTTGCGGCCCGAGTGCTCGTACAGGTCCGAGGACCCCGTCAGGCGGCTCGCGAACTCGGGCAGCATGGCGGGCTCCCCGCGCCAGAAGTCGCGCACGGTGTCGCGGTAGCGGCCGTTCCACTCGGTCCACAGGGGAGGGAACCCGCCGACCTGGTAGCCGCCGTCGCCCAGGTCCCAGGGCTCGGCGATGAGCTTGACCTGGGACACGACCGGGTCCTGCTGGACGATGTCGAAGAACGCCGAGAGCCGGTCCACCTCGTGGAACTGGCGCGCGAGCGTCGCGGCGAGGTCGAAGCGGAACCCGTCGACGTGCATCTCGGTGACCCAGTACCGCAGCGAGTCCATGATGAGCTGGAGCACGTGGGGCGAGCGCATGAGCAGCGAGTTGCCCGTGCCCGTCGTGTCGAAGTAGTGGGCCTCGTCGCCGTCGACGAGCCGGTAGTACGCGGCGTTGTCGATCCCGCGGAACGACAGCGTGGGACCCAGGTGGTTGCCCTCTGCCGTGTGGTTGTAGACCACGTCGAGGATCACCTCGATGTCGGCCTCGTGGAGCGCCTTGACCATGGCCTTGAACTCCATGACCTGCTGCCCGCGCGTGCCGTACGCGGTGTAGCCGTTGTGGGGCGCGAAGAAGCCGATGGTGTTGTAGCCCCAGTAGTTCGACAGACCCTTGGCGACCAGGCTCGGGTCGTTGACGAACTGGTGCACCGGCATGAGCTCGACGGCCGTGACGCCCAGGGCGCGCAGGTGCTCGACCACGGCCGGGTGGGCCATGCCCGCGTACGTCCCGCGCAGCTCGTCGGGCACGTCGGGGTGGAGCATGGTCATGCCCCGCACGTGGGCCTCGTAGATGACCGAGTCGTGGTAGTCGTGCTGGGGCGGGCGGTCGTGGCCCCAGTCGAAGAAGGGGTTGACCACGACCGAGAGCATGGTGTGCCCGAGCGAGTCCTCGGTGTTGCTCGGCGAGGACGGGGCCGGGGGCTCCCCGGAGGACTCGTGCTGCTCGTCGTCGGTGCCGTCGGGCGAGCTGCCCTCGGACCCGCCGGCGACCGCCCCGAGGGCGCCGCCCGTCGCGGCCTGCACGGCCGGCGTCTCACCGAACCGGTAGGAGAACAGGGACTCGTCGCCGTCGACCTGCCCGTCGATCGCCTTGGCGTACGGGTCGACCAGGAGCTTCGCAGGGTTGCACCGGTGGCCTGCGGCCGGGTCGTACAGGCCGTGCACCCGGTAGCCGTAGCGCACGCCCGGGCCCAGGCCCGGCAGGTAGACGTGCCACACGTGGGCGTCGACGTCCTCGAGCAGGACGCGCGTCTCGCGGGGGCGACCCTCCTCGTCGAGGTCGTCGCCGATCAGGCACAGCTCGACCTTCTCGGCGACCTCCGAGAAGAGGGCGAAGTTCGTCCCCGTCCCGTCGAACGTCGCGCCCAACGGATACGGTCGGCCCGGCCAGGTCTGCATGGGTCGACCCTTTCATCCCGGGCGCCCGTTGTCGCCCACGGCGCGCCCCCGAGGTTCAGGACGGGGCGCTCGCGGAGGGGGTGCCAGGGCCGTCCGGAGGCACGTCGGCGCCCGACGACGTCGCGCGCCCCGGGGTCGTCGTCTCCGGGGGGTGGGGTGCGCGCCCCGCGACCTCCACCGCGTCGATCGTGCTCACGACCCTGCCCTGGGCCTCGAGCTCGCGGAACCAGTCCGAGGCGCGCAGCCGCGGCTCGAGCACCGGCGCGACCCCGGTGAGGAACAGTCGGCAGCCGTTCTCGGCCAGCTCGTCGTCGAGGTCCTCGAGCTCGTCGACGACCGTCGAGGACACCCAGTCCATGGCGCTCACCTCGAGCACGACGGTTCGGGCGCTCGCGGCCCGGACGAGCTGTGCCGTGCGCTCGACCGTGGGACGCACGTTGGCCGTGTAGAGCATGCCGCGGAGCCGGAGCACGAGGAGGCCCGTGCTCGTGTCTGTGGGGCCCGGGTCGCTCGTGGGGTTCGTGGTGCCGGCGGCGTGCGAGACGCCGCCGCCCGCCGTCGGGGCGTCGTGCTGCAACGGCTCGTCCGGCGCGGGCTCCCACCCGCCGGGGCCGTGCCGCAGGACCTCGACCTGGGGGCGGTCGAGGTCGCGCAGCACGATGAAGAGCGTCATGAGCACGCCCGCGGCCACACCCGCGAGGAGCCCGGAGAGGAGCCCGACGAGCGTGGTCGCGACGGCGATCCACAGCTCGGACATGTCGAAGCGGGTCAGGGCCCGGAACTCGCGCACGTCCACGAGTCCGAGCGTGGCCACGAGCACGACCGCGCCGAGGGTCGCCTCGGGCATGTGGTCGAGCACGGGGGCGAGGAAGAGGGCCACGAGGACCGCGAGCAGCGCGGTCACGACGCTCACGACCTGGCTCCGGGCACCGGCACGCTGGGCGACCGCGGACTGGGAGAAGCCGCCCGCGGCAGGGATGACGGCCGTGAACCCGCCGACGAGGCTGGCCGCCCCGACGGCGAGCAGCTCCTGGTCGGGGTCGATGCGCGGGTCCTTGCGGTTGCGGACCTCGCGGGCGACCGCGACGGACTCGAGGAAGGCCATGATGGCGATGGCAGCGGCCGCGGGCAGCAGGTGGGGCACGTCGCCGAGCCGGGGGAGGACGATCGCGGGCAGACCGGCAGGGATCGGGGAGACGAGGCTCACGCCGCGGTCGGTGATGCCGCCGAACGTCGCGGCGAGGATGCCGCCCGTCACGACGATCAGGGGGGCGGGGAGCCGGGGCCAGACCCTGCTGACGAGGACGAGCACCGCGAGCGAGGCGACCGAGAGGAGCACGGTCGTCCCGTTGACGTCCGAGAACGCGCGGAATGCCGCGCGGAGCTCGGGGACGAACCCGTGCCCGTGCAGCGTCTCGCGCGCGCCGAGGAGCTTGGGGACCTGCCCGACCGCGACGGTCAGGCCGACGCTCGCCTTGATGCCCGTGAGCGTCGCGTGGCTGATGTTCTGCACGAGCGAGCCCAGCCGCAGGACGCGGGCGACGAGCAGCATGGCCCCGACCAGGACCGTGAGGGTCGCGAGGGCCCGGATCCGCGCCTCGGAGTCGCCACCGCCGCTGACGGTCGAGAGGCCGACGAGGGACGTCGCGACGAGGGTCGCGATGGTCGAGGTGGTCGACATGCTCAGCGCGCGCGATCCGCCGAGGGCCGCGTAGACGACCATCGGGAGCATGCACGTGTAGAGCCCGTACTGGACGGGCAGGTCGGCGATCGTCGCGTACGCCATGGCCTGGGGGACCACGACGGCGCCGGCCGTGAGGCCGGCGAGCACGTCGGTGCGCAGCGACGCGATGCGGTAGCCGTGCAGGGTGGGGAAGAGGCCCCAGGGGGCCCGGGGAGACGCCGGGGCAGCCATGGCCCGAGTATCGCCCGGGGGGAGCGCGAGCGCGCCTCGGGGCACGACGACGGAGCGGCACCCCGGACCCGGATGCGCTGTGCGGTAGCGGAGAGCCACGAGGAGACGGATGCCGGCATCCGGATGAATCGTCACTCCGATGCAGAAATAGTGTGCCAAGCGCGGATCTCGTCCCGATCGCTCCCGGCTGCGACTCACCGACCAGCCGTGACGGGTGATCTCGCCGCCGCAGCTCTGTCCTGGTCGGCGCGGAGCCGTGCGTGGGGCCGTGGGACCTGCTAGACCAGGGGTATGAGCAGCACGAGCGAGGACCGCGCCCTTGACGCGGTCGACCTGAACGAGAGTGACGTCTCGTCCGCACGCATCTCCCCGCGTTCCCGGCTGACCCTGGAACAGGAGGCAGAGGCCGACGTCCGCGAGGGCGGGGACGCCTCCAAGGCTCCGCAGTCGCTCGCCGACGAGGAGCGGCGGGCCACCGACGGGATGTCGAGCGGGCGGTCGTGGGACGACCCGGACGAGCTCTGACGGGCTTCTGACGGCACGTCGGACCGTGAGTCGGTCGTGCCGGTCGACTGTTAGCCGAGCGTCGGCAGCCGGTCCTGGTCCACGGCGACGAGTCGCGGCATGCCGGCAGGCGCGACCTTGCTCAGCGCGACGTAGCGCGCCTCGGCCCGGTGCAGCCGGATGTGCTCGTCGAGCGACCAGTCCGGCCCGTTGGTGAGCTGCATGCCGCACGAGCAGTCGATCGTCACCCGGCCGTCGGCGACCCGTCGGACATGGCCGATCGTGACGTGCGAGGTGCGGGCCTCGGCCTTGGCGCGGCGCATCGAGGCGCTGACGGGTTCGTTGGCGGGGGAGTCCACCCGACGAGCCTAGACGCTCGCGCGGGACGTGAGGTGAACGAGGGCGTCGCGCACGAGGTTCCCTGGGCCGGTGCGCCGTGGACCGGCCTCAGTGCTCGTGGACGAGGCCCAGCTCGTGCGCTCGTTCGTGCGCGGCCTCGGCGGCCTCGCGTGCAGCGATCCTGGCCCGGACCTCGGCCCGGCGCAGCGGGGGGACCGTGCTCGGTGGCTGACGGCGCTCGGGCAGCTCGGCGAGCAGCCGTGTGACGGTCGCGGCGATCTCGGCGACGGCCGTGTCGATGGGCGCACGGGTCGCTGCGCTGACGCTCTGGACCCCGGCGACCTTGCGGACGAACTGCAAGGCCGCCGCCTGGATCTCCTCGTCGGTGGCGGGTGGTTCGAGCCCTCGCAGGGCGGTGATGTTGCGGCACATGCTCCCGACGCTACGTGCGACCCGCCACCGCGACAAGGGACGGGTCGCGTCGCACGCGATCCCTCGAACGGCTCGGCGTGAGTCGAGAAGTACTCGTCGTCGTGCTCGGCGAGCTCCGGGGCCCGAGGGGGGGTATGACAAAAGGCCGTCCCGGGTGGGACGGCCTTCGTGGTGGTGGGCGATACTGGGATCGAACCAGTGACCTCTTCCGTGTCAGGGAAGCGCGCTACCGCTGCGCCAATCGCCCAGGGCTGTTCTGCGAGAGAACAGCACAAGGGATACTGCCTTGCTGAGAGGTGGAGATGGGATTCGAACCCACGTGCACGGCTTTGCAGGCCGCTGCCTCGCCTCTCGGCCACTCCACCAGGGACTCGAACCCGACAAGTCCGAAGACTTGTCCGAGCGGACGACGGGATTCGAACCCGCGACCCTCACCTTGGCAAGGTGATGCTCTACCACTGAGCCACGTCCGCACTGCCGAACCTCGCCCGGATCTCTCCGGCGTTTTTCGGCGCGTCACAGACTTTAGTAGACGAGAGCGCTGGGCGTCCAACCGGACCAGGGCCCGCACGCGGCTCGGTAGCGTTGTGGGGTGCCAGCACTCCGAACCAGATTCCCCAGGACCCGCGCCGTTCCGCGGTTTCCTGACGCTCCGTCGGCTCGGATCGAGGTGGCGGAATGAGGCGCGGGTCACGCTCTCGAGCGGCGCAGGGTGTCTCGGAGATGCCCGACGCGCAGCGCTCTGACCTGCGCGGGGACGGACTTGACCCCGCGCTGGGCGGACCTGGCGTGGCGCCGGCGGCCGGTCCCGAGGGGAACGAGGACTCCGATGCGAGGGGGTTCGCGTCGTTCGCCGGTCGCCAGGCTCTCGGGGCCGTCGAGTGCATCGACCTCGCGGTCGACGCCGCCCGTCTCGCCGAAGGGCTGTGGTTCGTCGTCGCCGACTTCGAGGACCCGGCGCACGGGGGGCGCGCGCGGGCATGGCGCTTCGCCGACCACGAGGCACGCGACCACGGGGCGACCGGAGACGACCTGACGGCGCGCGTGGCGCCGTCGGGCCGGGAGAGCGCGTGGCGCGGGCCGCACCCCGACACCTGGCGCAGCTCGCTGTCCCGCGACGAGTACCAGGCCGCCGTGGCGGCCGTCCGCCACGCGGTGCACGAGGGGGACGTCTACCAGGCCAACATCTGCCGCGTGCTGGCCGCCCCCCTGCCCGCGGGCGACCGCGAGCCCGACGCGCGGGCGCTCGCCCGGATCTTCGCCGCGGGCAACCCCGCCCCCTACGCGGGCGCGATCCACGTGCCCGCGGCGAGCGGGATCGAACCCGTGTGGGTCGTGACGGCCTCGCCCGAGCTGTACCTGCGGCTCGAGGGCGGCGTGCTGTCGTCGGGCCCCATCAAGGGGACCGCAGCCACCGCGGACGGGCTGCGCGAGAAGGACCGCACCGAGAACGTCATGATCACCGACCTCGTGCGCAACGACCTGCAACGCGTGAGCGCACCCGGCTCGGTCGAGGTCACCGACCTGCTCGCGGTCGAGGCGCACCCAGGCCTCGTGCACCTGGTCTCGCGCGTGCAGGGGCGTGTGCAGGTCGCCCAGGACGCCCCTGGTGGTCTGTGGGGACAGGTGCTCGAGGCCACGTTCCCGCCCGCCTCGGTGTCGGGGGCGCCCAAGTCCTCGGCGCTGCGGATCATCTCCGAGCTCGAGCGCGGCCCGCGCGGTCCCTACTGCGGGGCGGTCGGCTGGGTCGACGGCGACACGAGCGAGGCCGAGCTGGCCGTCGGCATCCGGACGTTCTGGTGGGCCGACGACGAGCTGAGGTTCGGGACCGGGGCAGGCATCACGTGGGGCAGCGACCCCGTCGAGGAGTGGGAGGAGACCGAGCTCAAGGCCGCGCGGCTCGTCGCGCTCGCCTCGGGCGAGGCTGCGGCAGACTGAGGTCATGTCGATCGTCGTGTGGGTGGATGGGTCCTTCGTCGAGCCGCGGGAGCGGGCGCTGAGCGCGCTCGACCACGGGGTGACCGTGGGGGACGGGATCTTCGAGACGTGCGCCGTGTACGGCGGGCAGGCGTTCGCGCTGACCCGCCACCTGCGGCGACTGGGCCGGTCCGCGGCCGGCATGGGCCTGCCCGCGCCGGACGAGGCGCGCATCCGCGACGGCGTCGCGCAGGTCCTGGCCGCCGCAGGGGAGAGCGCGGGGCGCCTGCGCATCACGGTCACGGGCGGGTTCGGGCCCATGGGGTCGGGGCGTGAGGACGGCGAGGAGACCATCGTGATCGCCGCGGGCCCCGCGTCGCCCGGCCCGACCTCGCGGGCCGTGCGCTCGCCCTGGGTGCGCAACGAGCGCTCGGCCGTCGCCGGGCTCAAGACGACCTCGTACGCCGAGAACGTGGTCGCGCTCGCCGACGCGGTCGCGCGCGGGGGAGACGAGGCGATCCTCGCCAACACCGTGGGCGAGCTGTGCGAGGGCACGGGGGCCAACGTGCTCGTCGAGGTCGGCGGTGAGCTCCTGACGCCCCCGCTGTCGTCGGGCTGCCTCGCGGGCATCACGCGCGAGCTCCTCCTCGAGTGGGCCGCGGAGGACGGGCTACCCGTCCGCGAGGCCGAGCTCCCGTTCTCGGTCCTCGACCGGGTCGTGGCTCCAGGGCCCGACGACGGAGCCTCCTCCGGCGTGGGCCTCGCCCTCGCGGGGAGCGTGCGCAACATCCAGCCCGTGGTCGCGCTCGACGGCGTCGCGGTTCGAGCCGGCGAGCTGTCGCTCGCGGCGCGTGAGCTGTTCGACCGCCGGCGACGGGAGCGCATGGACCCGTGACGGGGTCGTGAGCGCGATGCTGGGGTGAGGTCACGCGGTGCGTGCACGCCGGCGGGCGGCCTGCCGGAGGTCGGCTGCCCGCCGGCTCCGGGCTCGCCCGCGCACCGTGAGACGCTGCTGAGCCCCGGAAACAGGCCGTTGCGAGACCGGCGGCGTTACGCTGGGGGAGTCCCGTGAGGTCGGGCTGTGAGGCCGGTCCGGAGGCCAGTTCGCGATCTGGGTCGAAATACGGCTAATATCTTCCAGGACGCACGGCCCGACCGAGAGGTTGAGTCGCAGCGGGCGATTGGCGCAGTGGTAGCGCGCTTCGTTCACACCGAAGAGGTCACTGGTTCGAACCCAGTATCGCCCACAGTGTTTGTGCAGGTCAGGGGCCGTTTCCCGTACATCGGGGAACGGCCCCTGACTCGTTTCTACACCAACCGGTGCCGCTGCCGGCCCCGTTGGGTGCGCCGAAGAGGGCGCGGAGGCGTGATGGCCCACCCTGCATTGACGGGGGTAGTCCGATGTGGATCGCGAGCTGTGTTTCTCAGGCGCGGGCCCGTTCGCCCGGATCGCGAGGGTGTCGATGAGCATCTCCAGAATGAGGTGGCCCCGACGGCCTTGTGACGTGTCTGCTCAAGGTTCATCGGCCGCACAGTCTGTGACGTGGCTCACGTCTGGATGTGTGGGCTGAAAGTTGTCTGGGAGTGCTAGTTTCCAGTCACCATCGTGGGCTGTGAGCGTGCTGTGAGCCAGGTTGGGGCCCGCCCGGAGGGGGTGTGGGTTCTGATGTGCCGCTGGCAGGGTTGCTGGTGGCCGCACAGTTGGAGCGGTGGCCGTGGCCATTCTTGTCTCGTTCTCTGGTGTTCCTGGTGCTTGGCGATCTGGTGTCGCGACGGTCGCGGCGACGGTGGCCCTCGCGGTGGGTTCCGTGGGGCTTTCGGCTTTGCCGGCTCAGGGTGAAGTGCTTGCTTCTGCGGCTACGGCACCTGCTACACCCGCCGTGCCCGAGCCCGAGCGGACAGAGGCCGGGTATTTGTCGGCGCCTGATCTGGTCAGTGCGCGGGCGATCGCTCGGTTGGAGGATGAGCTGGTCGAGGTGATCGGCGAGCGCACCGAGTCGTCCTCGACGTACGTGATGCCGAACGGGAACGGGGTGACGCAGTCTGGCTCGGGGCCGGTGTGGGTTCCTCGTGGTGGTGACGGGTCCAAGGTTGAGGACTGGGCTGCGGTCGATCTGACGCTGGTTGCGGCGGAGGATGGTTCGGTGCGCCCGGTGGCGCAAGTTGCTGATCTGGTTCTCGCGGGGGAGACCGCCGCGGGAACCAAGCCGGTGGCGCTAGCGAGCGTGACCGATCCCGAGACCGGTGTGCGGTCCTCGCTCGAGTGGACCGGCGATCTGCCGGTGCCAGTGCTGGAGGGGAACCGGGCCACCTATGAGGCGGTTGAGCCCGGGGTCGACCTGGTGGTCGAGGCGACCTCGACTGGGTTCCAACAGTTCTTGGTGGCGAGCGACAAGGCTGCTGCTGCCCGCGCGATCGAACTGCCTCTCACGGTGACGACCGAGGGTGCGGAGCTCGCGGCAACGGCTGACGGTGGCCTGGAGATGAGAGTTCCGTCCGGCGAGGTTGTGGCACTTTCTGCTACGCCGCAGGCATGGGATGCGACGGTCGATGGGGCGCTTGACAAGCCGGTGCTGGAGGCACCAGAGGCTGATGTCGACCGCACTGCGCGGCTGGCGCCTCTTCCCGAGCTCAAAGTGCTGGAGGTGAAGAAGGCGTCGCAGGACCCGAAGGCACCCGCGGTGGACGAGGTTCCTGCGCCGTCACGGTCGCAGGCGCCGCCGACAGACCTTGAGGCCGACCCCCTCGCGCAGGCGATCACGCTTGAGCAAAGTGTTGACGTGATCGAGCCAACTAAGGCCCAGGTGTCTCTTGATGGTGTTCAGGCGATGCTGGATGACCCGGCGACGACGTACCCCGTCGTCATCGATCCCTCGATTGTTCTCGCGATGGGGTTCGACACCTACATTCAGTCTGACTCGTCGGTCGATGCTTCCGGGCGTTACTACATGCACCTGGGGACGTACAACGGGGGAGCGGTCAAGGCGCAGTCGTTCGCGACGTTCCCCACGGCGGCGATCGCTGGCAAGGATGTCTTGTGGGCTGATCTGGAGCTTTTCAACTTCCACTCGTACTCGTGCGAGGCGCGACCATGGCAGGTGTGGCATGTCGGGGCGGTGAACACCGCGACGCGATGGACGTCACCGCCGGGGTGGATCTCGCATCAGGCGACGTCCTGGCAGACGGCTGGTGGTGGTGGGTGCGCTGGTGCGTTCGTATATGCGGACGTGTCGGGCATCATGGGGTGGACCGCGACCAACGGACACGGCAACTTGACGCTGGGTTTCCGGGCGGAGAACGAGAACGACACCTACGCGTGGAAGAAGTTCTACCAGGCTGACAACGGCGCGTGGGTGCCCACGGTGACCGTTGCGTGGAACGATCCGCCGAACACCCCCTCGGGGTTGAAGGTCTCTCCTGGGCCGGGGACGAGCGGGGCGTGGACGGTGTCGAAGACGCCGACGCTGTCGGCAACGATCTCGGACCCGGACGGCAACAAGGTCCACGGCATGTTCGAGGTCGCCACAATTCCAGGAACGGTCATCCACTCCCAGAACGTGCTGTACCTCGCCAGTGGCTCGGTTGCGCAGATCACTGTCCCTGCGGGGAAGTTGGCAGAAGGGACGGCGTACAAGTTCCGGGTCAAGTCGAGTGATGACCGGCGTGAAGGTCCTTGGTCTGGATGGCACGAGTTCGGCATCGACAGCCTCGCACCCGCGTCACCGCTGGTGACCTCGCTCGACTACCCCGCAGACAACAAGTGGCACAAGGACGCGAACTCCTCTGGGAACTTCACGTTCACCATGCCATCGCCTGACGCGACGGTCACTGGCTACCGGTGGGGCCTGAACAAGGCACCGGTGACAACGCTGCCGACGACCAGCGGCGCTGCGGCAACGGTGGCGGTCGTCCCCGACAAGGTGGGCCGGCACACCTTGCAGGTGCAGGCAGTCGATCGGTCTGGTCAGCTCTCTGGCCAGATCACGAAGTACACCTTCTACGTCGGCAAGGCCGGGATCCTCACTCCCGAGGACGGTTCGCGGATCGCGCGCCGTGCACGGATCGAAGTCGGGTGGAACGGCGTGAGCCCGGAGACCGCGTACACCCACATCAAGTATGAATGGCGGCGCGGTCCCGATTCCGGCGCAGGAATCGCGATCGACCCGGGGGCCCTGACCAGCTCGACGGGTGCCCCTTTGGCATTCGCATCTGGGTGGACATCGCTACCTGCCGTGGGCAAGTACGTGAACTGGGACGCGATGATGAGCGCCGGGTTCGACGGAGGCCCTGTCCAGGTCCGCGCAATCCTCGCCACGAGCTCGGCGGGTGGCAACCCGACCGAGACCCAGTGGGTCACGTTGACGATCGACAAGGACGCCGACGGCGCCGCCGCCGACTCGATCGGCCCAGGCTCTGTCAACTTGCTGACCGGTGACTACTCGTTGTCAGTGACCGACGCCGAGGAGTTCGGCCTGTCGATGGTCCGATCCACGAGCTCGCGCGACACCGACTCCGGCTACCAACTCCAGACAGACCGGCTGAGCGCCACCCAGCAAGATGGATCGACCCTTGCAGGTATCAACGATGCAACGGCGTCGGTGACCGTCGACACGAGCCGGTACCACGCGGGCGGATCCTCGTTCAAGGTCATGCCAACGTTGCAGACCACAGCGACCTATGCCCATGTCGGTGGGGGCGAGGGCGCGATCCGGCTTGGGTTTGTTCCTGGCCAGACCTATCGCATCTCGGGCTGGATCTACGTACCGGCCGCCTCGGGCCTGTCTCCCGCCTACCCCCAGGGGAACGCGATCAGCTTTACCTCGAAGACGAGCAGCGGATACTCCGATCCGGTTGCGACAGGTCAGATCACCCCAAGGCCCACGAAGGTCGACACCTGGCAGCAGGTTTCGGTCGATGTCACCGTTCCTGCCGGCGCTACGGAAGCCTTCATCCGGTTGTTCAATGGGAACGCGGGCGGTTCGAACAAGCCGGTCTACTTCGACGACCTGTCGGTGCGTCAGATCTGGGCTCCGTTCGGTAAGGAGTGGGCCACTGGGACGGTGGACGGGTATGCGGGGACGGCGTACACGAAGATCGCCACACCGTACGACGATGTCGCGGCGGTTCACCTGACGGGTGGGGGAGAGGTCTGGTTCACCAAGGGCAACGGTGAGCAGTGGTTCCCCGAGCCAGGGGCCGAAGACCTCAGGCTCGAGAAGGTTTCGGCCAGCCAGTGGAAGCTGAGCGAGATCGACGGCACGGTCACGTTGTTCACCAGGCCCGGCACAACGGGAGACTTCCCTGTCCTGACGTCTGCTCCACCCGCTGCAACGGGCCAGTCACGGCATGTCTACAAGCCGACCAACGGAGTCGAGCGGTTGACGCGGATCATCGCGCCGATCGAGCCGGGCGTGGACGGGTGGGTGAACCTGACCTCCGGCAACCTAGAGGCCTGCACGAGCACGACCCCGGCGCGTGGGTGTGAGGTCATGGACCTGGACTACGCCACGTCCACCACCGCGACTGCTGCGGTTGCCGGCGACTTCGCCGGGCAGGTCAAGGGGGCGTCGGTGTGGACGTGGAACGGCACCGCCGTGGTCAAGGTCCCGATCACCGCATACAAGTACAACGTGAAGGGCCAGCTCGTCGAGGCCCGTGACCCGCGCATCGAAGCCGCGGGAGCCCCTGCACTCGTCACCAAGTACGCCTACGACACCGCTGGACGCCTGACGACGGTCACCGCCCCTGGTGAGGAGCCCTACTCGTTCACCTACGGTCCTGGTGGTGCGTCCAAGACGGGGTCCGGTGACCTCATTGACGCGGGTCCTGGCCGGTTGTTGTCGGTCACGCGCGCGTCGCTGACGCCGGGCACCAAGGATCAGCTCGGCCCCGACAACACGACCACGGTCGTGTACAACGTGCCGTTGACCCGCGCCAAGGGCGGCCCCTACGACCTGAACGCTGCCGCGCTGGCGACGTGGGCGCAGTCCGACGGCCCCAGCGACGCCACGGCGGTTTTCGGCCCGCAGGACGTCCCGGCGGTCACGACCGCGACAGACACCGTCCCCGGGAAGGACGGCTACAAGCCCGCGACGGTGCACTACCTGAACTCCTCGGGGCGCGAGGTCAACACCGCGAGCCCAGCCGGGAAGAACGCACCGGCCGAGGGCTTCATCGACACGGCCGAGTACGACCGCTTCGGCAACACCGTGCGCACCCTGGACGCGACCAACCGCCTCCTGGCGCTGCGCAAGCTCCCGAACGCCGCGGCCATGCTCACGGACTGGGGGCTGGACAACAAGACCAGCCTGGAGCTCTCCACCCTGCTCGACGCTCGTTCGACCTACAGCCCTGACGGGCTCGACGTCCTGACCGAGACGGGTCCGGTCCAGCGGCTCGCGGTCGCGAACGATCCGAACAACGTGCGCCTGCTGCGCCCCCGCACGCTCAACCTCTACGACGAGGGCAACCCGGAGGGGGCTGCCGCGCACCTGATCACCACGAGCACGAGCGCGGGCATCGACCCGTTCGCCACTGTTGCTGATGTACTGATCGACCCGATCGTCACCAAGAACGAGTACACGCCGATCGACGGCAAACCAGCACTGGACGCGACGTCGGGGTGGGTACACAAGCAGGCCACCAGGATCACGGTCGACGCCGGACAGCCCA
Source organism: Oerskovia enterophila (assembly GCF_001692445.1). GTDB lineage: Bacteria > Actinomycetota > Actinomycetes > Actinomycetales > Cellulomonadaceae > Oerskovia > Oerskovia enterophila. The sequence goes on along the minus strand of NZ_MAQA01000064.1, from coordinate 4,019 downwards.
CCGCTCTGTCCTCGGTCGTCCTGTACGACGCGCGCGGCCGTGCGATCGAGTCCCGCAAGCCCGGCTCGACGGGCAACGATGCTGCGACCGTGAAGTCGATCTTCTACTCTGCGGGGACCGAGGCTCCCGACGCACGGTGCCAGAACAAGCCGGAGTGGGCGGGGCAACCGTGCCTGACCTTCGCCGGGGGACCGGTCACCGGGCACGACCCGGCCCGCATGTCGGCGGATCTGACGGTCAAGCGCACCGAGGCCTACAACGGGTTCGGGTCCCCGACGGTGATCAGCGAGAGCACCGGTGCTGGTGCTGGCCTGGTCACGCGGACCACGACCACTACCTACGACGCAGCCGACCGAGTCACCGGGGTACAGATCGCGGGTAACACCGCGGCAGCCGGTGCCACGATCGCCAAGACGACCACGACGTATGACGGGCCGACGGGCGACGTCGTCAAGAACGCCTCGGTCAACGCTTCGGGTGCCGAGACCGCGAGCGTGGTCAAGGAGTACGACCGCCTCGGGCGCCTGATCAAGTACACCGACGCCAACGGCGGGTGGACGAAGTCCGAGTACGACCGGTACGGGCAACCCACCAAGGTCACTGACTCCATCGGGACCACCCGGTCCTACGAGTATGACCGGGCCGCTGACCCGCGTGGGTACGTCACCAAGCTCACCGACTCGGTCGCCGGAACCATCACACCGACGTGGGGTGCCGACGGTCAGCTAGAGTCCCAGGCCCTGCCCGGCGGGGTCACCCTCACCATGACTTACGACACCGCACTGGTCCCAGTCGCCCGCAGCTACACCCGCACCAGCGACGGAACGGTGATCGCAGCGGACTCGGTCGTTGAGAACCACCGCGGCCAATGGATCACCCACACCACTCCCACCAGCATCCGCAACTACTCCTACGACCGCCTGGGGCGCCTGACCTCGGTCAACGACACGTCCGGTGCGACCAACCAGTGCACGACCCGCACCTACGGGTTCGACAACCACACCAACCGCACCTCCTTCACCACGGCGACCGCCACGGCCGGTGGTGCATGCCCCGGGACCACCGGCGCCACCACGATCACCTCCACCTACGACACCGCAGACCGCCTGGTCTCCACCACCGAGCCCGGCGGCAACACCTGGGCCTACGACCAGCTCGGGCGCATCACCACGATGCCCACCGAGAACGGCACCAAGACCGCGACCACGTCCTACTTCGTCAACGACCTCGTCGCGACCCAGGAAGTCCCCGGGACCAAGCGCACCCAGTGGGGCCTGGACCCCCTCATGCGCTTCGACACCCAAGACACCTTCGAATGGGTCAACAACGCCTGGGCCAACTCCACTGAGACCGTCAACCACTACGACGGCGACAGCGACGAACCCTCCTGGATCGTCAACGACGCGACCCTGCCAGACAACCTCACCCGATACGTCGAAGGCATGGACGGCGCACTGGCCGTCCAGACCGGCAAGACCGGCGAGCGCGTCCTGCAACTCGTCGACCTCCACGGCGACATCACCGCCACCCTCCCCATCGCTGACGGCGCCACCGCGGCCACCTTCACCGAGCTGCGCTTCACATCCTTCGACGAGTTCGGCATCCCCCAACCCATGACCAGCGGGGCGACGAGCAACGCCCCACCCGCCCGCTACGGATGGCTCGGCGCCGCGCAACGCAACGCCGACACCCCCACCGGCGTCATCCTCATGGGCGTCCGCCTCTACCACCCCGCCACCGGCCGATTCCTGTCCGTCGACCCAGTCCCAGGTGGCTCCGCCAACAACTACGACTACTGCAACGCCGACCCCATCAACTGCACCGACCTCGGTGGCACTTGGACATGGAACGGTCTCGCTAAGAAGATCGCTGTTGTCGGAGAGATTGCCTCGATAATTCCGGGCCCCATCGGAGCGGCGGCGGCGGGTATTTCCGCCGTCGCCTACGCCGCCTCTGGCAATAAGGGCAAGGCGCTAATGATGGCAGGAACTATCGTTGCGTCTGCCGTAGGTGCTGGCCTGGCCATCGGCGCTGTGAAGGCCGTGCGGATTGCAAAGGCAGCGGCGCCCGCGGTTAAAGAAATGATCGCAGTTTCCAAATCGAATCGGGCGCTATTCTCAGAGTCCAAGAAGTGGGCAAGTATATATAGATCAAAGGCCTTTGGGGCGAAGAGTCGTCTGTTTGGTGACTATCAGACTGGCAACGGCGCTAAAGCGGGATCGTGGAACCGTGGAAGGGTTCAGGTCGGATGGTCAGGCGTGAGGGTTGCTCGAATTGCCGGGCTGTCAAAGAAGAAGGCGAGTGTTGCTCGAACGGTCTTCCGCATTGCAATTAAGAATAAGGAAGGTAAGACCAAAGTTCACCTGGACCTCGGTTATGGTCCATTTCGGCAGAGGTGAGGAGGCCTAGTGGACTTTTCGGACGAGTTGTCGCTTATTCCTGGAGTGGAATCCGTGTGGGTTACGGTTGACGATGGGGATGAAACGTTGACTGTCGACTTTGACGACGACCCATCGGGAGAGCGGTCGATGGACATTTGGCGCATCGTGGGCGGCCGGCTTGCCCGTGTGCTGATTTCGGACGTCAGCATTCGGGTTAACAATGACGAACTGCTTCAGATCGTTCAGGCGGTAGCCGCTGGAAATTACCGAACGGAGGCCGGGTGTCTTCATGTGCGCCTTCCAGACGGCGCAATGCAAAGCTATTGTTGAGGAGACAGGAGAGCCCTGCGAGCGGTTCATGCTTCTGAGAGTTCTAGTGTCAGAGATCTCGGCCAGGACCGGCCGTTGTGGCCAGGCCGGTGTACCTGCCTGCTGCAGCATGGGGCCGTACCTGGTTGTTGACGGGGGTCAGGCGAGCAGGCGGGCGACGATCGCGCGCCGGGTGCTGAGCGCGGGCACCCCGCTGGCGGTGAACAAGGTGACGCCGAGCTCGGTCTGCATCGCGGACCAGAACAGGACGCCGGTGTCCAGGACGTCGGTGGAGGTCCACCGGTTCGTGGTGGGGAAGAGCCCGGCCAGGGTGCGGACCATGCGCGAGCCCCAGCCGCGCACCCCGGTCGCGTTGATGATCTCCACGACGTGCGGTGCGGTGCCCGCGTCGTCGAACAGCAGCCAGGCGCCGTCGTCACCAGCCGGGGTCAGGCGCCAGCGATCACCGCTGGGCCCGCCGACGAACCGCAGGCTCAGGCCCTCGGCCTCGGCCGCAGCCTTGGCACCGGCGATCACCGCAGCTGCTCGCGGATCTCGCGGCGGGCGTTGGAGCGGCGGGCGTTGGAGCGGCGGGTGCCCTTGCGCGGGCCCGGGACGTGCGGGGAGGCCGCGGAGGACGAACGGAGCCCGTGCATCGCTCGGGCCAGGTCCGGGTTGGCGACCGGGGCGTGCGACCCGGCCTTGCGGCGCGCGATCACAGGCCACTGTCCTCGGCGATCACCACGGAGTAGGCCATGCCCAGGTCGTGGGTTGCCCCGCTCAGCGAGTTCGACGCGTAGACGGTGCCCGGCAGGTCGACGTTCGCGAACCGGCGCAGCTCGCTCATGGCAAGGTCGGGGGCGTCGCCCGGGCGCAGGTGCCAGGTCCACCTCGGCCAGGACCATGTCGGCCAGGTTCAGGGCGAGCTCGCGCTCCTCGGCCAGGTACGCCCACGCCTCGGCTGCCGTGTCGAAGACGGCAGGGGACTGGTCGCCGTCGGGCAGGTAGCCGGGGGCGTTGATGGTGGCGATGAACATGGCTGGCTCCAAGGTCGGTCCGTGCTGACACCCACCTCGTGGGGCGCGCGGGCAGGAAGGTCCCCGTGGGGGTCAGGCGCGCGCGATGACCCGGGCCAGGTCCGGCGGGGTCCAGTCGGCAGGCTTGAGGATCTTGTTGTCGCCCGCGCGCAGGATCGGGAGCCCGTCGGGGCCGAGCTTGGCCATGTTCGTGCGGTGCACCTCGACCAGCGCCTCCTCCAGGGGCAGGTGCGCCTCGATCGCCCACCCGTGCTCGACGACGACCAGGTCCGCCAGGGCGTCCAGGATCTCC
>NZ_MAQA01000063.1 GCF_001692445.1 Oerskovia enterophila | reverse complement strand
GCCGGCGGGAGGCTACTGAGCCGGCTTGACCAGCGGGAAGAGGATCGTCTCGCGGATACCGTGGCCGGTCAGCGCCATCAGCAGGCGGTCCAGCCCCATGCCCATGCCACCCGACGGGGGCATCGCGTACTCCATCGCTGTGAGGAAGTCCTCGTCGAGACGCATGGCCTCGTCGTCGCCCGCGGCCGCCAGGAGCGCCTGCGCCTCGAAACGCTGACGCTGGATGACCGGGTCGACGAGCTCCGAATAGGCCGTGGCCAGCTCGAAACCGCGGACGTAGAGGTCCCACTTCTCGACCTGCCCCTTGACGGTGCGGTGGTCGCGGGTCAAGGGAGACGTCTCGACCGGGAAGTCACGGACGAATGTCGGTGCATACAGGTGGTCGCCCACGAGGTGCTCCCAGATCGCCTCGACGAGCTTGCCGTGACCGGCACGCTTGGTGTCATAGGAGATCTCGAGGCGGTCCGCGATCTTGGACAGGTGTTCCACCGGCGTTTCCGGGGTGATCTCCTCGCCCAGGGCCTCGGACAGCGAGTCGTACATCTTGAGCTGCGCCCATTCACCGCCGAGGTCGTATTCCTCACCGCCCGGAAGCTCGACCACCGTGGTTCCCAAGGTGTCCAGGGCGGCACGCTGCACCAGGTTCTGGGTCAGCTCGGCCATGGTGTTGTAGTCGCCGTACGCCTCGTACGCCTCGAGCATCGCGAATTCCGGGGAGTGCGTCGAGTCGGCGCCCTCGTTGCGGAAGTTGCGGTTGATCTCGAACACGCGCTCGACACCGCCCACGACCGCACGCTTGAGGAAGAGCTCGGGGGCGATGCGCAGATACAGCTCCATGTCGAACGCATTCATGTGCGTCGTGAACGGGCGGGCCGCCGCACCGCCGTGAATGGTCTGCAGCATGGGCGTCTCGACCTCGAGATAGCCGCGCTCGTGGAAGTTCTCGCGCAACGACCGCACCACACCCGCGCGCAGGCGGACCATGTCGCGCGCAGCAGGGCGGGCGATGAGGTCGACGTAGCGCTGACGGACCCGGCTCTCCTCCGAGAGGTCCTTGTGCAGCACGGGCAGCGGGCGCAGCGACTTCGCGGCGATCTTCCACTCGTCCGCGAAGATGCTCAGCTCACCGCGGCGCGAGCTGATGACGCGCCCGTGGGCGAACAGGTGGTCCCCCAGGTCGACGTCGGCCTTGAACGCGGCGAGCGACTCCTCGCCCACCACGGCCTGGCTCAGCATGACCTGGAGGCGGTTGCCCTCACCGTCCTGGAGCGTGACGAAGCAGAGCTTGCCCGTGTTGCGCAGGAACACGACACGACCGGCGACGCCCACCACGTCGTCGGTCTCCTGACCGCTCTCCAGGTGCTCGTACGCCGCGCGGACCTGGGCGATCGTGTGCGTGCGCGGGACCGAGACCGGGTAGGCCTCCTCGCCCTGCGCCAGCAGGCGCTCACGCTTCTCGCGCCGGACCCGCAGCTGCTCGGGGAGGTCGTCGGACTCGTCGACGGGCACCGGGGCGGTGGGCACGACGGGCGTCTCGTCGGAGGCGGGCACGGCAGCGGCAGCGGGATCGGGGGAGGTCACGCGTCGATTCTACCGGGGAGCGCCGGAAGGGATTCCGGCGCTCCCCCGCGGTGCTCGTGCAGCCTGCGGGCCGCGACCGGGCTCCGGGGCCCCGCGGTTCAGCCGATCAGGTCGAGGGCCAGGTCGAGGATGGGCGCCGAGTGCGTGAGCGCCCCGACCGACAGGTAGTCGACCCCGGTCCCGGCGACCTCGCGCGCCCGGTCGAGCGTCAGGTTGCCGGTGGCCTCGAGCTCGATCTTCGCGGGGCCGCCCGGGGCCCCCTCGCGCTCGCGCACCCGGCGGACGGTGTCCGCGAGCACGGGCGTGGGCATGTTGTCGAGGAGCAGGAAGTCGGCGCCCGCGTCGAGGGCCTCCATGGCCTGGTCGGTCGTGTCGGCCTCGACCTGGATCAGGACGTCGGGGAACATCCGGCGGACGGCCTCGATCGCGCCCGCCACCGAGCCCGCGGCGACGACGTGGTTGTCCTTGACCATCGCGACGTCGTAGAGCCCCATGCGCTTGTTCGTGCCACCGCCCGCGCGCACCGCGTACTTCTCGAGGGCGCGCAGGCCCGGCGTGGTCTTGCGGGTGTCGAGCACCTGGGCGCCCGTGCCGTCGAGCTCCCGGGCCCACGCGCGGGTCGCGGTCGCGACGCCGCTCGCACGGCTCGCGAGGTTGAGGAGCGTGCGCTCGGCCGTGAGGATGACCTGGACCGGGCCCGTGAGGGCCGCGAGGACACGGCCGCGGGTCACGGCGTCGCCGTCCTGCGCGGTGAAGGTGACCGCGACGGGTGCGAGCCCGAAGCGCTCGGCGACCTGCCGGGTGACCTCCTCCACGACCACGAGGCCGGCCACGACGCCGTCGGCGCGTGCCACGAGGTGGGCGGTCCCCGTGCCCGACGGCGGCACGGTCGCCTGGGTGGTCACGTCCCGTCCGGGCGTGGGGCCGAGGTCCTCGTCGAGGGCGCGCGTGACGATGTCGGCGACCCACCGGGGGTCGAGACCGGGCTCGATGAGAGAGGGAGAGTTCACGCGCTCACGCTACCGCTGCTCGGCCGCGCGACCCCGCCCGCTCCGCACCTCAGACGAGCCGCAGCTCACCGTCGGCGCCGAGCGTGACCTCGATCCGCCGGGCCCACGCGGGCTCGACCTCGGGGAAGTCGGTGCGGAAGTGTCCGCCCCGGCTCTCCTCGCGCAGCAGCGCCGCCTCGGTCAGGACGGTCGCCACCTGGTGGACGTTGGTCGTCTCCCACTCGGCGGTCTGCGGCACGGCGACCACGTCGGTCGCCCGGTGGGCGTCCGTGCGGACCGCCGCGAGCCTGTCCGCCGCGGTACGCAGCCCTTCGCCGTCCCGGATCACGCCGGGCCCCGCCGACGAGATCGACTGGACCCGCGAACGGGCCGCTGCGGGCACGAGCGCGGCCTCGCCCGCCCGCTCGACGGGCTCGCCGAGCGGCAGCTCGCCGGCCGCGACGCGCGCGGTGATCTCCTGCGCGGCACGGTAGGCGAAGACCAGGCCCTCCAGGAGCGAGTTCGACGCGAGACGGTTCGCGCCGTGCACACCGGTGCACGCGACCTCGCCCACGGCGTAGAGGCCGTCGAGCGTCGAGCGCCCGTGCAGGTCCGTGACGATCCCGCCCGAGTGGTAGTGCTGGGCGGGCGCGACCGGGATCGGTTCCTCGGTCAGGTCGATGCCCTGCTCGAGCAGGCGCTCGGTGATCGTCGGGAACCGCTTGCGCAGGAACTCGGCACCGAGGTGCCGGGCGTCGAGCAGGACGTGGTCCGACCCCGTGGCCGCCATCTGGCGCACGATCGCGTGCGCCACGACGTCGCGCGGCGCGAGCTCGGCCATGGGGTGGACCGCGGGCATGAACCGGTGGCCGTCGGTGTCGAGGAGGATCGCGCCCTCACCGCGCACGGCCTCCGAGATCAGCGGGAGCTGTCCCTTGGCACCGAGGCCGAGCCACAGCACGGTCGGGTGGAACTGGACGAACTCGACGTCACCGAGCGTGGCGCCGGCCCGCAGCGCGGCGGCCATGCCGTCGCCCGTCGCCTGCGGCGGGTTCGTCGAGGAGCGGAAGACCTGGCCGATCCCGCCGGTCGCGAGCACGACGGCCCGGGCGAGGGCCGCACCCACGCCGTCGCGCGAGCCCTCGCCCCGCACGTGCAGCGTGACGCCGCACGCCCGCTCACCGCCCGGGGCGTCGGGCGAGGTGGTCAGGACGTCGAGCACGAGCGCGTTCTCGATGACCTCGATGCCGGGATCGGCGAGCACGGCCTCGAGCTGGGCGACGAGCGCCCGGGAGATCTCCGCGCCCGTGGCGTCGCCGCCTGCGTGCGCGATGCGGTCCGCGTGGTGGCCTCCCTCGCGAGTGAGCGCGATGTCGCCGTCGGGCGCGAGGTCGAAGTTCGCGCCGCGCCCCACGAGCTCGCGCACGCGCTCGGGTCCCTCGGTCACGAGGACCTCGACCGCGGCCGGGTCGCACAGTCCCCCGCCCGCGGCGAGCGTGTCCTCGAGGTGCGCGGCCGGGGAGTCCGACGGGTCGAGCGCCGCGGCGATGCCGCCCTGCGCCCAGACGGTCGAGCCGGACGACAGCTCGCCCTTGGTCACGAGCAGGACGTGCGGGACGTGCGTGCGCAGCTCGAGCGCCGCCGTGAGCCCCGCGATGCCGGAGCCGACGACGATCGCGTCGGCCGTCGTCGTCCACCCCGGGGCGGGCGCCGCCAGGCGGCGGGCGAGACGGCGGGGAACCCGGCCGTCCACGCCCGGCAGGTAGCCCTGCGCGGACTCGCCGACGGGCACCTGCACGGCCTGCGTCACTCGACCGACGCGGACTGGAAGGGGGCGATGGGCAGCCCGCTCGGCTCGAGGTCGTAGCCCTCGGGCACGAGGCCCGGCTCGTCGCTGACCTCGACGATGCGGTTGTCACCGTCGACGAACACGACGTTCGGCAGGAAGTGCCGCGCCTCGTGGTCGGCGATCATGCCGTAGGCGATGAGGATGACGGTGTCCCCGGGGTGCACCAGGTGCGCGGCCGCACCGTTGATGCAGATCTTGCCCGAGCCGCGCTCGCCGGGGATCGCGTACGTCGTCAGGCGAGAGCCGTTGGTGACGTCGACGATGTCGACCTGCTGGCCGGAGATGATGTCCGCGGCCTCGAGGAGGTCCACGTCCACGGTCACGGACCCGACGTAGTGGAGGTCCGCCTGCGTCACGGTGGCGCGGTGGATCTTCCCGATCATCATGGGTCGCTGCAAGGAAGCGGGGCGGCGCGTGCCGTCCTGCGGTCCCGTCTGGGTCACTGCGTGCCTCCTGGGCGGGCCGTGCGGGTGACGGGGGGCGCCACGTCCACGGCCAGGTTGTCGATCAGTCGGGTGGAGCCCACGCGCGCCGCCACGAGCAGCAGCGCAGGTCCCACGTACTCCGGTTCCAGGTCGTCCACGGTAGTCGGGTCGACCAGTGCGAGGTAATCGACCACAACGCCGGGGTGCTCGTTGAGCATTCCCGAGGCCACCTCGATGGCCCCCGCCCCGCCCTGGCCGGCCGCCGCGGCCGCGGCCCCGGCACGCAGCGCGCGGCTCAGGGTCAGCGCGTCGGCCCGCTCCTGCGCCGACAGGTACGCGTTGCGCGAGGACAGCGCGAGCCCGTCGTCGTCGCGCACGATCGGCACCCCGACGACCTCGACGTCGACGTTCAGGTCGGCGACCATGCGGCGGATCGCGAGGAGCTGCTGCGCGTCCTTCTCGCCGTAGAACGCGACGTCCGGGCGGGTCAGGTGCAGCAGCTTGAGCACCACGGTCAGGACCCCGTCGAAGTGGCCGGGGCGGAAGGCCCCCTCGAGGACCGTGCCGATGCGCCCCGACGTGACGCGCACGATCGGGTCGCCACCGGGGTACATCTCCTCGACCGAGGGTGCGAACACCAGGTCCACGGCCGGGCGGCCCGGCGCGGGCTCGTCGAGCCCCGCGAGGAGCGCCACGTCGGCGTCGAGGTCGCGCGGGTAGCGGTCCAGGTCCTCGTCGGGCCCGAACTGCAGGGGGTTCACGAACACCGTGACGACGACCTGTCCCGCGGGGCCGACGCGCTCGCGCGCCGCGCGCACGAGCTGCAGGTGCCCGTCGTGGAGCGCCCCCATGGTCATGACGACGGCTCGCGCAGCGGTCCGCGGCGGTGCGTCCGGGCGGGGACCCGCCGTGCCCGACGGCGCAGCCCCCTCGGGCGCTCCGGCGGCGGTCCCGGCAGGGGCCTCCAGGGCCGTGCGCAGCGCGGCACGTGTGCGGACGACGAGCGGCTGCACCCGGGTGACGGGCGGGGGGACGGACATCACTGACCTTCCTCGAGGACGTCGAGCAGCTCCTGGGCCTGGCGGGCGTCGATGCGCCCTGCGGCCAGTGCTCGGCTCGTGGCTCCGCGGCTGAGCTCGCGGTAGGACGCGGGCACGTCGGTCGCGGCGACGTGCGGCGCCGACTCCTGGGCCGAGGTCACGGCCAGCGCGCGCAGCACCTCGAGGTGCTCGGCGACCGTGCCCACGTCCCCGCGCGACACCGGACCCGTCAGGGCCGAGATGGCCCCCGGGCCCGCTCCCCCGCCCGCGTCGGCGGAACGCGTCGCGCCGTCGAGCGCCGCCGAGAGCAACGGGGCCAGCACGCGCCCCGGCTGCTCGACGCCAGCGGCCTCGAGGGCCTGCGCGGCCTGCGCGACGAGGACCACGAGGTGGTTCGCCCCGTGCGCGAGGGCTGCGTGGTAGAGCCCGCGAGCCTCCTCCTCGACCACGACGGGCTCGCCGCCGAGCTCGACCACGAGGGCCTGCCCGATGGGCTGGACCGGGGCCGGTCCCGTGACCGCGAACGTCGTGCCCTCGAGGCGCGACAGGTCGAGCGAGGTGCCGGAGAACGTCATGGCGGGGTGGATCGCGAGCGGGATCGCACCCAGCGCGCGCGCCGGGTCCAGCACCCCTGCGCCGTACCGGCCGGACGTGTGCACGACGATCTGCCCGCCCTGCCACGCCCCGACCTCGGCGAGACCCGAGACCAGGCCCGGGAGGGCGTCGTCGGGCACCGCGAGCAGGACCAGCTCCGCGCGCCGCACGACCTCCTCGACCTCGAGCACGGGAACCCCGGGCAGGAGCATCTCGATGCGCTCGCGCGAGGCCTCGGAGATGCCGCTCGCCCCGACCACCGCGTGGCCCGTCGCGCGCAGCGCGCTGCCGAGCACGGCCCCGACGCGGCCCGCTCCGACTATCCCCACGCCCAGCCGTCCGGGGCGCCGGCGTTCCGGCATGCCTTGGTCGGTCATCCCTCAGTCACCTGTTCCTTCACCGTTCTCGATCCGTTCGACGGCCGCCGCGACCTCGTCGCGCCTCATCCACAGCTCGGGCCCCGCGTGCGCGCGCGCCTCGCGGGCACGCCGGGCCTGCTCGTCCATGAGGGCTCCTGCGACGTGCTCGTCGAGGTGCGGCACCGACGGCGTGACGGGCCCGGGCACCGAGTGCACCGCGAACGTCGCGACCCGCAGACGCCGCTGCCACGGGCCCTGCTGCAGCCCCAGCGACTGCGTGCGCTCGTGCGGCACGATCTCCACCCGGCGCACCAGGCGCCCGCGCCGCAGGACCAGCGCTCGGCCCGTGACCGCGAAGCCGTTGCGGCGCCACGAGAGCGGGTCGAGGATCCGGGCGCGCCGCGGGGCCGTGGTGAAGTGGGCCCCGGCGTCGATCCCTGACAGCGCCTCGTCGAGCAGCGCGCGCGGGTCGACCGTGCCGAGGTCCGGCAGGACGAGCCACACCGCGCCCAGCGCCTCGTCGCGCGTGCCGACGGGCAGCAGGACGCTGTTGTTCGTCGTGCCGTCCGCGCTCTGGCCGTAGCCCGCCACGTTGACCTCGACGCGCCACCAGTCGGCGCTGCGCCACAGGAGCCCCTGCGTGAGGCGGATCGCCTGCACGCGCCCGGGCGGGATGGTCTGCGAACGGGTCTCGAGCAGGCCGTGGCGCAGCCGGATGCCGTCGGGCGAGATGGCGCTGCGGAAGTTGAACTCGCGCGTGAACCGGCCGAACAGGTATCCGCCGACGCCCAGGACCAGGGGGAGCGCCGTGAACAGCGTCCCGATCTCGCGCGTACCGACCGCGACGCCGATCAGGCCGAGCACGGCCAGGACCAGGACGATCATGGCGACGGTACGGATCAGCGACCAGATCAGGCGACCCGGCGGGACCTCCATGACGGGCTGCTCGGGAGCCTCGGGGGCTTCGAGGAGCACGTGCCCGACGACGTCGCCCACCCCGGGAGCACCGGCGCCGGCCGCGTCGACGGGAGCCGCCGGGACCGCGTCGCCGCGGGGAGCGTCACCGACGGCAGTGCTGCCTGCGGCGCCCCCTGCCGGAGTCCCCGGGACGGCAGCGGGCCGCGCGGGCGTCGTGCCGAGACGCAGGCCCGCCGCCCGGGCGAGCAGCTCGGCCCGCAGGTGGTTCGCCTCGTCGAGCTTGAGGAAGCCGAGCTTGATGCCCGAGTCCGAGCCACCCGCGACCTCGAGCTTGAGCTCAGCGAGACCGAACAGGCGCGCGACGAGCGGCTGGACGATGTCGACGGCCTGGAGGCGGTCGAGTCGCGCCTTGCGCTGCTGCCGGAACAGGACGCCCGTGTGCAGGCGGACCGACTCGTCGTCGATCGCGTAGGTCGTCATGCGCCACGCCAGGGCCGAGTAGCCCAGGCCGATCAGGCCGATCACGAGGATCGCGCCCAGGACCTGCCACCAGCCGTTGCCGGCCAGCATGTTCTGCCCCTCGGGGAGCCCTTCGAGCGTGCGGTTGCCGACGATGACGAGCAGGACCGCGATCACGGACCAGCCCCGGACGACCGGGGTCACGGGGTGGACGCGGTGCCAGGTCAGGTCGGTCGGCGGAGACTCGGGCGGAGTGCTTCGCTCGGTCATAGCCCGGCCAACCGTGCCTCTCCACGGGACGCGAGACGGTCGCGCAGGCGCTCGGCCTCAGCGGGCTCGAGCCCCTCGATCGACGCGTCGGTCGCGGGCGACGCGGTGTGCAGCTGGACCTGCGCGATCCGGAGCTTGCGGGCCAGCGGGCCGGCCTGCACGTCGACGTACTGCATGCGCCCGTAGGGCACCACCACGAGCGAGCGGAACATCACGCCCTTGCGGATCAGGAGGTCCTCGTCGCGTTCCGCGTAGCCGATCGCACGGACCTGCCGGGGCACGACCAGGGCGCACCAGACGCCGATCACGAGCGCGACGGCCGGGACGATCCACAGCCACACGAGGCTGAAGACCAGCGCGAAGACGGCCCCCAGGACGAACGGCACGAGGAGCGAGATCGCCACCGTGACGAGCCGCGCGGTGACGAGCCGGCTCGAGACGCCCTGCCAGGTCACCCCCGGCGGGTCGAAGGGTCCGCTGGGTGCCGTCGCCGGGACCCGGTCGACGGGATGATCGGAGGCGTGGTCGGTCATGGCCTCATCCTCCCATCCAGGGCACGCCCGCCGCGTCGTCCGACGTGCTGACGCGCGTCAGCCTGCGGCGTCGGCCTCGGGCTCGTGGTCGCCGGGGGCCCTCGACCGACCACCCGGGCCCGGCTCGGTGTCCTCGGGCGGGAGCTGGCAGAACTTCTCCACCACGAGCCCGACGACGGCGAGCACGAGCGCGCACGCGGCCGCGATCCCCGCGGCGACCGCCCGGTCGCGGCGCGCCTCGATCGCGAGGTCGCCGAGCACCGCGACGACCTGCGCCAGGTACCACCCGGCGAGGATCGAGCCCGTGAGGGCCGCCGCCTTGGCCAGCACCAGCGTGCGCGCGGCGCGCAGCGGGTCGAGCGACGGCCGACGTCCCTTGAGGTACGAGCGGACCGCCCACCCCGCCCAGAACACTGCCGCGGCCAGCCCGACCAGGGCCACGTCCACGACCCACGGCACGGCAGGCAGATAGGTCGCACGGCGCTCGAGCCCGACGACGACGAGCCACCCGAGCAGCGTCGTGGCGACCGTGACGAGCAGCAGCGTCGTGACCTTGGTGCGTCGCATCAGCTCGACGGACCGCGCAGGTCGGCCGGGAAGGACATGGGCACGCCCGTGATCGGTTCCTGCTTGACCGGCTGGGCAGGGGAGACGGGCTGTGCCGGGTGCACGGGCTGGAAGGCGCTGGCCGGCGCCTCGTGGACCGGGCGGAACGCCGGCGCGGCCGGCTCCGGGGCCTGGGCCTGGGCCGGTGCCTGGGCCTGACGACCGACGGGTTCGGGGGCGAACGCCGCCGGCGCCGGGAGCTGCGCCTCAGGGACCTGCTGCGCAGGAGCCGTCAGTGCGGACCAGCTCGGCGCGACCGGGGCCGGGGCGTCCGAGGAGCCCGCCGGTGAGCCGCCGAGGCGGTCCGTGGCGCCCTGCGGCGAAGGGCCCGGTTCCGGGGTGGTCGGGGTCTGCTGAGCGGAGACGTCCGCCCACAACGGCGGGACCTGCGGGTGCGGGGGCTCCTGGCCGTCCTGCGGGTGCACGGGGTGGAAGGCCGGGACGAAGGACGCCGGCTCGGCTGGAGCAGCCGGGACCACAGGCGCGGCCGGCTGCTCCTGGACGTCGGGTGCCGGTGCGGGTGCCGGTGCTGGTGCAGGTGCGGCCACCGCGGGCTGGTCGTGCGTGGCCCGAGGGGCCTCGGGCTCAGCCGGAGCCTCAGGTGCTGCGGTCTCGACCGGAGCGGGCTGCGCCGGGGCGCTCTCCACCGGGGCGGCAGCCGGCTCGACGACGGGAACCGCCGGCGGTGTCGCCGCAGGAGCAGGCTCGGGCTCCGCGTCCGTCAGCCAGTCGAGCGCGAGCCAGCGGATGCCGCCACGGTCCGGAGCCGTCGCGGCCAGGGTCGCGACCGGGCCGCCGCCGAGCCCGGGCAGGAAGGCCTCCGGGGCGACCTGCGCCCAGGGCTCCAGGACGAACGCCCGCTCGTGAGCGCGAGGGTGCGGCAGCTCGAGGTCCTCGGTGATCTCCGCGACGGTGCCGTAGACGATCAGGTCGACGTCCAGGGTGCGCGGCCCGTTGCGTTCCGCGCGCACCCGCCCGTGGGCGTTCTCGACTCCCTGGCAGGCCCTGAGCAGGGCCCGCGGGGACAGGGTGGTGCGCGCGAGCAGGATCGCGTTGAGGTAGTCGGGCTGGTCAGGCCCGCCGACCGCCGCGGTCCGCGCGAGCGGCGAGACCTCGGTGATCTCCAGGCCGGAGATCCGGTCGAGGTCCGTGACGGCGTCGCGAAGCGTCTGCTGGGCGTCGCCCAGGTTCGCGCCCAGAGCGAGGACGACCGGCACGAAGCCCGACGGCACCTCGTCGAGGCGATCGGTCTCGACCGCGGGCTCGGGTGCGGGTACGACCTCGGGCTCGGGCGCTGCCTGCGCCGCCTGCTCGGGAGCCGGGACCGGGGCGGGCGCGGGCTCGGGCGCTGCCTGCGCCGCCTGCTCGGGAGCCGGAACCGGAACGGGGGCGAGCGCGGGCTCGGGCTCGGACGACGGCTCGTCCGCGACCGCGGTCGAGGCTCCGACAGCGTCCACGGTGTCGCCGGACTCGGCCGACGGGACCGTCTCGGCGGGCTCGGCGATCTCCTCGATCGCGAGCGGCTCGGGCTGGACGGCGGTCTCGAGCTCGACGGGAAGCGCCTGCGCGTGGCCGGGCTCGACCGTGGCCACCGGCTCCGGGTCCTGCGCCCACGGCTCGGCCGGCTCTGCCGCAGCGACAGGCACGGCGGGCACTGCCGGAACCGCGGTCTCCGCCAGGGCGGCGACCTCCGGCGCGTCAGCCACGACCGGCACGACCGGCTCGGCGAGAGCGCCGGGCTCGGCAGGAGCGGGCTCGTACGCTGGGGCCGCATACCCTGCGAGCGGCTCGAGGCTCACGGGGGCCTCGATGGTCGCCACCTCGTCGGCGGGCTCGTCCGCAGCGACCGGCTCGGGCCCGGGCGCGACCTCCTCGACGGCCTCCGGGACGGGCTCTGGTGTCACGACCACGGCCAGAGGCTCGGCCTCGTACGAGACCGGTGCGACGTCGTCGGGCACGACGGGAGCGCCCTGCGGAGCCGAGGCCTCCAGGACGACCGCGGGCTGCGCCGCGACCTCGTCGACGGGAGCCGGCGCGCTCAGCGCGTCCTCGGGTGCGCTGTAGAACGAGTCGAGCGCCTCGACGAACTCCGCGTCGGAGATGCTGCTCGTCACGGACTCCCCCGCGGGAGCGCCGAGGTCCTCGGGAACCGCGAGGAAGCCCTGGTCGGTCGAACGGTCGGGGGCCGCGACAGGCGCCGCGGGCGGGATCGACGGTGGCATCACGGCGGGCGCCTCGAGCGGCGTGACGGCGGTGGGGCCGGGCTCTCCGACCGCGACGTTGCCGAGCACCGCGGGGGTGATCGAACCCACCGGGAGAGGGACCACGCGAGCGGGCTCGACCGCGACCACGGGCACCTTCACGCGGTCGCGGCGGATGACGACCTCGACGTCGTCGAACGGCACCGTGATGGGCGCCTGCGGCTTGTGGATCGCGACGTCGACCGCCTCGATCGACGCGTGGCGCAGCGCGACCGCGGCGACGCGCTCGGCGACCGTCTCGATGAGGTCCGCGGGCGAACCGGCCAGGACCGCGACGACGTCCTCCGCGACGACCGCGTAGCTCACGGTGTCCTCGAGGTCGTCCCCGGACGCGGCGCGCCGCGTGTCCAGGTGCAGCACGACGTCGGCACGGAAGAGCTGACCGTCGATCCGCTCGTGCTCGAAGACACCGTGGTGCCCCGTCGCGCTGAGCCCCGTGAGCCGGATCTGGTCGAGAGGGCGACCGTCGGTCCCGTGCACCGCTCCCTGGAACGCTGTGCTCACGTCGTACTCCTGTCGTCGCTGTCGTTCGTTCCGCTGTCCTTCGCCCGCTGCGCCGCCCGGTCGGGCAGGTCCTCGGGGCCAGCGGTCGTTCGTCCCGCCGGTGTGCCGGAGGAGACCGCCTCGGCGACCGTTCCCCCGGAGGCATCTTCCCCCGTCGCCCCGGCCCGAGTCCACGCCGCGGCGACCCGCACCGCGTCCGCCGAGGACCGGACCGCGTGTACGCGCACGCACCAGGCACCCGCTGCCGCCGCGAGGGCCGTGATGGCCGCGGTCGCCCCGTCACGTGCGAGCGGGGGGACGGGCTCGCCGTCCGGGCCCGCGAGGAGGTGACCCAGGAACCGTTTGCGCGACGCGCCGACGAGGACCGGGAAGCCCAGCTCCCGCAGGACGTCCAGGTGCGTCAGGAGCGGCCAGTTCGTGGAGCCCGCCTTGGAGAACCCCAGCCCTGGGTCCAGGACGATCTGCTCGTCCCGCACGCCCGCCGACCGCAGCGCCTCGACGCGTGCGGCGAGCTCGTCGCGCACGTCCGTCACGACGTCGTCGTACTGCTCGAGGTCGTCCATGACGTCCGCGTGCCCTCGCCAGTGCATGACGACGAACACGGCCCCGGTGCGCGCGACCACACCGGCCATGTCCGGGTCCGCGAGGCCCCCCGAGACGTCGTTGATGATGCGCGCGCCGGCCGCGACGGCCTGCTCGGCGACGAGCGCCCGCGTCGTGTCGACGCTGACGACCGCTCCCTGGGCCGAGAGCGCGGAGATCACGGGCAGGACCCGGGCCAGCTCGTCCTCGACCGGTACGCGCCCCGCACCGGGGCGCGTGGACTCGCCCCCGACGTCGAGGACGTCCGCACCCTCCGCGAGGAGCTCGAGGCCGTGCTCGATCGCCGCGCGCGGCTCGAACCACTCGCCACCGTCCGAGAAGGAGTCGGGCGTGACGTTGACGACGCCCATGACGAGCGTCCGGTCGACCTCCCCCAGCTCGGGAAGGAGAGCGGGGGTCGTGCCGTGCTGCGTGTACCGCACTGCGTCGTGCCTACCGTCCCAGGATCAGGCTCATGGCCTCGGCGCGGGTCGCGCCGTCGCGCATCTGGCCGCGCACGGCCGACGTCACGGTCCGCGAACCGGGCTTGCGCACGCCCCGCATGGACATGCACAGGTGCTCGCACTCGACCACGACGATCACGCCGCGCGGCGCGAGGTTCTCGACGAGCGCGTCGGCGATCTGCGACGTCAGGCGCTCCTGGACCTGGGGGCGGCGCGCGAAGACGTCGACCAGGCGGGCCAGCTTGGACAGCCCCGTGATGCGACCGTCCACGTTGGGGATGTACCCGACGTGCGCCACACCGTGGAACGGCACCAGGTGGTGCTCGCACGTCGAGTAGACCTCGATGTCCTTGACCAGCACCATCTCCTCGTGACCGAGGTCGAACATGGTGGTCAGGACGTCCGAGGGCTCCTGGCGCAGGCCCGCGAAGATCTCGCGGTAGGCGCGAGCGACACGGGACGGGGTCTCCTGGAGGCCCTCGCGGTCCGGGTCCTCGCCCACGGCGAGCAGGAGCTCACGCACTGCTGCGCGGGCCCGCTCCTCGTCGTACTCGGGGACGTCCGCCGGGGCGCGCAGCCCCTGGTCGGGCACCTGGGCCACGTCAGACCTGCCCGTCGTCGACCACGCGGTCCGCGGGGACCTCGCCGATGCGCTCGGGCGGGAGCTCGTCGGCCGCCGCGGCGGCCTCGTCCTGCGGGACCACGACGGGCTGTCCCTGCGGGTCCTTGGGCAGCGTGGCCTTCTCGGCCTCGGTCATGACCGGGGGCCGCTGCGAGACCGAGCGCTGCTCGCTCGAGAGCCAGACCTCACGCGCGTCGCGCTTGACGACGGGAGCGAAGATCTCGGCGAGCTCGGCCTGGTTCAGCGTCTCCTTCTCGAGGAGCTCGAGGACCAGGTGGTCGAGCACGTCGCGGTACTGGACGAGCACCTCCCAGGCCTCGTCGTGGGCCGACTCGACCAGGCGGCGGACCTCGTGGTCGACCGTGCCCGCGACCGACTCGGAGTAGTCGCGCGTGTGGCCCATGTCGCGACCCATGAAGGGCTCGCCCGCGCCGATGCCGAGCTTGATCGCGCCGACGCGCTCGCTCATGCCGTACTCGGTGACCATCTTCTTGGCGATCGCGGTCGCCTTCTCGATGTCGTTCGAGGCGCCCGTCGTGGGGTCGTGGAACACGAGCTCCTCGGCCACGCGGCCGCCCATGGCGTAGGCGAGCTGGTCGAGCAGCTCGTTGCGCGTCGTGGAGTACTTGTCCTCGAGCGGCATGACCATGGTGTAGCCGAGCGCACGACCACGCGGCAGGATCGTCACCTTGGTGACGGGGTCCGTGTAGCGCATGGCCGCGGCGACCAGGGCGTGACCGCCCTCGTGGTACGCCGTGATCTTCTGCTCCTTGACGTTCATCACGCGGGTCCGCTTCTGCGGGCCGGCGATCACGCGGTCGATGGCCTCGTCGAGCGCGCGGTCGTCGATGAGCTGGGCACCCGAGCGCGCGGTGAGCAGCGCGGCCTCGTTGAGCACGTTCGCGAGGTCCGCACCGGTGAAGCCGGGGGTGCGGCGCGCGACGGCGGCCAGGTCGATCTCGGGGACGATCGGCTTGCCCTGGGCGTGCACGGCCAGGATCGCCTCGCGGCCCTTGAGGTCGGGTGCCTCGACCGCGATCTGGCGGTCGAAACGGCCCGGACGCAGGAGCGCGGGGTCGAGGATGTCGGGGCGGTTGGTCGCCGCGATGAGGATGACGTTGGTCTTGACGTCGAACCCGTCCATCTCGACGAGGAGCTGGTTCAGCGTCTGCTCGCGCTCGTCGTGCCCGCCGCCCATGCCGGCACCGCGGTGGCGGCCGACGGCGTCGATCTCGTCGACGAAGATGATGGCCGGCGAGTTCTCCTTGGCCTGCTGGAACAGGTCACGGACACGGCTCGCGCCGACGCCCACGAACATCTCGACGAAGTCCGAGCCGGAGATCGTGTAGAACGGCACGCCCGCCTCGCCGGCGACGGCGCGCGCGAGGAGGGTCTTGCCGGTCCCGGGAGGCCCGTAGAGGAGCACGCCCTTGGGGATCTTGGCGCCCACGGCCTGGAACTTGTCCGGCTCGGCGAGGAACTCCTTGATCTCGTAGAGCTCCTCGACGGCCTCGTCCGCGCCGGCGACGTCGGCGAACGTGACCTGCGGGGTGTCCTTCGAGGCGAGCTTGGCCTTGGACTTGCCGAAGCCCATGACCTTGGAGCCGCCGCCCTGCATGCGGGACAGCAGGAACCAGAACACGAGCCCGATGATGAGGAACGGCAGGATGAGCGAGAGCGCCGACGCGAGGAACGAGGGACGCGCGATCTCCGAGTTGTAGCCCTTGGGAGGGTTCGCCTCGGTCACGGCGTTCACCACGGCCTCGCCCTGGGGTGCGACGTAGAAGAACTCCACGCTCTTGCCCTGGGACTTGCCGTCGACCTCGTAGTTCTCGGTGAGGGTGAGCTGGACGCGCTGGTCCCCGTCGACCAGGAGGGCCTGCTCGACCTTCCCGTCCTTGAGGAGCTCGAGCCCGGTCGAGGTGTCGACACGGTGGACGCTGGGTCCGGACAGGGCCATGAAGGCGATCCCGAGGATCGCCAGACCCACCACGATCCAGACGATCGGCCCGCTGAGAATCTTCTTGATGTTCATCGGCGACGGGGACGAGCCCCCGCATCCCTCCACTCGCGCAATGGTTCCGCCAGTGAAGTTACACGCACAACCTGGCAGTTGGCTGGTCTGTTCGCCCAGGGCGTGGCTTCGAGGAGCGGCGTCCCGCGCGGGTCGCGGCCTGAGCCGCGGGCTCGCCCCGCGGTGCCCGGCGGCGGGGGCGCGACCGAGGTCGGCGCCCCCGCCGCCGTCACCGGTCGGGGCTGGGGTGAGGCGTCAGGACGAGTAGACGTGCGGGGCGAGCGTGCCCACGAACGGCAGGTTGCGGTACTTCTCCGCGTAGTCCAGGCCGTAGCCCACGACGAACTCGTTGGGGATGTCGAAGCCGATGTAGCGCACGTCGACCTCGGTCTTCGCGGCGTCGGGCTTGCGGAGCATCGCCGCCACCTCGACCGACGCGGGGCCGCGGCTGCGCAGGTTCGACAGCAGCCACGAGAGCGTGAGGCCCGAGTCGATGATGTCCTCGACGATGAGCACGTGGCGCCCCGTGAGGTCGGCGTCGAGGTCCTTGAGGATGCGCACGACGCCCGAGGACTTGGTGCCCGAGCCGTAGGACGAGACGGCCATCCAGTCCATCTCGACGTCGTGGTGCAGGCGGCGGGCGAGGTCGGCCATGACCATGACCGCTCCCTTGAGGACGCCCACGAGGAGCAGGTCCTTGCCCGCGTAGTCGCGGTCGATCTGCTCGGCGAGCTCGTCCAGCCTCCCGCGGAGCTGCTCCTCGGTGAGGAGGATGTTCTCGAGGTCGTTGCCGACGTCGGATGAGTCCACGGGTTTCACTCCTGTGCTGGTTCTTCTGATGGGGTTCGCGCGAGCGAGGGGAGGCCGTTCCGGCCCCAGGAAGAGTCTCCCACGGGTGCGCGAGGCGCGAAGGTCGCCCGGGAGGTGCGCGGGACCCTGGCCCCGCCACGCGACGACCAGGGCGTCGAGCGTCGCGACGTGGCTCGCGAAGAGCGAACCGGCGGGACTCCCGGCCTCCTGGGCCGCGGCGCGCAGTGCCCGACGGCGCAGCGCGGCCGGGGCGTCCGCCAGCACCTGGGTGTCGAGCACCACAGCGACGTCCGGTCGGGTCACGGGCGGTTCGTCGCGCGTCCCGACGGGCCGGGCGCCCCGTGAGGCCGGGGCGTCGGCGTCCGCTCCGAGCGGTTCGCGAGGTTCGTCGGGCTCGGCGACCCGCGCCTCGTCGAGCAGCCGGGCCGCGAGGTCGTCGAGCAGGTCGGCGTCCTCGCGGAGCTGGTCGGCCGTCCGCGCCAGCGTGACCGCGACCCCCGGGCCGAGCACGCCCTCGAGGACCGGGAGCACCCGGGTGCGCACCTGCGAGCGCAGCGGCAGGTCGACCCCCGCGTCCTGCGACGGCGCGCCGGCCGCGCCGCCGTTCGTGGGGTCGGTCCACCACGTCAGCCCGTTCGCGGCGCACACGGCCTCGGTGTCGGTGCGACGCAGCCCCAGCAGCGGACGCCGGTAGACGCCCCGTCTGGCCGCCATGCCCGCGAGCGAGCGGGCCCCCGACCCGCGCGCGAGGCCCAGCAGCACGGTCTCGGCCTGGTCGTCGAGCGTGTGCCCCAGCAGGACCGCGGCCGCCCCCGTGCGGTGAGCGACGTCGTCGAGCAGGGCGTAGCGCGCGTGCCGCGCGGCCGCCTCGAGCCCACCCCGGCTCCCGACCCGCACGCCGCGCACCTCGACCGGATCCAGGCCCAGCGCGCGGCACTGCTCGCCCGCGCGCGCCGCGACGTCGGCGCTCCCTCCCTGGAGGCCGTGGTCCACGACGACCGCACCGGCCCGCAGGCCGTCGCGCGACGCCACGAACGCCGTCGCGGCCGCGAGCGCGAGCGAGTCCGCCCCGCCCGAGCAGGCCACGAGCACGAGCGAGCCGGGCGCGAGGTCGCGCAGCGCGGCACGCACCGCACGGCGGGCCGCGGCGTCCGCGGGACGAGGTCCGACCACCCTGCGCCCCGTCAGCCGTGGACCCGGCGCACCCAGGCGCCGGGTTCCGCGATCTCGCGGGCCGAGGGCAGCGTCCCGGGGCTCGTCCAGACCGCGTTGAGGCCGTCACGCCCGACCTGCCTCTCCACGGCACGGACGAACGCCGCACCGTCGCGGTACTGCGCGAGCTTGGCGTCCATCCCGAGGAAGCGGCGCAGCACCGTGTCGAGCGTGCTGCTGCCCTGCCCGTCGCGTCGCGCCTCGAACCGGGCACGGATCCGACGCACCGTGGGGACCGTCCGGCGACCGACGGCGTCCATCATGACGTCCGCGTGCCCCTCGAGGAGCGCCATGACTCCGGACACCTCCTCGAGGACGGCCTTCTGGTCGGGCGTGAGCAGGCCCTCGGCCACGCCGCCGCCCTCGCCCCGGACCGCACGCACGACGACGCGGCCCGCGGTCGCGACCTTCTCCCGCAACCGGGCGTCGGCCAGGTGACGCGACGACTCCGAGAGCCCCACGAGCAGGTCGTGCGCGCGGGCCCGCAGGTGGTCGGCGAGCCACGGGGCCGCCGCGAACTGCAGGGCGTGCGTCTGCTCGTGGAGGCACACCCAGAGGCGGAAGTCGGCCGGGACCAGGTCCAGGTCCCGCTCGAGCTGGAGGACGTTGGGCGCGACGAGGAGCAGTCGGCCGGGGGGTGCGCCGCCGTCGGGCCGACCGCCTGCGGCGCTGAGTCCGCTACCGCCTGCGGCGCTCTCCGCGCTACCGCCTGCGGCGCTGTCAGCACTACCGCCTGCGGCGCTGTACGGATCGAACTGTCCCAGCACCCTGCTCGACAGCGCCGCGAGCACCGCCCCCACCTGCGCCGCGCCCACCAGGGCCGTCGTCGCCGAGACCGGCTTGTCGTCCTTCCCCGTCAGCGCGTCGGCGACTCCGTCGGTCAGGCTCGCCATGACCTCGGTGTTCGCCCGCGCCCAGCGCGGTCGGTCGACCACGAACACCTGCGACAGCTCGGCAGGCTCCTCGCTCGCGACGCCCCCCGGTGCTGCTGCGCTGCCGGGCAGGGCGGCCGGCACCATGCGCGTGACGCGCAGGACGTGCGGGACCGCGTCCGACGCCGCGGTCCGCAGGCCCGCGACGAGCTCCGCGAGCTCGTCGCGCGAGGCCAGGGGACCCGGCCGGGCCACCCGTCCGGCGATCTGCGCTGCTGCGGACCAGTCGACGAGCGGCGTGCCGAGCACGGGAGACGTCATCGCCCCACCGTAGCCGCTGCGCTCAGCCGGTCGACCGTCGCGCCCGTTGCAGACGACCCGCAGCACGCGATCAGTCCGCGAGGCCCCCGACGAACCCGTCCATGAGCAGCCGGGCCCCGTACGACCCGCCCTCGGGCAGCGCGTCCGCGAGGAGGACGAACACGAGCTGGCGCTCCTGCACCGTGACGACCGTCCCGGCGAGCGAGGTCACTCCTGGCAGACTGCCCGTCTTGGCACGGACGAGACCGCGCCCGGGCGACGCCAGGAAGCGGTCGTCGAGCGTCCCCGACAGGCCCGCGATCGGCAGGCCCACGGCGCCGGCCCGCAGCCCGGGCTGCGCAGGGTCCGTCAGGAGCATGAGCGTCGCGGCGAGCTGGTCCGCGGTCACGGCCGAGCCGTCCCCGAGGCCCGAGCAGTCCGCGAGCACGGCCCCCTGCATGTCCACCCCGAGCCGCTCCATGCTCGCCCGGACCGCCTGGGTCGCGCCGTCGAACGTCGCGGGCAGGCCCGCGTCGATCGCGACGAGGCGGCCGACGACCTCGGTGATGGTGTTGTCGGAGTGCTGGAGGAAGTAGCCCACGACCTCCTCGAGGGTCGCGGACTCGACCGACCCGAGGAGCGTCGCGTCGGCCGGGGCCTCCCCGCGCTCGGGGGCGCCCGTGACCGTGATGCCCACGTCGGCGAGCCGCTGCGCGAAGATCTCGGCCGCGGCGAGCGAGGGGTCGGGGCTCCGCTTGGCGTACTCCGCGTCGCTCAGCCGGGCCACGTCGACCCCGAGGGCCGTGACGGGCGCGACGTAGCCCGCGGTCACGTTCCCGGCGAAGACCGCCGGGCTGACGGTGGGACCCGAGAAGTACCGGTCGTCGACCACGAGCCGCACCGTCGTCGCGCCCGTGAGCTGGAGCTTGCCGGCCACCTGGGCGGCGAGGTCCGCGAGCCCGGCCCGCCCGTTGACCGCCAGGGGATCGCCCTCCCCAGCGGCGAGCATCATGTCGCCGCCACCCACCAGGGCGATCGTCCCCGACCCGACGTCGACCACCTTCGTGGTGAGCGTCACCTCGGGCCCGGGCGACGCGAGGGCCGCGGCGGCCGTGAAGATCTTCTGCGTCGAGGCCGGGACCATGGGGGTCCCCGCGCTGCTCTGCGCGAGCACCTCGCCCGTGATCCGGTCCAGCACGACGCCGCCGGCCCGGCTCCCCATCCGAGGATCCTTGACGAGCGCGTCGAGCGAGGCGGAGATCTCCGCGGCGTCCGGCACGGGTGCGCTCTCGTCGAGCACCGAGAGCGTCTGCGCAGGTGACGCGGTGCCCACGGCGCCCGGAGGCGTCGGGAAGGGCGCAGCGGGCGCGACCGCGGGCGCGGTCGTGAGGATCCCGGGGACGACGTCGTACGCGTCGGCCGTCAGGTAGCCGCCCGCGAGCACCACCACGATCCCCGCAGTGATGCCCGTCCGCGCTGCCCAACCCATCTGATCCTCTTCCCTCCTGCCGGCGACCCTTCGGGTGGGACCGCTCTCCGTGCGCATTATCACTCAGGAACCGCAACGTTCCCGGGGTCCGGCCACTGCTGACCCAGGTCGTTCGTGTCACACTAGAGGGCGCATGATGGCCCGGTCTCCCCTCGAAGGTCCACGCCGCCCCTCGGGACGGCCCACCTCCACCTGGCAGGGAAACACCGGAGCCGCGTGCGCACGACAGCCGATTTTCATGACCGCCGCACCGCGACCGAGCGGGTGCGCCGGTTCAACTGGAGGAGAACAGTGGAGTTCGACGTCACGATCGAGATCCCGAAGGGCCAGCGCAACAAGTACGAGGTCGACCACGCGACAGGTCGCATCCGTCTTGACCGCATGCTGTTCACCTCGACGCGCTACCCGGACGACTACGGGTTCATCGAGGGCACCCTCGGCGAGGACGGCGACCCGCTGGACGCCCTGGTCCTGCTCGAGGAGCCCACGTTCCCCGGCTGCCTGATCCGCTGCCGCGCGCTCGGCATGTTCCGCATGCGCGACGAGGCCGGGGGCGACGACAAGGTCCTGTGCGTCCCCACGGGCGACCAGCGTGCCGCGTGGCGCCAGGACATCGACGACGTGTCGGACTTCCACCGTCTCGAGATCCAGCACTTCTTCGAGGTCTACAAGGACCTCGAGCCGGGCAAGTCCGTCGAGGGCGCCCACTGGACCGGTCGCACCGAGGCCGAGGCCGAGATCGAGCGTTCCATCCAGCGCGCGATCGACAGCGGCTACCACACGCCCGGCCACTGACCCTCCGCACACCGCGCAGGGTCGGCCGACGGACGGCCACGAACCACCACGAGGACCCGGTCTCCACCAGGAGGCCGGGTCCTCGTGCGTCCGGTCGTTCCCGTCTCCGGCCGGCCGCCGTCCAGACGGCCCCTAGGGCCGCCCGGCGTACGGCATCGAGTCCTTCCAGCGCACGGCGCTGATCTTGACGGGCACGCCCGCGTAGATGGCCTCGATCATCTGGCCGTTCCCGACGTACATCGCGACGTGCCAGATCGAGCTCGGGTCCTGCGGGTCGTCGCCGTAGAAGATGAGGTCGCCGGGTCGGAGCTGGTCGTAGCCGATCTTGGCGACCTTCGCGTACTGCGAGCGCGAGGTCCGCGAGATGCTCACTCCCACGCTGGCCCAGGCCTGCGACGTGAGGCCCGAGCAGTCGTACGCGGGCCCGTTGCCGCCCCACAGGTAGGGCGCGCCGATCTTGGTACGAGCCCAGTCGGCCGCGGCCTGCCCCTTGGCGGCGCCGGACCCGGGCGAGGTCACGGGAGGCGTGACGGGCGGGGTCACCGGAGGTGTGACGGGCGGCGCCACAGGAGGGGCCACCGGCGGAGCGACCGGGGGGTCGGGCGTCGTCACGGGAGGCGTGACGGGCGGGGTCACGGGAGCGCTCCCCCCGCCCGACGGTGGAGCGGGCGTCCCGGCGTCGGGCGCCGGGGGCGCAGGAACGGCCAGGGCGTCCCGCTCGGCCTGCGCCTGGCGCTCGGCGGCGAGCTCACGCTCGGCGTCGAGGGCGTCCTGGCGCGCCCTCTCGACCTCGACGGTCGTGGCACGCGCTGCCGCGAGGTCGGCGATGAGCTCGTCGCGGCGTGCGCCCGCGGCCCGGATCGAGCCCTCGATCGCCTGCTGCGCCTCCTGCGCCGCGGCGAACGTCTCCTCGGCTCGCTCCGAGGCCGCGACGCGCGCCTCCTCGGCGGCGGTCGCGCGTGCCCTGGCCGCGTCCGCGAGCGCCCGGGCGGTGCGGTGCCCGTCGGCGACCGTCTGGACCTTGCGCCCCGTGAGCTTCTGGGCGCGCTCGGACTCGACGATCTGGTCGAGGCCGTCCGACTCCACGACGACCTGCAGGGCGTCGAGCGACCCGCCCGACTGCCGGGACGCGCGATAGACGGCCCCCATGGCCGAGCGGGACTCGGCCTCGCCGGCCTCGGCCGCGGTGAGGGCGGTCTGCGCCCCGTCGACCTCGACGCGCGCCGCGTCGAGCTCAGCCTGCGCGTCGGCGTAGTCCTCGGCCGCGAGGCCCGCCCGGATCCAGGCGTCGTCACGCTGCTCGGCGAGCGTGGCGAGGTCGGCCTCGATCTCGGCCACCCGTGCCCCTGCCGCCTGCTCGTCCTGCTGGGCCGACCGGACGTCGTCGTCGGTCGGGGGTTCGGCCCGGACGGCCGGGGCGATCCCGCCACCGAGCGTCACGACCAGGGCTCCGACGAGCGCTGCGCGACCCGTCCGCCGTGGTGACGTGCTCTCGAGGGGCGCGCTGCGCCGTCGGGCAGAGGGGAACAGGCGCACCACGCTTCCCCGATCGGTCGACGACGCGCCCTTGCCGCGCGGGCGGACGGGCGCCGCCGCGGGCGCGGCGGACGTCCAGTCTCCCCGGTGCCGCGGTCGCGCGCGAGCCGACCACGGCCCGCGCCGGGTCGATCGATCATCTCGCGAGGCCAGGTGATCTCACATCGCAAGACGCGGGTTTCGCCGGATGAGATACCGACCTACTCTCGACAGCATGACCTGCCGCCGAATGTGTAGCTGACCCCCAGCGCACGTTCGCCTGCCTGCGGACCCCCTCCGGGACGAGCTGCACCCGCCGACCACGACGTCGGCAGGAGTCGGCCAGTCTCGCCCGGAAGGCCCGCACCCCCGCGTGCGCACCAGTCCACCACTGCCCCGCCGCGGACC
>NZ_MAQA01000062.1 GCF_001692445.1 Oerskovia enterophila | reverse complement strand
CCGCCCGGCCGGGCGGGGTGGCCCGGCCGGGCGGGTTGCTGCGGGCCGCCCGCCCGCTCCCGGACCTGGTGGGCCGGGCGGGCCGCGGCCCGGGGCCACCGGACATCTCTGCCGTGTGGACCCGGACCCCGGCGTCGAGCGGGCTCGGCCGTCGTGCGAGGCGCCCTGCGACCTTCGTCGCGGAGCGAGCGGCTAGCGGCCGATCGTTCCGTCGGACGCGGCGACGGGCACGCGGGGCCTCGACATCGCGACGGCCGTCACGACCGCTCCGACCAGGGCGAGGGCTCCCGCCCCGACGAACGCCGCGGAGTACCCCTGGGTCAGGTCGACCCGTGAGGGGTCGGTACCGGAGACGACGTGGACGACGGCCGTGAGCGCCGCGAGCCCGAGGGCGGAACCGATCTGATAGCTCGTGCTCACGAGGCCCGAAGCGACGCCCGTCTCGGCCGCGGGTGCGGCGTTGATGGCGGTGCCGAGCGAGGGGACGAACGCGAGGGACATGCCGAGCGCTGCCAGGAGCGACGCGGGCAGGACGTCGACCACGTAGCTGCCATCAGGACGGACGAACGAGAGCCACACGAGTCCGGCTGCCAGCAGGAGGAGGCCCGTCACGATGAGCGACCGCGCGCCGAACCTCTGCTGGAGCCGAGGGGCCCAGGCCAGCATGACCAGCACGACGAGACCGGTCATCGGGAGGAGCGCGGCACCCGCCGCGAAGGAGCTCGCACCGAGGACCTGCTGCAGGTAGAGGTTCAGGAAGAACCACATCGAGACCCACGCGGCCCCCAGCAGGAGCTGCGCCCCGTTCGCCGCGCCGAGCTGGGGAGCGCGGAGCAGCCCGAGGCGGAGCAGCGGGTTGCGGCTGCGTGCCTGGATGACGAAGAAGATGCCGAGCAGGCCGATGCCTCCGGCCAGCACGCCGAGGGTGGGTGCGGTGAGCCAGCCGACCTCCGGGGCGTTGACCACGGCGTAGACGACAGCAGCGAGCCCGGCCGTCACGGTGAGCGCCCCGGCGACGTCGATCGAGCCCGAGGGCTTCCGGGGGGTGCGCGGGAGCGTCGTCGCGGTGAACGCGAGCACGAGGACCGCGATCGGCACGGTCACGTAGAAGACCCAGGGCCAGCTCGCGTACTCGGTGAGGACCCCTCCGAGGAAGACCCCGGCGCTGCCTCCGACCGGAGCCGCTGCGCCGTAGACCGCGAAGGCCTTGGGGAGGTCACGGCTCCCGCCGAAGAGCATCATCAGCAGGGTCAGTGCGGCGGGCGCGATCATCGCGGAACCGGCGCCCTGGATCGCGCGGCCCGTGATCTCGAGCCCGATGCTGCTCGCGGCTCCCGCCAGGATCGATCCGACGATCAGCACGACCCAGCCCAGCGCGAAGATCTTCCGGGCACCGAACACGTCGGCGAGGCGGCCGCCCAGCAGGAGCAGGCCGCCGAACGCGACCACGTAGGCGTTGAACACCCACGACAAGGACTCCGGCGTGAACCCGAGATCTCTCTGGATGTCCGGCAGCGCGACGCCGATGATCGACGTGTCCATGATGACGACGAACTGCGCCGTGGCGATCAACGCCAGGCCGAGCCACCGCTTCGTCGGCGACAGGGGTGGATGGGTAGACATGAGCTCTCCTCCTGAGGAACGGCCGGCGGGCCCGGCGTCGCAGAACCTATACCCATAGGGGGTATGGGTGTCAAGGATGGGCGAACATGCTGATGAGCGGCTTCCGGCTCGACGTGGAACTACCCCGTAGGGGTATCTGGCCACTCGCCCTTCGTCGATCGGTGGAGATGTCCCTTCGCCCCGAGGAGCGGAGGGAGGATCGTGCTTGCGCTATACCCCCAAGGGGTATACATTCACGGTCCAGAGGTACCCGGTGGGGGTATCGCTTCACGAGAGGGAGGCCCCGCGATGGCCACGAACGAGTACCAGGTGTCGGGCATGACGTGCGGCCACTGCGAGCTGTCGATCCGCGAGGAGGTCGGACAGGTCGCCGGGGTCGAGGACATCCAGGTGAGCGCGCAGACGGGTCGGCTCGTCGTGACGGGACCCCGGCCCGTCGACGACGCGCGGGTCCTGGCCGCGGTCGAGGAGGCCGGCTACTCGGCCGTGCGTTCGGCATGAGGACCGGCGCGCGACTGACCCTCTACGGGCTCGGGCTCGTCGTGGCCTTCGGCAGCGCGTTCGGCGTCGCCGGCGCCGTCGTGCCGGAGAGTGCCGTGGCCGACTGGACCGGGGGGACCGAGACGGGCCGGCACGACGGCGTCTCGCACCCGCAGGGCCCCTGACCCAAAGGGCCCCGACCCTTTCCCACCAGTCGAGAGAAGGAGCTGCACATGAGCACAACAGCGCCCGCGGGCGTGACCACAGGCGTCGAGCTGGAGATCGGTGGGATGACCTGCGCGTCCTGCGCGATGCGGATCGAGAAGAAGCTGAACACGCTCGACGGCGTGGTCGCGACCGTGAACTACGCGACCGAGAAGGCCCGTGTGACGGTCCCGGACGGGTACGACCCGGCGGTGCTGATCGCCGAGGTCGAGAAGACCGGGTACACCGCCGCCCTGCCCGCGCCCCGAGGCGGGCGCAAGGACGGAGGACCCACAGGAGGAGGTGAGGAGGACGACCCCGAGCTGACCTCGCTGCGCCACCGTCTGATCGGAGCGGTCGTGCTGACCGTGCCGGTCATCGCGATGGCCATGGTCCCGGCCTGGCAGTTCACGTACTGGCAGTGGGCGTCGCTCGCGCTCGCTTCGCCCGTGATCGTGTGGGCGGCCTGGCCGTTCCACAAGGCGGCGTGGGTGAACCTCAAGCACGGCGCCGCGACGATGGACACCCTGATCTCGATGGGCACCTCCGCCGCGTTCCTGTGGTCGGTGTACGCGCTGTTCTTCGGCACCGCGGGCACCCCGGGCATGACGCACCCGTTCGAGCTCTCGCTGGCACCGTCCGACGGTGCGGCGAACATCTACCTCGAGGTGGGGGCCGGGGTCACGATGTTCATCCTCGCCGGCCGGTACTTCGAGAAGCGCTCCAAGAAGCAGGCCGGCGCGGCCCTGCGCGCACTGCTCGAGCTCGGCGCGAAGGAGGTCTCGGTCCTGCGCGGAGAGGTCGAGACCAAGATCCCCGTCGAGGACCTGCAGGTCGGCGACGAGTTCGTCGTCCGCCCGGGCGAGAAGATCGCCACGGACGGCGTCGTGGTGACCGGCACGTCCGCCGTGGACGAGTCCATGCTCACCGGGGAGTCGGTACCGGTCGAGGTCTCCGCGGGAGACACCGTCACCGGCGCCACGACGAACGCGGGCGGTCGGCTCGTGGTCCGTGCGACCCGGATCGGGTCGGACACGCAGCTCGCGCAGATGGCCCGGCTCGTCGAGGACGCCCAGACCGGCAAGGCCGAGGTGCAGCGTCTGGCCGACAGGATCTCCGGCGTGTTCGTCCCGGTCGTGATCGTGGTCGCGGCCCTCACGCTGGGGGGCTGGCTGGGCGCCGGGTTCCCCGTGACCGCGGCGTTCACCGCGGCGGTCGCGGTCCTCGTGATCGCGTGCCCCTGCGCCCTGGGGCTCGCCACACCGACCGCACTCCTGGTCGGCACCGGCCGCGGCGCGCAGATGGGCATCCTCATCAAGGGCCCCGAGGTGCTCGAGTCCACCCGCACGATCGACACCGTCGTGCTGGACAAGACCGGCACGGTCACGACCGGCAGGATGACGCTCGTCGACGTGGTCGTCGAGCCCGGGGTCGATCGTGCCGAGCTGCTCCGGCTCGCCGGCGCGCTCGAGGAGGCGTCCGAGCACCCGATCGCCCAGGCGGTCGCCAAGGGCGCCACCCAGGAGGTCGGTGCCCTGCCGATCCCCGAGGACTTCGCGAACGTCGAGGGCAAGGGCGTGCAGGGCGTCGTCGACGGCCATGCCGTCCTGGTGGGCCGCGAGTCGCTGCTCGCCGAGTGGTCTCAGGAGCTGAGCCACGGTCTGGCCGCCACGAAGGCGCGTGCCGAGGGCGAGGGCAAGACGGTCGTCGCCGTGGGCTGGGACGGCCGCGCGCGCGGCATCCTCGTCGTGGCCGACACGGTGAAGCCGACGAGCGCCGAGGCGATCGCACAGCTCAAGGCGATCGGGCTGACCCCCGTGCTCCTCACCGGTGACAACGAGGCCGTCGCCCGGCAGATCGCCGCGGAGGTGGGCATCGACGAGGTCATCGCCGAGGTCCTGCCGAAGGACAAGGTCGACGTCGTCACCCGGCTCCAGGCCGAGGGGAAGACCGTCGCGATGATCGGCGACGGCGTCAACGACGCCCCCGCCCTCGCCCAGGCCGACCTCGGGCTCGCCATGGGAACCGGTGCCGACGTCGCGATCGAGGCGTCCGACATCACGCTCGTGCGCGGCGACCTGCGGAGCGCGGTCGACGCGATCCGTCTGTCCCGCAGGACGCTCGGGACGATCAAGACCAACCTCTTCTGGGCCTTCGCCTACAACGTCGCGGCCATCCCCGTCGCGGCGCTCGGCATGCTCAACCCCATGCTCGCAGGGGCGGCGATGGCGCTGTCGAGCGTCTTCGTCGTGGGCAACAGCCTGCGCCTGCGCGGGTTCCGGAGCGTCGCCAGACCGTGACGCCCCGACC
Organism: Oerskovia enterophila; assembly: GCF_001692445.1. Lineage (GTDB taxonomy): Bacteria > Actinomycetota > Actinomycetes > Actinomycetales > Cellulomonadaceae > Oerskovia > Oerskovia enterophila. The sequence continues at coordinate 19,879 of NZ_MAQA01000062.1, read as the reverse complement.
CTCACACCCACTGGAACCACGAAGGGAATCACCCACGATGACGAACGACCCCCCGGCCACCTCGAGCTGTTGCAGCACCCGCACGGCTGACCCGGACGCGGCGGGCACCGGCTCCGAGACCGCTCCCGGAGCGGCGAGCGACGACATGACGACCTGCCCGGTCATGGTCGGGAGCGCGGTCAGCAAGAAGGCTGCCGAAGCGGCGGGCTTGTATCGCGACCACGAGGGCGAGCGGTACTACTTCTGCTGCGCCGGGTGCGGGCCTGCGTTCGACGCGGACCCCGCCCGGTACGCCGCGGGCGTGGCGTAGCGGCGGACGCACGAAGGGCCCGCCTCCTCAGGACGAGGAGGCGGGCCCTTCGCTCTGCCACCGCGGCCGGACGGGGCGCGACGAGCGCGCGGTGACGGCCTGGGGGAGCGGGTCGGTCAGGCGGTACGACCGTTGCGGCCGCGCACCGCGCCGTAGATGCCCAGCACGATGACCGAGCCGACGATCGCGAGCAGCCACGTCTGGATCGAGAAGAACTCCTCGAGGGGCGCCGAGAACAGGACGCTCCCGAGCCAGCCGCCGAGCAGCGCACCGACGATGCCGAGGAGGATCGTCATGAGGATCGACCCGGTCTGCTTGCCCGGGAGGATGGCGCGAGCGATGAGTCCGGCGAGCAGTCCCAGAACGATGAATGCGATGAAGCCCATGTCATTCTCCTTTTGTCCCGAATGTGCCTTATTGGCCGGTAAGCACCTACCTTGACAGCGTTCCGCGCGGCTCGCACGCCGAATGGCGCAGATCGTCGGACACGTCACGTTCCGGGTGATTCGGGTTGCGACGAGCAGTCGGCGGTGGCACCGCGCGTCCCCGTGCGCGCGGACTGCGCACGGGCGGGCGACCCGTCGGGCGCGCGCCGCGCCCCGGTCGTACCGTGGGGGAATGACCGAGGACCGAGGGATCCGGCAGTACATCGGCGACCTGGTGGCGGAGGAGCGGCGCCTGCGCGACGAGCTCGCCGGCGGGGAGATCACCGCGTCGGAGGAGAACGTGCGGCTCCGCGCGATCGAGACCGAGCTCGACCAGTGCTGGGACCTGCTGAGACAGCGCGACGCCGCGAGGGAGTTCGGGAGTGACCCGGATGCCGCGTCGATCCGGGATGCCGGTACGGTGGAGCACTACCTGGACTGACGGCCGGACGCCTCGCGTGCGTGACGTCGTCGGGCAGACGCCCCCCGCTCGCGCGGGGGAACCCCGCGAGACCCCACCGAACGACACGACCAGTACGGAGCGAAGAGCATGAGCAGCCAGACGACGCAGCGCAACGAGGCCACCGAGCGAGCCGGGGCCGTCGCCCGCTTCCTCGTGGCGTTCATCCTGTTCGTGGGCGGGATGGTCGCCTTCGGGTGGGCCTTCACGGTCGAGTCGGGCCACGCCTGGATCTTCTCCGCGGGCCTCGCGCTGGTCACGCTCGGCTGCTTCATCCCGATGGCCGGCCGGGACCGCTGACGCCGGACGGCACGCACGACGAGGGGCCCAGCACCGCACGGTGCTGGGCCCCTCGTCCGTCCCGGCGGCTTCCGTCCGTCCCGGCGGCTTCCGTCCGCCGCGCGGCCCGGGAACGGGCGGCGCGGGTGCCTACCTCAGGCGATGCGCGGGAGCTGCGCGAGCGCGGCGACGACCTCGATCGCGTCGGCCTTGCCGAGCTGGACCTTCTGCGCCATGAAGGCCTTGGTGGCCACGCTCTCCTCGGGCAGGCTCGAGCCCGCGAAGACCTCCATGAGGGCGCGCGCGTCGGCCTCGGGCAGACGGAAGTTCACGACCTGCGTGAGGTTGCGCAGGATCGCGGTGCGGTCGGTCTCCGAGAACCCGAAGCGCAGCGTGAGGGAGCCCTGCTCGATCCGCGTGTACGCGTAGGTGACGTCGGAGAACGGTCGGGCCGGCCCGTCGCCGATGCGCAGCGTGCGCGACCGGAGGTCCACCGAGAACGGCGTGGCCTGGCGCACCCAGTAGACGAGGAACGGGAGGATGATCGCGAGCACCGCGACGACCGCGATCACGAGGAACAGCCCGAAGTTCTCGTCGTCGCCGAACCGCAGGGACGCGATGAGCGCGAGCAGCGCCACGGCCAGGAACGGGGAGACGGCAGCGGTCAGCCGCATCTTCTTCCGGCCCTCGGCCCAGAGCGGTTGGTCGGTCGTGGTCGGTACGGGTGCGGCGGCGTGCATGGTTCCCCCATCGGGACGAAGAGTCTCGCCCCACGGTGGAGCGAAGTCGTGCGCGCCGATGCTACTGGTGGCGGTGGTCCCCAGGGAATGGGGAGAACTTCCCGGGGAGCGGTGGACCGTGGGCCCGCCGCTCCCCGGGTGTCCCGAGCGTCAGCCGAGCTGGGCGCGCACCGCGTTCGTCGCCGCGACGAGGTTCTCGAGCGAGGCCACGGTCTCCTCGTAGCGACGCGTCTTGAGACCGCAGTCGGGGTTGACCCACACGAGGCGCGAGTCGATCGACTTCACCGCGAGCTCGAGGAGATCGGTGACCTCCTCGGTCGAGGGGACGCGCGGCGAGTGGATGTCGTAGACACCCGGGCCGATCCCGCGGGCGTAGCCGGCCTCGGCCAGCTCGGGCACGATCTCCATGCGCGAGCGCGCGGCCTCGACCGACGTCACGTCGGCGTCGAGCCCGTCGATCGCCCCGATGACCTCGCCGAACTCCGAGTAGCACAGGTGCGTGTGGATCTGCGTCTCGGCCTCGACGCCCGCGGTCGCGAGGCGGAACGAGCTCACCGACCAGTCGAGGTACGCGGCCTGGTCGTCCTTGCGCAGCGGGAGGAGCTCGCGCAGCGCGGGCTCGTCGACCTGGATGATGCCGATGCCGGCCGCCTCGAGGTCCGCGATCTCGTCGCGCAGCGCCAGGCCCACCTGGTTGGCCGTGTCGCCGAGCGGCTGGTCGTCGCGCACGAACGACCACGCGAGGATCGTGACCGGACCGGTCAGCATGCCCTTGACCGGCTTCTCGGTGAGCGAGGCCGTGAACGTCGACCAGTCGACCGTGATGGGGGCGGGACGCGTGACGTCGCCCCACAGGATCGGCGGGCGCACGCAGCGCGAGCCGTAGGACTGGACCCAGCCGTTCGCGGTGACGGCGAACCCGTCGAGGTTCTCCGCGAAGTACTGGACCATGTCGTTGCGCTCGGGCTCGCCGTGCACCAGGACGTCCAGGCCGATCTGCTCCTGGAGCTCGACGACGCGGCGGATCTCGTCCTGCATCGCGGTCGTGTAGTCGACGTCGGACAGCTCGCCCTTGACGTTGAGCGCGCGGGCGCGGCGGATCTCCGGGGTCTGCGGGAACGACCCGATGGTCGTGGTCGGCAGCAGCGGGAGGTTCAGCTTGGCCTGCTGGGCGGCCGCGCGCTCGGCGTAGTCGCCGCGCGAGAAGTCGCCCTCGGTCAGGGCTGCGGCGCGCTCGCGCACCGCAGGCACGACGACGCCGCTCGCCACCGCGCGCGAGGCCACCGCGGCGCGGGACGCCTCGATCTGCTCGGCGACCGCGTCACGCCCCTCGGTCAGTGCCCGGGCGAGGATCGCGACCTCGCCGACCTTCTGGTCCGCGAACGCGAGCCAGTCACGCAGGCGGGCGTCGATCGAGCCGTTCGTCCAGTCCTCGGCTTCGACGTCGTGCGGGACGTGCAGGAGGGAGGTCGAGCTGCCGACCGACACGGCGCCGGCACCCAGCCCGCGCACCGCGTCGAGGACGTCGAGCTTCGCGGTGAGGTCGGCGCGCCAGATGTTGTGGCCGTCGATCACGCCCGCGACGACGGTCTTGTCCGCGAGGCCCGCGACGGGGCCCGCCGGGACGGCGCCCTTGACGAGGTCGAGCGAGATCGCCTCGACGTCGGACGCGGCCAGGAGAGCGAGGCCGTCGAGGCCGTCCTGCCCGGAGCCGACGAGCCCGCCGAACGGTGCCCCCACGAGGATCGCGGGACGCTCGGTACCCACCGCGAGCTCGGTCGCGAGCACCCGGTACGCCTCGGTGATCGCGGCGTGGACCTCGGCGGCCGGCACGTCGATCGAGTCGGACACGAGCGCGGGCTCGTCGAGCTGCACCCACGGTGCACCGGCCGCGGCCAGGGCGCGCAGCAGCTCGACGTACACGGGCAGGACGTCCGCGAGGCGCGAGAGCGGGCTGAAGCCGGGCGCGCTGTCGTCGGCGGCCTTGGACAGCGCGAGGAACGTGACGGGCCCGACGACGACGGGACGGGTCACGACGCCCGCGGCCTTGGCCTCGACGAACTGGCGCACGATGCGGTCGTCCGCGAAGCGGAACGGCGTGGACTCGCTGATCTCGGGGACCAGGTAGTGGTAGTTCGTGTCGAACCACTTGGTCATCTCGAGCGGAGCGTCCTCGCCCGCGCCGCGCGCGACCGTGAAGTAGCCCGCGAGGTCCAGCGCGCCCTTCTCGTCGGTGAGCGACGCGAAGCGCGACGGGACCGCCCCGAGGAGAGCGACGACGTCGAGCACCTGGTCGTAGTAGGAGAACGAGCCGGGCACGGCGCCCGACGAGGCGTCGAGGCCCAGGTCGACGAGACGCTGGGCGGCCGCGACGCGCAGCGCCGAGGCCGTGGCCTCGAGCTCGTCGGCCGTGGTCCTGCCGGCCCAGAAGGACTCGACGGCCTTCTTGAGCTCGCGGCGCGGGCCGATGCGGGGGTAGCCGAGGACGGAACCGGAGGGGAACGTGGGTGCACTCATGGTGAATACCTCTGAACTGGTCAGACCGATGCGCTGCCCAGGGCAGGCTCGGAGGAGGGAAGGGGAGTGCCGGAGACCCACGGCCCGCTGGCCAGGTCGGGGGTGCGGGACGAGACGCCGCTGGCGTCCCCCGCTGCCCCACCGCCGAGGTCGACTCCCTCGAGCAGGTCTAGAGCGGCTTGGTGCTTGTTGAAGGTGTAGATGTGGAGGCCGGGCGCGCCGGCCGCGAGGACCTGGCGAGCGAGCTCGACCGAGTGCCGGATGCCCAGTGCGTGGCGCGCGGCCGGGTCCGGTTCCGCCTCGAGGGCCTCGACGACGCGACGCGGCGCGGGGACCCCCGTGAGCTCCTCGACGCGTGCGAGGCGGGCCGGGTCCGTCATGGGCAGGAGGCCCGCGAGGATCGGGATGGTCACGCCGGCGGCGCGCGCCTCGGCGACGAAGTCGATGTAGGACGACGCCTCGTAGAAGAGCTGCGTGATCGCGAAGTCCGCTCCGGCCTGCTGCTTCTGCCAGAGGCGGCGCACCTCCTGGGTGCGGCTCGTGCCCGCGGCGAGGTTGCCGTCGGGGAACGTCGCGACCGCGATGGTCAGGGGGCGGGCCGCGCCGCGCAGCGCGACGCTCGGGCTCGCGGCGCAGCGCGCTGCCTCGACCTCGCGCAGCAGGGCTACGAGCTCGGTGCTCGACCGCACGCCGTCCTCGGCGGGGCGCCAGTCGGGCTGGTCGCGCGGCGGGTCTCCGCGCAGGGCGAGGAAGCTGCGCACTCCCGCGTCGAGGAAGTCCGTGATGACGTCCTCGACGTCCTCGCGCGAGGCACCCACGCAGGTCAGGTGGGCGATCGGCAGCACGGGCGTGCCGTGCAGGAGCTGGCTGATGACGCGGCGCGAGGTCTCGCGGTCCGTGCCGGCCGCGCCGTAGGTGACCGACACGAAGTCGGGCGAGGTCGCGACGAGCCGGCGCGCGGTCTCCCAGAACTTGGGCGCGGCGTCGGGGCGGCGCGGGGGCATGAGCTCGAACGACACCGTGGGTCGCGGTGCCTCGTGCCCGAAGTGCCCCAGGTCGACGATGCTCATCGGGCGACCGCCGGGAGGGCGAGGGGCGCGCCGGCGGTGACCACGGTGGCCGTGCGCGGGGCGCGGTGGACGGTGCACAGGACCCCGCGGTGCGGGGTTGCGCGGAAAGATGCCTCGGTCATGAATCGCTCCATCGAACCTGGCTGTAGCACCCGTACCCGCGGGAGGCTTCCGTTGGGGGGTTGCTGCGGTGTCAACGAGCCAGGACTCTCGACCGCTCTGGATGGTGTTGACGATCGTAGGGGGAATCCATGATCTGAGCCAGTATCTGCTCGAAGAGTGAGACAGAAGGGTCTGGCGGTGCGGATTCGACCCGTTTCGCGGTTCTCGCGCACTCCCGCGCGGTGCTCCGTCGGTCCCGCGGGCGCTCTCCCAACGTACGCCCGTCGGTCGTCCCGGGGGAGGTCGGGGCGCCCGTCCGTGACCACTAGGCTCCGAGCGTGCCCCGCCGCCGCAGCCAGCAGACCGTCACGTTCGTGCTCGACGACTCTGCGGAGGGGAACGACCTCGACGCGCCGGGCGGGCCGGACCCGGCTGGAGGGCAGGGGGGACCGGCGCGCCGTGGGCGCTCCCCGCAGACCCGACGTCGGCGCGCGGGCCTCGTGCTCGGCGTCGCCGCGGTCGGGGTCGCGCTCGCCGTGGTGCTCGTGGACAGAGCGTCGACGCAGGACGACACGCACGAGGCGATCGAGCGGACCGACGGCGGCGTGCTCGACCTGAGCCACGCGCCACGCGACCTGTGGAGCGTCACGACCGACGGCGGGACGCCCTTCGTCGTCGACGACCTGCTGGTGGTGCCGGGCCGCTCCGGTCTCGCGGGGTTCGACGTCGGGACGGGCACCGAGAGCTGGCGGCTCGACGAGCTCGCGGGGCAGGACTGCAGCGCGAGCACGGAGTCCACGGCCGGCTCGACCGAATCCGCTGTCGGGGACGGGACGGCGAGGTTCGTCGTGTGCCTCGAGACCGCTGCCGACGAGGTGACCGCCCGGCTCGTGAGCCTCGACGGCTCGGTGGTGGCCGACGGCGTGCTCGACCTGGCGGCGGGGACCCCGACCGTCGGGGTCGGTGGCGTGGTGCTCCAGGCGAGCAGGGACGCGGCAGGGGCCGTGGTGCGCGCCACCGACGTGCGGACGGGCGAGGTCGCGTGGGAGCAGCGGCTGACCGTGCGGGAGTCCGGCCTGGAGTGGACGTGCGAGGGATCGGTGGGGGGCGTCCTGCGGACCGAGGTCCGGTCAGGGGTGGTCACGGTGTTCGGCTGCGGGGTCTGGTCGTTCCTGACCGCCGACGGCCTGGTCGTCGACGAGCCCCTGGCTCTGACGACGGTTGCCGCGCTGGGTGACGGGACGTTCCTCCGGTCGTCGGGTACCGCTGTGGCGGGCCCGGCCGACGCCCTGGCGGCAGACGGTACGGTGCGGTGGACGAGCGAGGGACTGCTGCTCGAGGGCGGCGCGCACCACGGGACGACCCAGGACCTGATCCTGCTGGACCAGGGCGACGCGTTGCTCGCGCTGCACCCCGGCGGCGCGACGGCCTGGACCGCACAGGTCGCGGCGCGGCAGGTTCTCGTCCGGACCGCGGACGTCGTGATCGTGCAGACCATCGACCGGGAGACCGTCGCGCTCGACGCCGTGACGGGCGACGAGCGGTGGCGTCGCGTCGTCGGCCCGCTCTCGGACGCTCTGCCGCAGCGCGTCGGTGGCACCGGCGCCGACGGGGCCACGGCGATCCTGGTGGGGCCGGCCGCGTCGGGGGGATACACCGTGGTGGCGCTCGACCAAGCGACGGGCGATGTCCGGTGGACCCAGGAGCACGGCGGGGATCCTGAGGCGTTCCTGGCCGCGGACGGGCGGTTGCGGTTCGACCGGTCGGCGATCACCGGGCTGGGATGAGAGTGCCGGGCCGCCGGGCCCCGCGGTCGACCCGACGAGCTGCGCGACGCCGTCGTGCGGCGCCAGGACCCCCTGGCACCGCACGACGGTCGAGCTCCTCGGTCAGCTCCCCGAGATGACGAACTGCGAGCCGGGCTCCTTGTCGATGTCCCCCTCACCGGAGTTGGTGATGGTGACGCCCGACAGGATCGCGTTGCCGCGCGCCCCGCTCATCGCGAGGATCCCGGACCCGTTCTGCGACCCGTCGATGCGGACGTTCGAGATCCGGACGTCGGGCATGCTCCCGCCACCGTTCTTGAACTGGATCCCGTCGTAGGTCGAGTCGTAGACGTCGGTGTCGCGGATGATCACGCCCGTGATGTCGTGCGTCTGCGGGAACAGCGTGATCGCACCGAACTCCTGGTCCTCGTTCCAGAACGCCCCGCCCGTGCGGTAGAGCCCGTTGTTGGCGATGAGCGTCGTCCCGGAGAACGGCAGCGGGGAGTGGTCGGTCGCCAGCATGATGCCGGGGTAGTTCGCGGTGTCGGAGATCAGGTTGTTCTCGATCGAGTTGTCGTAGCCGCCGTAGATCGCGATGCCGTTGGCGCGCCACGGCAGCTGGACCGTGTTGTTGCGGAACGCGTTGCTGTGGGCGACGTCGACGGTGCGGTCCTTGACGTAGGGGTTGGCCCAGACGGCGAGCGCGTCGTCGCCCGTGGTGCGGAACGTCGAGTTGACGACGAGCGAGTTGCGCGTCCCGTTGCTGAAGTTGATGCCGTCCGCGTAGGTGTTGCGGATGCGCATGCCGGTGAGCTGCAGCCCGTCGGCCGGCCCCCACAGCTCGGGGATGTTGTCGTAGTCGCGACCGACCCACACTCCGACGTTCGCGTGCTCGATCCACACGTTGCTGATCTTCGTGTTCTTGCCGAACCGGCCGTTGAGGCCGACGCCACCCTCCTCCTGGGCGTTGTTGCCGCGGATCCGGCCGGACCCGAAGATCGCGATGTCGGAGATCTGGACGTTGTCGTCGATGTCGAACCCGAAGTTGCCCTCGTGCGGGTGGTTGATGACGCCCGGGGCGAGGTGCGGCTCGAGGAGCGTGTAGAGCTGCGAGTGCCACATGCCGGCGCCGCGGATCGTCACGTCGCTGATGCCCACCTGGTTGTGCATGCCGCGGTTCAGCGGGTCGTCGGTGAGGATCTTCTTCTCCTGGCGCCACTGCCCCGCCGGGATCCACACGCACTCGATCTCGCCGTTCTGGTTCGCGGTGACCGCGGCCTGGATGGCGGCCGTGTCCTCGAGCCCGTCGTTCGGCACGGCGCCGTACTCGGTGATCGACGTGCACTGTGCGGGCTTGGCGGTCGGGGGAGCGACCTGCTCGAGCTCGACGAGGTCGATGACGTAGAACGCCGCGTCGTCCCCGGCGTCGCGCTGGAGCGTGAACACCGTGCCCGCCGGGAAGGACCGGCCGAGCAGCGCGTGGGACTCGTCGAAGAGACGACGCGCGTCACCGCTGGGCGTGTTGCTCAGCGACTCGGGCCCGTCGGAGGTGCCGTAGAGCCAGGAGTGCTTCGACGACAGGGTCAGCTTCTGCACGAACTGGCCGTCCGCGTAGAGGCTGATGGTCTTCTCCTGGCCCCCGCCGCCGGGGGCGTCGGGGATCGAGCTGCGCACGACGATCGAGTTCGTCGCGCTGGTCGAGGTGAGCTGGACGTACTGGCCCGTGCTGGTGAGGCGCACGGACTCACGGCCCGACGACTCCGAGGCGAAGTTCGTGTGCCCGAACGTGCGCAGCGGGTCGGCCTGGAGCAGCGTGCCGGTGTACTGACCCTTCTCCGCCTCGTACGTCGTGTACGGGACGGCCGCGCCGCGGCCCACGGTCACGGTGAGCGTGCCCGTGTTGTTGTTCTCGTTCGTCTCGGCGACGACGCCGGTCGCGTCGGCAGTGGCCGTCACGGTGGCCCCGCCGTTGGTCGCGGTCCACGAGCCGCTCGAGGAGACCGTGACGGTCGCGCCCGCGGCGATGGCCGGCGTCGTGCCGCTGAGCGTGGTCGAGCCGGCGACGACGCGCGTCACCGAACCGGCCGGGACGGGCTGGTTGCCGCGGTTGCGCACCTGCACCGAGAACGTCACGGCCGCACCGACGGCGGGGTTGGCCGGGGTGGACGAGACCGAGACGATCTCGAGGTCCGGCCCGGGCGCCTCGCCCACGACGAGCTTCGTCGGGGACGTGAACGCATTGTCGGTCTCGTCCTTCTCGACCACGGTGTTCGTCGGGTCCACGACCGCACCGATCGTGTACTGGCCCGCGGGACGGGCGCCGATCGCGACCGTGACCTGGGTCGACGCGCCGGGCTGGAGCGCACCGACCGCGGCCGAGCCGACCTTCTGGCCGTTGGCCGTGACGTCCAGCGTGGTCGCCGCCGATGCGCGGTCGCCCGTGTTCCTGACCGTCGCCGTGAGCGCGACGGGGGTTGTCGCGTCGGGCGCGGCCGGTGTCGCGCCGACCGCCGTGACGTTCAGGTTCGGGTTGGCGGCCGGGGTGCCGTAGACCTCGAGCTCGGCGACCTGGCCGTTGCCCGCGCCGGTGTTGGCCGTGAACTGGAGCCGCACGTCGGTGACGCTCCCTGCCACCGTGATGCTGCGGGTGTTCCCGGTCGAGGGCGCGAACGCGTAGGCCGCAGAGGCCTTGAGCTGCTGCCAGGCCCCGGTCCCGGACCGGCCCCACACCGAGAAGGTCTGCGTGCGCGGACCCCAGGCCGCGTCAGGGTTCAGCCTGACGGTCACGGTGCTGACCTCGGTCGGGGAGGCGAGCTGCACGTCGAGCGTCGACGGGTACTGCCCGCCCGCGCCCTCCCAGTAGGTGCTCGGCTGCCCGTCGACGGCGTTGCCCGCCGCGAACTGCCACTCGGTCGAGGAGGCGACGGCCGGCCGGCTCTTGGCATGGTTGGTCCCGGTCGGGTCCGTGGGGGTCTCCGTGGGCTCGGGCGTCGGCTCGCCCGACCCGTCGGACGTGCCCCAGACCTGGAGCTCGGCGACCTGCGCGTTCGCCGCCCCCGTGTTGCCCGTGAAGGCGAGGCGGACGTCCGCGACCTCGGCCGAGACCGGGATCGCGACGCTGTTGCCCGTCGCCGGGTCGAACGCGTAGGCCGCCGAGGCCTTGAGGGTCGTGAAGGTCGTCGCGCCCTCGGCGCGGCCGAGCAGCGAGAAGGTCTGGGTCCGTGAGGACCAGGCGGAGGGCGGCGGCAGCTTGACCACGACGCGGTCGAGGTCGGCGTCCTTGCCGAGGCTGACGGTCAGGTGCGAGGGGTACTGCCCGCCCGCGCCCTCCCAGTAGGTGCTGGTGCTGTCGTCGTTCGCGTTCGAGGCCGCATAGCTCTGCGTGACCGACGAGGCCGCGACGGGCTTGCCGACGGCCAGGTTGGTCGGTGCGGGGGGCGCGGCCTGTGCCACGGCCGCCGCGCCGAGCGGTACGACGAGCGCGATCGCGGCGCTCACCACGACCAGGTGCTTCAACGGTGTTCTCATGATCGTCCTTGATCTCCCGCCCAGGGCGGGTCGGTCTTCCGGGTGCGGGGTGGTCGGGGACGACCACCCCGGGGGCCCGACGACGGGCGGCCGGAGAGTGGCCGGCCGCCCGCCGTCGGGGATCGGCCGCTACGGGTTGCGGACGATCGTGAACGTCGAGGTCGTGTTCTTGATGTCCTGGACGTTGTTGCTCATCTGCAGGTTGTTGAACGTGACCGAGCCGACCGCCGGGCCCTGGCCGGCCTCGGCCGCCTCGTTGACCCAGATGCCGAAGCCGGACTTGGCGTCGAACTGGTCGCCGCTCTTGCGGGCACCGGTGATCGAGACGTTCGAGAGGACCGTGTCCTGGAACGGGTTCTGCGGGGTGGACCCCACGTAGTTCGTCTGGAACATGATCCCGGCGTAGGTCGGGTCGACGATGTCGAGGTCGTTGACCCGGATCGCGCTGAACTTCTTCGACGCCGAGAACAGCCAGACCGCCGGGAACGTCTGGGAGCCCCAGAAGTGCCCGCCCGACCGCACCACGGTGATGCCGTCGAACGTCGTCGGCAGGGGGCCGAACCCTTCCATCGGGTAGCCGAAGTCGAGCGAGCTGATCGTCACGCCCGAGTAGACGAGGGTGTCCGCGATGTAGAAGTTGCGGAACGTGTTGTCCTGCCCCCCGTAGACCGCGAGGCCGGCCGCACGCCAGGTGAGCGTCGACGTGAGGTTCTCGAACACGTTGCCCTGCTGTCCGCTGCCTCCCGAGTCGGTCGCCGCGAAGAGCGCGAACGAGTCGTCCCCGGTGCCTCGGGCCGAGCTGTTGTGCACGTGGTTGTTCGCGCTGCCGTTGGTCATGTTGAGCGCGTCCGCGAACGTGTTGCGGATGCGGGAGTTCTTGATCTCCGAGTCGTCCATGTTGGACGCCCAGAACATGCAGATCATGTGCTCGACCCAGATGTTGTCGATCGTCATGTCCTTGACGTTCGCGAAGTCGAAGACCTTGCCCGGCCCGTCGATGCGTGACGTGTAGTTCCCGAAGTAGGCGAAGTCGCGGAACGCCGAGCCGTTGGCCGTGCCCTCGGCCCGGAAGCCGATGTCGGTGTTCTCCTGGGACGCCGGGGCGAAGAAGCGCGTGAACCAGGGGCCCGCGCCCACGACGTCGACGGCCTTGCCGTAGACCTGGAACTTGCTCGCGGTCTGGTAGTCGCCGGCCGGGAGGTAGACGCCCTTGAGGGTGCCGGTCGTGTCCATGCGGACCTTGTCGAGGGCGTTCTGGACCGCCTGGTGCGTGAAGCCCGCGGGCTGGACGTACGCGACGGGGTTCGGGTTGGGCTGCGCCGTCGCGAGCTCGAGGTCGACGAAGTCGATCGCGTAGCGGGAGGTGTTGCTCGCGGACTTCTGGAGCCTGATCTTCGCGCCGGCCGGGACGGTGGTCCCGAGCAGGACGCTGGTCTCGTCGTAGATGTGACGGGGGCCGCCGGCTCCGGGCTGGTTGCCGGGGTTGGTCTCGTTGCCGTAGAGCCACGCGTACCGCGACGTGAGGTCGAGGGTCTTGAGGAGCTGACCGTCGACGTAGACGTCGAGCGTCGCGTCGGTCCCGCCGCCGCCCGTCGAGTCGGGGATCGAGAACCGGGTCACGAGCGTGTTGGTCGGAGCCTTGGTGGTCCACTCGACGTAGGCGCCCGTCGTGTTCAGGGTGACCGCCCTGCGGCCCGACGCCTCGCCGGCGATGTCACCGACGGTCCGGTTGGGCCCGACGACCTGTGCGCCCCCGCCCACGACGCCGTCCTCCGCCTCGTAGGTGTCGTAGGGCATGTTCGCGCCACGCCCGACGAAGAGCGACCGCGTCGCGGTGTTGTTGGCCTGCTTGGCCGCGACCTCGTGGGCGTCCGCCGCGACGACCACGGTCGCGTCGTAGCTGCCGTCGCCCGCGACCCAGGTGCCCAGGTTCACGCCCGTGCTGGTCGCGCCGACCGCGACGGACCCGGAGACGCTCCCCGTGAGCGTCTTGACCGTGGCGCCCGTCGCCGTGTCCCTGAGCGTGACGGTCACGCCGTGGCTGCCGGCGGCCGAGGCGATGTTGCCCTGGTTGGCGAGGGTCGCCGTGAACGTGACGGTGCTGCCGGCCGCGGGGTTGCTGGGGTTCCAGGTCAGGGTGGGGATCAGGTCGGAGCTCGGCACGGCCGTGACGACCAGCCGGGTCGGGTGCGTGTAGGCGTTGTTGGACTCGTCCTGCTCGACCACGGTCTTCGCCGCGTCGACGGCGGCCCCGATCGCGTAGGAGCCCGCCGTCCGGCTGCCGATGCTCGCGGTGACGACGGACTGCGCGCCGGCGGCGAGCGCCCCGACGGGCTTGGTCGCCACGGTCTGCCCGTCGAGCGTGAAGGCCACGTCGGTCGCGGCCGACGCCTTGGTCCCGATGTTCTTGACCGTCGCCGTCAGGGTGATGACGTCCGACTCGAGCGGGGACACCGGGGTCGCCGTGACCCCTGTGACGGTGAGGTCGGGGTTGGACGCCGGGGTGCCGTAGACCTGCAGCTCGGCGACCTGGCCGTTGCCCGAACCGGTGTTGCCCGTGAAGCGCAGCCGGACGTCGGCCGCGGTGCCGCTCACGGGGACGGACACCGAGTTGCCGGTCGAGGGATCGAACCGGTAGGCGGCCGAGGCCTTGAGCGTGGTCCACGCCCCGCCGGTCTGGGACCGGCCCTGGATCTCGAAGGTCTGGGTGCGGGCCGACCAGGCGGCTGCCGGAGGCACCTTCACGACGACGTCGCTGAGCGCCGCGTCGGACCCCAGCCCCACGGTGAGGGTGCTCGGGTACTGCCCGCCCGCCCCCTCCCAGTAGGTCGCCGGGTTCCCGTCGGTGGCGTTCGACGCCACGAAGGTCCACTCGGTCGAGGAGCCCTCGACGGGCTTGCCCTGGGCGAGGTCGGTGCCGGTCGGCGGGGTGCCCGGGCCGCCGGGGTCGGTGCCCCCGCCGGTCCCGGCCGTCCCGCGGACCTCGAGCTCCGAGAGCTGCCCGGCCGGCCAGCCGGTGTTGGCCGAGACGCTCGCACGGACGTACCGCGCGGACGTGTCGGGCACGTCGACCGTCACGGTGTTCCCCGAGGCGGGGTCGAACGTGTACGCGGCGCTCGCCTTGAGGGTGCTGTACGACGAGCCGTCGGTGCTGGACTGGAGCGTGATGGTCTGGGTCCGTGCTCCCCAGCCGGCCGGGAGCTTGAGCACCAGGTCCTCGACGGTGGCCGCCGACCCGAGGTCGACCTGCGCCCACTGGGGGAACGCGCCGTTCGAGGACTCCCAGTAGGTGCCCTGGTTGCCGTCGGTGAGGTTGCCCGCCAGGTAGGGCGAGCTGTTGCTGCTCGCCGCGGCAGGCTTGCCCGCCGAGAGGACGACGGGAGCCGCGGCGGCCGACGTCGCCAGGGCGAACGGTAGGAGCAGGGTGGCGCTGGTGGCTGCTGCGAGCAGCCGGAGTGACGTGCGTGGACTTCTCATCGGTAGGTCCTCGATCTCCCGTCAACGGTGACGGTGGTAGGGCGAGCCCCGTGCCAGACCGGCCTCGCTCCATCGCTGAGGCCCTGAAGGCGCAGGCGTGGCCCGGGGATCCCGGGCTGCTCGACTGGCTGATCCTTCGAGAGTTGCAGCCATCTGCTCCACTTCGAGCAGACAACTGTTCAGTTCTTGCATCAACTCAGCAAGAACGCTACTGAGGGGTGGGTGAAACGTCAACAAGTGTCGGAAAACTGGCGCAGAGGGAGTTCATGTCCCAACATGTCCCCCGCGCGCCGGCGCGGGCGGGGGCGCGGCCGCGCCCGCGCTGGCCGAGAAGGGGGGAAGTCGGTGCGCTCAGGCGACGGGGGCGAGGGCCTCGCGGACCGCGGCCTCGGCGTGCAGGCGCGTGGTCGGGAAGGTCGGGAGCGCACTGTCCGCAGGCCGGACGAGCAGCTCGATCTCGGTGCACCCGAGGATCACACCCTCGGCCCCGCGCGAGGCGAGCTCGTCGATGATGCGACGGAAGGCGTCGCGCGACGCGTCGCGCACCTCGCCGAGCACGAGCTCCTGGTAGATCACGCGGTCGACCGTCGACCGGTCGTCGGCGCCGGGGACCAGGACCTGGAGGCCGTGGCCCGCGAGCCGGTCGCGGTAGAAGGCCTCCTCCATGGTGAAGCGCGTCCCGAGGAGGGCGACCGTCCTGAGCCCCGCAGCGAGCACGGCCTGAGCCGTCACGTCGGCGAGGTGGAGCAGCGGGATGCCGACCGCGCGCTCGATCGCGTCGGCGACCTTGTGCATGGTGTTGGTGCACAGGACGAGGAGCTCGGCACCTGCGCGCTCCAGCGCCACGGCCTCGGCGGCGAGCAGCGCGCCCGCGGCCTCCCAGTCGCCCGTCGACTGCATCTCCTCGACCCCGGCGAAGTCGACCGACCCCAGCACGCAGCGCGCCGAGTGCAGCCCGCCGAGGCGATCCTTCACGCCCTCGTTGATGACGGCGTAGTAGAGGGCAGAGCTCTCCCAGCTCATGCCACCCAGCAGCCCGATCTTGCGCACCGACCGATGCTAGCGCGGCGCTCGCGGCCGGACGAGGCCCCGCGCTCCGCCACCCGGCCGCCCCGGCGGATGGGCGTTCGCCCCGCCCGGGCCATACCCTGGCGGACATGGACACCGAAGAACGTCTGGCCGTCTTCCTCGACTACGACAACCTCGCGCTGGGTGCGCGCGACCATCTGGGCGGGATGACCTTCGACTTCAAGCCGATCGCCGACGCGCTCGCCGCGCGCGGTCGGGTCGTGGTCCGCCGCGCCTATGCCGACTGGTCCTACTTCGACGAGGACCGACGCTCCCTGACCCGCCACCAGGTCGAGCTCATCGAGATGCCCCAGCGCATGGGGGCCTCGCGCAAGAACGCCGCCGACATCAAGATGGTCGTCGACGCGATCGAGATGGCGTTCGAGCGCGAGTACATCTCGACGTTCGTCATGTGCACAGGGGACAGCGACTTCTCGCCCCTCGTGCACAAGCTGCGCGAGCTCAACAAGCGCGTGATCGGGATCGGCGTCGAGAACTCGACGTCCAAGCTGCTGCCGCCTGCGTGCGACGAGTTCCTCTTCTACGACCGCCTCGAGGGGGTCGAGATCCCCGACGAGCCCGTCGAGCGCAAGCGGTCCTCGAACAGCTCGAACCGCAGCACGGCGCGCAAGTCCTCGGGAAGGTCGTCGGGTTCGTCGAGCTCCTCGAGCAAGGCCTCGGCCGCTCCCTCGGGCGGGTCCGCGACGCCGCCCGCATCGGCCACGGAGACGGCCACCGAGCCTGTACCTTCGCTGCCCGAGCCCACGCCCGTCCCGCTGGACGTCGAGGCCGAGCTCGAGTCCGCCGTCGGGCACGGCGCGTCGTCCGCGTCCGAGGACGAGGACCTCGCGGTCCTCGTCGCGCAGACCCTCGCGGACCTGTCGAGCTCGTCGAGCGGGGCCGTCGTGGCCTCGACGCTCAAGCGCACCCTGCTGCGCAAGGACCCCACGTTCAGCGAGGCCGACTACGGCTTCCGCAACTTCGGGGAGTTCCTGCGCTACCTCGAGGAGCGCGGAGTGGTGCAGCTCAGCGCGGGCCCCGCGACGGGAGACCCCGAGGTCTCGCTGCCCGAGCGCGGGCACGCGGGCGACGACTTCGCGCTGCTGCGCACGGTCGTGGGGGAGCAGGGCGACTCGGCGCCGCTGTCGGGCCTCAAGAACCAGCTCCGCAAGAAGCGTCCGGACTTCAGCGAGAAGGCGCTCGGCTACCGCAGCTTCCTCCAGTTCTGCAAGGCCGCGCAGACCGCGGGCGCGATCGAGCTGCGCTGGGACGACGACGCCGACGACTACCTGGTCACCGTCGCGTCGCGCTGAGCGGACCCGTCACGAGGGCACGCCCGGGAGCTAGGCTCCGGGCGTGCCCTTTCGACGCCGAGAGCAACCTCGCCCGATCACCTTCGAGGTGGTCGACGACCTGGACGACGGTGACGACCTCTTCGCGCCGCGGCCCGGGGGGTGGGGCGCGCCCGGTGGCGTGCCAGGTGTCCACGGCACGCCCCTGCCCGACGGCGCCGCGCGCCCGGGCGCGGACGTCGCCGCGGGTTCGCCGGGCGAGGGAGGTGAGACCGGCGCCGTGTCGGACCCGTCGGGGTCCGACGGGTCCGCCCATGAGGACGCGCCGGCCGACCTGCGGGCCAGGAAGCGCCGACGCGTGCTGCTCGCTGGGGTCGCGGCCGCGCTCGTCCTGGTGCTCGGCGGCCTGACCTTCGTGGACGTGGTGCGTGCCCGGCAGGCCGAGGCGCTGCTGCGGGCGGTGCCCGGTGGCGTCGTCGGGCTCGAGCGACCACCGCGCGAGCTGTGGACCGTCGACGTCGGTGAGGCCTGGCCGCTCGCGGCGGGCGAGCTCTTCGTCGTCGCCGCCGAGGGCGCGCTCGTCGCGTACGACCGCGCGACGGGCGCAGAGGCGTGGCGGCGCGACGGCCTGGGGTCCGTGCAGTGCGGCGCCTCCGGTGGTCCGTCGGCCGACGCCCTCGACGCGCGGTCGGTCACGTGCCTGGGCTGGGCCGAGGCAGAGGAGGCCGCCCCGGCCTTCACGCTCCCCCCGAGCACGGTCACGGTCCTCGGGCTGGACGGGAGGACCATGGCCGAGCGTGCTCTGGACCCCGCCCGAGGAAACGCCACGGTGCTCTCGACCGGTGACCTGGCGCGGGTGGTACGGGACGGACGTGACGTCGTCGTGCTCGTCGAGGACGCCCGCACGGGCGAGGTGCGCTGGACGCAGACCGTGCCCACGCGCACGTCCGACGAGGGCGACAGCTCGTGCATGGCCTACCAGGAGGGCAGCCCGTCGGCCGACGGCTGGGACGTGGTGCAGCTCTACGAGACGGGCGGAGTCCTCATGCTCCTCGGGTGCGACGTGAACGCCAGCCTGTCGAGCGACGGGACGGTCCTCTCCACGGAGCTGACCCGCGTGCAGCAGATCCGTGACGGTCGACTCGTCCGGGCCGGGATGACCGACTCCGAGCTCCTGGACACCGACGGGACGGTGCTCTGGAGCGTCCAGGGCGAGCTCATGGAGTCCCTCGCGACGGACGGCACGGGACCGCCCTTGCTGTTCTCGAGGAGAGGGCCCGGGGTCGTGGCGCTCGACGAGGCGGGTGACGAGCTGTGGGCCTTCTCGGGCTACGCCACCCAGGTTCTCCTCGTCACTCGCGATCTGACCGTCATCTCGTCCTACCCGGGGGCGGTGGCCGTGGACTCGGCCACGGGCGAGGAGGTGTGGGCGTGGAAGGACCCCGCGGTCGGAAGGACGAACGGCCAGGTCGCGGCGGCCTTCGCGAGCCGCGGCGGGCTGACGATCGCCTACAGCGAGGACAACGGCGCGCAGTCCCGCTGGGTGTCGATCGACGTGGCCGACGGGAGCACGCGATGGGAGGAGCAGGTGGCCGTCGACGCGTGGAGCCTCTTCGCGGTCGGTGGCGGCGTGTTCGGCACGAGGAACGGGACGGTCGTCGCGTTCGGTTGACGAGACCCTGAGCAGTCGCGGGCTGCGCGCCGTACCAGGCGCCGTGAACATCTGTGCAATCGCGGGCGTTCTCCCCGGTGGTCCGCCGCGCGACCACCGCGCACCACGCCCGGGCGGGCGGTCGTCGTCGGGCAGCCCTGCACGTCGGTGCACAATGTACGGATGACTTACCGGGTGCTGAAGCTGATCCTGTCGCTCCTGGCCTACGCGTTCCTGAGGCCACGCGTGACCGGTCTGAACAACATCCCCCGGCGCGGACCCGTGATCCTCGCGAGCAACCACCTCTCGTTCGTGGACTCGCTGCTCATCCCGATCGTCGCCCCGCGCCACGTCACGTTCCTCGCCAAGGCCGAGTACTTCACGGGCACCGGGCTCAAGGGGCGCGTCTCGCGCTGGTTCTTCACGACCCTCGGCCACATCCCCGTGCAGCGCGACGACCCGCGCGCCGGGCAGCGCTCGCTCGAGGACGCGCTCGAGGTGCTCAACAACGGCGGGGCCTTCGGGATCTACCCCGAGGGCACGCGCTCGCGCGACGGCAAGCTCCACAAGGGGCACACCGGTGTCGCCTGGCTCGCGCTCGCGGGCCACGCGCCGATCGTCCCCGTCGCGATCAAGGGCACCGACAAGGTCCAGCCCGTCGGCGCGCGCCTCCCGCGCATCCACCGCGTGACGGTCGAGTTCGGCAAGCCCATCGAGCCCGTTCGCCAGATCACCTCGGGCAAGCCCGCGCAGGCGCGGCGCGAGCTCACCGACCAGGTCATGGAGTCGATCCACGCGATGAGCGGCCAGCAGCGCGCGAGCTGAGTCTCGCCACCTGTCTCGCCACCTGACGTACCGCGGTCTGCCACCGGGACACGCCCGTTCCTGAGAAGGACGTGCAGGTCGCGCCCGGTCATGATGTGCTCGGGGCAGGGCCACGTGCCCCAGGGATCGTGCCGAGCGGGTCCGTCCGCCGCGGCCGCGACCCGGGGCGTCCGACTTGACCTCAACCCTGGTTGAGGTCCTAGCGTGGCCGACACCGAACGAGAGGACTCACCATGGCTGTCTACACCCTTCCCGAGCTGTCGTACGACTACGGCGCACTCGAGCCCCACATCTCCGGCCGCATCATGGAGCTGCACCACTCCAAGCACCACCAGGCCTACGTGACCGGCGCCAACACCGCGCTCGACA
>NZ_MAQA01000061.1 GCF_001692445.1 Oerskovia enterophila | reverse complement strand
AGCAGGGGCAGGAGCCGGTGCCGGCGCTGCGGGAGCCGCAGGTGCCGCGGGGGCGGGGGCAGCGGCGGCGGGTGCCGGTGCTGCTGCAGCCGGTGCGGGAGCCGCGGCGCCCGAGCCGACGATCGCGAGCACGGTGCCGACCTCGACCGTCTCGTCCTCCTGGACGAGGATCTGCTGGACGGTACCGGCCACGGGGGACGGGACCTCGGTGTCGACCTTGTCGGTCGAGACCTCGAGCAGGGGCTCGTCGATCTCGACGGTCTCGCCGACGGCCTTGAGCCAGCGGGTCACGGTGCCCTCGGTCACGGACTCGCCGAGCGCGGGGAGCTTGATCTCCTCGCCGCCCGAGGCGGCGGGCGCCTCTGCGGCGGGGGCTGCCGGGGCCGGAGCCTCGGCGGCGGGGGCCTCGGGAGCTGCCGGAGCAGCGGCCGGTGCCGGGGCCTCGGCGCCGGAACCGATCACGGCGAGGTCGGTGCCGACCTCGACGGTCTCGTCCTCCTGGACGAGGATCTGCTCGAGCACGCCGGCGAACGGCGAGGGGATCTCGGTGTCGACCTTGTCGGTCGAGACCTCGAGCAGGGGCTCGTCGATCTCGACGCTCTCGCCGACGGCCTTGAGCCAGCGGGTGACGGTTCCCTCGGTGACGGACTCGCCCAGTGCGGGCATCTGCACGTTGTCAGACATGACCTCTCGGGTCTCCTTCGATCGTTGGGTCAGTTGTGGGCGTGCAGCGGCTTGCCGGCGAGGGCCAGGTGGGCCTCTCCGAGAGCCTCGTTCTGCGTGGGGTGCGCGTGGACCAGGGCGGCGACGTCCTCGGGGTACGCCTCCCAGTTCACGATGAGCTGGCCTTCGCCGATGAGCTCGCCGACGCGGGCGCCGACCATGTGCACGCCGACGACGGGGCCGTCCTTCTGGCGGACGAGCTTGACGAAGCCCGTGGTCCCGAGGATCTTGCTCTTGCCGTTGCCGGCAAGGTTGTACTCGAGCGTCTCGACGCCGTCGGCGCCGTGCAGCTCCTTGGCCTTGGCCTCGGTCAGGCCGACCGAGGCGACCTCGGGCTCGCAGTACGTCACGCGGGGGATGCCCGACTCGACGATCGGCGTCGGGTTCAGGCCCGCGATCTGCTCGGCCACGAAGATGCCCTGGGCGAACCCGCGGTGCGCGAGCTGGAGCCCGGGGACGATGTCGCCGGCCGCGTAGATGTTGCCGACGCCCGTGTGGAGGCGCTCGTCGACGATCACGAAGCCGCGGTCCATGGTGATGCCCTGCGCCTCGTAGCCCAGGTCCGCGGTGCGGGGACCGCGGCCGACGGCGACCAGGAGGAGGTCCGCGTCGAACGTCTTGCCGGACTCGAGGGTCACGTGCACGCCCGAGTCGTCCTGGGTCACGCCCGAGAACCGGTCGCCCAGCGTGAAGCCGATGCTGCGCTTGCGGAACGCGCGCTCGAGGGCCTTCGACAGCGACTCGTCCTCGTTGGGGACGAGGTGCGGGAGCGCCTCGATGATCTGCACGTCGGCGCCGAACGACTTCCAGACGCTCGCGAACTCGACGCCGATCACGCCGCCGCCCAGGACGATCGCGCTCTTGGGCACGTAGTCCAGGTTCAGCGCCTGGTCGGACGTGATGACCCGGCCGCCGATCTCGAGGCCCGGGAGCGAGCGAGCGTAGGAGCCCGTGGCGAGCACGACGTTCTTGCCCGTGTAGCGCTGGCCCGCGACCTCGACCGTGTCCGCGGCGACGAGCGTGCCGTGGCCCTCGATCACCGTGATCTTGCGCGACTTGATCAGGCCCTGCAGGCCCTTGTACAGCCCGGCGATGACGCCGTCCTTGTACGAGTTCACGCCGTTCATGTCGATGCCCTGCAGCCGGCTCAGGACGCCGTACGCGCTGCCCTCGCGGGCGTTGTCGGCGAGCTCGGCCGCGTGCAGCAGAGCCTTCGTGGGGATGCAGCCGTTGTGCAGGCAGGTCCCGCCGAGCTTGTGCGCCTCGACGAGGGCGACGTCGAGGCCGAGCTCGGCGGCGCGCAGCGCCGTGGCGTAACCGCCGCTGCCTCCGCCCAGGACGACGACGTCGAAAGGTGTGCCGGTCTCGGCCACGTGCAGCTCCTTAGGGGCATACGAAAAGAGGGAGAGCAAAGTTCTTGTGACATCTTGGCACTTTGGGCACCCGTACCCCAATCGGAACGCACGGTCAGCGGTGTGATGCTCAAGACAGGTGAGCCAGGGAACAGCCAGGGCCCGGGCGCGCCGTCGGGTGCCCGGTCTCCCGACCGCTCCCCGCACGGACGGGCGGGGAACACGGGCCCGTGCGGGCAACCCCGCTCGACCACGACACGGACCGGAGGGCGGGCGATCTCAGGCCCGCTCCAGGCGGAGCAAGTACTCTGCCTCCATGTCCAGGCTGTCCCAGCTCTTCTCCCGCAAGCCCGCGAACGGTCCCGCGTCGCCCGGGGGCGCCGGCTCGCCGTCCGCCGCCGACCAGCGACGGGCGACGGTCGAGCACCTGGCCGAGTTCGCGCGCACCCGGGTCGGGGTCGAGGCGTACATCGAGCCGCCCACGAACGACACGCCCACGACCCTGATGCTGATCGCGACCACGGGGGAGTGGACGCGGCGCCGGGTCCCCGACGCCAGGACCGCGCGCAAACTCGCCGAGCAGCTCGAGCTGCCGGTCTACGACGTGAACTTCACGGGCTACCCGCAGCGCATGCGCGACTGGAACTCCAAGCAACGACGACGCTGAGCGCTCCGAGCGGGCCTCTCGCCCAACCGGTCCCCGGTGCACGACAGGGCGGGCACGACCTCGAGGTCGTGCCCGCCCTGTCGTGCACCGGAAGGCCTACTTCGCGGCGCGGGCCTCGAGCAGCTCGACGAGGGTGCGCACCGCGACACCCGTGCCGCCGACCGGCGTGTAGCCGAACGCCGAGCCCTCGTTGAACGAGGGGCCCGCGATGTCCAGGTGGGCCCACGGCGTGGACCCGACGAACTCCTGCAGGAACAGGCCAGCCACGAGCATGCCGCCGAACCGGTCGCCGATGTTCGCGATGTCCGC
Organism: Oerskovia enterophila; assembly: GCF_001692445.1. GTDB lineage: Bacteria > Actinomycetota > Actinomycetes > Actinomycetales > Cellulomonadaceae > Oerskovia > Oerskovia enterophila. The sequence goes on along the minus strand of NZ_MAQA01000061.1, from coordinate 21,702 downwards.
GACCTTCGACTTCATGGAGGCGGCGAGCTCCTCGGGCAGGGGCATGGGCCAGAATTGCTCGCCTGCGGACTCTGCCGCGGCGACGACCTCGCTGCGGACGGACTCGGTGCCCATGACGGCCGAGACGCGGGTACCGAGCGCGACCATCTGAGCCCCGGTGAGCGTCGCGACGTCGAGCACGACGTCCGGGTTCTCCTCGATCGCGGCGACCAGGCCGTCGGCCATGACCAGGCGCCCCTCGGCGTCGGTGTTGAGGACCTCCACGGTCTTGCCGCCACGGATCGTGATGACGTCCGAGGGACGCTGGGCCGTGCCGGACGGCATGTTCTCCGCGAGGCAGAGCCACCCCGTCACGGCGACCGGCAGGCCGAGCCTCGAGGCCGCGAGCACGGTGTGCAGGACGGCGGCCGCACCGGCCATGTCCGACTTCATGGCCTCCATGCCCTTGGCGGGCTTGATCGAGATGCCGCCCGAGTCGAACGTGATGCCCTTGCCCACGAGCGCGACCTTGGCGTGCGGGCGCGAGGGCGAGTAGGAGACCTTCACGAGGCGCGGGCCGCGCGAGGACCCCTGCCCGACGGCGAGGATGCCGCCGTAGCCGCCGGCCGCGAGGGCCTTCTCGTCGAGCACGGTCACCTTGACGCCCGTGCCCTTGGCCGCGGCCTTGGCGATGTCGGCGAAGGCCGCGGGGAACAGGTCGTTCGGGGCGGTGTTGACCAGGTCGCGCGTCGCGTGGACCGCCGCGGCGATCGTCGCGGCACGCTCGACCGCGGCCTTGGCCTTGGCCCCGCGGGCGAGCGAGGTGAGGACCTCGATCGTCGAGACGCCGCCGGCAGGCTTGGTCGAGGCGGCGGCGCCCGCCGTGTCCCGGTAGCGCGTGAACGAGTACGCCCCGAGGAGCGCGCCCTCGGCGATCGCCGCGACCTCGGCCTCGTCGGCCGCGGGCAGCGCGACCGCGACGGACGACGCCCCGGTCAGCTCGCGGACGGCCGCGCCGGCGGCGCGACGCAGGGTCTCGGCCGGGAACGAGCCCGAGCCGTCCCGGGCGCCGAGACCGGTCAGGACGAGCACGCCCGCCTTGAGGTGGGCGCCCGCGGGCACCGTGCGGACCTCGTCGCGCGCGCCCGTGATGCCCAGCGCCGGAGCGAGGGCCTCGAGCTCGGCGACGACGTCGCGGGGGAGGTCGTCCCCCACGACGGCCACGCCGTCTGACGTCGTCTGGGTCCCGACGACGAGCGCGTCGACCTTCACGCCGGTCGGGTTCTTGCTGGAGAGAGTGAGTTCAGCCACGCCTCGATGCTAGCCGCTGCCGGGCCGCGGGCCACCGGCGGGACGAGCGCGCCCCGACGAGCGCGCCCCGACGAGCCGGGCGGGGCAAGCACGGACCGGCGATTCCTGCCCGTGGGCCGCTCGCCGGTAGGCTCGGCGTCGTGGTCCTCCCCCTCGTCCTCCTCGCCGTCGCGCTGTGCGCGGCCCTCACCGGTTGGGCAGGGTGGTTCGTCGCCCGCGACCGCGCCGTGATCCTCAAGCAGCTGTGGGGCGGTGCCGTCATCGAGGGCGTGATCGTCGTGCAGATGATCGTCGCGGGCGTCCTCGCCGCGACCGGGAGCACGGCGAGCGACCCCGTGAAGCTCTGGGGCTACCTGATCACCGCCCTGTTCATCCTGCCCGTCGCCGCCGTGTGGGCGTTCGCCGAACGCACCCGCTGGAGCTCGGTCGTGCTCGCGGTCGCCGCGATCACGGTCGCGTTCCTCGAGTGGCGCCTGTGGCAGATCTGGACCGCCTGAGGAGAGATGGCGTGACGCACCCCGAGAACCCCGAGACCGCACCCGACCCCGCGACCCCGGCGACGTCGTCGGGCCCGGGGCCGTCCCGGACCACCCGCTCCCCGGACACGCCGCGCACCACGGGCAGCGGCTTCGGCCGCGTCCTGGTCCTCGTCTACGGGATCTTCGCGGTCGCCGCGACCGCACGCGCCTCCGTCCAGCTCCTGCGCGACTGGCACGAGGCGCCTGTCGCGTACGTCCTGTCGGCGCTCGCGGCCGTGGTGTACATCGTCGCGACCGTCGCGCTCGCGCGCGGGTCGCGCACCTCGCGGACCGTCGCCTGGACCGCGGTGAGCGTCGAGCTCGTGGGCGTGCTCGCCGTCGGCGCGTGGTCCCTGCTGGACCCGGCCGCGTTCCCCGAGCCCACGGTGTGGTCCGACTTCGGGATCGGGTACGGGTTCGTGCCGCTGGTCCTGCCGGTCGTCGGCCTCACCTGGCTGTGGCGCACGCGCCCGCCCCAGAACTCCACCACCGAACCGAAGGATCCCGCATGAGCCGGCTGTACTCCCTCCTCTTCAACGGCGTCTTCAGGCACATGGACCCCGAGAAGGCGCACGAGGTGGTGTTCCCGGTCATCTCCCTCGCGGGACGCACGCCCGTCGTGGGCGACGTGATCCAGGGGGCCGCGGCCCCCTACCTGGGTCGCGGCGCGAACGGCCCCGGCAGCGTCCAGGCGCTCGGCCGCTCGTTCCCCGCGCCGTTCGGTCTCGCGGGCGGGTTCGACAAGAACGCCAAGGCGATCCGCGGCCTGACCATGCTGGGCTTCGCGTTCATCGAGATCGGCACCGTGACCGCGCACGCGCAGCCCGGCAACGAGAAGCCGCGCATGTGGCGCGAGCTGTCGCTGCGCGGCATCCGCAACCGGATGGGCTTCAACAACGAGGGCGCGGCGGCCGCGGCCCAGCGCCTCGAGTCCCTGCGGCGCTCGGCGTCCGGGCGGGCCGTCATGATCGGCGCGAACATCGGCAAGACCAAGGTCACCCCGGCCGAGGACGCCGCGGGCGACTACGCGACGAGCGCCGCGCTCCTCGCGCCCCACGCCGACTACCTGGTCGTCAACGTGTCCTCGCCCAACACCCCGGGCCTGCGCGACCTGCAGTCGACCGAGGCGCTGCGACCCATCCTTCAGGCCGTCCGCGAGGCGGCCGACGACGCGACGCGTGCCGCCGGGGCGCGCCGCATCCCGCTGCTCGTCAAGATCGCCCCGGACCTCGCGGACGAGGACGTCGACGCGGTCGCCGACCTCGCGCTCGAGCTGGGCCTCGACGGTGTCATCGCGGTCAACACGACGATCGGGCACGACCTGGGCCCCGGTGGGCTCTCGGGGCCCCCGCTGCTCGAGCGCGGGCTCGACGTCGTCGCTCGCCTCCGCGGCCGGCTCGGCCCGGACGTCGCGATCGTCGGCGTGGGCGGCATCTCGACGGCCGACGACGCGCGCGCCTACCTGGCGGCCGGTGCCGACCTCGTGCAGGGTTACACCGGCATGATCTACAACGGCCCGTTCTGGGCCGCGAGCATCAACCGGTCCCTGGTCCGCGACGCGGTCCGAGGAACCCGAGGTGGAGGCGCACGATGATCCGACCCCAGTGGGTGTGGGAGCTCGACGACGCGGACGGGCGCGCGCTCGCGACGCCCGTCAGCCCGGCGTTCACCAACCAGTTCGACGCCGAGCAGTGGCTCGGCGAGAGCTGGCGCGACCTCGCGGCACAGGGAGCGGCCGCGGCGCGCCTCCTGAACGACGGCGCCCAGGCGACGGCCACCCTGGAGCTGCGCACGGCGTGAGCCGCGCTCCGGGACATGCCCGTCGAGGTCAGCGCCCGCCCGCAGCGAGAAGGCACCTGTATCGCTGGACGTCGGGCCGGCGCGGATCGCGCGGCAACGCCGTGACGGCGAAGCCGGTCCGGCGGTAGAAGCCGACGGCGTCGTCGTCCGTCTCGGCGACCACCGGCGCATCCGGCGCGGCGGCCTGCACCGCCGACACGAGCGCGCGACCGAGCCCGTCCTCCCGGCGGGTGCCCTCGACCGCGAGGTAGCGCAGGACCGTGCTCGTGCGGCCCGTCTCGTACGCCGCGAGGCCCACCAGTCGGCCGTCGACGAGCGCGACGACCGTCGTCAGGTGGTCCTGCACGTCGGCCGCGAGGCTCTGCAACGCGGCGCCGGTATGGCCGCTGGCCGACTCGAGGAGCCCGAGGTACTCGGCAGACCCGCGGTCGAGGTCGGTCGGGGCGCGGAAGGTCGCGGCGGTCGGCATCGGGTCACCCTAGCGGCCGGCACGAGCGGGCGCCCGAGCCCGTCCTCGGCACCGAGACCCGGGCACCGAGACCCCGGCCTGCCGGCTCCACCCCGCCTACCCCGCGACGTGCTCCCACGCGGCCGCCAGCCGGGGCACGGCCCGTCCGATCGCCTCGGCGTCCGGCGCGAAGGTGAGCCGGACGCGCGAGGAGGCTCCGCCGTCGGGCGTGAGGGACGGACCCGGGTTGATCACCACGCCGCGCACGGCCGCCGCCGCGGTCAGGGCGTTCGCGAGCGGACGCCCCAGGTCGATCCACAGCGACAGGCCGCCCGCGGGTGACGCCACGCGCCACGACGGCACCGCGGCCGTGACGGCCGAGCGCAGCAGGTCCCGCTGGGACCGCAGCAGGGGAAGCCGCTCGGCGAGGACCTCCTCGCGCCGGGCGAGCAGCTCGGTCACCGCGAGCTGCTCGAGGACGGAGGTCGCGATGTCGCTCGCCGCGCGGGTCCGGGCGAGGTGCGCGACGACGTCGGGGTGCGCCCTGACCCACCCCACGCGCAGGCCGCCCCAGAAGGTCTTGGACGCCGAGCCCACGGTGAGCAGGTGGCTCGTCGCCGACCCGTCGCCCGCGAGCGGCTCGGGTGCGGGCCCGTCGAGCACGATGTCGGTGAGCGTCTCGTCGCCGATCACGGTCACGCGGTGGCGCAGCGCGATACGGCGGACCTCGGCGCGCTCGTCGGGCGTGAGGCTGTACCCCGTGGGGTTGTGGAAGTCCGGGATCAGGTAGGCGAGCCGTGGCGTGGCCGCGCGGACCGTCGACTCGAACAGTGCGACGTCGAAGCCCGGCCCGTCGCCCGGCAGCCCCGCGCCCACCGGGAAGCCGACGACGCGCGCCCCGCGCCCGACCATGGCCTCGATGCCGTGCGCGTAGGTGGGCGACTGGACCACGACCCGGTCGCGCGGGCCGAGCACCGACTGCGCGATGGTCGAGATCGCGTGCTGGGCTCCCGTGGTGACGAGGACCTGGTCGGGGGTCGTGGGGGTGCCGCGCTCGGTGAGCCGGTGCGCGATCGCCTCGCGCAGAGGCTGCAGGCCCAGCGGCTCGTACCCGCGGCCGGACAGGTAGTCGGGCAGGGCCTCGAGAGCCCGTCCGTAGGCCGCGTGGAGCTGGGGCGGGGCGGCGGGGGCGGCCTGGCCCAGGTCGACGAGGTCGTCGGGCGGCTCGACGCCCACGGGGACCGGGGCGTCACCGCCGCACCAGCGGGGCTGGGCGCGGCGCGTGGGGCGCGGCAGGACCGCGACGGTCCCGACGCCCGTGCGGCTCGTGACGAACCCTCGTTCGCGCAGCGCCGCATACGCAGCGGCCGTGGTGGTCCGCGAGACGCCCAGGGCCCCGGCCAGGTCGCGCTCGCTCGGCAGGCGCGTGTGCGGGGCGACCGTGCCGGACAGGACGGCGCCACGGACCGCGTCGGCGAGCGCGACGTACGCGGGCCCCTCGGTCTGCCACCCGGCGATGAGCGCGCCGAGCGCGGGCGCCGAGAGCCGGCGGTGCACCGGAGGGAGTGTGGGAGCGGGCGCGGCGAGCGAGGTGGACATGGGGCCACTCTCGTCGAATTGGCTATGGATTACCAGTCCATTCGTGCCTCACAGTGGGGGAGTGTCGATCAACCAGGGCTTCGGCCCCCTCCGCCGCACCGTCCAGCTCGTGCTCGGGCTCTTCGGCTTCTCGCTGACCATGGCCCTGCTCCTCCACTCGGGCATGGGCGCCATGCCGTGGGACGTCTTCCACCAGGGGGTCGCGCTGCGCACGGGGCTCCCGCTCGGTGTGGTCGTCGTGGCCGCGAGCGTCGTGGTCATGCTGCTGTGGATCCCGCTGCGCCAGCGCCCAGGGATCGGCACGATCGCCAACATCGTCGTGATCGGCGCGACCCTCGACCCGTTCCTGCTGCTGCTCGAGCGCATCGACCCCGAGCCCACGACGGCCGGACGGGTGGCGCTCGCGGTCGCGGGCGTGGTGCTCAACGGGATCGCGACCGCCGCCTACCTCGGTGCGCGACTCGGCCCCGGCCCGCGCGACGGCCTCATGACGGGCCTGGTCGCTCGCACGGGCTGGCCCGTGCGCCGCGTCAAGACCGCGATCGAGGTCCTCGTGGTCGCGATCGGGTTCGCGCTGGGCGGGACGCTCGGGTGGGCGACGGTCCTCTACGCGCTGGGCGTGGGCCCCGTCGTCCAGGTCGCCGCGAGGTGGCTCGCGCCGCACCTGCGTCCGGCGGTCGTGCCGGTCGAGGTGCTCGACGGCGTCGCGCACCTCCCGAGCGACGTCGCCCTGGGGGACGTGCCGGGAGAGCCCGAGCCCCACGCGGCCTAGGTCCGGCTCGCCGCGGCTTCGCGATCGGTTGTCAGAAGTGCACCGGGGGATACCCCGGTGCACTTCTGACAACGGGTCCCCCCACGAGGGGGAAGCCCGACGACGGAGCGCACCCGGGCGCGCGGGCGCGCTCCGTCGTCGGGCAGTCAGGTGGCCGGAACGCCGTCAGGGCGCCCGACGGGGCCTAGTGCTGGTGGGCGGGCTCGGGGTGGTCGTGCTCGTGCTCGTGGTCGTGGTCGTGCGGAGGCGCGTCCTCGTCGTCGCGGTCGGCCCGCACGTTGACCGCTCCCGCGGTCCAGTACCCGACGACCTGGTGCCGGTCGCGCGGCATGCCCCACGCGGTGCGCAGGGTGCGGCGGATGTCGCGGCTCGCGGCACTCTCGCACGCGACCCACGCGTAGCCCGGGGTCTCCAGGACGGGCAGGTCGCGCACGGCCTCGACGAGTGCGGCGCCCGTGCGGGCGCCCTGGGCCGTGACGAGCCAGGTGTAGGTCACGTCGCCCCGGGTCTCGAGCTCCTGGCGGTCCTCGAGCGTGGGCACCTCGACGACCGCGTGCGCGACGGCACCCGGCGCGAGCTCCTCGACGATCCGCCCCAGCCCCGGCAGCCCCGTCGGGTCGGCGACGAGCAGGCGCCAGCCGGCGTCGGCCGGGGCGTCGTAGTAGCTGCGCGAGTCGCCCCCCGCGAACACGCCGAGCACGTGGCCCGGCTCGGCCCGGACGGCCCAGTCGGACGCGAGGCCGCCGTCGTGCACCGCGAGGTCGACCACGATCGTCCGGCCCTCGTCGTGCACGCGGCGGGCCGTGTAGTGGCGCCACGGGGGCTCGGTGCCCTCGACGGGCACGACGCCGTAGTCGTCCTGGTTGAAGAAGTCGATCTCGGCGACGGTCTCGCCGGGGACGGGGAAGGCGAGGTCGATGCGCTCGTCGCCCTGCCCGTCGGTCGTCCACCGCCAGTCGCCGACGGCCTCGAGATGGACACGGACCATGTGCGGCGTGATGCGCGTCGCCGTGACGACGCGGGCCGGGAAGCAAGGTGAGGACACCCTCACACCGTAGGTCGGGGGAGGGGGTGCTGTGGGGCCAGGGTGTACCGCGCACCGGCCAACCGGCGCGCTCCGGTTGGCGGGGTCCGGCGGGGGTGCGGGCGGAGGCCCGCGCTCAGTCGTCAGAAGTGCACCGGGGTATTCCCCGGTGCACTTCTGACAACTCGCTCAGGTCCTGCGAACAGCGAACAGCGTCAGCGCGGTCCGGGGGCTCCGGCGGCGGTCTTGCCCGCGTCGCGCTCGACGACGTCGCCGAGGATCTCGTCGATCTTCGTCATGAGCTCGGCGGGGATGACCACGCCCGAGGCCTTGACGTTCTCGGCGACCTGCTCGGGGCGCGAGGCGCCGATCAGGGCGGCAGCGACGTTGTCGTTCTGCAGGACCCACGCGACCGCGAGCTGTGCCTGCGTCAGGCCCAGCTCGTCGGCGACGGCCTTGAGCTGCTGGACGCGCGTGAGCACGTCCTCGGTCATGAACTGCTGGATGAAGCGCGAGCCGTTGGCGTCCGTGGCACGCGAACCCGCCGGGGCGGGCTGGCCGGGCAGGTACTTGCCGGACAGGACGCCCTGGGCGACGGGGGACCAGACGATCTGGGACAGGCCCAGCTCGCGCGAGGTCGGGACGACCTCGTCCTCGATGACGCGCCACAGCATCGAGTACTGCGGCTGGGACGAGATGAGCTGGAAGCCGAGCTCCTTCGACAGGGCGTGGCCCGCACGGATCTGGTCCGCGGTCCACTCGCTCACGCCGATGTAGAGGGCCTTGCCCTGGCGGACGATATCGGCGAACGCCTGCATCGTCTCCTCGAGCGGGGTCGACTGGTCGAACCGGTGCGCCTGGTAGAGGTCGACGTAGTCGGTGCCGAGGCGCTGGAGCGAGCCGTCGATGGACTCCATGACGTGCTTGCGCGACAGGCCCGAGTCGTTGGCCCCGCCGGGGCCCGTGGGCCAGTATACCTTGGTGAAGATCTCGAGCGACTCGCGGCGCTGGCCCTTGAGGGCGTCGCCGAGGACCTGCTCGGCCTTGGTGTTCGCGTAGACGTCCGCGGTGTCGAACGTGGTGATGCCGGCGTCGAGGGCGGCGTGGACGCACTGGGTGGCGACGTCGTTCTCGACCTGCGAGCCGTGGGTGAGCCAGTTGCCGTAGGTGATCTCGGAGATCTTGAGACCGGAGTTGCCGAGGAAGCGGTAGTTGGGCATGGGGACAACACTAGGTTGCCCGGGGCACCTCGGTGCAACTCCGGCCCGTCCGGCGGACCGGCGGGCGGCTACTCGGGGAAGGTGCCGTGCTTCTTGTGCATGGGCTTGGGCAGGCGCGCGCGGCGCAGCTGGAACGCGCGCATCACGGCGTACATGGCGTTGCCCTTGGGGGCGGACGGCCCGAACTTGGCGATCAGGCGCTTCTTGAGCGAACGCCACATGATGAACGCGTCGATGATCGTGATGAGCACGATCCCGTAGAGCACGAAGATGATGATCGTCGCCATGTTCAGGTTCTGGTTGAACACGAACGTCAGGACGATGAACACCAGAGCCACGGGCAGGAAGAACTCGCCCAGGTTCCAGCGGGCGTCCACGTAGTCGCGCACGTAGCGCTTGACCGGGCCCTTGTCGCGGGCGGGCATGTAGCGCTCGTCGCCCGTCTGCATGGCCTGGAACTGGCGGTCGCGTGCGTCACGCTGCTGCTGGCGCGCCGTCTTGGCCGCGGACTTGCGGTCCGAGGGCACGAGCGGGCGCTTGTTGGCGGCCTCGGCGACCTTGCGCTTGGGCGTCGGCCTGCCCTTGCCGCCGGCCTTCTCGATCTCGGCTGCAGCGGCAACGGGATCGGGGGCGTCGTTCGACGAGGGCGCGGAGGACTTGTTGCGTGAGAACACAGGTCCAGCGTAGTCGAGGACGGGGGCTGCCTCGTCACGCGCGTGGGCCGGAGCGAGAACGTACCGACGGGTAGCGTTGGCCGGGTGAACAGCACACCTGGAACCAGTACTCCTTCCGAGCCCGACGACGTCGCTCACCTGCGCGCCCGGGTCGCCGAGCTCTTCCCCGCCCTGCGCGAGGACCTCGAGGCGCTCGTGCGCATCCCGTCCGTGTCCAACTCGGCGTTCGACCAGGCCCACGTCGCGGCGAGCGCCGAGGCCGTGGCCGAGCTCCTGCGCGGGGCCGGTCTGCCCGAGGTGCAGATCCTGCAGGCGACCGGGGTCGCGGGCCCGCTCGGCGCGCCCGCGGTCGTCGCGCGCCGCCCGGCCCCCGAGGGCGCGCCCACGGTCCTGCTCTACGCGCACCACGACGTCCAGCCCCCGGGCGACGCCGCCGCGTGGGACACCGACCCGTTCGTCCCGACCGAGGTCGACGGTCGCCTGTTCGGTCGTGGTGCGGCCGACGACAAGGCCGGGATCGTCGCGCACGTCGGTGCGCTGCGGGCGCTCGCCGCGCTCGGGGAGGACCTGCCGATCGGCGTCACGGTCTTCGTCGAGGGCGAGGAGGAGGTCGGCTCGCCGAGCTTCCTGCCCTTCCTGCACCAGTACCAGGACCTGCTCGCGGCCGACGTGATCGTCGTCGCGGACTCCTCGAACTGGAAGGTCGGGGTCCCTGGGCTCACGACGAGCCTGCGCGGGCTGGTCGACTGCGAGGTCGAGGTCGCCGTGCTGGGCCACGCGGTGCACTCGGGCATGTTCGGCGGCCCGGTGCTCGACGCGCTCACGCTGCTCGCGCGCCTGATCACGACGCTCCACGACGACCAGGGCAACGTCGCGGTCGACGGGCTGGTGTCCGCGCCGGACCCGAGCGTCGACTACGAGGAGGCGGACTTCCGCGCCGACTCCTCGGTCCTCGACGGGGTCCGTCTCGCGGGGGAGGGTGCCCTGTCCGGCCGGTTGTGGACCAAGCCCGCGCTGTCGGTCATCGGGATCGACGCCCCGAGCGTCGCGCACGCGTCCAACACGCTGACCCCGCGCGCGACCGCCAAGCTCTCGCTGCGCATCGCGCCCGGCCAGGACCCCGCCGCCGCGCTCGCCGCGCTGCGGACGCACCTCGAGGCGAACGCTCCCTTCGGAGCGCAGGTCACGGTCCGTGACGGCGAGCTCGGCAAGCCGTTCCAGGCGCCGACCGACTCCGTGGCGATGCAGGCCGCGCGCTGGGCCTTCGAGACGTCGTGGGGCACGGCTCCGGTCGACATCGGCATCGGCGGGTCGATCCCCTTCATCGCCGACCTGCTCGACGTCTTCCCGGACGCGTCGATCCTCGTCACGGGCGTCGAGGACCCGGACTCGCGGGCGCACGGAGCCAACGAGTCCGTCCACCTGGGCGAGCTCGAGAAGGTCGTCCTGGCCGAGGCGCTGCTGCTCACGAGGCTCGCGCAGGGCTGACGCCCCCGCGCTCCTGACACCCGAGGCCGGGTCCGGGTTCGCCGTCGGTCTGACGGCGGACCAGGACCCGGCCTCGGGTCGTCAGGACCTGGGCCGGGGGAGGCGAGGCGTGGCCGACGGGCGGCCCGTACCGCTCCCCGACGCCCGCCCTGTCTGGCGGGGGAGCCCGGTGCTACGTTCGGAGCATGACCCCGCAGGATCTCGAGGAGCTCGTCCTGCTGCGCCGCGCCCGGGACCTGATGGACCGGGAGTACGCGGCGCCGCTCGACGTCCCGACCATGGCGCGCAAGGCACTCATGTCTCCGGCGCACTTCTCGCGCCGGTTCCGCGCTGCCTACGGCGAGACGCCCTACTGCTACCTCATGACGCGCCGGATCGAGCGCGCCATGGCCCTGCTGCGCGGCGGCGCGAGCGTCACGGACGCGTGCATGGCCGTGGGGTGTACGTCGCTCGGTTCGTTCAGCGCGAAGTTCGCGGAGATCGTGGGCGAGCCCCCGTCGGTGTACCGGAGCCGCGAGCACGCTGCCGTGAAGGCGATGCCGCCGTGCGTCGCGCAGGTCCTCACGCGCCCGGCCCGCGGAGCGACGGGCGCGTCCGCAGGTGCGGCCGGAGCATCGAGCAGGATCGGAGAAGCGAGCGCACGGGCCTCGTCCTAGAGTCGCCGACATGACCATCTCGCTGAAGTTCTGCAACATCACCGTCAACGACGTCGACGAGTCGATCACCTTCTACGGCGACGCGCTCGGCCTCAAGGTGCACAACGACGTGGGCGCCGGCGGGTTCCGCTGGGTCACGCTCGGGTCCGACGTGCAGCCGGGGCTCGGGATCGTGCTCTCGGCCCCGCACGCGGGCCGTTCGCACGCCGACGGGGACGCGCTCCAGGAGCTCATGATCAAGGGCGTCCTGCCGATCCTCGTGTTCGAGACCGACGACGTCGACGCGCTCTTCGAGACCGTCCGGGCCTCGGGTGCCGAGGTCCTCCAGGAGCCCATGGACCAGGACTGGGGCCCGCGCGACTGCGCGTTCAGGGACCCGTCGGGCAACATGGTGCGGGTGGCTCAGGCGGTTGCGGCCTGAGCAGAGGGGAAACCTCCGCGGGCTGAGCCGCGGGAGTCCCCGCCACCCAGGGCAGACTCTGCCCGACGACGTCCGCTCCGCACGCAGCCGTGTCACCGCGCGCGGAGGTCGCGTCGTCCGGCGCCTGGGCGGTGGTCGTCTCCTGCGACCGGTGGTGGGATGGGGACATGGCGAACGAGTCGATGGTCCCCTTGCTGCCGTGTGCTTCGATCGACGAGATCGGTGACTTCGCCGCGGCCCTCGGGTTCGAGGTCACCTTCCGGCAGACCCGACCGAACCCGTACCTCGCGCTCCGGCGGGAGGGGATCGACCTGCATTACTTCGGCATCGACGGCTTCCGTCCGGAGGACTCGTACGGCTCGTGCCTGGTCGTGGTCGACGACACCGAGCCGTTGTACGAGGCGTGGGCTGCGGGCCTGCGCGCGGTCCACGGGAGGCTCCCGCTGAGCGGGTTCCCCCGGATCACCCGGCCTCGCCGTCGGGCGAACGCGGACGGTCTGACCGGCTTCAGCCTGGTGGACCCCGCGGGCAACTGGATCCGCGTCGTGCGGAGGGCCGCGAGCGAGCCGGCGGGGGTCGCGGCCGACAGGGCGGCCGGCCCGGTGCCCGAGGTGCCGGCCGGCGACGTCGATGCGGCAGGGATCGGCGTGGCCTTGGCAGGTGAGTCCCGCCTGCTGCGAGCCGTCTCGAACGCGGTGGTCCAGGCGGACTCGCGCGGCGACGTCGAGCAGGCCGCGAAGATCCTCGACGGCGCGCTGCGGCGTGACGAGGCCCTCGGGGACGCCGGCGCGTCGGCGCGCGACCGGGTCGAGGCCCAGGCCTACCGGGCCGAGCTCGCCGTGCGGCTCGACGACGCCGGGACGGCGCGGCGCATGCTCGACGAGGTCGACCGGTGCGTCGCCGTGGCGCGAGGCCAGCACCTCACGCAGGACCTGACCACGATCCTGACGCAGCTCGAGGACGTCCGGGCGTGGCTGGACGCGCAGGGGTGAGAGAGCGCGTCGGGACGGTCGGGGCGACCTGCCGCCTCACAGGAGGAACGGCGTGCTGGGGACCGTGAGGTAGTCGTCGGGGTGCGTGACGGGCGCCGCGAGCATGCCCGCGCTCGCGTCGATCAGGAAGTAGCCGACTCCGGTCCAGGCCGGCGGGGTCCCGTCGTGGACGCGCGCCTCGTGCTCGGCGCAGACGCCCAGGGTCATGGGGCCGAGGATCTCGAACCGTCCCCGGACCACGCGTGGGGGGAGGTCGCTGAGAGCGGCCTGCAGCCGGCGGACGAGGTCCTCGACGACGGGGTTGGCCGTGGTCAGTCCGGCGAGCGCCTCGGCGACCGAGGGGACCGTGCGGACCTGGAAGACGAACCGCGCACGCCAGCTGGGGACGGGCAACGATGCCAGGTGCTCGATCCAGGGCAGGAGCAGGCAGGCGAGCAGGTCGCGCACGTCGGCGTCGTCGCTCAAGGATGCGACGAGCGCTGTCCGGCGCCTGTTCATCTCCTCGAGGTGCCGGCCCAGCAGCGCGCGCAGCAGCTCGTCGCGGCCGCCGAAGTGGTAGGCGATGGCCGAGTGGTTGGCGGTGCCTGCGTGCTCGGTGATCCGCCGGTTGGACACCGCGTCGATGCCGTCGCGCGCGAAGAGCTCCTCGGCCGAGTTCAGCAGCGTCTCGCGCGCCCGGTCGCTGTGCTGTCCCATGCGGTGGGGCCTCGTCTCGTGGTGGTTCGGTCGTGTGCTGGTGGGCGCCTCGTCGACGACCGGTCAGGGGCTCTGACCTGCGCGGGCACGAGCCCGCTCCCGTCAGGCTCCGTGGGCAGCCGGGAGCCACGGCTCGTGCGGCGGTCCCGACTGCGGCGATCATGCCATCCGGACGGCCGGGGTGCTCGCCGCGTCGCTGGGCGGGACCCTCGCGTCCAGCACGTGGCATTTTTACGCCACGTGGCGTAATCTCGTCCGGTTGGTTCATCCCAGCCGCACATCGAGGCGGCGCCCTTGCAACGGCGCACGGGGTAGCACGTCGCCCTCTCGCCACGCCGTACAGGAGCACACACTTGAGCAACAAGACACCCGCGCGCAGCTCGGACCAGGTGCTACCGGACCCCGACTCCCCGGCCGTCACGACGACGGACGGCGCTGAGGCCGACGCCGAGGCGGCCGCCCTCAAGCGCGCCAAGGCCGAGACCATCGGGCGGTACGTGGCCATGTTCTTCATGCCGCTCGTCATGGTGTCGATGATGATCAGCGGCTACCTGGGCACCATGCACGCCCCGGCACCGCACGACATGCCCGTCGCCGTCTCGGGCAGCGCGCCGCAGGCCCAGGCCTTCGCCGACGCGCTGGAGGCTGCCGACCCCGACGCCGTCGACGTCCTCCTCGTCGGCTCCGACGAGGAGGCGCGCGGCCTGGTGCTCGACCGGGAGGCGTCGGGAGCCGTGCACGTCGCCGACGGCGCTGCGACGGTGTACACCGCAAGCTCGGCCGGGGCGTCGCAGTCCTCGACCGTCACGGGCATGCTCGCCCCGCAGGTCCTGGCCCAGGGGCTGACCCTGGAGACCGAGGACCTCGCCCCGCTCCCCACGTCCGACCCGGCGGGCCTGGGCGCGATGTTCCTGGCCACGGCCCTGGTGATGGCCGGCTACCTGCCCTTCAGCGTGACCCTCTCCAACTCGCCCGAGCTCCTGCGCTTCCGGCGAGCGATACCGCTCCTGGCCGGCTGGGCCGCCCTGGTCGCGGCCCTCGTCTGGACGGTCACAGGTCCGCTGCTCGGCGTGGTCCAGGGGCACAACCCGGAGGTGCTGGGCATCGCCTGGCTGGGGGTCTTCTCGGTCGGCGCGGTCCAGCTCCTGCTGACGCGCTTCCTGGGGCCCATGGCCGTGATCGTGGCCATGCTCCTCCTGACCGTGCTGGGCATGCCGGCCTCGAACATGAGCATGAGCGTCTACACCATGCCGGAGTTCTTCACGGTCCTGCACGGGGTCCTTCCCCTGCCGGCGGTCGGTGAGGCGCTGCGCTCGGTCCTGTACTTCGACGGGTCGGGCGTCGGGTCGCACCTGCTGGTCCTGGGCGTGGGCGCGGTCGTCGCTCTGGTGCTGACGCTCGTGTTCGACGCCCGCAAGCGCCGCCGCAACCCGGACGCGGGGCCGCCCCCCGTGACCGTGCCCTCGCTGCACGGCGGCCCGCGGCCTGCGACCCGCCGGTGGCGCTATGCCGCCCTGCTCTTCTTCCCGCTCGCGATGGTCACCATGATGATCTCGGTCATGCTCGGCGCCATGTCGTCCCCGACGCCGCGGGACATGCCCGTCGCGGTCGTCGGCGCCACGGTGGACCAGGCCCAGGACGCGGTCGACGGGCTCGACCGGAGCATGCCGGGCCTGTTCGACCTGCGGGCCGTGGGCTCGGCCGACGAGGCGCGCACCCAGGTGCGGGACCGCACGGTCAGCGCGGCGTTCGTCCTGCCGTCGGCCGAGCGCCCGAGCGCGACCCTGGTGACCAACCAGGCCGCCGGCGCCAGCGCGAAGCAGGTCGTCACGGCGGTGTTCGGTCAGGTCGCCGCAGGGCAGCAGCTCGACCTCGAGACCGACGACGTCGCCCCGTTGTCGACCACCGACACCATGGGCTCGGTGAGCATGTACCTGGCCATGGGCTGGGTCCTGTCGGGATTCATGATCATCATCGTCGGCGCCAACGCGGCACCGAGCTCCCGACCGCTGCGCCGGCTCGTGCCCATCGTGGCGGGGTGGGCGGTGTTCATGTCGGCGGTCCTGTGGCTCATCGCCGGTCCGATCACCGGGAGCGTGTCCGGGCACTTCTGGCCGCTGTGGGGCACAGGGATCGTCGCGATCTTCTGCGTGGCCATGTTCAGCGCGGTGCTCGAACGGCTGTTCGGGATGCTCGCGGTGGTTCCCGCGGTCGGCATCCTGATGCTCGTCGGCGTCCCCGCCTCGGGGGGCGGGCTGTCGATCTACATGGAGCCGGAGGTCTTCCGGGTCCTGCACGAGATCCTGCCCATGCCCGCGGCCGTGGAGGCGATCCGCTCGATCCTCTACTTCGGCGGCGACACGGTCGGTGCGCACCTGACGACGTTCGGGATCTGGGGAGCCGTGTCCCTCGCGCTGGTCGTGGTCATCGACAGGTTCAAGCCGCTGCGCACCGGGTCGGTGCCGCACGAGCCGGACGCCGACGAGCCCGAGCCGGTCAAGGAGCTCGCCCTCGTCTAGCGTCGGCGGCTCCCCGCAGAGCCCACCGGCCCCTCCAGGTGGTGCCCGCCAGGCTCGTCACGATCCTGGCGGGCGCTGCCCTCGCCGCGCCGCGTCGCGTCGCGCGAGGGCTTCCTGGTGACCGGAGCCCAGGCCGTGCGTCAGGCGGGACGGGTGGTCGGGTCGGCCTCGTCCCACGACACCTCGCGGAAGTGCTCGACGACCGGGAACGGCTCGTAGAAGTGGTGGAGCAGCGCCTTCCACTCCTGGTACCCGGCCGATCCGCGGAAACCCACGGTGTGTGCCTCGAGGCTGTCCCAGCGCACGAGCAAGAGGTACGTCGCGGGCCGCTCGAGGCAGCGGCCGAGCGAGAGGTCGCGGAAGCCCGGCACGGACGCGATGATCCCGCGCGCCGTGCCGAAGGCCTCCTCGAAGGCCTGTTCGTGGCCGGGAACCACGTGCAGCAGGGCGTGCTCGAGCACCTCGTCGGTCATGGCCACGACCCTAGGGCGACCGGAGGTCAGCGGGCCGCGACGTCCACGGCCTGAGCCCAGTCGCGCACGTCCGCGGGGAGCTCGGGGCTCGTGACGTCCGCGCCCAGCAGCCCGACGACGTCGGGCCCGGGGATGCGGTCGCCCGCCTTCGAGAGGAACCGGCCCGCGATCAGCCCGCGGGCGCACAGGTCGCCGCCCCGGGAGAAGACCTGCTCGAGGTAGACCACGCGCTCGTCCCACCCGAGCACCCGGGTCGTGATCTCGAAGCGGTCCCACAGCTGGAGAGAGCGGCGGTACTTCATGGTCGAGGAGGCCACGACGGGGTACCAGCCCTTGTCGCGGAGCAGGCCGAACGCGCCGAGGTCGGCGAGGAAGTTGCTGCGGGCCACGTCCATCATCTGCAGGTACACGCCGTTGTTCACGTGCAGGTAGAAGTCGAGGTCGCCCGGGCGCACGCGCATGCGTGTCACGGAGGGGTCGAGGACCCCGCGGCCCGGGACGGCCTTGCGCGGCAGGGTGCTGGCGATCGTGAGCTGGATCTGTCGGGTCACCGTCGCAGGGTACAACCCGGAACGTGCGGTATCAGGTATCCCGGCGACGTCACGCCAGGCCGAGGCCGTCGCGGAGACGCGCCACAGGGTTTCGGACCGTCCAGGGCGACGTGTGAGGATGGCCCCCGTGACCTCCCGGACCGCCGCCCCCCTGCCCGACAGCGCCACGCACGCCGCCCAGGCAGTGCAGCCCACGACCTCGCACCACTGGACCGTCCGCGCCTTCCGCGCGGTCGCGATCGCCGAGGCGTTCTCCTGGGCGGGCCTGCTCGTCGGGATGTACGTCAAGTGGATCGCCGAGGCTTCCGAGATCGGGGTGAAGATCTTCGGCCCGGTCCACGGCTCGCTCGTGATCGCGTACGTCCTCCTCGCGATCCTCGTCGCGGTCCGCCAGCGCTGGACGCTCCTGACCGTGTTCTTCGCCCTCGCGGCGACGCTGCCGCCGTTCCTCACGGTCGTGTTCGACCGGTGGGCACACCGCTCGGGCCGGTACGAGGAGCGCACGAGCGCCTGACGGACGCGCCGGTCTGCCTGACCGGCGACGCGCCCACCCTCGGGCTCAGGCACCCTCGTACTGCAGGTCGTGGCGCACCTGGTCCGCGACCTCCGCGTTCTCGAACCGCTCGACCAGGTGGAGCGCCATGTCGATCCCGGCCGAGACTCCTGCCGAGGTGACGACGTCGCCGTCGTCCACGAAGCGGGTCTCGGTGTCGACCATGATGCTGGGGTCGATCCCGGCCAGCTCGTCGTAGTGGTCCCAGTGGGTCGTCGCGGGGCGACCGGCGAGCAGCCCGGCCGCTGCCAGGACGAGCGAGCCCGTGCACACGCTCGCGAGCAGCGGGGTCTGGACGCGCATGGCGTGGAGCCACTCGAGGTGGATCCGGTCGCCCACGAGCGGCTGCACCCCGGGACCGCCCGGATAGACGAGGAGCTGGAGGGGGCCGACGTCGTCGGCCGAGCTGTCGGGCACCATGTGCAGGCCCTGCGCCAGCCGGACCCCGCGCCCGTCCCACGAGAACGTGGCGACCCGCGGCTTGAGTGCAGAGCGCTCGCGCCACGCGGTGAACACCTCGAAGGGGCCGGCGACGTTGAGCTCCTCGGCCCCGTCGAACACGTAGATGCCGATGCTCAGACCGTTTCCGGTGGTCATCACTCACCCCTCGGTTCTTCTGCGGCAGTGCAGTAGTGCGGTCGGCGGGTCCGCCGGCGCGCGCCGGCGGACCCGCCGGGGGTCCTACAGCCCGGGCAGGGCGAGCATCTGGTCGAGCGCGACGCGAGCCCAGTGGGCGTCGTCGGCGTCGACCACGATGCGGTTGACGGTGCGGCCCGCGACGAGCGACTCCATGGCCCACACGAGGTGGGGCAGGTCGATGCGGTTCATGGTCGAGCAGAAGCAGACCGTCGAGTCGAGGTAGTGCACCTGCTTGTCCGGGTGCGCGCGCGCGACGCGGCGCACCAGGTTGAGCTCGGTGCCGATCGCCCAGGACGAGCCGGGCTCGGCCGCGTCGAGCATCTTGATGATGTACTCGGTCGAGCCGACGTAGTCCGCGGCCTCCACGACCTCGTTCTTGCACTCGGGGTGGACCAGGACGTTGACGCCTGGGACGGCGGCACGGATGTCGGTCACGTTGCGCTCGGAGAAGCGCCCGTGCACCGAGCAGTGCCCGCGCCACAGGATCATGCGGGCGTCGCGCAGCTCGGCGTCGGTCAGGCCGCCGTTCGGCTTGCGCGGGTCGAACACGACGCAGTCCGTGGGGGACATGCCGAGCTTGAGGAGTGCAGTGTTGCGTCCGAGGTGCTGGTCGGGCATGAACAGGACCTTGCCCGTGCCGTCGACCCCACCCACCTGATCGAACGCCCATCGCAGCGCGACCTCCGCGTTCGAGGACGTGCAGATGGTCCCGCCGTGCCGACCCGTGAAGGCCTTGATCGCGGCGGTCGAGTTCATGTAGGTGACGGGGAGCGTGACGTCGGCGATCCCGGCGTCCTGGAGGACGTCCCACGCGTCCTCGACCTGGTTGATCGCGGCCATGTCGGCCATCGAGCAGCCCGCCGCGAGGTCCGGCAGGACGACCTGCTGGGCGTCCGAGGTGAGGATGTCCGCGCTCTCGGCCATGAAGTGCACGCCGCAGAAGAGGATGAACTCGGCCTCGGGGCGGGCCGCGGCCTCGCGCGCGAGCTTGAACGAGTCGCCCGTGACGTCCGCGAAGTCGATGACCTCGTCGCGCTGGTAGTGGTGGCCCAGGACGAAGGCTCGCGAGCCGAGCGCGGCGCGGGCCGCGCGGGCACGTTCGACGAGGTCGGGGTCGCTCGCCGCCGGCAGCTCGCCGGTGCACTCGACCCCCCGCTCGGAGGCCAGGTCCCGGCCCTGCCCGAGCAGCAGGAGGGGGGACGGGGCAGGTTCCGCAAAGGTGTTGTCCAGCAGGGTGCTCACGGGAACATCGTCGCACAACGAGGCCGGGACGAGGGGGTTCGTCCGGCTCCTCCGGGCCGCCCGACGGCGCCGCGCACGTCTCGTGAGCAGGTCCGTCTCGCGAGGTGGTCGCCTCGCGAGAGCGACCCGGTGTGACCCGCGCCACCGACGGCACGCGGACCTGGCACAATCGCGCCATGCGCCTTCTCCTCGCCGTCGCGGAACCGCTCGCACTGACCGACGGCACGCTCTCCGCGAGCGAGGCGCGGGACCTGGTCGCCACGGTCTGGGGGGCGGCGTCGGGCGCGCTGGTCGACGCGTGCGTGCTGGACCCGGGCGCGGACGGTTTCCTGCGCGCGCTGGCCGAGCACGTCACGGACGAGGTCGTGACCGTCGCCCGTGACACCCGCGGGCGTGACGTGCCCGTGACGTTCCGCCTCGGACCGGCCTCGCCGGGCGGCGCTCGCACCGCGTACGTCGAGGCCGCGGCTCTCCGGGCGACGGTCGGCTCGGCACTCACCGACCCCCCGGGCGCCTCTGCGCACCCTGACCAGGGCGACCTGGGCGCGCGGACGAGCTACGGCGTCGGGCAGGTCGTCGCGCAGGCCGCACGGCTCGCGTCGCGCGTCGTCGTGGCGACCGGCGGCCTGGGCGCGCACGACGCGGGCGCGGGCCTGGTCGCGGCGCTCGCGGGAGCGGGGGACGGGCCCCTGACCCGGGGAGGCACGGCTCTCGGCGAGGCGGGCCGGGCCGACGCGGCCCAGGTGCTCGCGGCGCGCGAGCACCTCGCGGGGACCGAGCTGGTCGGCGCCGTGGACTCCGACCTGCCCCTGCTGGGCCTGCACGGGACGAACGGCGCGCTCGCGGACGCGGACCCCGCCCTGGCTGCGCTCGGCCAGGAGCTCGAGCGGGCGCACGGGCACTGGGCCCACGAGGTCTCGCGAGCCCTCGCGCACGTGCCGACCGGTCCGGCGTCGCGCTCGCTGCTCGCAGGCCCGACGGCGCCGCCCGGCCCGGGCGCTCGGGCCGCGGCCGGCGCGGCGCAGTCCGTCCGGGAGACGAGCCGTGCCCTCACGGCGCTGCCCGGTGCGGGGGCCGGTGGTGGCCTGGGGTTCGGCCTCGCGGCGCTCGGAGCACGGCTGCTGCCGGGCACCGCGGTCGTCGCGGACGTGGTGGGGCTCGACGCCCGGGTCGCCGCGGCCGACCTGGCGGTCGTGGTCGTCGATGCGCTCGACGCCTCGGCCGTGCACGACGGCGCCCTGCCCGAGGTCGCCCGCCGGGCCGCCGCGCTCGGCCTCCCCGTCGTCGTCCTCGCCCGGGAGGTCCTCGCCGGCCGGCGCGAGCAGGCGGCCGCGGGGATCAGCGGGGCCTACGAGCTGGGCCGCGACCTGTCGGCGGCGAGGGCACGCGTCGGGCGCGTGGCGCGGACGTGGAGCGGCAGCGCGCCGGGAGCCTGAGGCCCCGTTCCCGCGGACCGCCTCGTGGGCCCCACGACGAGCCGCGGGCGCCGCCGTCGTAGACTCGGGAACAGAACCACGACCCGTCGTGTTGACGGGTATGCGACAAGCCTGAGGACCGATCGGCCTGCCCGGGAGCGGGAGCCGCAGGCCGACGGCACACCACGGGGCGAGAGCCCACCGAAGACTGTGCGGAGAACACGATGAGCGAGACCACCGAGACCGCCACCCACGGCGTCCTGCTGACGGACTTCGCGGCCGGCAAGATCCGCAGCCTCCTCGAGCAGGAGGGCCGCGACGACCTGCGTCTGCGCGTCGCCGTCCAGCCCGGCGGATGCTCGGGCCTGATCTACCAGCTCTACTTCGACGAGCGCGTCCTGGACGGCGACGTCCTCAAGGACTACGACGGCGTCGAGGTCGTCGTCGACAAGATGAGCGTCCCCTACCTGGACGGCGCGACCATCGACTTCGCCGACACGATCGAGAAGCAGGGCTTCACGATCGACAACCCCAACGCGGGCAGCGCCTGCGCGTGCGGCGGTTCGTTCGGCTGATCCGCAGCGCCCGGCCCTGCGGACCTCGCAGCGGTCGAGCCACGACGGCCCGGTCACCTCACGGTGGCCGGGCCGTCGGCGTCTTCGGACCTTCCGCTCACCCGCCCAGACGGACCGTGATCGCCCAGGTCGTGCCG
>NZ_MAQA01000060.1 GCF_001692445.1 Oerskovia enterophila | reverse complement strand
TTCCCGAGGACCGAGGACCCCTCCCGATGACGCACGACCCGAAGCCTGTGCGCGAGCGCCGACCCACCGCCCCCGACGGCCTCGTGATCGTCGACAAGCCCCAGGGGCTCACGAGCCACGACGTGGTGGCCCGCCTGCGCCGTCTCGCGGGGACCCGCAAGGTGGGGCACGCGGGCACGCTCGACCCCATGGCCACGGGGGTCCTGGTCCTGGGGATCGGGCGCGCGACCAAGCTGCTGACGTACGTCGTGGGCGCGGACAAGGAGTACACCGCGACCATCCGTCTGGGTGCCGCGACGACGACCGACGACGCCGAGGGCGAGACCACCTCGCGCGCTGACGCCTCGGCCGTGACGCGCGAGGCGATCGAAGCGGGGGTCGCGCTCCTGTCCGGTCCCATCGAGCAGGTGCCGAGCTCGGTGTCCGCGATCAAGGTCGACGGTCAGCGCGCGTACGCGCTCGTGCGCTCGGGCGAGCAGGTCGAGCTCAAGGCACGCCCCGTGACGATCTCGCGCTTCGACGTCCACGAGGTGCGACCGGTCGCGGCCACGGAGCCGGACGACCTTCCCGCGCTCGACGTGGACGTCACGGTCGTGTGCTCGTCGGGCACCTACATCCGTGCCCTCGCCCGCGACCTGGGCGCGGACCTCGGTGTCGGGGGGCACCTCACGGCTCTGCGCCGCACGCGCGTGGGCGGCTACGCGCTCGACGGCGCCTCGACGCTCTCCGAGCTCGAGGCGCAGGTCGAGCGCGACGGCGTGCTCGTGACGCTCCCGCTCGCGGACGCCGCTCGCGCCACGTTCCCCGTGCGCGACCTGACGCCCGAGGAGCGCGACGCGCTGTCCTACGGCAAGTGGGTCGACCCGTCGCCCCAGGACACCACGACGGCCGCGATCGGCGACGACGGGTCGCTCGTCGCGCTGCTCGAGAACGTGGTGCGCGAGGGCAAGCACAAGGCCAAGCCCGTGATCGTGTTCGCCCCGGCGTGAGCCCGGGCAGGTCCGAGGGGTGACCGTCCACCGTTTCGATGGGGAACACCCGGGCGAGACGTGGCAATCTTGACCAGGCGCGCCGTGGGTGCGCGCCGTCGTCGGGCCTCCTGAGCGAGCCCGCCTCACACACATCTCGAGGAGTACGCGTGCACCTGTGGACGGACCTGGACCAGGTTCCGCCGGGATTCGGACCGTCGGTCGTGACGATCGGCAACTTCGACGGCGTCCACCGCGGCCATGCCGAGGTGCTCGGCCGCATCGTGTCCCTCGCCCGGGAGTCGGGCTCCCAGGCCGTGGCCGTGACGTTCCACCCGCACCCCGCGACGGTCCACCGGCCCGAGCAGGCGCCCGAGCTCCTGACCGGGATCGCCGACCGCATGGAGCTCCTCGAGGCCACGGGCCTCGACGCCGTGCTGCTGGTCGAGTACACGCTCGACTTCGCGCGCCAGAGCCCTGAGGAGTTCGTGCGGACCTACCTGGTCGACGGGCTGGGGGCGCGGACGGTCGTCGTGGGTCACGACGTGCGGTTCGGGCGCGACAACGCGGGCAACCTCGCCACCATGATCGAGCTCGGCCGGACGCACGGCTTCGAGGTCCGGGCGATCGACGACGTCGGGACCGTCGGGGGCGGGACCGGGCGCGCGACCACCTCCGACGCGGCTGCCTCGCCAGGAGGGGGCGCGGTGCCCAGCGGGCGCTGGTCCTCGACCGAGATCCGCGGCCTGCTCACGGACGGCAAGGTCCGCGAGGCCGCGGCGCTGCTCGGGCGTCACCACCGCCTGCGCGGCGTGGTGATCCACGGCGACGCGCGCGGGCGCGAGCTCGGGTTCCCCACGGCCAACCTCGGTGCGATCAGCGGCATGGTCCCGGCCGACGGCGTGTACGCGGGCTGGCTGCGTCGTCCCCAGCTCCTCGCGGCGGACCCGGGGAACTGCGACGGCGTGCTGCCCGCGGCCATCTCGATCGGCACCAACCCCACGTTCGACGGCGTCGAGCGCCGCGTCGAGGCCTACGTCCTGGACCGCACCGACCTCGACCTGTACGACGAGGAGGTCGTCCTGGAGTTCGTCGAGCACCTGCGCCCCACGTTGCGCTTCGACGGGATCGACGCGCTCGTGAGGACCATGCACGACGACGTCGCGCGAGCCCGCGTGATCCTCGCCTCGGGCGCGGGGACGCCTGCGGGTACGTCCGTTGGGCCCAGCAGGCCCGAAGCGTCCGCGACCGGGTCGGGGGAGTAGTCGTGTCGGTCAAGAAGCAACCCGTGCTCGAGACCCGGGCCCTGCGCGTCGGGTACGCCGAGGCGCCCGTGTGCGCGCCCGTCGACCTGGCCGTCCGGCCGGGCGAGCTGTGGGCGATCATCGGGCCCAACGGCAGCGGCAAGTCGACGCTCCTGCGTGCGCTCCTGGGGGTGCTCGCACCCCTGTCCGGCAAGGTGCTGGCGTTCGGGCGGGACGTCGACGAGCGCGAGCGCGACTTCCGCGCCAAGGTCGTCGGGATCCTCGACGACGACGCCTACTTCCCGGGGCTCACGGCGCGCGAGCACCTGGTGCTGACCGCGCGCGGTCACGGCGTGGCGGGTGCGGGGGAGGTCGTGGACCAGCTCCTCGACCGGTTCGGCCTCGCGGCGCAGTCCGGGGCGATGCCGACCGAGCTGTCCTCGGGGCAGCGGCGGCGCCTCCTGCTCGCGGCCGGGTTCGCCCGCCCCCGCGAGGTCCTCGTGCTCGACGAGCCCGAGCAGCGCCTCGACCCGGGCATGCGCGCCGACCTGGCCCGGATCCTGGTCGAGGAGGCCGGGCGCGGGGCTGCCGTCGTGTTCGCGACGCACGACCCCGAGCTGGTCGAACGCACCGGTGCGCGCGGACTCCTGGTCGGCGACGACGAGTGCCTGCGCCTGGGGCACCAGGCGGCGCTCGACGCGCTCGCCCGGGTCCGTTGAGGAGCGGGCGATGAACGCGGCGCAGGGCAGGGGCAAGAAGCGCCCGCACGGCCCGAGGAAGGGACCCCACGACGTGGCGGCTGTGGCGCCCGTGGCGGCCGCGGCCGCCGCCCCGGGGGGCCCAGCGGCGCCCGAGCCCGTGACGCCTGAGCCTGAGGTCGAGCGGGCTCCGTTGCCGCTGCTCGTCGCGGACCCGGACGAGGAGTTCTCGGGGCGGGAGATCCGGCGCCTGACCGCACGCGTCACGGCCTCGCGGGCCGACGCGGGTCCCGGTGAGCTGCTCGGGAACATCGCCTACGTCGTGGTGTCGATCGTGATCTCGATCGGCTTCGTGATCGGCGCGGCGAACGTGCTCCGCGAGACGATCTTCGTCGAGCCCGCGGGCGGCCGGGACGCGGTCCTGACGGCCGCCACGATCCAGGCGCTCGGCTCGGTCGCTCTCCTGGCGCTCATGACGGGCATGGCCGTGCGGCTCGGACCGCTGGGGACGGGCAGCGCGGGCGTGCGGTGGTGGGTGCCGATGCCCGTCGACCGGCGTGGTCTGCTCACCCCGTCGTACTGGCGCGGCGTCGCGGTGGCGCTCGTCGTGGGAGCTGGCGGGTTCGCGGTCGTGGCGCTGGCCTCGGGCGCGGACCCGGCCGTGGCAGGGCGCAGCGCGGCCCTGGGGGCAGCGGCGGGGCTGCTGCTCGTGGGGCTCGCAGGACTGATCCAGCCACGGACACCCGTCGCGGCCAGGGTCGCTCGCGTGAGCGACGTGGTGCTCGCGGCGGTCCCTGTCGCGGGTGTCGTGCTCGTCGCGGCCGGTTGGTCCGACCTGCGCGAGCTCACGATCCCCGCCTGGGTGATCGGTGCGCTCGGGCTGGGCGCGCTCGCCCTCGTGGTCGTGTGGTGGCGCCGGCTCGAGGTGCTCGGCGCCCAGGTGCTGCGTGCGCAGAGCGCGGTGGCCGACCAGGCGGGCGGCGCGATCCTCTCTCTCGACACCCGCGAGCTGGGGCGCGCCCTGAGCCGGGCCGGGTCGACGCGCGGCGGCAGGGTCCGCAGGCCCTCGCGCTTCGCGCTCGTCAGGGGGCCGGTCTCGGCGCTCGTCGCGGCCGACCTCACGCTCCTGCGCCGCAGCCCGTCGGCCCTCGCTCAGCTCGTCGGCCTCACGGCCCTGGTGATCGTCGCCCAGCAGGTGCCCGCGTTCACGGGCGGGTTCGGGCTGTTCGTGCTGCTGGTCGTCGCGGGCTTCCGCGCCGCGCAGCTCGGCGCGGAGGGCGCGCGCACCGCGGAGATGGTGCCCGTGCTCGACGCGATGATCCCGTTGTCCGCGCGCGACGCCCGGCTGGCACGGACCGTCGCGCCCTCCCTCACCGCGCTCGTGGCCCTCGTGGTCGGGACCGTACCGCTCGTGCTGACCACGCGTGAACCGCTCTGGTTCGCGCTCGTGGCCGTGGTCGCGGTCGGCATGGGCGCAGCCGCGATCCGCAGCGCCTACCGCAAGCCGCCCAACTGGTCCGGCCCGCTCATGGCCACCCCTGCCGGAGCGCTCCCGACGGGTGCGGCCTCGATGTTCGCGCAAGGACCCGACGCGGCCGTCCTCGGCGCGATCCCGCTCGGCATCTGCCTGCTCGTGGGCACGCCCACGCCGGCGCTCATCGCGTTCCAGGGGATCGCGGTGTGGATCGCCTTGGCCGTGGCGTCGCACGTGCGGGCGACGGGGGCCAAGCCGCTGCTCGGCTGACCGCGTCGGCCCGAGTCGGACGGGGTCTGACCGCGTCCCGAACCGGGTCCAAGGACCCCTGCCGTCCGGACCAAAGGTCCTGGCGGCGGTGGTGCTCCGCAGGCAGCCTGGAACTGACGACAGGAGTCGGAGCCATGGAAGCAGTCGTGATCTACGAGTCGATGTTCGGGAACACCGCCGAGATCGCGCGGGCGGTGGCGGGAGGCCTGTCCGAGCAGCTGGACGTGCGGACTGTCGAGGTCTCCTCGAGGACACCGGGCGACGACGTCCTGGGGGCTGACCTGATCGTCATCGGTGGTCCCACGCACGCGTTCGGCATGTCGCGGCTCGCCTCGCGCGAGGAGGCTGCCGGTCGACGGCCCGGGAACCCGACGGTCGAACGGGGAATCCGCGAGTGGCTCGACGCGCTCGCGGACGATACCTCCGGACGGTTCGGCGCGACGTTCGACACGCGTGTGAAGGCCGTCAAGCACCTACCGGGCAGCGCTGCCCGCGCGGCCGACCGGGTGGCCCGCCGACACGGTCTGTCGCCTGCCGACTCGCCGCACTCGTTCTACGTCGAGGGCATGGAGGGGCCGCTGTGCCCGGGCGAGGTCGAGCGCGCTCGCGAGTGGGGGCGCGAGCTCGGTCGGACGGCGTTGCTCGCGCGGCAGAGCACTTCCTGACACGCCTCTCCCGGGCGGCGGGACGCTGCGTCCCTCAGGCCCGCGCCACCGCAGCCTCGCCAGCCCCCACGAGCCGCCCGTCCGCCAGGTGCACGCGCGCGTCGACCGTGTCGAGCGTCGCCTCGTCGTGGGTCACGACGATGGTCGCGGCACCGGTCTCGCGGGTCAGCCGCGTGACGAGCTCGATGATCTGGACGCCGCGCGCGTGGTCGAGCGCCGACGTGGGCTCGTCGACCAGCAGGACCTCGGGGTGGTTCATGAGGGCGCGGGCGATCGCGACGCGCTGACGCTGACCACCCGAGAGCTGGCCGGGCCGCTTGGCGGCCACGTCGCGGAGCCCGACGGCGTCGAGCAGCTCGAGCGCCCGGTCGCGGTGCGCCGAGGGCCGCTCGCCGCGCAGGTGGCTCATGAGCTCGAGGTTCTCGAGCGCCGTGAGCGACGCGATGAGCTGCGGCTGCTGGAACACGATCCCGATCCGGTCGCGCCGCAGCCGCGCCGCGTCCGAGGACACGGCCGAACCGGCCGCGGCCCCGCCGGCGGGGGCGTTGACGACGTCGTCGCCGATGCGCACCTGGCCCGCGGTCGGGGTCGTGAGCGTCGCGGCCACGGCGAGCAGGCTCGACTTGCCCGAGCCCGACGGGCCGAGCACCGCGGTCGTGGTCCCGGCGGGGACGGTCAGGGAGACGTCGTCGACCGCGGTGACGGTCGACTCGCCGTCGGGGTAGACGAGCGTGACGTGGTCGAGGGTGAGGTCCATGGTGTGCCTTTCAGGAGCGAGCTTTCAGGAACGAGGCGCGGGGGGGAGTCGTCGCGAGCTGCCGCAGGAGCGGCCAGCGGGCAGGCGCCTCAGCGGGCCGCGAGCGCCGCGTGCGGGTCGATGCGCGTGATCCGGATGATCGCCGCGACGGCACCGACCGTCCCGAGGACCACGAGGATGAGCGCGGGCAGGAGCGTCGTGGCGGGGGAGACGACGACGGGCATGACCTGGGCGGCGAGCGCCCCTGCCCCGGCCGCGAGCGCGGTCCCGACACCGACGCCGAGCACGAGCAGGACGAGCGCCTGGCCGATCGCGTCGCGCAGCAGGTAGGAGGTCGAGGCGCCGAGCGCCTTGAGCACCGCGACGTCGCCGGCCCGGTTGATGGTCCAGACCGTGAAGAACGCGCCCACGACGAGGGCCGAGATCGCGAGCAGGAAGCCCTGCATCATGGTGAGCGACATGTTCTCGGCCGAGAACGAGCTGACCGCGGCGCGTGCGCCCATCGGGGTCAGGGTCGCGGTGCCGGTCTCGGTCTCGCCCGCGGTGAGCGCGGAGCCGCTCGGGTCCCCGGTGATCGCGACGACCGTCGCGACCTCGTCACCGGAGGCTCCGCCGCCGCGCGCCCCGACGGTCTGCCAGTCGGACAGGTCCATCCAGACGACGGGAGTGTGCGAGAAGTCGGCCTGGGTGTCGAGCACGCCCGCGACCGTCAGGGTCAGCGAGCCCAGGGCGAGCTGGTCGCCCTCCTGGGCTCCCAGGTCGTCTGCCGCGCCGCTCGACAGCAGCACGGTCCCGGGGGCGGCCTCGGCGTCGTCGGGCACGAGGCCCGAGCCCGCGCGCGAGCCGAACGCGGTGACGGCCGCGGTGGTGCCGGCCTCGCCGTCCGCGCCCGCGGTGACCGACGCGCGCGTCGTGGCGATGCCCAGGGGCTCGGCCGAGTCGACGCCGTCGACCGCGGCCCAGGCGTCCCACTGCGTGGCGTCGACCTGGGACTCGGTGAAGGACGGCTTCGCATCCCCGGTCACGGTGAACGCGAGCTGGTCGACCGGGAGGTCGGTGATGCCCGACGTGCTCGCGCGGGCCAGGCCCGCGGTCAGCGAGGCCAGGAAGCCCACGAGGAACGTGATGAGGACGATGACGGTGGACATGAGGACGAAGCGTCCCCGGGCGAAGCGCAGGTCGCGCAGCGCGACGAACATCAAGAGCCTCCGGTGGTCGGCGTGGATTCGATCTGCGTCCAGCCTCCCGCCGTCGGGCCCCGCGCGGATCGGGCCCGTGGACGGTCTCCGGTGGCCGCAGGGTGGGTCCGAGGATCAACCTTTCGATGGATCGCCCGCGGCACGTCGCACCCGCCACGTCGCTAGGGTGGCGATGTGAAGCCTCGCGCCGTGATCTCCGCAGCCCTCGGGCTCCAGATCGCGCTCGACGTGCTCCTCGTGGCCCTCGTGGGGCTCGCGGTCGGGTCCCGCTGGGCCGAGGCCCTGAGCACCGGGGGGCTGGACGCCGGGGCGTGGTGCGCGCTCGCGTGCGGTCTGGCGCTCCTGGCCGTGTACGGCGTCGGGCGCTCGCGGATCAACGTGCGCGATACCGCGGTCGACGCACCGCGCGGCGCCTGGTGGCCGACGGGAGCGTGGGTCGCGGCCCTGATCGTGGGGTGGGCCCTCCTGCTGCTCCTGACCCCGGTCGCGCTGTGGATCGCGTTCCCCCTCATGTTCCTCGAGATGCACGTGCTCGGTCCGCGTCGAGGGATCCTGGCCGTGGCCGCGACGACGGCGTGCGCGATCGGCGGTGCGATCCTGGGCGGGCAGCAGCTCGTGGGCTCGATCCTGGGCCCGACGTTCGGTGGCCTCGTCGCGATCGCCGTCGTGCTCGGCTTCGAGACGATCGTGCGCGAGTCGCAGGGACGCCAGGAGCTCATCGACGACCTGGTCCGCACGCGCGCGGACCTCGCGGCGTCCGAGCGCGAGGCCGCGGTCGCGACCGAGCGCGAACGCCTCGCGCGCGAGATCCACGACACGCTCGCGCAGGGCTTCTCCTCGATCGAGCTGCTGCTGCGCGCCGCGGACGCGTCGCTCGAGGAGGTCGTGGCGCCGGGGGCGTTCGCCCCGGGAGCCTCCGGCCCGACGGCGGCCCGCGCCGCCCGCGGGTACGTCACCCAGTCCCGGCTCGCCGCGCAGCAGAACCTGGCCGAGGCGAGGCGCTTCGTGCGTGACCTGGCGCCCGCCGACCTGGAGTCCGCGACGCTCGTGGGTGCGCTCGAGCGGGTCGCCGACCGCACGGCGCTCGCAGCCGGGGGAGGGCTGACCGTCACGGTCGAGTCCTCGGGGCAGGCCCGCCCGCTGCCCGTGCCGGTCGAGACCGCGCTGCTGCGCATCGCGCAGTCCGCGCTCGCGAACGTCGTCCAGCACGCGGGGGCCTCGCGGGCCGCGGTCACGCTGAGCTTCCTCGGCGACGCCGTGGCGCTCGACGTGGTCGACGACGGTCACGGGTTCGACCCGCGCCGGGTCGCGGCCGCCCGACGGGCCACCGCCGCGCCGGACCCGACCCGGGACGCGCGCTCCGCCGTCGGGCAGGAGGGCAGCGAACCGGGCGCGGCTGCCGGAGGTGTCCCCGCGACCCGCTCGGGCTTCGGCCTGACGGCGATGCGCTCGCGCGTCGCCGAGCTCGGCGGGACCTTCTCGCTCGAGACCTCGCCCGGCGAGGGGACCGCGCTCGCGGTCCACCTCCCGCTCGACCCCCAGGAGCCTCGGTGACGACCGGACCAGAAGGATCGGCGACCATCCGCGTCGTGCTGACCGACGACCACCCCGTGGTCCGGGCGGGCCTGCGGGCCGTCGTCGACGCCGAGGGCGACATGGAGGTCGTCGACGAGCTGGCCACGGCCGAGGAGCTCGTGCGCCGCGTGGGGGCGGGGCTCGAGGCCGACGTCGTGCTGCTCGACCTGCGGTTCGGCGACGGGCGCATGGGCGGCGCGCAGGCCGCGCGCGAGGTCGTCCGCCTGGGCGGTCCGCCCGTGCTGATCCTCACGACCTACGACTCCGACCAGGAGATCCTCGCCGCGATCGAGGCCGGGGCCACGGGCTACCTGCTCAAGGACGCCCCGACCGACGAGCTGACCGCCGCGATCCGCGCGGCCGCGGCTGGGCAGGTCGCGCTCGGGCCCAGCGTGCAGCGGCGTCTGCTCGGGCGCATGCGCGCCCCCGGCGTCTCGCTCTCGCTGCGCGAGCTCGAGGTGCTCGGGCTCGTGTCCCAGGGCCTGTCCAACGACGAGGTGGCGCGTGAGCTGTTCCTGTCGAAGGCGACCGTCAAGTCGCACCTGGTGCACGTGTACGAGAAGCTGGGCGTCGACTCGCGCACGGCTGCCGTGGCCGAGGCGCGGCGGCAAGGGCTGCTGCGCGACTGAGGTCGGGACCGTCCCCGAGCCAACCCTGCTAGACTATGGGCGCCGTCAGAACGGCCGCGGAGGCTGGTCAGCCTGCCGAAGAGCCCAGGGATCTAGCCCTGAGGCGCCGCGCAACGAACACTACAAGGAGAGCCGTGCCCCTCGACACTGCCACCAAGCAGCGCATCATGACCGAGTTCGCCACGAGCGAGGGCGACACCGGTTCGCCCGAGGTCCAGGTCGCGATGCTGACGCAGCGCATCAAGGACCTCACCGAGCACCTCAAGGAGCACAAGCACGACCACCACAGCCGTCGTGGCCTGCTTCTCCTCGTCGGCCAGCGTCGCCGTCTCCTCGGCTACCTGCAGAAGGTCGACATCAACCGCTACCGCAGCCTCATCGAGCGCCTCGGTCTGCGTCGCTGACACTCCCTGACTCAGCCCGGTCCCACCTGGGACCGGGCTGGTCCGGTGTGATGTACCCGTAAGAAACCCACGCCGCCAGCCTTTCGTTCGGTCCTCGGTAGTGGCCCCCGGAACCCGCCTCGAGTGGGAAGACCGTGAGCCTCGATCGAAGACCGCCGAGCGTCGAGTGGATGCACCCTCGACAGGCACCGAAGGCGGCACTTCGAGAGTGAGGAGGGCACCCGTGGAGGGTCCCGAGATCGAATTCACCGAAGCAACGATCGACAACGGTCGCTTCGGAACCCGTACCGTCCGGTTCGAGACCGGACGCCTCGCGCGTCAGGCCGGTGGCTCTGCAGCCGCCTACCTGGACGGCGAGACCATGCTGCTGTCGACCACGACGGCCGGCAAGCACCCCAAGGACCAGTTCGACTTCTTCCCCCTGACGGTGGACGTCGAGGAGCGGCAGTACGCCGCCGGCAAGATCCCCGGTTCGTTCTTCCGTCGTGAGGGTCGCCCCTCGACCGAGGCGATCCTGGCCTGCCGCCTGATCGATCGCCCGCTGCGCCCCCTGTTCGTCAAGGGCCTGCGCAACGAGGTCCAGGTCGTCATCACCGTGCTCGCGATCCACCCGGACGACGCGTACGACACCCTGGCCATCAACGCCGCGTCGATCTCGACGCAGCTGTCCGGCCTGCCGTTCTCCGGCCCGATCGGCGCCGTCCGCGTCGCCCTGATCGACGGCCAGTGGGTCGCGTTCCCCAAGTACTCCGACAAGGAGCGCGCCGTCTTCGACATGGTCGTCGCCGGCCGTGTCGTGGGTGACGACGTCGCGATCACCATGGTCGAGGCCGAGGCCACCGAGGGTTCCTGGAACCTCATCAAGAACGAGGGCGTCGGCGCCCCGACCGAAGAGGTCGTCGCCGAGGGCCTCGAGGCCGCCAAGCCCTTCATCCGCGTGCTCGTCGAGGCGCAGCAGGAGCTCGCGGCCAAGGCCGCCAAGCCCGTGCAGGACTTCCCGACGTTCCCGGACTACCAGGACGACACCTACGCCGCGGTCGAGGCCGCCGCGTCGGCGCGCCTGGGCGAGGCTCTGAGCATCGCCGACAAGCAGGACCGCGAGAACCGTCTCGACGAGATCAAGGCCGAGGTCCAGGCCGAGCTCGCCGGTGACTTCGCGGGCCGCGAGAAGGAGATCTCCGCCGCGTACCGCGCGGTGCAGAAGAAGCTCATCCGCGCGCGCATCCTCACGGACGGCTTCCGCATCGACGGCCGTGGGCTCGCGGACATCCGCACCCTGTCCGCCGAGGTCGAGGTCCTGCCCCGCGTCCACGGCTCGGCGATCTTCGAGCGCGGCGAGACCCAGATCCTGGGTGTCACCACGCTGAACATGCTCCGCATGGAGCAGCAGCTCGACACGCTCTCCCCGGAGACGCGCAAGCGCTACATGCACAACTACAACTTCCCGCCCTACTCGACCGGCGAGACCGGCCGCGTGGGCAGCCCGAAGCGTCGCGAGATCGGGCACGGCGCCCTCGCCGAGCGCGCGATCGTCCCGGTGCTCCCGAGCCGCGAGGAGTTCCCTTACGCGATCCGTCAGGTCTCCGAGGCCCTCGGGTCCAACGGCTCGACCTCGATGGGCTCCGTGTGCGCCTCGACCCTCTCGCTCCTCAACGCCGGTGTGCCGCTGCGCGCAGCGGTCGCGGGCATCGCGATGGGCCTCGTCTCCGACACCGTCGACGGTGAGACCCGCTACGCGGCGCTCACCGACATCCTCGGCGCCGAGGACGCGTTCGGCGACATGGACTTCAAGGTCGCCGGTACGCGTGAGTTCATCACGGCCATCCAGCTCGACACCAAGCTCGACGGCATCCCCGCCTCGGTCCTGGCCGGCGCGCTGACCCAGGCCCGCGACGCGCGCCTGACCATCCTCGAGGTCCTCAACGAGGCCATCGACGTGCCCGACGAGATGAGCCCCAACGCTCCTCGCGTCATCGCGGTCAAGGTCCCCGTGGACAAGATCGGCGAGGTCATCGGCCCCAAGGGCAAGATGATCAACCAGATCCAGGAGGAGACGGGCGCGGACATCTCCATCGAGGACGACGGCACCGTGTACATCGGTGCCACCGACGGCCCCTCTGCAGAGGCCGCCCGCGCGGCGATCAACGCGATCGCCAACCCGCACGTCCCCGAGATCGGCGAGCGCTTCGTCGGCACGGTCGTCAAGACCACGTCGTTCGGCGCCTTCATCTCGCTGTCCCCGGGCAAGGACGGTCTGCTGCACATCAGCCAGATCCGCAAGCTCGTCGGTGGCAAGCGCGTGGAGAACGTCGAGGACGTGCTGTCCATCGGCCAGAAGGTCCAGGTCGAGATCGGCGAGATCGACCCGCGCGGCAAGCTGTCGCTGCACGCGGTCGTCGAGGAGACCGACGCGCCCGCCGACGCCGAGGCACCTGCCGGGGACGACGCCTGACGTGCCCTGGAACCTTCCGCTCGTCCCCTCGGGCTCGCCCGAGGGTGAGCTGACCGCCGGGCAGGACGGGGCGACCATCCGTCGCTCCGTCCTGCCCGGCGGGGTTCGGGTCCTCACCGAGTCGATGCCGGGCCTGCGCTCGGCGACCGTCGGAGCATGGGTCGGCGTCGGCTCGCGCGACGAGACCGACGGTCACTTCGGCTCCACGCACTTCCTCGAGCACCTGCTCTTCAAGGGAACTGCACGCCGGTCCGCGATGGACATCGCCGAGGCGTTCGACGCCGTCGGCGGTGAGGCCAACGCCGCGACGGGCAAGGAGCACACCTGCTACTACGCTCGCGTGCTCGACTCCGACCTGCCGATGGCCGTGGACGTCATCACCGACATGGTGACCTCCGCACGCCTCGACGAGGACGAGCTCGAGACCGAGCGAGGCGTGATCCTCGAAGAGCTCGCGATGAACGACGACGACCCCTCGGACGTCGTGCACGAGGAGTTCGCGCAGGCCGTCCTGGCCGGGCACCCCCTGGGGCGCCCGATCGGCGGCACGCCGGACACCATCAACGCCGTGCCGCGCAGCGCCGTCTGGGAGCACTACCAGTGGCACTACCGCCCGGAGACGCTCGTCGTCGCCGCGGCCGGTGGCGTCGACCACGACACGCTGTGCGAGCAGGTCGCGACCGCGCTCACGACCGGTGGCTGGGACCTCGACCCTGCTGGCACCCCCCGCGCGCGCCGCGACAACGCGGACGTGCAGGGCGTGGGGACGGAGGCCGTCGAGCTCACGATCCGCCGGACCGTCGAGCAGGCCAACGTCATCATCGGTGGCACGGGCCTGTCCGCGACCGACGACCGCCGCTTCACGCTCTCGGTGCTCAGCGCCGTGCTCGGTGGCGGCATGAGCTCGCGGCTCTTCCAGGAGATCCGCGAGAAGCGTGGGCTCGCGTACTCGACGTACTCGTTCGCGTCGGGTCACGGCGGGATCGGCACGTTCGGCCTGTACGCAGGCTGCGCGCCCTCCAAGGTCGACCAGGTCACCGAGCTCATGACGAGCGAGCTCGAGAAGCTCGCCGAGTCGGGTATCACGGCGGCCGAGCTCGACCGGAGCATCGGTCAGCTCTCGGGCGGACTGGTGCTGGGGCTCGAGGACTCGGGCTCGCGCATGAGCCGCCTGGGCAAGTCGGAGCTCGTGTTCGGCGAGCTGCTGAGCGTGGCCGAGTCGCTCGAACGGATCCGTTCCGTGACGTCCGACGACGTGCGCAAGCTCGCGGAGGAGCTCGCCTCCCGCCCGCGCTCGACCGTGCGCGTGGGTCCCTTCGGAGACTGAGTCTCGACAGGTGACGTCAGGAGGGCCGGTGCGCATCACGCGCACCGGCCCTCCTCGCGTTGCGGCTAGGGTTGTCGGGTGACTTCGAACGACGTGACCCCAGGCCAGAGCGCTCCCCAGTCCACCCCGCAGCCCGCAGGCTCGACGCCCCTCAAGGTCGCCGTCCTGGGCGCGGCCGGGCGCATGGGGGCCACGGTGTGCGCGGCGGTCGAGGCCGCACCGGACATGGAGCTGGTCGCGCGCATCGACGCCGGGGACGACCTGGCACAGGTCGCGGCGGCCGGGGCCCAGGTCGCGGTCGACTTCACGGTCCCCTCGGTCACCGAGGACAACGTGCACGCGCTGATCGACCTCGGGGTCCACGCGGTCGTGGGCACCACGGGCTGGACCGACGAGAGCCGGGGTCGGCTCATCGCGCACCTGGGACGCCGGGCCGCCGAGGGCACGAGCGTGGGCGTGCTCATCGCCCCGAACTTCGGCCTGTCCGCGGTCCTGGCCATGACGTTCGCGGCCAAGGCCGCACGCTACTTCGAGTCGGCCGAGGTCATCGAGCTGCACCACCCGAACAAGGTCGACGCGCCCAGCGGCACGGCCACGCACACGGCCCACGCGATCGCCCGCTCGCGCGCGGCGGCGGGCCTGGGGGCGAGCCCCGACGCGACCGAGTCGGGCTGGGAGGCGCGCGGTGCCGACGTCGACGGGGTCCGGGTGCACGCGGTGCGCCTGCGCGGCCTGGTCGCGCACGAGGAGATCCTCTTCGGCAACGAGGGCGAGCAGCTGATCATCCGCCAGGACTCGTTCGACCGGGTGTCGTTCATGCCGGGCGTCCTGCTCGGCATCCGCGAGGTCGTCTCGCGCCCGGGCCTGACCGTCGGGCTCGAGAACGTCATGGACCTCTCGTGAGGAACCGCAAGGGCCTGATCGGTGCTGTGGTCGTCACGGCCCTGCTCGCGATCTACGTGTGGGCGATCCTGGGCCGTGCCCGGGGGCTCGTGAGCACAGGCGAGCCGGTGGGGATCGCGATCGGGATCGGCGTCCTGCTCATCCCGCTGCTCGTGATCGGCCTCATCGCGTGGGAGTTCTGGCTCGCCGTCACGGTCCAGAAGATGGCCGACGAGCTGGCGGCCGCGGACGAGCTGCCCGTCGACGACCTGCCGCGTTCGCCGGGCGGCCGCATCGACCGTGCCGCGGCGGACGCCGCGTTCGAGGAGCACCGCGCCCGCGCCGAGGAGCACCCCGACGACTGGCGCTCCTGGTACCACGTGGCCTTCGCGTACGACGCGTCGGGGGACCGCAAGCGGGCCCGCGCCATGCTGCGCAAGGCCGCGGGCATGTACCGCGCCGAGCGCAAGGCCCCGCGCTAGTCTGAGGCGCGCCTCAGATCGACGCGCTCCACCGGTGCTCGACGACGTCGCGCAGGCCCGTGGCCAGCGTGCGGGTGCGGTGGTCGGGTCCCAGGCCCGCTCCACCGAGGAACTGCTCGCGCGCGGAGTCGCCGTCGAGGATCCAGGCCACGACCTCTTCCGAGCCG
Organism: Oerskovia enterophila; assembly: GCF_001692445.1. Taxonomy (GTDB): domain Bacteria; phylum Actinomycetota; class Actinomycetes; order Actinomycetales; family Cellulomonadaceae; genus Oerskovia; species Oerskovia enterophila. The sequence goes on along the minus strand of NZ_MAQA01000060.1, from coordinate 10,348 downwards.
TCCTGACGCAACCTGTCGACGGCCGCGGACAGGAGCCGCGACCCGTGCCCGGACCGCTGGTGGGACGGCTGTACCTCGAGCGCGACGAGCTGGCCGGGGGAGACGGCCGCGAAGCCGACGATCCGGTCCGCGGCGAGGGCGACGAGCACCGCGAAGCCCGGACCGGGCGGGGCTGAGACCGCCCCTGCCCACTGCTCCTGCATCCGGGGGACGTCGAGCGCGTCGATCACCGCCGCGCCCAGCACGTCGCCGTGCGCGGACCGCCAGGACTCGATCTGGATCGCGGTGACCGCGACCTCGTCACCGGGGACCGCCGGACGGACCGAGACGTCTGCCGCCTCGCTGAAGAGAGCCATTCGCCAGACCCTACCGGAGCGGGGCGCCCGGCCGCGGCGAGCGGCCCGGCGGGCTCGTCGACGCGCCTCGCCGTCAGGGGAACCCGAGCGCCCGCAGCCCAGCGGCGGTCGCGGCCGCGAGCACCACGACGAGCAGGAACGGGGCCCTCAGGGCGAGCGCGACGGCCGCGACGCCGAGCGCCGGCAGCCGGGCGTCGATCGCGATGCCCTGCCCGTCCCCGACGGTCTGGACCGCGACGAGCGCCGCGAGCAGGGACGCCGTGACCAGGGCCGCGGTGCGAGAGACGCGGTCGGACGCGAGCCAGTGCTCGGGGATGAGGTGCCCGGCGAGCTTGAGGCCCAGGCACACGAGCGAGGCGGCGACCACGGTGGCCCACAGGGCGGCGTCGGACATCAGGGCTCCTCGGTGCGGTCGGACGGGCCACCCGGGCGACCCACGTCACCCGGGTCATCCGGGTCGGACGAGCCGGGCGTCTGCTCGCCGCCGCCGTCCTGCGGGACGTTCGCTGCGCCGTCGGGCACGTACTCCGTGACGGTGACGGGCTGGCGGGGCTGACGCGCGACCTGGCCGATCACGATCGCCACGGCCCCCGCGGCCAGGACGGGGATGCCCGGCGGGACGAACGGGAGCAGCGCGACCGCGACGACCACGGCCAGTGCCGCGGTGAGCTGCATGACGCGGCTCGCGAGGCGGGGCCACAGGAGCGCGAGGAAGGCCGCCCCGGCCGCGGCGTCGAGCCCCCAGGCCTTGGGGTCGCCCATGGCGTCGCCCGCGAGCGCCCCGACCAGCGTGAGCAGGTTCCAGACGACGAAGATGCCGATCCCGGTCCACCAGAACCCCGCGCGCAACGCGGCGCGGCTCTTCTGGGCCGTGGCCACGGCGGTCGACTCGTCGATCGTGAGATGGGCCGCGAGCACCCGTCGCCAGCCGTGCAGCGCGAGCAGCGGCGAGAGCTGGGCGCCGTAGAGGGTGTTGCGCAGGCCGAGCAGCCCCGCCGTGGTGATCGCCGCGCCCGAGGTGCCGCCCGAGGCCACGACCCCGATGAGCGCGAACTGCGAGCCGCCCGAGAACAGGAGCAGGCTCAGCACCATGGTCTGCGCGAGGTCCAGTCCCGCGACGACCGAGAGGGCCCCGAACGAGATGCCGTAGAGCCCGGTGGCGATCGAGACGGACACGGCCTGCCGGACGGCGGCGCGTACCTCGAAGCGGTCCTCAGGGGTCACAGCGCGACGTACACGGTCTCGAGGTACTCCTCGAGGCCCGCCTCGCCGCCCTCGCGGCCCAGACCGGACTGCTTCATGCCGCCGAACGGCGCGCTCGCGTCGGACACGAGCCCCCTGTTGATCCCGATCATCCCGGCCTCGACCTCCTCGCCGACCCGCATCGCGCGCGCCAGGTCGCGCGTGTAGGCGTAGGCCGCGAGGCCGTACTCGGTGTCGTTGGCCAGCGCGATGCCCTCGTCGTCGTCGGCGAAAGCGACGATCGGCGCGACCGGACCGAAGATCTCCTCGGCGACCACGCGCGAGCCCGCGTCGACCCCGGTGAGGACCGTGGGGGAGTAGAAGTGGCCGGGCGAACGAGGCCGGTCCCCGCCCGTGAGCACCTGGGCACCCTCGTCGGACGCGACCGCCACCAGCTCGTCCACGTGCTCGACCGCCTTGCGCTCGATGAGCGGCCCGACCTGGACGCCCTCCTCGCTGCCCGGCCCGACGCGCAGCTCCCCGAACGCCCGGGCGAGGCGCTGGCCGAAGTCGCGTGCGACGGCGTCGTGCACCAGGAAGCGGTTGGCCGCCACGCAGCTCTGGCCCGTGTTGCGGAGCTTGGCGACCAGGGCGCCCTCGACCGCGGCGTCGAGGTCGGCGTCCTCGAAGACGAGGAACGGTGCGTTGCCGCCGAGCTCCATCGAGGTCCGCAGGACCTGGTCGGCGGCGCCCTTCAGGAGGGTGCGGCCCACGCCCGTGGATCCCGTGAAGGAGAGCTTGCGCAGGCGGGGGTCCGCGAGCAGGGGCGTGGTCACCTCGGCGGCCGACGACGTCGGCACGACGTTGACCACGCCCGTCGGCAGTCCGCGGTCCTCCAAGTGCCCGCGGATGATCTCGGCGACCAGCGAGGTCGTGAGCGGGGTCAGGTGCGCGGGCTTGATCACGACCGTGCAGCCCGCGGCGAGCGCCGGGCCGATCTTGCGCGTGGCCATGGCGATGGGGAAGTTCCACGGCGTGATGAGCAGCGCGGGGCCCACCGGGCGCCGCGAAACGAGCTGCCGGTTGGCCCCGCTCGGGGCCGTGCGGACCAGGCCGTCGGTGCGCACGGCCTGCTCGGCGTACCAGCGCAGGAACTCGGCGCCGTACACGACCTCGGCCCGGGCCTCGGCGAGCGGCTTACCGCACTCGGCCGTGATGAGCGCCGCGATGTCGTCGGCGCGAGCCGTGAGCGTCGCGAAGACGGCCCGGAGCAGCTCGGAGCGCTCGCGCGGCGCGACGGCGCGCCAGGCCGGGGCCGCGGCGTGCGCGGCCTCCAGGGCGCGCAGGCCGTCGGCGGGGCTCGCGTCCGAGACGTCGAACAGGACCTCCTCGGTCGCCGGGTCCGCGACCTCGAACGTCCGTCCGGCCTCGGCCGGCCCCCACTGGCCACCGATCAGCAGCCCGGTCGGCAGGTGCGAGACCAGGGCGGGGGACAGGGCGTTCGTGGCGGGCGACATGCTTCGAGTATCACGCGACCGGCGCGGGTTCGCATCGACTCCTCACGACCGCGCGGTCGGGCACCCCCGCTCGGTCGGTCGGCCGGGCCGTGCAACGTCGAGGCGACCGACGCTCGGCGACGCGGCGCACCGAGTCCGCACGCGTGGACCGACACGCCGTTTCGGCCTCGCGCGCGGTAGTTTGTGCACATGGCACTTCCCCCCACGCAGGCGCGACCGTTCGGCGCCGTCCTGACCGCGATGGTCACCCCGATGACCCTCGCCGGAGAGATCGATCTCGACGCAGCGGTCAAGGTCGCCAAGCACCTCGTGGACAACGGGAACGACGGGATCGTCCTGAGCGGGACCACGGGGGAGTCTCCCACGACGCACGCACCGGAGAAGGCCGAGCTCATCCGCGCGGTCGTCGACGCGGTCGGGGACCGCGCGCACGTCGTGGCCGGGGCCGGCTCGAACGACACCCAGCACGCCGTCCGCATGGCCGAGCAGGCCGCGGAGGCCGGTGCGCACGGGCTCCTCGTCGTGAGCCCCTATTACTCCCGCCCCTCCCAGGAAGGGCTGTACCGCCACATCACGGCCGTCGCCGACGCGACGCCGCTGCCCGTCATGGTCTACGACGTCCCGGGCCGCTCGGGCGTTCGCATCGCCCCGGCCACGATCGAGCGCCTCGCGGCGCACGAGCGCATCGTCGCGAACAAGGACGCGACGGGCGACGTCTACACCGCGGCCAAGCTCATCGAGTCGACCGGCCTCGCCTGGTACTGCGGGGACGACGCCATGCTGCTGCCGTTCCTCGCGCACGGCGCGTCCGGCATCGTCTCCGTGGCGGCGCACGTGGTCGGCTCGCGCTTCGCCCAGGTCGTCGCGGCGTTCGACGCCGGTGACAACGCGGCGGCCCTCGCGGCCTTCCGTTCCGTCACCCCCACGATCGACGCCATCAACGGAGCGGGCTTCCAGGCCGTCATGGCCAAGGCTGCGCTCCAGCTCCTCGGAGTCACCGAGAACCGATACCTCAGGCTGCCGTACGTCGCAGCCACGGACGACGAGGTCGCCGTCGTCCGCGCCGGTCTGGAGGCCTCCGGCCTGCTGGACCCGGTGACCCCGCGGCCACGCTGAACAAGCTGAACAACAAGCCAGGAGGCCCCGTGAGCCACCCTCACCCCGAACTGTCCCTACCCCCCGCTCTGCAGACCGGCGCTCTGCGCATCGTCGCCCTCGGCGGACTGGGCGAGATCGGGCGCAACATGGCCGTCCTCGAGTACGACGGACGTCTGCTCGTCATCGACTGCGGCGTCCTCTTCCCTGAGGACAACCAGCCCGGCGTGGACCTCATCCTGCCGGACTTCGACTACATCAAGGACCGCCTCGACGACATCGAGGCGATCATCCTGACCCATGGGCACGAGGATCACATCGGTGCCGTGCCCTACCTGCTGCGCCTGCGCCGCGACATCCCCCTCGTGGGTTCGCAGCTCACGCTCGCGTTCATCTCGGCCAAGCTCAAGGAGCACCGCATCGCCCCCGTGACCCGCGTGGTCAAGGAGGACGAGACGGTCGCGTTCGGTCCGTTCAGCTGCGAGTTCGTCGCGGTCAACCACTCGATCCCGGACGCGCTCGCGGTCGCGGTCACCACGGGCGCGGGCACGGTCCTGCACACGGGTGACTTCAAGATGGACCAGCTCCCGCTCGACGGCCGCGTCACGGACCTGCGCGCGTTCGCGCGCCTGGGCGAGAAGGGCGTCGACCTGTTCATGGTCGACTCGACCAACGCCGAGGTCCCGGGCTTCGTGACCCCCGAGGTCGAGATCGGCCCCGTCCTGGACAGCGTGTTCGGTGCGTCCGACAAGCGGATCATCGTCGCGTCGTTCTCCTCGCACGTGCACCGCGTCCAGCAGGTCCTCAACGCTGCGCACAACCACGGTCGCCGCGTCGCGCTCGTCGGACGCTCGATGGTCCGCAACATGGGCATCGCGGCCGAGCTCGGCTACCTCAAGGTGCCGGACGGCGTCCTGATCGACCTCAAGAAGGTCGACTCGCTGCGGGACGACGAGGTCGTGCTCATGTGCACCGGCTCGCAGGGCGAGCCCATGGCCGCGCTGTCGCGCATGGCGAACGGCGACCACAAGGTCTCGGTCGGCCACGGCGACACCGTGATCCTCGCCTCGTCGCTCATCCCGGGCAACGAGAACGCTGTCTTCCGCATCATCAACGGCCTGACGCGCCTCGGTGCGCGCGTCGTGCACGGCGGCAACGCCAAGGTGCACGTCTCGGGCCACGCGAGCGCGGGCGAGCTCATCTACTGCTACAACATCCTGCGGCCCAAGAACGTCATGCCGGTGCACGGCGAGGTCCGTCACCTCGTGGCCAACGGTGCGCTCGCGGTCAAGACGGGCGTGCCCGCCGACCGCGTGATCCTCGCGGAGGACGGCGTGGTCGTCGACCTCGTCGACGGAAAGGCCTCGGTTGTGGGCGCCGTCCCGTGCGGCTACGTGTACGTCGACGGGTCGAGCGTCGGGGAGCTCACGGACGCCGAGCTCAAGGACCGTCAGATCCTCGGCGAGGAGGGCTTCATCTCCTTGTTCGCCGTGGTCGACTCCGCGACGGGCAAGGTCATCGCGGGCCCGCACATCCTGGCGCGCGGCTTCGCCGAGGACGACGCGGTGTTCGAGGACGTCCGTCCCCAGGTCGTGCAGGCCCTCGAGGACTCGATCGCGGGAGGTGCCACGGACGTGCACCAGCTCCAGCAGGTCATGCGCCGTGTGGTTGGGCGCTGGGTCTCCAACCGCCTGCGTCGCCGTCCGATGATCGTCCCGGTCGTCGTCGAGGCGTAGTCGCCTGATCGTCCGAGGGGCCCGTCCTCCCGCTCTGCGGGAGGGCGGGCCCCTCGTCGTCAGGGGGCAGAGAGGGAGGGAGCGGCCCGCAGCAACGGTGGCCCGACGGCGAGGATCGCCTGCTCGTAGCGCCTCGCCGACGTCTCGGGACCCCCGGGCAGCAGACCACCGAGCTCGAGGCTCACGAGTCCGTGGACGAGGCCCCACAGGACCAACGAGGCCTCCTCGACGGCAGCCTGCAGGGCCTGCCGGGGCGGCGGGGTGCTGCTGCCCTCCCGTGAGGCGGCCTCGAGCACCCGCGCCACCGCCTGCCGCAGGACGTCGAACGTCGGCTCGGCGACGGCTGGGATCGCGCCTCCGGCGGTTGCGGGGCCCTCGAACATCACGCGGTAGAAGTGGGGGTCGGCCAGCGCGCTGGTCCGGTAGGCGAGGCCCAGGGTCAGGAGGTCGTCGGTCGGCGAGCCGGTCGTCGGTGCGGAACCCAGGTGCACCGCGAAGCGCCGGAAGCCCTCGACGCTCACCGCGGCGACCAGCTCCTCGCGGCTGCCGAAGAGGGCGTAGACCGCGGACGCGCTGGTCCCCGCGGCCTGTGCGACCCCACGGACCGTGACCGCCGACTCGCCGTGCTCGGAGATCTGCTGCGAGGCGACGTCGAGCAGGGACGCGCGCAGGGAGTCGTCGTGAAGTCGGGGTCTGGCCACGGACAGGAGTCTAGAACTCTTGACGCGGGTTTGCGAACGGTGTTCTATAACAGTGTTCGTAAATTCCGCCGAGCCCGCTCGGCCGACCAGGGGAGGCCCTCGTGCTCGAGCTCACCGACGCCGTCCGCATCACTGCCGGGATCGTGCTCCTGACGATCGTCGGGATCGAGTCCGGCGGGTACTTCCTCGTCAAGGTCGTCACGGGCAAGGTTCCGGCCACGCCCTTCCAGACCTCGTTCTTCCGGGCGGGGCACGCGCACGCGGGGGTGCTCGTGATCCTGGGACTGCTCTGCCTGCTCCTCAGCCAGGCGACCGCGCTCACTGGTTTCTGGAACTGGGTCGCGGGGGTGGGTGTCCTCGTCGGGGCGATCCTGCTGCCCGGCGGGTTCTTCCTGTCCGCGACCGGTGCGGGGCGTCAGGCGCCCAACCGGTGGGTCGTGCTGCTGCCTGCCGGGGCGATCGCCGTCGCCGCAGGGGTCGTGACGCTCGGGGTGGGTCTGCTGGTCGCGTAGGTCCTCGGGTCGGTGCTCGTGTCGGTGCGGGTCGCTAGCATCGCGGCCATGGCAACCTCAGCAGACTTCTCCGGCCTCGCTCCCGTCCTCCTGGTGACCCACGACTCGAGCTCGAGCATCATCTACTCGCCCGGCGGTCCCGAGTACCTCCAGCACAAGGACGCGCTCGAGCGGCACGGCGTCGAGGGGTCGGGGTACGACTTCTCGGGGGCGCTCCAGGCCGTGCTCACGGACGAGTCTCCCGAGACCCTCGAGGCGGTCGGGTTCGACCCGGAGGGCGGCATGGTGAGCGTCTACGGCACCGACCTGGACGCGCTCCTGGTCGCGGCCCGGCACCTGTCGCGGATCATCGCCGACGACGCGGCGCTGGATGCGGCCCTCACCCGGTCGGTCGCGCTCGGCCTCGACGACTGACGGGCCGTCGTCGTGGCCGACCAGCTCTCCCTGACCGGGGTGCCGGCCCTCGGCGCGGTGTCGGTCGACCTGCTCGACGCGTACCGCTTCGAGGACGGCGAGGGGTTCCCGCCCTCCTACCGTCGGCTCGTGAGCCGTGCCGGGTTCTGCCGCCTGTTCGGCCTCTGGCTCGTGTACCCGCCGGCGCGTGACGGGTACGCCGACGGGTGGCAGCACCGCGCCGCGCACCTCACCGACCGCTTCCGTGCGACCTACCAGGACGGTCAGGCCGAGGGGTTCGACTGGATGGTCGAGCCCGACGGGGACTGGCCGGTCGCCCGGCGGCTCGTCGTCTTCGCGTTCAGCGAGAACGGCGACGCGCTGCTCTGGGACCCGTCGACGCGGACGGACGGCGAGCTCGCGGTCTGGTGCAGCACCGGTCTCGACGCGCTCACCCTCCTGGGGTCCTCGCTGACCGACGCGCTGCCGCGGGTGAGGGAGCTCAGCGGGCCGTTCGCCGAGCGGGCGCCGGCCGACCTCGAGTGCCTGACCCCGGCGCGGACGGACGGCTGACCGGCGTCGCGGGAGTCGCAGGCGTGGTGCCCGGCCGTGCTCGGGTGGGTCCTGGGAGCACTACGCCGACCGCGCCCGGCGCAGGTGGGCGAGCTGCCTGCGGTGCTCGCCCACGACCCACTCGCCCGTGACGCGGGGGTCGCCGGTGACGCGGAGGTCGTCCGAGGCGCCGGTGTCGTCCGTGTCGTCGCCGGCGGCCACCTCCAGGTCGTCGAGGTAGGTCCGGTCCGCCCCGAACCGCTCCCAGATCGCGTCGCTGCCCGTGCACACGTGCCCGTGACCCGGGACGAGGGTGTGCACGCCGTGCTCGGAGATCGCGTGCTCGAGCGCATCGAGGCCCGCGCGGTAGTCGCCCAGGGGATCGGGTGACTCGAGGTCCAGGAGCGGGACCTCGAGGTCCGAGAGCATGTCACCCACGACGATCACGCCCGCGCCCGGCAGGACCAGGGCGCCGTGTCCGGGTGCGTGCGCCTGGTGCTCGACCACGAGCACGACCGGCTCGCCCGCCCCCGGACCGCCGTGGGCAGTCGTCGCCGTGCCCGACGCCGTCGTGCCCCCTGGCGCGGCGGGCCACGGCAGCCGGACCGTGCCGGACGAGGCGCCCACGGTCGAGGAGTCCGCTGCGGTCGAGGGGAGGGGCGTGAGCCGACCGAACAGCGCGAGGTCGTGCCCGGGCGCCTCTCGCTCGACCTTCGTCAGGTCCTCGGCGAGGCTGCGCTCCTGGGCGCGGACCGCCGTCGGGCAGGCCCACCGCGGGACGTCGCCCAGCGAGCGGGACCACAGCACGTGGTCCCAGTGCGGGTGCGTCGAGAAACCCGCTGTGACCCGCCAGCCCCGGCGCGAGAGCGCGGTCGCGAGCGACTCGACCTCCTCGACCGTGATGCCCGGGTCCACGACGAGGGCGCGCCCGTCCGGGGACACGACGACCGTCGTGATGCTCGTCCAGATCTCGGCGGTCGCGACGTGGACGCCGTCGGCGATCTCGTGCAGCTCGCGGGGGGCCAGGGGAGTGGAGGTCATGCTCCGATCCTGCCCCCGGTGCGCGGCGGACGGCGAGCGCGGGGCGGGTGAGCCTGCCAGGGAACGTGCACGTCACATGACACGCACGCCCCAGGTGCGCGCTCGAACACCCGTGCGCAGGTACCGTGGTGCCTACTATGGCGACCCGGACGTCCACCTCGGCGAAACGGCCCGCGACCTCCCGCAAGAAGACCACGGCACGTGGTTCGACGGCCAGGAGATCGGGGGGCCCTACGAGCGCGTCACGCGCTCCGACGGGTTCGCAGGCGGGTCGTCGACCCGCCCCCTGGCCGGTCCGCGCGGTGCGCGGGCTGTGGCTGGGATGTGCGCACGCGGTCGGCGCGGTCGCACGCAGTATCGGTAAGGGAGCAAGAGAGCTGGACCCCTCACATCGGCGCGACGGCGTCGCGTTCCTCCTCCTGGCGCTCGCCGTGATCGTCGCGGCCCGTGAGTGGTGGGGGATCTCCGGCGCGTTCGGCACCGCGGTGCACGCGGTCGCCGCAGGAGTCTTCGGCGTGGCCGCGGTCGCCCTGCCGGTCCTCCTCGTGTGGCTCGCGGTCCGGATCATGCGTCATCCCGAGCGCTCCCAGGCGAACTCGCGCGTCGCGATCGGCCTGACCTTCATCGTGGTCTCGGTCTGCTCGCTCGTGCACATCGCCGAGGACCTGCCCGCCCCCCGTGACGGCTTCGCGGCCGTCCAGGACGCGGGCGGCGTGATCGGCTACCTCTTCGCGACGCCGGTGCAGACCGGGCTCACGCACTGGTTCGCGGTGCCGCTCTTCCTGCTCTTCGGGTTCTTCGGGATCCTCGTGGTCACCGCGACCCCGGTGCACGCGATCCCCAGCCGCCTGCGCGGCATCTACGACCGCCTGACGGGCAACCACCACGAGGGCGAGGACGGCACCGACCCGGACGGCCTCCAGCTGGCCGACGGCGTCTCGCGCCACGACGGGACCGACGAGACCGCGCCGCGCAAGAAGCGCACCGGGCGCACCCGCAAGACCAAGGCCGAGCGGGACGCGGACACCGCCGAGCGCGAGCGGCTCGACGGCGGCTACGTCGGCGACGAGGCGTTCGAGCGTGCGGCGATGCTCGAGGCCGAGGAGGAGGCCGCGCGCAAGACGGCCCGCTCCCGCCGGGCCGCGGCCGCGGCCGCCGCGCCCCCCGACGCTCACGAGGACTTCGGCGACCTGCCCACCCAGGTGATCCCCGCCGTCGAGCCGCTCGCGCTCGGCCGTGTCCGCGTCCCGCGCGGCCTTGGTT